>NZ_JBBKBL010000001.1:0-585672 GCF_037892645.1 Coprococcus sp. HCN-4056 | reverse complement strand
GTTTTCGCCTGTACCAGTAAAACTTAACGGAGAAGGAGGGATTTGAACCCTCGCGCCGCTATTAACGGCCTACTCCCTTTCCAGGGGAGCCCCTTCAACCGCTTGGGTACTTCTCCTAGTATCAAGCGCTTGAACTTTCCATCTTTGTTTATTGAAAAGTCAGCGGAGAGAGAGGGATTCGAACCCTCGCGCCCTTTCGGACAAACGGTTTTCAAGACCGCCTCGTTATGACCACTTCGATATCTCTCCATCCAGTTGTTTAAGTCTCCTTTTGACCGGCGACTTGTATATATTAGCACTTCTGTTTTTCTATGTCAACACATTTTTTCAAATTATTTCATTTTTTTGTGACTGGTATTTTCAAGTACTTTTTTACCCCTGTTTTTGCAGAAATTCCTGTCCAATACGCATATCTTCCGGTGTCGTAATCTTTATATTTGTATAGCTGCCCTCAATCACTTTCACCTGTATCTTACCGTATTCTTCGACCACCATCGTATCATCCGTCACTGCTATTGCTGCCCCATCTGCCCGTTTCTTCATCATCTTCTGATAACACTTCATCAGACATTTATAATCAAAGCTCTGTGGGGTCTGAATCTGCCACAGATACTCTCTTGCAGGAGTCGCCATTCCAATCCGATTTTCATTTACGATCTTTATCGTATCCTTTACAGGCATCCCCACCGTACACGCTTTGTAATCTGCCAGTGTCTGGATCGATCTAACGACCATATCCTGTGTCACAAATGGTCTTGCGCCGTCATGGATCATGACATAATCGGTCTCCGGACATGCACACAAACCATTATATACAGAATCATACCGATTTTCACCGCCCTCTACTACAGATACAACCTTTGTAAAATGATATTTCTCTATGATCTCATGCCTGCAATATTCCACACTGTTTTTTCCTGTTACAAGAATGATGGAATCCACAGGACTTTCTTCAAAAGCTTTTAATGCATAATAAATTACAGGATAGCCTCCAAGCTCCATGAACTGTTTTTCAATTTTACTGTGCATTCGGCTGCCTTTTCCTGCCGCAAGTATGATCGCCGTTGTCTTCATGTTTTCTCTTCTATCCTTTTATCTTTTTTGCCTTTATTATTTGTTTCATATTGTATTCTTTCACCATATATTTACAAACACTCACAAAGCAGCAGAGCAATCTGCATTCACTTCTTACTGTATCCTTCTACCGCTCGCCTAATTTCAGATTTGGAACTGCATTCAGATCCAGCCCGTGTCTGGTACCTTTTATGAATTCATAATAACCAGCCGCTCCGATCATGGCTGCATTATCGGTGCAAAGGATCGGTGCCGGATAATATAACTGAATTCCTGCTTTTTCGCAGGCCGCTTTCATCGATGCACGAAGTGCTGAGTTGGATGCAACACCGCCTGCCAGCGCAACTTTATCCATGCCATATTTCCTGGCTGCATAGATGGTATGTTCTGTCAGTACATCCGTTACCGCTTTCTGGAAGGATGCCGCTACATCTGCGCGGTTGATCTCCTCATTCTTCATTTCCTTCTGATTGATATAATTTAAAACTGCAGACTTCAGACCACTGAAGCTAAAATCATATGCAGAATCGGAAATCTTTGCTCTAGGGAATTCAATTGCATCCGGATTTCCCTCTTTTGCAAGCTTATCTACCTTCGGTCCACCCGGGTATCCAAGTCCGATAGCTCTTGCTACTTTGTCAAATGCTTCACCTGCCGCATCATCTCTGGTCACACCAAGGATCTCAAACTGCCCGTAGTCTGTCACCTTTACCAGATGGGTATGCCCGCCGGATACAACCAGACACATAAATGGCGGTTCCAATGTCTTATCTTCTATAAAATTAGCAGCAATATGTCCCTCTATATGATGAACGCCTACCAACGGGATATTCTTTGCATAGCTGATCGCCTTTGCCGTTCCTACTCCAACCAGCAAAGCTCCTACTAAGCCCGGCCCATATGTAACTGCGATCGCATCTATATCATCCAGAGTACAGTCTGCTTCTTTCAGTGCAGTCCTTATTACCTGATTCACTTTCTCGATGTGTTTTCTTGACGCTATCTCAGGAACAACGCCGCCATACAGTGTGTGAATGTCAATCTGTGAATATATGATATTTGATAATACTTCCCTACCGTTTACGACGACAGCCGCTGAAGTCTCATCACAAGATGATTCAATTGCCAGAATCTTTATATCTTTTTTCTCCATTTTCATCTTCCTCTTTTTCCTGTTTTACCGTCTGTATCAGTCTGCAAATTTTAACGTTGTCTCCATCCGGTCTTTTCCTGCAACCGCAGCCGGGAATATTTTTCTTACTTCATCCATGTACTGCATCGGCTTGATCAGGGACGGACTATAATGTGTCAGCCACATCTGTTTTACTTCTGCCTCTTTCGCAATCTCCGCCGCCTCATACATTGTCATATGCTTATGGGAAACTGCCTTTTCGTATTTGTCCGGTTCACCATACATTCCTTCGCAGATAAACAAGTCTGAGCCTGCCGCATGTTTTGTAATAAGTGGTGTCGGACGGGTATCTGTACAATATGTGACCTTAAGCCCTTTCCGATCCGGTCCCATAACCATATCCGGTGTATAGAGCCTGCCGTCCAGTTCTATCGTCATGCCCTTCTGCAATGTATTCCAGATCTGCATCGGAACCTCCTGTGCACGTGCACGTTCCACATCGAATTTACCAGCACGGTCAAGCTCAAATGAATATCCATAACAGGTAACATTATGATTTACCCGGTACGCATTTGCACGTAAGCCACACACTTCAAATTCTTCTTCTTCCTCTGTCAGTTCTTTAAACTGTATCTCAAATGGAAGCTCCGGTGCGATCACGCGCAGAGAGTTCACTACCCGTTCCAACCGTTTTGGCCCAACCATCAGAACCGGATCCTTTCGTTCTGCATTTCCGATTGTCAGGAGTAGCCCAGGCAATCCGCTGATATGATCTGCATGAAAATGTGTGAACAGGATCACATCGATCGGTTTGAAGCTCCATCCCTGCTGTTTGACTGCTACCTGCGTTCCTTCACCACAATCAACTAATATAGAGCTGCCATTGTATCGTATCATCATGGATGTCAACGCTCTGTACGGAAGTGGCATCATTCCGCCTGTACCAAGCAAACATACATCTAACATATTCTATCCTCCAACTTCTATTTCCACTCTGTCTGTAAACCATTTCTCCTGTAAGGAAAAAAGAGTCATTTTATATTCAAATGACTCTCTGGTTCTACATATATTCTGCCGTTTCGTCTCTCTGTACCGGTACTGCAAAGCTGTCTGCCAGCCGGTCATAACAATCTTCGCATATACAGATCCTGTGGGTTTCTCCATCTTTCTTTGAGAAGTATCCCCACTTTTTTGAAATTATAATTGCATCTTCCATCAAAATGTCATTTCTGACTGACAATTCTTTCCCACACATATTGCAGCGTATTACATCCATCATAATTTCCTCCTGATCTTCCGGTTCCCCGGCGATCTCTGTATCTTTTCTATTGTCGATTATAATAGAAAAAATGCATCTTTTGTAGTGGGAATTCCTGTCATCTATGTATTATGAATGTGAACACTTCAGTTCCATGATAACAGCATCTTCTGTTGGTTTTTTATAATAATCTTTCCTTCTGGAAATCTCATCGAAGCCTAGTGATTCATACATTGATATTGCTGCGTCATTAGACTCACGAACCTCCAAGAAGATCTTTTCTCCATTGTCTTCTACACACATGCGGATCATTTCTTTCATCAGTCTGTGTCCGATTCCACATTTCCTGTAATCTTTATCAACAGCAATCCGAAGCAGTTCACAATCCTCACACGGTGCAGTAAAGATACAATAACCAACCACCTTGTCATCCTTCGTTGTGTCAACTGCTGTAAGCACGGTATCATACGTTCCATACATGGATGTCGCAACCATCTGCTCATTCCAGGAACTCATAAATACTTTTTCTCCCAGAGAAACAATATCAAGCAACTGTTCCTCATCGCCTTCTCTTATCTCAATGTTGTCTAAATAGGGCCCCGCCGCCCCGCCATCACTGACGCTATTACTCATTTCTTTCACCTTTCTCTTTTCTTTCTCTTTCTGCCTGAGACATTCTCAGATATTCAGGAGCAAAATCATCTCCATTTATATATTGTTCATGCGCATACCGGTAAGCGCCGGCATATGCGACTGATCCAGCCTTCTGTTTGTTCAGATGTGCCGGTGCCAGACGTGCATGCTTCATCTTTGACAGGATCTGAGATCCATACACCTGTATGCCATCACCTGTAAACTGCACTTCTTCATCTTTTTCAAGAAGCAGATCGATCAACTCATTTACATCCATCGGTATCTGATCCATCTCTGTAACCAGATTACCTGCTTCGTCAAATCTGTACAATCCAGTATAGACCTGATTTCTTCTGGCATCCATGATCGGACAGATCAGCCTGTCACTTCCCCAGAAATTGTATGCAAGTCCTTCCAGTGTCGGAACAGGCACAACCGGCTTATCAAGTGCAAGCGACAGTCCTTTTACCGTTGCTGCTCCGATACGCAGTCCGGTAAATGACCCCGGACCTGCTGCGATCGCGATCGCATCTACTGCATCAAGCTCAATACCTGCTGCGTTTACAACCTCGTCCAGCATTGGAAGCAAGGTCTGTGAATGTGTCTTTTTGTTATTTACTGTAAATTCTGCAACCAGATTGTCATTCTCTAATAAGGCAACGGATGCAACCAGCCCTGAGCTGTCCAGAGCGAGGATCTTCATATCTTTAAACCTCTTCTATCGTTATCTTTCTATAATCTGTCCCTTTTTCAAGGTCTTTTTCAATCGTTATCTTCTGATAATGATCCGGAAGGATCTCTTCGATCAGATTTGCCCATTCGATCAGGCATACTCCATCACCGTATACCATCTCATTGTAGCCGATCTCTTCCATCTCATCCACATCTCCGATCCGATAGACATCAAAATGATACAACGGAAGCCGTCCGTCATCATATTCTTTCACGATCGTAAATGTAGGGCTGTTCACAATATCATCGACTCCAAGACCTTTAGCAAATCCCTGTGAAAATATCGTCTTTCCTACGCCCAGATCTCCAAAGAAACAGAATACCTGTCCCGGAACCGCCTGTTCGCCAAGCTCCCGTCCGATCCTGTATGTGTCTTCTCTGCTGTTGCTTTCTTTTACAATCATCATAAATCTATCGTTATCTTCTTTCCTTTTACTTCATATGGCCGATAAGTAACTCCTGCCATATCAAACATTCTCTTGGATGCCATCGTGCTGTCGGTACTGGCATATTTATCCGACAGATAGATCACCTCTTTTATCCCACACTGAATGATTGCTTTCGCGCATTCATTGCAAGGAAATAAGGTCGAATAAAGTCTTGCGTCCTTTAAGCTGCCGCCCCTGTAATTCAGGATGGCATTCAATTCTGCATGACACACAAAGAAATATTTATTGTTCAAAGGATCACCAATCTTTCCCCATGGCATGATATCATCTTCACATCCGGCAGGCATACCATTATACCCTTCCGACAGAATACGATTATTATCGTCTACGATACATGCACCAACCTGAGTGGAAGGATCTTTGCTTCTCTCTGCTGACAACAGTGCAATACCCATAAAATACTGATCCCAGCTAATGTAGTCGGCTCTTTTCATCGGTGTCCTCCTTTTCTTTTCATCTGATCATCCGGTTATTTCCATATAGTGATAACCCGTTTTTACATCGGCCATCTTATGGTTATACAACTTTTTTCTCTAAAATGCTACTCTGATTATGCTGAAAATTTTATCAATTTTAGCTGTAATATCAGCAAAACTGCCCTCAGTCATGGACGAAGTGATAAATGCAAGCTCTCCGTCCACACCTTCTGCTGTTACATATGTCACATCACCAAACAGCTTCTGGATCTCATCTTTTGTGATCGCATCTGCACTTACTCGTATGAAGAAACGATTAACCGCATCTCTGAAATCACCGATCGGAAGTGCTTCTGCATCCCAACTTGCCATAATATTCTTACCCATATGTTTTACTTCGTCTACAACATCGGATACAACGGCGGATGCTGTTGGAAGCTTTCCGGCTCCTCTTCCATAGAACATGATATCATCTACAACATTTCCATGTACAAATATGCCATTGAATACATCATGGATACCGGATAATGGATGGTTCTCGTCCAGCATCATAGGTGCAACGAAGGAGTATAAGGTATCTCCTTCCTTTTTAGTCGTACCTACTAATTTGATCGATACACCAAGTGCATCTGCATATTTGAAATCTTCTGTTGAGATCTTTGTGATTCCTTCTGTATGGATTTTAGTGTAATCCAGATGCTTTCCATATACGATAGAAGTCAGGATAGCGATCTTTCTACACGCATCTCCACCTTCTACGTCTGCTTCCGGATTTCTTTCTGCATATCCCAGATCCTGTGCCTGCTTCAGCACTTCATCATAAGATGCACCTTCCTGATCCATCTTGGTCAGGATATAATTTGTTGTTCCGTTTAAGATACCTGTGATCTCTGTTACTTCATCTGCTGTGATAGAGGTATTTAATGGACGGATGATCGGAATACCACCGCCAACAGATGCCTCAAATAAGAAATTCACATTGTTCTCTTTTGCGATCGCAAGTAATTCCGGTCCGTGAGAAGCTACCAGTTCCTTATTGGATGTTGCTACACTTTTGCCTGCTGCAAGGCACTGTTTTAC
The DNA here is from genome assembly GCF_037892645.1 of Coprococcus sp. HCN-4056. Taxonomy (NCBI): domain Bacteria; kingdom Bacillati; phylum Bacillota; class Clostridia; order Lachnospirales; family Lachnospiraceae; genus Coprococcus; species Coprococcus sp. HCN-4056. The sequence goes on along the minus strand of NZ_JBBKBL010000001.1, from coordinate 578,898 downwards.
AAATGTATAGGCAGGATTGATTCCTCCCATTACTTCGACAACAACCTTTACTTCATCATCGTTTAAGATGTCATTGAAGTCATGTGTCAGTATCTGCTGTACAGGATCTCCCGGGAAATCTCTCAGATCAAGAACATACTTGATGTTAATCTCTTCTCCCGCTCTCTTATTAATGATCTCGTGATTTGTATTGATTACTTCAACCACGCCTGAACCAACTGTACCATAACCTAATACTGCTATATTTACCATGTGGGTGTCTCTCCTTTTTGCATTCTTTTTTGTATATTACGACTCACTCCGGCTGCACCATTTTAAATATGCATTCATAAATCCGTCGAGTTCTCCATCTAAAACTGCGGCAACATTTCCGCTTTCTTCACCTGTCCGGTGATCCTTCACCATCGTATACGGCTGCATAACATAAGACCGAATCTGGCTTCCAAATCCATTCTCCAGTATCTCACCCCGAATATCCGAAATCTTATCCAAATTCTCCTGTTTCTTGATCAGATACAGCTTAGACTTCAGCATCTGCATAGCCTTATCCTTATTCATATGCTGTGAACGCTCATTCTGGCATTGTACTACGATACCGGTCGGAATGTGCGTGATACGAACCGCCGATGATGTCTTATTGATGTGCTGTCCACCGGCTCCGCTCGATCTGTAAGTATCGATCCGGAGATCATCTTCATTGATATCCACTTCCAGGTCTTCCTCTATCTCCGGTATCACATCGCAGGAAGCAAATGAAGTCTGCCGCTTGCCTGCTGCATTGAACGGTGAAATACGAACCAGACGATGTACTCCTTTTTCTGATTTCAGATATCCATAAGCATTCTGTCCACTGATCTGTATCGTAACCGACTTAATGCCAGCCTCATCACCTTCCAGATAGTCAAGCACTTCCACCTTGAAACCGTGCTTTTCCGCCCATCTGGTATACATTCTGTATAACATCGATGTCCAGTCACAGGACTCTGTCCCGCCGGCTCCTGCATGAAGCGTCATAACGGCATCGTAACCATCAAACTCATCCGACAGCAGAAGACTGATCCTGTAATTTTCGAATTCCTTCTGAAATGCTGTCAGCATCTCACCGATTTCCTCTATCATAGAGGAATCGCCCTCTTCTTCCGCCATCTGAATCAGGGTTTCAATATCTGAAAAATCCTGTTCCAGCTTCTGATATTCCTCCAGCGAATCCTGCAGCTTCTTTAACTGTCTGGAAACACTGGTTGACTTTGCTACATCATCCCAGAAGCCCGGCTGTTCCATCTCATATTGTAATTTTCCTATGCTGTCTTTTCTGCCAGCGATGTCAAAGTGAATCCCTTACTTCCATTAATGGTTGTCTGTACTGATTCAGTGTGAACTTAAACTGGTCTGTCTCTATCATTAATTTCTCACCTACTTTATCGGTTGCATCCGCAACACATTATTTCTATTCGTTCCGTCCGCAGCAGTTTTTATATTTCTTACCGCTGCCGCATGGGCACAGATCATTTCTTCCGATTTTTTTTGCTTTCTTTACAGGTCCTCTGGATACAGTATCATCCTTGTTTGTTCCTGTAACTTTATTTACTTCCTCACGTTCAACCTTCTGTTCAACCTTAACACGAAGAAGCAGTTTTACTGTATCCTCCTGAATTGCTCTTGTCATTTCATTGAACATGTCATAACCGGCAAACTTATATTCTACAACAGGATCTCTCTGACCCAGTGACTGAAGTCCGATGCCCTGCTTTAACTGTTCCATATCGTCGATATGGTCAGTCCATTTTCTATCAATTACCTTCAGAAGGATAATACGCTCGATCTCACGCATATCTTCCGGACTTGGGAATTCTTTTTCTTTCTCATGGTAGAGTTCCACAGCCTCATTATACAGTCTCTCTTTGAGTTCTTCTGTGTCACCCTTTTTGATCTCATGCTCAGTAAGTGCGATTGGTTCTGTAAATGGAATGATCTCACGGATCATATTGTCAAGCTCTACAATATTCCACTCTTCTGGTGCAGCTTCTGATGAGCATACAGTATCTACACATGCATTGATATCATCCTTGAGCATCTTCAGGATAACTTCATGCATATCTTCACCGTCTAAGACTCTCCGACGCTCCTTATACATGATCTCTCTCTGTTCATTATTTACACGGTCATACTCTAACAGATTCTTTCTGATCGCGAAGTTGTTGCTTTCGATCTTCTTCTGGGCCTTCTCTACGAAGTTCGAGATTGTCTTATGCTGGATCTCTTCGCCCTCCGGTATCTTCAATGTATCATAAAGGCTCATAACTCTCTCAGAACCAAACAATCTCATCAGATCATCTTCCAGAGACAGGTAGAACTTGGATTCACCCGGATCTCCCTGACGACCGGAACGTCCACGGAGCTGATTATCGATTCGTCTGGACTCATGACGTTCTGTACCAATGATACGAAGTCCGCCAAGTTCAGCAACGCCCTCGCCAAGCTTAATATCCGTACCACGACCAGCCATGTTCGTTGCGATCGTAACTGCATTCTTCTGACCTGCTTCTGCAACGATCTCTGCCTCAAGCTCATGGAACTTTGCATTTAATACCTTATGTGGAATTTTTTTCTTGCTGAGCATGTGGCTGAGTTCCTCAGATGCATCAATATTGATCGTACCAACCAGAACAGGCTGTCCTTTTCTGTAACTCTCATTGATCTGCTCAACAATAGCGTTTAATTTCTCTTTCTTTGTCTTGAAGATAGAATCCGGATGGTCAATTCTCTGTACCGGAAGGTTGGTTGGGATCTCTACAACATCCATGCCATAGATCTCTCTGAATTCTTCTTCCTCTGTACTTGCTGTACCTGTCATACCTGCTTTCTTCTCAAACATATTAAAGAAGTTCTGGAATGTGATCGTAGCAAGTGTCTTGGACTCTCTCTTAACCTTTACATTTTCCTTTGCTTCGATCGCCTGATGCAGTCCGTCTGAGAAACGACGGCCCGGCATGATACGTCCTGTAAATTCATCAACGATCAAAACCTCGTCATCCTTTACAACATAATCACGGTCACGGAACATCAGGTTATGTGCACGAAGTGCAAGAATTATGTTATGCTGGATCTCGATATTCTCAGGATCGGACAGGTTCTCGATATGGAAGAACTGCTCTACTTCCTTCACACCGTTTGCTGTCAGCATAACATATTTGTCTTTTTCATTTACAAGAAAATCTCCGTCTTCCTCAATTGCTGTATTCATCAGCATATCCATCTTGGAGATCTCACCATCACCTTCACCACGCTTCATACGTCTTGCAAGGTAATCGCACATCTTATAAAGCTCTGTCGATTTGCCGCTCTGTCCTGAAATGATCAGAGGTGTTCTCGCCTCATCGATCAATACAGAGTCGACCTCGTCGATTACACAATAATGAAGTCCTCTTAACACAAGTTTTTCTTTATAGATAACCATGTTATCTCTTAAGTAATCGAAACCGAGTTCATTATTTGTTACATAAGTAATGTCACATGCATATGCGTCACGTCTTTCATCATTTGTAGATGAATTCAAAATAATACCAACTGTAAGTCCAAGGAACTCATGAACCTTACCCATCCATTCAGCATCACGCTTTGCCAGATAATCGTTGACTGTTACGACCTGAACACCTTTGCCTTCCAGTGCGTTTAAGTATACAGGAAGTGTAGACACAAGGGTCTTACCTTCACCGGTTCTCATCTCGGCGATACGTCCCTGATGTAATACAACACCACCGATCAACTGTACTCTATAATGCTTGATGCCAAGCACTCTGTATGCAGCCTCTCTTACAACTGCAAATGCTTCTACCAGCAGATCATCAAGCGTTTCCCCATTTGCAAGTCTCTCTTTGAATTCTGCTGTCTTTGCTCTTAATTCCTCATCGGACAATGCCTGCATGTCAGAATCAAGTGCTTCTATCTTGTCCACAATAGGAGCGATCTTCTTCAGTTCTTTCTCACTATGTGTGCCAAATACTTTTTCAAATAATCCCATTCTATTATTCTCCTAACTGTTTTCTTGGTTTCATATCCAAATCTTATTACTCAGGGTACATAATACCATCATATGAAATTTATATCAAGAATGAATCTGAAAAGCTTTGGTAAAGCATTTATGAAATACTGATGAATAATCAACATTCATTCTTTAAATCTGACCACAAAAAAAGAGCCGCCAGCGTTAATTGTCTGGCGACCCTTCTTTTTATCCGAAAATCTCAGGCAGACATTCTTCAGACTATAGCTTCTGAAAATATCTGTCCCTGCGCAGCAGGTACGAGATTAAAATTCTGGTTCGATCAATCCGTATGTATTACCCTTTCTCTTGTAGACAACATTTACTTCTTCTGTCTCTGCATTTCTAAATACATAGAAGTTATGTCCAAGCAGATCCATCTGGATGCATGCATCTTCCGGATACATAGGCTTTACTGCAAATCTCTTGCTTCTAACGATCTTAATCTCGTCATCTTCATCTGTTTCTTCTTCTACAAATGAATTCTGGAGATATGCTGCATTCTGCTCCTTGTCGATCAATTTCTTCTTATGCTTGTTCACCTGTCTCTCGATTACTTCTAGCACAAGATCGATCGATACATACATATCATCACTTACCTGTTCTGCACGAATGATATGTCCTTTCATAGGGATCGTAACTTCTATCTTCTGTCTGTCTTTCTCTACACTAAATGTAACCTGTGCAACAGCATCTTCTGCGAAATATTTCTCAAGCTTGGACAGCTTGTCATATACTGCATTCTTTAAACCTTCAGTAACATCGATGTTTTTTCCACTAATTATGTAATTCATGTTGCCCAACTCCTTCTTTTTCGGGTGTCCCCGAATTGATAGTCTTATTATAACATAAACCGCCATTTTTTCAAGTCATTTTAAACAAAAGGAAACCGTTTGCTTTTCATTTTTTAGTCAAATTAACAATTAATTTATATAATTTATGAAAACTACACAAATGCATATGTATCTTTTTTCTATCTCCCATATTTTCTTAATTTACAGTCTTGTATTCATCGAATGCAAAAAGAAAGCCGGTACATACCGTGAGAAACAAGAACCTGTTCACTCACCATGTACCGGCTTTTCTTCTATTCTGTTTATCCTTTATTGTCCAAGTAGTCTGACTGCCTTGATCGGAGTTCTGTAATTATATACAGATGTCTTGATTCCTGTTGCTTCTGTACTTGCATGTACGATCATGCCGCCACCTGTATAGATTCCAACATGTCCGATATCTCCGTCTGTTCCGTAGAATAACAGATCACCCGGTTCCAGCTCTGAAAGACTTACTTCTGTTCCGTAATAAGACTGAGCAGTTGCGGAATGTGGAAGTGAAATTCCAAAGTGTGCATATACGGATAATGTAAATCCTGAACAGTCAGCACCATTTGTAAGGCTTGTACCGCCATATACATAAGGATTACCAACAAACTGTAATGCATAATTTGCAAGATCTACACCAGTTGAACCACTGGATGGTACCGGATCCTCAGAAGGTGCTTCTGTAGGAGCTTCCGTCGGTGCCTCAGTTGGTGCTTCCGTAGGGGCTTCTGTTGGTGTCTCAGTTGGTGCTTCTGTAGGAGTCTCAGTCGAAGCTTCCGTAGGGGTTTCTGTTGCCTGCTGCTCTTCCTCCTGCTGCTTCTGCTGTTCTTCCTGCTGTCTTCTCAATTCTTCCTCTTCTGCTGCTCTTGCAGCTTCAGCCTCTTCTACCGAGATAGCCTTTACTGTATTATATGAAATTTCAACATAATCCGAACTTACATAACCGGCAGTCTCATCATCAACCTTTACTTCTGTCCAGCCATCTGCCTGACCGATTACTGAATATGATTCTCCACCAGGGATCATTGTAAGACATTCACTGTCTGCATCTGCCTCGGCACGTACATTCAAGGTTTCTGTTGTAACAGTTGCCAACTTGCTGCAATGTTCTTCTGCATAAGCACCTGCATCATCACCATATACAAGGAAATCGTTCTTTATGTATCCTTCACAGCTACCAGATGCAACCTTTGTCCATGTATCACCTTTTTCCTTTACAAGGGCAATACCATTTGCTCCAAGTGTTCCGACCAGTTCACCGTCTGCACTTGCTGTAGCACGGATATTAACCTCATCCGTTACAGTTGTAAGACACTTTCCTTCAAACTGTGGATACTTACAGGTTTTCTCTGCCGCTCCCGTTTCTGTTTCCTCTGTCGCAGCTTCTGTTGTTTTTTCTTCTTTCTTGGTACTCTTTTTTGATGTCTTCTTTGTCTCAGTCTTTGCTGTTTCTGTCTTAACTGTTTCAGAAGAAGCATCCGTCGGTGTACTTCCATCTCCGGCTGAAGCCGTTTCAAGCTGAACAGATTCTACATATCTGTCAAGCGCTGATGAGAGTCCGATCGTTGAATCATCATATATGTTATTTGCTTTGATCACGCCAAATGCCGTTGTAGCTGCCAGACTGACTGTTACTACCGCAACGGATATCTTTCTGGTTCCTTTGGACATCTTATTACCTCCCTGACATGGAAATGCCATGTCATCAAACATTTGTTACGAAATTGTTACATTTCTGGTTCATTATAACAACAATTCAAATGCTTGTCAACATGGCATTCCCGTGTTTTTGCTTGTTTTTCAGTGTTTTTTAAAAATTAAGATTTATTACATTTGTTACAAACTTAAGAAACAACTACTCCATCTTTGGCTTTTACTGTAACGATGGCACCTGTTTTTAATATCTGGGTCGCATTCTTTGCTCCGATGATAACCGGAACATCACGACTGAGGCCTACAATCGCAGCATGTGAATTTTTCCCATCCTTTTCACACACGATCGCAGATGCAGTCTTTAACTGTTCCATGATATTATTGCTGGTCTCTTTCATTACAATAATATCTCCCGGATTGTAATTTTTCTGAAGATCTTCTTCTGTTTCCGCTACACATAAAGGAGCACATACCGACTTCTCGTTTACAGAAGTACCTTTTACAAGGATATGTCCAACAACATGTACCTTGATCAGGTTGGTTGTTCCGGCAACACCAAGTGGAACGCCGGCAGTGATAACAACGATCTCTCCATCCTTGATGTAATGATTTCTCTTCGCAGCTTCTACAGAATGCTCAAACAGATCATCCGTATTATTCTCCTCTGCGATCAGAAGCGGCTGAACACCCCATGACAGATTTAACTGACGACATACCTTTTCAACCGGTGAACATCCGATGATCGGACATTTCGGTCTGTATTTAGAAATCATGCGGGCTGTTTTTCCTGATTTTGTTACGGTTACGATCGCTGCTGCGCCAAGACCGATTGCTGTTGTACAGGTTGCATGGGAGATTGCACTGGTGATATCCGGATTCTGGATATTTCCTCTCTCATAAAAACGTTTTGTATAATCAATATCTTCTTCTGCACGTTCTGCGATCTTAATCATGGTATGGAGTGCTTCTACCGGATACTTGCCTGCGGCTGTCTCACCGGAAAGCATGATCGCGCTGGTTCCATCATAGATTGCATTTGCAACGTCTGTTGCCTCTGCTCTTGTCGGTCTTGGGTTCTTGATCATGGAATCAAGCATCTGGGTTGCTGTTACAACCTGCTTGTCTGCATTGTAAACCTTCTTGATGATCATTTTCTGGATTACAGGAACATCCTCTAACGGAATCTCTACACCCATATCGCCACGTGCTACCATGATACCATCTGATACACGAATGATCTCGTCGATATTTTCCACGCCCTGCATATTCTCGATCTTGGAAATAATATTTATATTATCACAGCCATGCTCATCTAAAATCTTACGGATCTCCAATACATCATCTGCCGTTCTTACAAAGGACGCTGCAATAAAATCAAAGTCATTCTCAATACCAAATATGATATCTGCACGATCCTGCTCACTGATGTATGGCATGGACAGATTTACGCGTGGTACATTTACGCCCTTGTGATTGGATACCGGACCGCCATTTACTACACGACAGACGATCTTATTCTCGGATACCTGCTCTACCGTCATCTCGATCAGACCGTCATCGATCAGTATCGTATTTCCCGGTTTTACATCATTTACAAGATTCTTATATGTGATTGAAACCATCTTCTCATCACCTTCAACCTCATCGGTTGTAAGTGTAAATGTCTGCCCCGGCTTCAGTTCAATCTTTCCATTTTTGAAATCTTTTACACGGATCTCCGGTCCCTTTGTATCCAGCAGTGTTGCAACCGGAAGGTTCAGCTCTGTTCTGAACTTCATGATACGTTCCATGTTCCGTTTATGCTGTGCATGATCTCCATGTGAAAAGTTGAATCGGGCAACATTCATTCCCTCGATCATAAGCTTTCTCAAAATATCATCATCATCTGTTGATGGTCCTAATGTACATATAATTTTAGTTTTACGCATAATGCCTCCTAATTTGTTGTTTTTATACTAAGAAACTATTATCAGTCTCCATAATACTCTTCATCCGGCACATGATCTTCCTGTTCTCCCGCTTTTGTTTCCGGTTTCTCCGGTATCCGTAGGATCTCATCTGCATATAATTTGACTGCTGCGATCAGATAGACAAATGTTATGATCACACACAGAATATACAAAAATACAAATTGTCCCTTTAATACAAATCCTGCGATCAGGATCGCCGCTATAAACCACGGGGTTCTGATAAGTGTGGACGCCTTTACGATATCCGAAAAACCGATCTCATCACTGATACCAAATACATGCTTGAGTGCATTTATGATAAATCCCCATATCAGGGTTCCAACATAATAGACAAATATCAGCAATACCGCCAGCACAAGTGTAATCCCGATCAATAACGGAGTATCATATTTTCTTGTCAGATTTAATAATGTATCCTTATCATATACATCCCGCTTCTCGATCGAACGCAGGTGCGAATAAACACTGCTCCAACTGATCCTGGTCGGTGAATCATCGCTGTACAGCAGAATCTCCTGATTGCTGACCACTACCATCGTCTTATAATGTCCAACCTCAAGAAGTTCATCGATCTCATCTGATTCCGTATCGTAATCCGTAGAATCGATTCTGATATATGCTTCTCCCGGACGTTTTAATTCATACTGCTTCTTACAATAAAATCCGTCTTCACTTACACTGAAATATGCAATTCTGTCATCGATCGCATCTGCCAGGCGGTTATATCCGATCCTCTTGCTGACCGGCATATAAAATACTAACGTCGGAAGAATCACGCATACAAGGATCACCAACAAATGGATGGAAAACCATGTTGCACTTTTTCCTGTCTTAATATATTCTGCCGGGCGGGCCAGTCCTTTAAACATACCGCCTAATGCCCCAAAAAATCTTGTTTTTTTCTCCATATGATGTTCCTTTCATTTTTATTACCGTGTTGATTATAACACGTCATCAACTGACTTGGCACTACAAAAATGCTTTTTTTGTGCAAATTTCTGGTAAAGATTTTATCTGATCTTTTACCTGGTTTTTTCATAGTTCTTAAATTTCCCCAGATTATTGACATTTATATGTAAAAAAAATATTATAAATTAGTTAAGGATAAATAAAAATTGGAGGTTGCTTATCGTGAAAAAACTTATTACCACGGTATTGTGCAGTGCTGTCGCCGGTCTCACGATCTTCAGCGCACCTAAGATCGCCGGTCAGACCTATGCACAGTCACAATATGCGTACACAACAGTTTCTACCCAGTCATCCAACATTTCATATGCTGACGAGATTGATGAAATGGTAGAAACGGGAACATTTGACAGTTCTTCATTAACAAAGGAACAGATTGCCCTTATCAATAAAAAATACGGAGAAGATCCACAGGCAATTCAGGAGCTTCAGAAAAAATCTGACAGCATCAAGAATCCTTCTCTGGCTTCCATTGATACCAGCATCTATGCCCATGATGCACAGTTCAAGGGCTATGACATTATAAATGGTATTGATATCTCCCGCTGGCAGGGCAATATCGACTGGAAGAAGGTCAAGGCAGACGGAATTAATTTTGCTCTGATCCGTGTCGCACTCCGTACCACAGAATCCGGTGTGCTGGAAGCAGACGCATTATATAAGGAAAACATCGAAGGTGCTCTCGCCGCAGGACTGGATGTCGGCGTATATGTCTATTCCCAGGCGATCACAACGGCCGAAGCAAGAGCAGAGGCCAACTACACCATGAAGCTGATCAAAGGCTATAACATAAAGCTTCCGGTTGTTATGGACTACGAATACTACATCAATCATTCCGGCAGACTTGCACGGGCAAACTTAAGCCCTGCTGCCGCAACTACGATCTGTACTGCTTTCTGTGAAGAGGTAGAGAAAAATAATTACACCGCTATGGTCTATGCAAATAAATCTTTACTCACAGATGATGTATATGCAGATGTACTGGCAAAACGGTTCCCGATCTGGCTCGCCCAATATCCGGGATGGGATTCTGCAACCAACAGTGTGCATGCATCTTACGAAGGTAAATATTCCTACTGGCAGTACACATCTTCCGGCTCTGTAGCCGGCATCAGCGGTAATGTTGATATGAATTTCCGATACATCAAAAAACCGGAAGCCGTTAAGAATCTGCATATCACTTCAACTTCCATGCAGAAGGCATCCTTGAAATGGAATAAAGTACCGTATGTATATGGTTATAAGATCTATCGTCTTGACAAGAGCACAAATACATATAAGCATGTCGGAACGACAGTCGGTGCAAGCAATACTTCATTTACAGACAAGGGTCTGGAGGTAGAAACCTTATACAGTTACAAGGTACTTGCGTTCTACGGAACAAATTCCGGTGCTTACAACGGCGGAGAGTCCAATATCGTTCATGCCGCTACACAGGAAAAGAATATTGATAAGGTATCAATCGCCAAACGGGCAAAGGATTCTCTTACTTTAGAATGGACTCCGCAGACCGAAGTTTCCGGCTACCACATCGTACGTTTCAATCCGGCAACCGGTAAATACAAAACCGTTGCTTATGTAAAAGGAGCCAAAAACAATACTTACACAGATACCAAGCTGGCAAGCGGAACAACTTACACTTATAAAGTGCGTGCTTACTTTGAAGAAGGCAGCCGCCGCGCATTTTTCAAATACTCCTCTTCCATAAACGGAAACACCCGTCCCGGCCAGGCCACAGGTATAACTGCTTCCTCTACAAAGAATACCGTAACCGTTAAATGGAATGGTCAGATAAATGTTGCCGGCTATATCGTTTACCGTTTAAATGACAATGGTAAATGGGTACGCGTTAAAACGATCACAAATAAAAGCACAACCTCATATACAGATAAAAAATTAAGTGGCAATACCATTTACAAATACTGTGTTGTTGCTTACTACAAGAAATCCGGCAACAATGTCCGTACAGATCGTTCCAAAACAGTATCTATTATGACAAAACCGGCAAATGCCAGAAGCGTGTCCGTTATCCCATCCAAGAATAACTCTGTAAGTATTTCCTGGAAATCTTCTAAGAATATTTCAGGTTATCTTGTTTATATGAAAAACGGAACCACAGGTTCTTCCTGGAAACGGATTGCGAAATTATCTTCCGATAAGACTTCCTGGACACAGAAGGGACTGTCCGCAAACGGAACCTATAAATTCAAGGTTAAAACCTATTACCGCGGAAACGGTGCTACTTCGATCAGTGATGCAGCTACGATAACCGTTAAGATCCCACCGAAAAAGGTAACAGGAGTAGCTGTAAACAGCTACGGTTCCAAGCAGTTAATGACATGGAAGGCTCAGACAGATGCAGATGGGTATTATATCTATCGTTATACAAATAAAACAAAGAAGTATACAAAGCTAAAAACGATCACCAACTCCGCCGCTTCTTCTTATATTATCAATGAAGCCGGATCATCCAAATACAGCTATTGCATCGTTGCCTACAACAAGTCAAATGGAAAGGCTTACAAGGGAACCAGATCTGCACTTACCGCTAGTAAGAAAGGCAGCCAGAAGATGCAGGTTATATGCAGTGTCTTAAATGTAAGAAAAGGTCCCGGAACCGGATATGATATTATTCAGACAGTTTCTTATGGAACAGAGCTTACACTCAAAGGCTTATATCAGGACTGGTATCAGATTTCCTTCACAAAGGACGGTAGAACCTACAACGGCTATGTTTCAGCCGCTTATGTAAAATTGAAATAAGCAATAACCATATATAAAACGGCAGGAATGCATTCCAAGCACTCCTGCCGTTTATTTCTATTACTGTTTTTACTTATTTGCTGAGTCCGGAACAAACATATAACCAATCCCCCGGACAGTACGGATATATACCGAATCCTCTTCCAGCTTATCTCTCAATCGTTTGATATATACCGACAAGGTATTATCATCCACAAATGACTCATCGACATCCCACAACCGTTCGATCAACTGTCTCCGTGTCATAACCTGATTCTCATGAAGCGTCAGTTCCCGAAGCAAACGAAATTCACTTGGTGTACTGTCGATATTCCGTTCATTCCGGTAGATCTTATACTGTTTATTATCTAGTCTGGTGTGTCCGAAAATGAAATCTTCTCCTGCTTCATTTTCCAAATCTGTTTTTTTGATATTGTTATACCGTTGTCTTCTCAGGATCACAGAGATCCGTGTCAGCAGTTCCTTTACCCGATATGGTTTTGCTATATAATCATCTGCACCAAGCTCCAGTCCCTGCACCAGATTCACTTCATCTGATACTGCTGTAAGAAATATGACCGGAACATAATTATCTGCCTCACGGATCTCTCTGCAGAAATCATAACCATTTCCATCCGGTAGCATAACATCAAGCAGCACCAGATCGATATCCGGCTGCAGACACTTTCTCGCAGTCTTAAGATCCGAAGCATGCACCACTTCATAATGCTCTGTCTTTAATGTATATTCCGTCCCCATTGCCAAAGCAAAATCATCCTCAACTAACAGGATCTTCTCATTTGCCATTTCTCATACCCCTGTTCTATTTTATTCACGATCCAGTGCAAAGAAACACACCGCACTGACCAGACTGATAATGATACCTGCCAGAAACAGATAGAAGCCCAGCCGGTATCCTGCAAAGCCTTTATAGCCATTTTCCTGCATACTGCGTGTTGTTTCTTCCATAATCCCATGAATCGCCCGAATCGTCTTACTGTGTGTCAGCAGGAATAATTCAATACCGGAAAGAACAGCCGGTATAAAAAACATCAGATTGAAGATGTCCCAGGTATCCCGGTCTCCACGCAGATAGATCACAACCAGTACAATTCCGGCTATCCCGGTAAGGATTGCCAGATAAGGCAATATCCGGATAAACAGATTGATATCTCCCATCGCCTGATAACGGTCTGCAAGCTTTTTCAGATTTAAAAGCGGAAACCATTCCTTTACATCCTGATAATCCTTCATGGTAAACCGGTATCCTAGGAATGGGAAACATCCGGATATCAGGATCATAACCATCCCAGCCAGATACGTCAGGCTGAATTTATTTACCTTCATACACCCTCCATGCCAGCAATTATTTGATACGGAACGTCGCTTTTACATAACCATCTGCGAACAGCACATGATCTCTTCCGTCAAATGCCCACTTTAACTCTTCTTCTGCATAAGATGGCTCTACAAATTTAACATCAATTCTGGATACGTCCTCTGATTTTACAGCCGCTGTACGAAGAAGCAACATACCCTGAACAACCGGATGATCGGTCAGATGAATCTTATTCTGATCACCTGTCTCCTTGCTGAAGCTGTAAACCTCTTCTTTTGAAAATGTGTGGAACTCCTCTGCATTATCATATGATGCAGCCTCTACGCGCTTCAATTCCTTCTCTTTATCGGATGGCTTTACAAGTGTCACGGTAAATTTCTCTACCGGTATCTCTACGCCATCCACATAACCGAGGATCGGAAGGATGTACATAAATGCATTCTCCTTTACAGCCCCGAATTCATAGCGGATACTGTCTGCCTGCCCAGCCTGTTTCTTCTCTGCCATATATGAGATCTTGCCGATAAATGCTCCCTGATATGTCGATGCATCCATCTCTGTCATCTTTGTTCCTATCGCCATCATTCTGTCATAAATATTCATATTGTACCTCTTTCTTTCTATAATTATTAAAATCGCCTGATTTTCAATTAAATATATCTAAATAATTTTCCTGATCACATTTAAACCTGATTCTATGTTCCAATCATATTCATAATATATGTTTCTCTCAGAAAATTCAACAACCGGTAGTTTCATTTTAAAAGTCCATGCGGGTGCCGGACTCTGGTGCTCCAATCTCGTATCCCTGTTCACGGATCATCTGCAGGTCAGTTTCAAATGTGATTCCGGTCGTTGTCAGAAAGTCACCGCTGATCACGGCATTTGCCCCGGCACGAAGAGCTGCCTTGCCATTATCCGGCAAATAGGCTCTGCCTGCCGCCAGACGGATAAAGGTATCCGGAAGGATAAAACGAAAAACAGCCACCGTCCGGAGGAACTCCTCCTGCTTCATCGGCTCCTGATGTTCAAAATACGTTCCCGGAATCGGATTCAGCATATTGATCGGAACCGAGTCCACATCCAGCTCTCTTAACGAAAATGCCAGATCGATCCGATCCAAAAGCGTCTCTCCCAGTCCGATCAGTCCACCACTGCACACTTTCATACCAGCCGCCTTGGCTGCACGGATACTCTTTCTCTTATCATCTGACGTATGCGTCGTGCACAAGGTCTTAAAGAACGCATCCGATGCTTCCATGTTATTATGAACCATTGTCATACCAGCTTCATGAAGCTTTATGAAATCCTCCTCATCCAGCATACCAAGAGATGCGCAGACATGGATATCTGCTGTCTTCCTGATATCCTCCACATTCTGAACTGCCAGTGCTACCTCCCGTTTCGACAGCCGCCGTCCAACAGATACAAGCCCGTACCGGTAAGAACCACGGCTCTTATCCTGAACCGCTATATCGGTCAGGATCTGCTCACCCAGTACACATTCCGCCGGGACCTTCTCCTTTGCTCTGGTTGACTGTGCGCAGTACAGACAGTCCTCACCACACTGTCCAACCTTAACAGCCGCCACAGAACAGACATCGCAGACATTTCCACAGAAATGCAGTCGGATCCGGTCTGCCGCCTCAGAAAGCTCTGACAGATCTACATCGATAAGCAGCTCTGCTTCCTCCCTGCTGATACGATATCCATCCATTATCTTATGTTCCAATCTCTGAAGTTCATCCTTTGTCATAATTCATCATTGTCCTTTATTAAGAAATATTGCCCTTTTTAACCACACAGTGTATCCATTTTCATCCAATCTTTATTAATATACCATCTAAACAACATCTTGTGAACTACCCAATGTTCCGCATTGTCACGCCCGGCTTGTCCTCGCACCTGCCCACTTCCGGCTGTATATTACCCCGCTTCATGTCTGCCCTTCCCGGCTGGATCCTTTGCATATAAACTCGCATATTTTCTATGAATTGTACCTGCCTTATTTGCTCATGCTCCTGTGCAAACTCGCCTTTGGCTCAAACATGCACCCGCATTCGCTGGCAAGGTACAAGTTCATAACGAAAATATTGCTTTATGTTTATATGCAAAGGATCCAGCCGGGAAGGGCAGACATGAAGCGGGGCAATACACAACCGGGAGGAGCCGGGCGAAACCTTAAATCTCTTTTTTTCGGCATTATTCTCTTTTAAGTTTTTGTAAAATATAGTAGAATTATGGAGTATGGGGCCATTGGAAGGCGGACCCCTTTGGAGGTTATATCTATGATTAATATACTAGTAGTTGAAGACGAAAAACCTATTGCAAACCTGATCAAAATGAGTCTGACAAAGGCAGGCTATTCCTGTACCTGTATTTATGACGGACTTGCTGCCGCAGACATACTGGAAGAAACCCCTTTTGATCTGGTTCTGCTCGACATCATGCTTCCGGGTGCATCCGGCTATGATGTTCTTGAATATATCAAACCATTAAAAATACCGGTTATCTTTATTACCGCCAAAAACTCCCTGAACGACCGCGTCATGGGGCTGAAGATGGGAGCCGAGGATTATATTGTAAAACCATTTGAGATCGTTGAGCTTCTTGCAAGGATTGAAGTTGTTCTCCGGAGATATAATAAGCTGAATACAACGATCACCGTCCGCGATCTTGTTATTGATACAATTGCGATGAGCGTCACGAAAAATGGAAAAGAGATACCACTGACAAATAAGGAATATGAGCTGTTATTGTTATTTGCACAAAATCCGGGAGTTGCCCTCTATCGTGAAACGATATATGAACGCATCTGGGGTGGTGACTATCCTTGTGACAGCCGAACGGTTGCTCTTCATGTCCAGCGTATGCGAAAAAAGCTTGGACTGGAAGACTGCTTAAAGACCATCAACAAGATCGGATACCGTCTGGAGATCTAAAAAGGAGTTTCTATGAAATTTAAGCATAAACTTGTATTATGTATGGTTGCACTTCTGGGACTGTCCTTCGGTCTCGGAGGAACCATGCTGATCCACCGATCATTCAAATCTTCGTTATCCTCCACGATCGACAGTGACCTGCAAAATTATGAGAGTATTCAGAGCACTCTGCTGATCGCTGTTGATACAAATTCTGTGTCATCTTATATCGACATGTCTAATATCATCAACCAGTTTTCCGCTCAAGGCAACTCCAACCGTAAGAATATCATTCTTCGAAATTCGGATATGGAAGTCGTAAGCATCATGAATTCATCCTCTACATATAAAGAAATGAAACCGTCAGATGAAAATATCTGTAATTCGATCATTTGGAGAGAAAAGGATAACTACTATCTGCAATTATGCAGCTCCATGGATATCAATACAGAAAATCTGGACATCTCACAGATGGACATTGTCTATGACATCACTTCCGTATATGCCGCCCGCGCACAGGAACAGAATACATTTCGTCTGCTGTTGATCGCGATCTTTGTTGTCGGAAGTATCACATCCATGATTGCAGCCAGCCTGCTGACAAAACCGCTGGAAAAATTATCATCACTTGCACAACATATCTCCCACGGAGATTACTCTGCCCGTCTGCACATCCACTCCGGTGATGAGATCGAGGAACTGGCAAATGATTTCAACAATATGGCAGATACCATCGAAGATAATATCTCAGAGCTTCATTTCTCTATGGAAAAACAGGAACAATTTATGGGAAGCTTTGCTCACGAATTAAAAACTCCTATGACCTCGATCATCGGTTACGCCGATCTTCTGCGAAGCCAGAACATGAGTGAGGATGAAACAAACGAAGCTGCTAACTATATCTTCTCAGAAGGAAAACGTCTGGAAAGTTTATCTTTAAAATTACTGGATCTTCTGGTTGTAAAAAATCAGGAAACCATATTATCACCAACCGATCCTTCCCTTGCGATCCGGAATGTGATCAACATCATGAAGCCGGAGCTTGCAAAAGAACATATCACTTTGAAATCAAGCTGCCGTAAGGGCTGCTGTATGATGGACATCGACCTGTTCCAGTCTCTGATCATCAATATTATTGACAATGCCAGAAAAGCAATCGATGACAACGGTATCATCCATGTAGCGGGAACCGTGCGGGATGACAACTATGTGATCATTATCAAGGATAACGGACGTGGAATGCCGCCGGAAGAGATCACTCGAATCAGTGAGGCCTTCTACCGCATCGATAAATCAAGGTCCCGTGCACAGGGTGGAGCCGGTCTTGGTCTTGCAATCTGCAGTAAGATAGCAGAGATCCATCAGGCAAAGATCAAATACAAGAGCGCTGTTGGGCGTGGTACCGTGGTCACAATATCATTACCAAATGTAAAGGAGGCATCTGAATGAGCAACGAAGAAAAGAAAGAACCCGTCATTGCATCCTATGAACTGACTGCAGCCCATAAAGAAGAGGATGATATCTCCGAATCTGAAGTAAATGATATGATAAACGAAAGCGAAGAAGGTACTGTTTCCTCTACTGAACATACAGGAAAAGCACACGGCATTCTTCATTTCCTGTACAAGAATCTTCTCTGGTTTATAATATGCATTGCAATTTTTATGATCTGCATCATTGCCTCGAATCTGTATTTTCGTATTCAGGACAGGAAAACATTGAATTCCATATCCAGCCATGAGATCAGTCCGAACAATCTTGATGTAACAAATAAACTGACACTACTCGAGAAAATCAATATCATAAACGAAGAATGTTACTACACTGATCTGAACTTTGATTATACGGACAAACATTCCTACAGTGAGATCCATGATATAACCGTAAATGAACTGACGTCGTATTTCTCCGATTATTTCTCCTGTGATTTTACTGTAAATGGTATCTATGAAATGTATATATCCAAATATCTTGCAACGTCAGATGAAAATTCTTACCGCAGTTTTACAATATGGGTGGTTAATATCTACTATTTTGGATTTGAAATGAATTGCTTTCTGGATTATGACACAAACAAACTGATTACATTTACAATGAATCTGGACCCTAATTCTAACACTTTCTATAACGAAGAAAGTCTGGTAGAATTGGAATATTACAATGATTATATACTTCCACTGTATAACTTTTTAGGAAGCCATGTCGGTAACTCAACTACGTTCAGTGACACTTGTTTCGATACTCTATACGATATATTAGTCTCTTATTATGAGCTCAACTTGGAGAAAGGATCTGGAAGCGGTGCAGGTATG
Organism: Coprococcus sp. HCN-4056; assembly: GCF_037892645.1. Classification (NCBI taxonomy): domain Bacteria; kingdom Bacillati; phylum Bacillota; class Clostridia; order Lachnospirales; family Lachnospiraceae; genus Coprococcus; species Coprococcus sp. HCN-4056. The sequence goes on along the minus strand of NZ_JBBKBL010000001.1, from coordinate 560,132 downwards.
ACTCCAACAGAGATACCGGATTCTGATCTGCAGCTATTTGAAAAGCTGACAGGAACACCTATGACTGCTCATACCTATTATACTTACACTACTGAGATTAGTATGGAATCAGAAGTCGATACAACAGAAGAATACAACTTTTATATGAAAAACGGATTGTTCTTCTACCAGATGAATCGATATTTTTATAATTAACAGATGCTTAATACTTCTTTAGAAGAAATATGCAGAATTGATGCATTTTTTTGCAGGTTATGATGCATCCATCCTTTATAGTAACATCATCAAGACAAGGGATGGTGCTTATGAAGTATTCAAGCAGAGAACAGAACAGGATTGAGTGCAGCACATTTTTTAAGACAGAGAGGTCTTTTACACGCTGCAATTATCTCAAAGTTAAGTTTGGTATCTTTGCCATATGTTGTTTTATTTTGTTTGTTGCCATTTTGCTCAAAGGTACCATCCTATAATCTCTTGAGCCCCCTCATATTTCAGACTAGCTCCAGATGCGTTTCCCGGCATCTGGAGTTTTTCATTGTTTCTTATCATCTGCCTGCTCTTTTAATCTGCCCTGACGTTCCAGCTTATACTGTGTCTGCCGCTTTTTCGCAGCGATCCGTTTCTGCAGCTTTGCTGCCTCCCGTTCCACTGAACGATCCGGCAGTATCCCACACGCTTCCAGTGCTCTTGGCCAGGGGCCAAAATAGGATTTGACCGCAGCAACCTCTTCCACCGTGAAGTCTGATTTTTTCGGATACCGTTCCAGTTGTTTATATGCATCACGCAGCATTTCCATACAGTTTTCTTTTGTCAGATCGTTTTCTGCCATAATCAGCTTTCCTCTTTCCTGTATTTCCCTACAGCTATATGCTATATCTGTCTTCATAGATTATCTTCTATACCATACAATGTTTCCCGGTATATTGCAAATACCGGCTGCCACCCGTTCGTTTTAAAACGCTTCCGGATAGTAGCCGGTATTCCTTTTACTGACAGATCAATGTTTGTCCGTAATACATATCACCTTACGGCTTCATGTATCTTTTTTATTATTTTGTCTTTACAGACGTCTTACCACTGTAAACACTGTAGAACTTCTTTCCATTGATCTTCTTATATGCTCTTACCTTGACATAATATTTCTTACCCTTTTTCAGGTTCTTGATCACAGCACTTGACTTCTTGCTGCTTACATATGTACTCTTTGCATTCTTGAATGCTTTATTTGTTGCATATGTGATCTGGTAACCACTTGCACCTGATACCTTCTTGTAAGAAACCTTGATTGCCTTGGTCTTATATGCAGCAGCCTTCTTTACAGTCGGTGTTGCAGGTACAACAATCAAGGTGATCGTTCCTGTACTCTTCTTGTAATTTGCTGTTGCTGCGGCTGTTACTTTGATCTGTACCTTACCTGGCTTCTTTGCGGTAACAAAGCCGGTCTTCTTATTTACAGTTGCGATCTTCTTATTAGAAGATGTATAAGTAACCTTGCCCTTTGCAGAAGCCTTCATCTTCACATACTTACTGTATGCATATACTGTCTGCTTCTGGATCGTCTGTGATGCTTTCTTGATCACAAATGTGCTTTCTACTTTACCGGTATAGTTGCCCTTACCGGTAATAACTACCTTTGCGATTCCTGCATTCTTGTTATTTGAATATGCTACAGAATAATCATCGGTTGATAATGCCTTGCCGGATACTGTAACCTTTACAGCCGGTTTCTGTGCCTTACCTGTATATGTAACACTTGGAACTGTTACAACAGTGTTTTTGGCAGTCAGTGTAACCTTCTGATCCGGAATCTCTGTAGTTGGCTCTTCTGTACTTGGTTTCTCTGTTGTCGGTTCTTCTGTAGTTGAATCAGAAGAATCTTCTGTTGTCTTATCAGGATCTTCTGTATCCGCCTTTTTCTTAACAGTCAGACGAACTACTGTTTCTGCAGCTTCGTAATTTGCTGTTCCGGCAGTCTTGATCGTAATATCTGTAAATCCTGCTGCCTTTACTGTTACAAGACCTGTATCATCGATCTCTGCAACTGCAGGTGCCGATGAAACGAATGTCAATGTACCATGACCATCGGCTGCAAGAACAAACGGATCTGTACCTTCTGTTACCTCTATGCTCTTAGATGCAACCTGGATTTCCTGTTTTGCCTTCACAATTTCAAATGTAACTGTCTGTGAACCTGCATATCTTCCATCGATTCCACGAATCGTTGCTGTAGCCTTTCCGACAGATACACGCTGTCCTGAAACCGTATAATCAACATCCTTTACAAGCTGATATGTGCCATCTGTGATTGTAAGTTCCGGTACGATCACCTTTCCGGTATATTCTACAGAAGCAACCGGAGCAATTGTTGCCTTGCTCAGATCTCCCATAACTGTAACCTTAAAGGAAGCTGTAGCTGCCAGATAATTGTCACTCTCCGGTGCTGTAATTGTAATAACTGCTGTTCCGATACCATTGATCTGAAGCTTGCCATCTTCTGTTACTGATACAACAGCTTCTTTATCAGATGATAATACAGGAGTTGTCTTTGCTCCTGCTGCAACTTCGATATCTGCCTTCTGTCCGTATACGACCTTCCGGTCTTCCGGTACATTTGTGATCTGCTGTTCTGCTTTCTTGATCTCGAAGGTTGTCTGAACCTGTCCGGAGAATTCGCCCTTACCTGTTACCGTACAGGTAGCTGTTCCGGCATTCTGCGCATTTTCAAATACGACATCATAGTTTTCTTCTGTTATCAGATTACCGTTTACATATACCTTTACTTCCGGTTTTAATTCTTCTCCGGTATAAACTGCATCTGCAACTACTACCTTTGTATTTGCATCTGTCAATGCCTTTTCTGTCTCTGCTGCCGCAGTGATCTTGTACCATGCAGTTCTGCCTGCTCCGGATGTTACATGACACAGCACTCCATCTGTCAGATCCATAACATCGGAAAGTCCATCAACTGTTACATAATGTGAATCTGCCTCTGTCTTGTAGCTGACTGGCAGAGCTGTAAGGTCTGTGTCCTTGAATAAATCTACGTTTACAATAAATGGATCATTCTCTGTACCGGTTCCGGCAAGTTCTTCTCCATTCATCCTATAAGTAATGATCTGATTCCACTGAGCATCGTATGTAGATGATACCTCAAAGTTCATCTGACTACTTCCAATTATAAGCTCTTTCAATGTTGGAAGGCCTGAATATGCAGATGCAACATCGCCACCTGTAAGCTGATAGTGGAATTCTAATACATCTCCATCCTGGATCGTTGTAGCTGATAAGCCCATATTGGAGAAATCATCTTTGTTGTATGAGAACATCCATCCTGACATCGTATATTCAGCCTGAACTGTCAGTCCATTGATGGATTCCATATATGGTCCATATCCTGTATCTGCCAGAACATATGGAATGTTGTTCTCCTTTAACGCCTTCTCAACAGCATCCACTGCAGTCGCTGCATCAACTTCTACGTCATCAAGGATCACACCATTTTCAGATGCACCCTTAATTCCCGCTGCTGTTGCTGTATAGTCATATACACCGACTTTAACATGCTTCTGATCAGCAACCGCTGCCTGTAATTCTTTATAAAGATCTACAAATGTCTGATCTTCTGCTGATAACGGAACATTTGCAAGCACATTGATAACTGGAGCTATACGATCCAGCGTATCCTTATCAGCTTTCTTTGAAACTGTTTCTGCTGTCAGCTTCTTTACTGCTGCTATATCTGCAGGAGATACATATACTGCCTGATCCTCTGTAAATGTGCTGCTTGCTTCATCTGCACATGAATAAACAGAATCAGATAATGTCATATATGCTGACTGTCCTGCAAATATTGTCTGTTCCTTTGTCTGGCTGGTACTCAGAATTTCTCCGCCACTATAACAACCTGACATCTCTACGCCTGCGTTGTTTGCTGCCTTGCCTTTAAAGCATCCGGCAATTCCACCTACATTTGTCTGACCAGATACCGAACCGGCATTATAGCAGTCAATGATCTTACCGGCAGGTGCTTTTGAACTGGCTTCATTATGAATACCAAGAATACCACCTACGTTATTCTTTGCTATAACCGTTCCATAATTTGAGGAATTCTTGATTGTAACATTTCTATTTGTCATTGCACCAAGAATACCACCTGCACAACTGCCATTTTTAGCAGTGATCGTGCCGTAATAGCTACAGTTGTCAATCACATTTGTACTGGTATCTGAATTTGCTCCGCAATATCCAACGATACCACCTGCATAAACATAATTTGAAGTTCCTGTAAATGTGATATTAACCTTTGAAACACAATTTGAGATCAATACATTTTTTCCTGCATTTTCCTTAAGCATACCTGCAATTCCGCCGGCATGTGTTGCTGTGCTTGCAGAAATATTTCCTTCTACTGTCAGATTCTTGATCTGACCTGTTACTGATCCAAATAAGCCGGCATCCTGAACATTGTCCACATACAGATTCTTGACTGTATGCCCCTGTCCATCAAATGTTCCTGCATAACCATAACTTGAGCTGTTCGGTTTGACAGGGGTCCACTTATATCCTGCAAGATCGATATCTGCAGTCAGAACCGCATTGATCGTGTATTTTGTCTTTACTTCATTTGCAAACCAGTAAAGTTCTGCTCCGGTTCCAATCTGGTATACACCATCTGACTGTTTCGGTTCAGTCATAGTCTGTCCATCCCACGCCTGAGCATCGGCAGGTGTCAGACGGATCGTCTTTGTAATACTTTCTGTATCCGCCGGAATCTCAATCGTTCCTGTCTTATATATATAACCTGATGCACAAATGATATATGAATATGTTTTTCCTACAAATCCCTTGAAAACTCCATCCGTTACTTTTGTTTCTTTCTTATCTTCATCTAAGATCTGAATTGTATAATCTGTAACCGGTTTTTTCGTCTGACTGTCTGTTATATTCAATGTTACCGGTACGAAATCAGAAGCTACAAGCTTGAATTCTACATCCGGAAGATTACACATATAAGCGGTATGACGGCTGGCTGCCATCTGTACCGGTACACCTGTGTCATGCCGAACTGCCCGATGAGAACCGTACGGTGAACCATAAGCACTCCATCCACCTATTCCGTTTTTCAGACATCCTGTCAGATGGAATGTATCACCTGCAAAATAAGTCGGGATCGTAACCGTAATCGTCTGTGAAGCTGGTGTTGATGCAAACATATACTGGTTTAGTTTTCCAACATATTCTGTTCCTGTTGTGTCAAAAAAGCAGATTGCTGCATCCATATTATACACACCTGCTAATTTACTGGCAGGATTGTATAAGCCATTATAAGAACGCTTACCGTCTTCACTTCTTTCTCCATAGCTGATCTCAATGGAATCACCTGCTGTCAATTCATCTGCGGTTATTTCATTTCCATCTGCATCTTTATATTTGTATGATACTGCAACTTCTTTTGCACGTATCACCTGATAAGTACTGACACCATTCTTTGTAACTTTAACAATATTTGGTCCTTCTGTAAGCCCTGCGACTGTATAACTGCCATCTGAATTTCTTGTGATGTTCTTTGCAGAAAATCCGCCGTATGTCAGCTTATTGTCTATAATCTCCGGACGAAGGACAGATACGGATACTCCACTCTCCGGTGTAAATGTATACTCAGCTCCATCTGTTCCTGCCTCATAATAAAGAACATCCAGCTGTGCATCCAGTCTGTCGCCAGTTACTTTTTCCTCTTTTTTATTTTTACCTTCATTTATGGTCATGTTGGTCTGAATAGCTGTGCCATCCTTATCAACAGTAACCACTACAACACCGGTGTTTTCAGGCCATATTGCACTAAACTTGGTATACTTCGTATATCCCTGCATATTAATCTGTGCATCGTAGGTCACAAGCAGAATTGCTGTTCCTTCGGATTTCGCCTGAATCTCCGCTATTTCTGAATGTGCTCCCGGTGTAACTGTGATCACATCATTTGATGGATTTCCATTCTCATCAATAACCGTGTAATGATAATCCGGTTCTGCACTCTTAGCATTCGAAGTACCTTCGATCGCCTGCCAATTACGGAAACATTCCAGACTGTATGTCTCACCCTTCTTCATAGAAAGGTATCCATGTTCATCTGATGTAAGATAAATATCTGCTACATCATACTTATTCTGAGACATATCATGATATATAGTATCCGGATTAAAAGAATCATCCCCGATATACATATCCGCCTTACTAACCATATAATCTGCATCTTTATTGGTAGAGAACCAATCCCAGTAGGTAACACCACCGGCACCTGTCACACGATAGTAATATGTAATACCAGCTCCGACAGTAAATTCATATGTCTCATATCCCGGCTCTTTGGCTTCTATCTTTGTTCCCGGTTCATCTTTATAAATATAATATGTAGACAATGTTCCAAGTCTAAGTTCTGCTCCTTCCGGGAATGTCACACTTACTTTTCTGGCTTCCGGTGCACTGATCGAATACCCATATGAACTGTTTGCTGTAAGTGTTTTTGAAACTGTCTTTTCTATATAATTCTGTGCATGGTCTCCCTTAGGTGTTACAGTTACAGATACCATATCCGCATAATAAAAAGGCACTGCATACTGAGCTGCTTTCTGACTTGTTTCCGCCTGCATCAAACCAAGTGTAGCATGACGATCAACATTATCAGGAGATACTACCTTTACATTAAAAGTAAAATCTTCTCCTTCTTGCCAAAATTTTCCACTGCTGGCATCCTTATTTGTACATGCAATACCTGACAGACTATATACTGCATATGACTGCTCTGCTTCATCGGTTACGATCAGGTCAATTGAACCCATATCAACTTTATTAGTACCACTCATTTTATATGTTGATAAGCGATAAGTACCTTCTGCAAGCTTCACTGTGTATACATAATTACTATCCGGATCTCCAGCCGCCACTGTATTTCCATCTGCATCTGTAAGTGTCATATATGGAACACTGCTGTTCATCTTGATCGATACCTGTTTTTCTCCTAATGCTTTGATCTTCTTTACAGCAGCTGCTACATCATCTGCTGATGCATCCAGATCTGCCATAACTGCCTGAAGTTCTGCATTTAATGAGGCATCCTTTGCGATCTCTTCTTCATTCTCTGCATAAAGTGTATATAACTCTGTCTTGTCTTGGGTTACATAATATGCTTCATAGCCTTCAAATCCACATCCAATATCTGCTCCATAACCGGCAAGTGTAAACTGCCAACGGAGAACATTGGTATCTGCCCCGGTTCCCTGATCTACAAGATATGCGCCTGCGCTTGTATTGCAAGGCACATTATCAACTGTGATCATCCAGCCGGACCATGATGTGTAATCATGTTCTGCAAGGTCTGTACCTGTCTTCTCCTCCAGTTCCAGATCATTTCCATTGTTACGTGTCTTATATGCATCCAAGAGTGCTGTTGGAACTTTTACAGTTCCTTTATCAATGCCTTTGATATTTGCCAGATAAAAGTTGCTGTCATTATAGGCACTTGATCCTGCAGGCTTTGTCTGAAGTCCTGCTTTCTTGAAAAATGCATAAGTTGCCTGTGAAACGGTCAATTTAGACAGATCAATGTCTATCCCTTCCTGTTTCCAGACATTTCCAATCTCTTCATAAGACATACGGGTCGGTGTGATATAAAATCCCTGTCCGATCGTAAAGCCCTCAAGAGACAGCACAACATATTTTGTGCTATAATCGGTCGTACTTTCATCTTCTTCCGCTGCCGCAACATTCTGAATACCATAACCTGCATTTACTGCAAATGGCACGAATAAAACTGCGCACGCAAATAAAAACGAAAGCACCAGTGTCCTGATTCGTTTCATTCGTTTCGATTCCTTTCTTCTATTGTATATTTTTTTATAAGCTGGGAATTAAATCTTGCTTTTCCCTCGCCCAAAAGCTGTATGTAGAATAAATCTGCGGGTATTCTGACTGAAAGACCATCTTATGATCTTAACACAGTAATGGCGGTTGCACCGGATTCTCACCGAATTTCCCCCTGATCGGACATTTAAAGACACGTCCGAGCAGATCCAATATAGAACATACATAGTTTATCTTATAGCCTTGTATGCGGAATGTCAACAAAATCCACAGGCATTGACCGGAATGTTTCTGCATATTTATAGAAAGAAGAATTCTGACAGGTGATCCTTTTATGAAACCTGAACTCCGGTCTCTTATTCCAAAACTAAATCGTTATCTTCTTCTACTCCTTGTATTTATCTGCTCTCTTTCTGTATTTTTGCTATTGTATCCAATATCGTCAAAATCACCTCAGTCCGATCTGGATAATAAAGCCACGCTGCCGGGTGTCAGAGATTCAGAGTCTGATCCAAATGACGAAACACAAAGTGACACCACAAGAACTGCATTTTCCGGCTATATTATCACACTCGATGCCGGACATGGCGGATACGATCCTGGGAAAATAGGAATTAACGATTCAAAGGAGAAGGACATCAATCTTCAGATTGCTTCTTATCTGCAAGAGCTTCTGGATTCTCTCGGTTTTGAAGTCTATATGACCAGAACGGATGACTCCTCACTGAATACAGAAACTGCCGAAAGCTTAAAGACATCCGATCTGAATCATCGGATTGAGATTGTGGCATCCCATAACTCCGACTTTTTTATCAGCATCCATCAGAACAGCTTTTCTGATTCTTCCGTACATGGAGCTCAGGTTTTTTACTATGCGAATTCTTCAGACGGTGAACAGCTTGCAAAATCAATCCAGGCCTCGATCCATGCGATCCTCGATTCTGATAATGAGCGTCCGGTCAAAGGTAATCTGGACTATCTTATTCTGAAAAAAAGTCCCTGTCCTGCTGTTATCGTTGAATGTGGCTTTTTAAGTAATCCGGATGAATGCAGCAGTTTAAATACTCCAGACTATCAAAAACAGGTTGCCGCTGCGATCGCAGATGGGCTTGTTAATCATATCCAGGCGGGCACAGAATAGGCAGGGGGCTGTAACCCCTGCCACTGTTATTTTGTGCATGAATGTAACGGTTCTTTTTTATCGATACATTTTTTCATTTTATTCCCATTTGCTTTTTTACATATTCATGCTGTGATGTGTCAATATTAACCTTATATACAAACCAATGGCACAAATACACCATTGTTTTCGTGTTTCATTTCATATCTATATGTAATAAGCAATATCTGTCTGCCAGAAACGGAATTATGCAGACCGGAATCTGTCTGCAGCGAACCGATGAAGGGTTCATAAGATGTCTGCTCTTATATTACATTATATTTGTACGCCTGCCAATCACTTTATGAAAAATTAATCTTTTCTGATATTTCCTGTCCTATTCTGCTCATTTGCACATTCTAATCCATATATACATAATTTATACTGTGGAATTATTTTTTATTCATATTCGACAGGATTTTATAAATTATTTTTGAATTTTTCACATTATATCCTATTTACTTGTCAGTTAAATATGGTAAACTATAGGTGCGTTTTAATACACAATTGTATGACTTATTTTCTACCCTTCATGGGTATTCTATCAGAAATGGGGTGATTCTATTGAAGATTGAACGCTTAAGTGAAAATCAGATCAGATGTACTTTGAATAAAGCAGATTTAGCAGACAAACAATTAAAGATTTCCGAGCTGGCTTATGGATCTCCAAAAGCAAAAGAACTGTTTCGTGAGATGATGCAGCAGGCATCAAACGAACTCGGATTTGAGGTTGATGATATACCACTGATGATCGAAGCTATACCGATTTCATCAGATTGTCTTATTTTAATTGTCACAAAGGTAGAAGATCCGGAAGAATTGGATACACGTTTTTCCAGATTTACCAGAAATAATGACGATGACGACACCGATTATGACGATGATATGGATGATGAATACGAAGATGAGGACTATCCCCCATCTGATGATAATGTAATATCCGGTCATATCGATATCGGTATAAATGGCGATGAATCCCAGATTCCGGAGGCAATTTTTAATGCTCTGGAAGGTTTTGTAAATAATCTGACAGGTCTTGCAGGTAAGAATATCGAGATTTCAACCGATATTCCATCCAGTGCAAAAGCACCTGTAAAACAGACACAACAGGAAGAGGATGCTCCACAGACTTTAACGAGACTGCTTGTATTTGACTCGTTAAATACCGTTATCAACGCATCCAAACAGGTTGCAAGTTTTTACTTCAGCAGCAACACACTCTATAAGAATCCGGTTAATAAACGTTTTTATCTGTTATTTACAAATGATAAGAATACTATTCCCGAATTCAACCGGGTATGTTACATTCTTGGAGAATACGGCACAGCACAGAAAATAACAGATGCCATGCCATATCATTTCAAAGAGCATTTTAAAACGATCATTGAAGAGGAAGCAGTTCAGACTCTGTCTGCTCTGTAATTTTTAAGAAAACTGATTTGACAAAACAAATACGGCGGATCCTTTTTTTCATTGGATTCCGCCGTATTTTTCGTCTGTCCAGATACATATTCTATATGAATTATGCCTGTGCCTGCTCTTCTTTCTTTGCAAGGTAGTCATTGATCTCAAGTTCAAGCTCTACCGGATCCAGACCATGAACGGCTGCTGCTTCCTCAAGAGTTTCACCTGCTGCTGCAAGACATCCGATACAATGCATACCTGCTGCCATAAGAATTGCTGCATTTCCTGCATCTACTGCTAAAATATCATTTATAAGCATATCTTTACTGATCTTTGCCATGTGTATATTTCCTCCTGTTTCCTATAATCTTTCTTAATCTGATATGACATTTTTCGATTTTAAAAATATCTTCACCATTATAGTATACACATTTTTAAATGTCTATCCCTTTATAGGAAAAAGATAGGCAGACTCAAGTTAGCAGGAACTAATTTTTTACAAATCATCTCAATTCACTTGATATAAGAAACTTTTTGATTTAAAATAGGTAACGAGATGTGATTATTATTACTAAAAGGAGGACAATCATATGGCATTCGTAATTGGTGATTCATGTATCGGTTGTGGTTCATGTGCAGGTTCATGCCCTGTTGGAGCTATTAGCGATAACGGTGGTGTTTTCGTTATTGATGGTTCACAGTGTATTTCATGTGGTGCATGTGCAGGTTCATGTCCTGTTGGAACAATTTCAGAGGAGTAATCCACACAGAACGTTGTTATCATAATATAGAAAAGCTGCCGGAATCGGCAGCTTTTCTTTTTGTCTTATACAGGAAAACAATGATGTCCTCAAACGGATCTGTTTTCCTGTATATCTTTTTATTTCTACTCCTGAACATAGGAATACAGTTCATTATTTCCCTGACTCATGGCAGCTTCATATTCTTTTCTTGATACCCGGACTTCCGTATCCAGTACCGGATCATAATAACGAACCGCTTCACTGTTATAGCTTACGACCATTACATATCTTCCATCATTGATACGACTGATAACCGGAATACCATTACTGATATATCCAAATACCAGATCCAGCGAAATTCCTGAAATATCTGCTCCCGGATATTTTCCAAGCTCTGTCAGCACCTGTACCGGATCTGTACCGGATGCTTTCATATCTTCATATGTGAGATCTGTCACACCCTCATAGATCAGTGTCATATATACACAATCCCACAAGGATGCATCCACACTGCCGGAGCTTTGGTGATAGATTGACGATGCGATCGTATTATATGCCTGCATCTCCGACTGCCTGTATACGATTTCTCCATCCTTGGAAACGACAATACCTGCAATCTGCGTTGCCCGGTTGATTGCATCTCCTGCCTTATCATAGATTCCGGTCAGTCCCAGATTATCATATACCATATAGCCTGCATATTCATCTTCTACCGTGATCAGCATATCCGATGAACGGTCTCCCACCGTGTTCTTTGTGATATTCAGATACGGAATATAGGTCAGATATATATTTGACGGTACTGTAAAATACAGCTTCGCAATTCCTGATGTTGTTTTTGTCGTGATATCAACTCGTTTTACATCGTCGCTTTCTTTATAGGTGATAAAGTCATCCTCTGCCAACCGAAATCTGTCTGTTTTCTTGGATCCTTTGGTCATATAGATCAGATCATCCTCTACGCTGATATCTATGATATAATTGTCGTCCTTCTGATATTCTTTGATCTGGTTTCCATTTTCATCCACGATAAATAATTTGTATGATGGGATCCGGCTGTATACCTTTTCACTCAGATTCTTTTTTGCAAAGGAATCTTTATCTATAGAAATATCACTGTCAGCCGTATTACAGATCCCATATATCAGATCCCGGTTCTTAAATCCATAGCAGACCAGACTCTTTCCTGCTCCCGCATCCAGCGTATAGGTCTGTCCGGTTGCAAAATTAACCAGCGTTAATGTCGCATTATCGGCTGCCTGATCCGATGAATCATATGCCATTACCTGCATATCATCGGATACATATACATGATCAAGCGATACATGATCTACATAATAGGATAACTGTTTTGCTTCCACGTTAATGCAGTTCACCTTGTTGCCAAGCATAAAATAAAAGTTTGTTCCATCATAATAGGTCAGTCTGGACACTTCATCTTTCATGGCTGCATATGGTTCATTACATTCTGCAAATACCAGCTCCGTAACCTCCTGCTCTGCTGCATCGTAAGAACACAGACTGATTCCCAGCTTTCCTTCATGAGCACCACGGTTCATATAGCCATATACTGCAAATATCATATTGCCATCGTCGTCCATGGAGATCATATTGATACCATAATTGTTATATGTGTTTCTGACATTTTCCACGTCATCCATCCAGAATCCAAATACCATGGAAATCTGGTTTTCTGAGTAATTATACAGCCAGAGCTGTCCGTTTCTGACAAAACCGATCTTCTTATTATCCGAGCTATAACGGTAATCCAGCTTTTTATCAAGAACAACCCCGATCTCATACACATTATTTTTATTATCGACACCTGTCCGGTTGAAATACTCATCGATATAACGATCAAAGTTCATAACGGATATTGTGCCTGCGTTATCTGCTTCCCCGGTATCCTCTGATGCTTCAGCATCCTCTGCTCCGGTGGCTGTTTCTGTATCGTCTTCTGTCTCCGGTTCTTTATAACTGACACGATAATATTCCCTGACCGAATAATAATCCGACTCACCATCGGTGTTTTCTGCCGTGGTCACATAATCCAGTTCAATTACTGCATAATTGACATCAATTTCCTTGATCTGTGGAATGATCGAAGTTATCCGGACCGGATTCACTCCACTCCAGACAAGCTCTTTGTAGCTGCTTGTCAGATTCAGATGTCCCATAGAAAGGCTGTCATCATCCTGTCCTTTGTATGCCTGCATGTATGGATAGATAAAGGATCCTTCTTCATTTGCCTCGTAGTCAAATGTCGAAGCATTAAACTGTTCCACAAAGTCCAGAAGCTCGGACGCATGATAATTGTCATTTACAACGATACGGGTATAGTAGCGTACGGTCTGTCCATCCGCTCCATCTAATTTGAATATCAGCATGTATTCCGTATCCGGCTTGATATCCATACGGATATCAATATCAAATATCCGGTATCCATTCTCCTCTGTATCGGATGTCAGATCTCCGTTCTCGATCAGAGAATCGCTTGAGATCGACCGCAGCTCATAGCTGTAGGTCTTTGCATAACCATTTTTGTCATCTACTGCAAACGTTACTTTTTTGTCATCTGTCGCCGGAGTAATACAGTCACGAAGCATAGTTGTATCGACTACGGTTGTATAGCCATGAAGGCAGTTGATATATCTGCCCTCATAGTCTACATATACTAAAGGCAAGGTGGCATTTTCCATCTCCATTGCCAGATTCTTATACTGTCTATTCTGAAATTTATCAACTAAAAAAATAGTAATCACAAAGAAAACTGCCATTACTATTATTCTTATAACAAGTGTTCCTATTTTCTTCACAGGTAAAATCGTCTCCTACATCTTCTGTAGCGTTCCCGTCTACAGTAAAATTCATTACAGATCAATGTTTCTATCAGATTCCGCATCATGCAGTTACCACAGCCTTTTCCTTTTGGAACATACGGTGGTTCAGATGGCGCAGCCTCCATATCCAGATGAATATCTACATATGGATCCGGAAGCTCTGCATAGACATCCCGTGCGATCTTACGGATCACCTCCGGATCCGGATATTCCGCAAACATCGGGCTTCCTGCATATTCTAATTTATCACATTCTTCTTCCACCATTGCACTGATACGCCGTACCCGTTCCGGATACATTTCCTTCAGATAGGCCCAGTCCTTTTCTGCTCTTGACTGTTCCTCATTTGGATCATCCGGCAACAAAAGTCCCGACATGCTCCGTGTCAGATTATACACATTTCCATTTTTTATCAATCCACGGATATTCGTATCCTTTCTGTCATATGGAATGTATTTAAATTCGTTCTGCATATAAATCTCCCTGCCTGCATTCTTATTCCTATATAGTATATATGCAGACAGAGAGATTATGTTACTGCCATTTCTTATTCGAACTGAAATTAATCACCAAATGAGATACCTAATGTCTTTGCTGCAAGAACGGTATCATCGTCCGGAGATACATATTTGAGTTTTCCTGCTGACTCTGATAACGGAATCGCAGTTACTTTATTATCCTTAAATACAACGAGTTTTCCAAAATCCTTTGCTTTGATCAGCTCGGCTGCCTTTGCCCCGAATCTGGATGAGATCACTCTATCATATGGACATGGGCTTCCGCCTCGCTGTGTATGACCAGGAATCGCAATGCGGATGTCCTGTGTTGTGAACTCCTTGAGCTTGTCCGCCATCTCATATGCAACAGATGGATACGGAGAATTAGCGATTGCTTCTTTTCTCTTCTTCTTTGGAAGCTCTGCAACCTCTTTGGAGATTGCTCCTTCTGCTACTGCAACAATCGTAAATCCTTTATTATTCTTTGTTCTCTTGTCGATTGCCTCGTATACCTTCTTGATATCATACGGAATCTCAGGGATCAGGATAACATCTGCTCCACCTGCAATACCGGCATGTAATGTGATCCAGCCAACCTTATGACCCATAATCTCTACGATAAAGATACGGTTATGGGATGCTGCTGTTGTATGGATACAGTCAATCGTCTGTGTTGCCACATCTACCGCACTCTGGAAACCAAATGTCATATCGGTTCCCCAGAGGTCATTATCGATCGTCTTTGGAAGACCAATTACATTTAAGCCCTCTTCACTTAACAGATTTGCTGTCTTCTGGGAACCATTTCCTCCTAATACACATAAACAGTCCAGTTTGAGTTTTTTATATGTGTCCTTCATGGATTTCACCTTATCAAGACCATCCTCTGTAGGCTCACCCATAAGCTTAAATGGCTGTCTGGAACTTCCAAGAATCGTTCCACCCTTTGTCATAATGCCTGAGAAGTCATCCGGCATCATCTTGATATACTGTGCTCTCATCAAGCCCTTATATCCATTCAGGAAACCATAGATCTCTACTTCATCAAATAACTCGTACAATCCTTTTGCTACACCACGCATGGTTGCATTCAGTGCCTGACAATCGCCACCACTGGTAAGTAATCCAACTCGCAACATCCCTAAACACCTCTTTCTTCTTTTTTATGTAAAATGCTATTTAATTGTCCCTATAAATATACGCGTCCTTCCAATGCCCGGAGCAGTGTCACTTCATCAATACATTCCAGATCTCCGCCAACCGGTACACCGCTTGCGATCCTACTGACCTTGATCCCTGCCGGTTTGACCAGCTTTGATATATACATCGCCGTTGCTTCTCCCTCCGGACCGGAGCCTGTTGCAATAATCAGCTCATCCACATCCCCCTGCAACCGCTTCATCAGTTCTGCGATCTTGATATCCGCAGGTCCGATTCCGAGTGCCGGATTGATCACTCCATGAAGAACATGATATACACCATCGTACTGATTCGTCCGCTCATATGCTGCAAGATCTCTCGGTGTTTCTACCACCATGATCACCTTATGATTCCGATTTGCAGATCTGCAGATCGGACAAAGATCACTGTCTGTGATCGTATAACAGTTATTGCAGTATCGAATCTTCTTCTTTGCATTTACGATTGAATCGGCAAGTGCCTGTGCTCGTTCTTCCGGCATACTGATGATATAAAATGCCAGCCTTTGTGCTGTCTTTGCTCCGATACCGGGAAGTCTGCCAAGCTCTTCGATCAGACGGTTTACTTCTCCACCATATATATCCATTAGAACGGTAAGCCTCCAAGACCCATACCGCCGGAGATCTTATTCATATTCTCCTGATAATCTTCATCCTGCATACGGAATGCTTCATTTACTGCAGAAATGATCAGATCCTCTAATGTCTCGATATCATCCGGATCAACAACCTCCGGATCCAGCTTGATCTCCATCAGTTCTTTCTTACCGGAAACCTTTGCTGTTACAACGCCGCCACCAACGGAAGATTCATAGATCTTATCCTCCAGCTCCTTGGTTGTTGTCTCCATCTGCTTCTGCATTCTCTGTGCCTGCTTCATTAAGTTGTTCATATTGCCAGGCATCATACCCATGTTATAGCCGCCTCTTTTAGCCATCTTATATATCCTCCTTGATTCTTAGCTCTTTTTTATATTTTTATTCATACTGAATAGCAAAATTAATCTTCGACAAGTCATTCGCCTCGATCTCCTGTGCCGCTTCACTATTCTTCGACACGACCTTCAGTTCGATCTTCACCTGTCTGCCGGTCACCTGTTCGATGTGCTCTCGCAATGCCGCCATCCGCTCTTTTCCTTCAAAATAAGCGATTGCCTGCTTGTTCTCTTCATTCTGGACATATGCCAGATACAGACCATCTCTGGCTTCGTTCATATTGATCCTTGCTTTTTCCAGAAACTTCTTCGTAATATTCTGATATCCTTCCATAATGATATCCCATTGTTCTACGAATTCTTTTAATTCATTGTAATTTGCTTCCGGAAGTTCTTTTTTCAGTTGCTCGGACAGCTTCTTCGATGCCGCTTCTATCTCTGCACCTCCCATCGCAGGTACATTTCCTATCTGCATTCCTTCCTGCTTCAGTCTTGCACAGATCTGATCCAGCAGTTCCTGTGATACTGCTCCGGCTCCCTGCACTGCCTCGCCTGCCAATGCTGTAACGCCTGCCGATGCCGAGCTTCCTTCACCGTTATTATTCCCGCTAACCACCGATCCGGCGGCTCCATTCTCTAACTTCTGTTCCAGAACTCTGACCCGGTCAAGAAGCGCGCTGTAATCGGTTTCCATCTCAGGCTTGCATAATTTGATCACTGCAAGTTCTAAAACAATACGCTTCTGTACTGCATATTTGATATTTGCAGAGGTATCCGAAAATATATTGATATACCGGATAAGTGCATCTGTTTCGAGCTGTGCAGCAAGCTGTCTTAACCGTTCCAGATTCTCCGCCGACATATCAAGCTTCTGATCAGCCTCCGGTGAAACCTTCACCAACAATACATTTCGAAGGAACCATGTAAATTCTGATACAAATCTGGACAATTCCCGTCCCTGCCATACTACCTCATCCACCAGATCGATGGCACCGACAACATCCAGCCGAATCACACAATCTAACAATCTGGCAAATACATCGATATCAACTGCTCCGATCGTATCCAGTACATTTTCATAAGTAAGCTCCTTGCCAATGTTGAATGCGATACACTGATCCAGAATACTGAGTGCATCACGCATTGATCCATCTGCAGCCTTGGCAACATAATCAATTGCTTTTTTCTCTGCCGCAATCTGTTCTCTTCCAAGCAGCTCCATCAGACGGTCACTGATTGTTTCCACCGAGATCCGCCGGAACTCGTATTTCTGACACCTGGAAGATATTGTGATCGGAATCTTATGGGATTCTGTTGTTGCAAGTATAAAAATGACATAAGACGGTGGTTCCTCCAATGTCTTTAACAGAGCATTAAACGCTCCCTGTGTCAGCATATGAACCTCATCTATAATGTATACCTTATATTTTCCTTCTGATGGTGAATACTGTACTTCCTCCCGGATCTGACGGATATTATCCACACCATTGTTTGATGCTGCATCAATCTCGATCACATTCATAGATGATCCATCTGCGATCGCACGACATGCCGCACATTCATTGCATGGGCTTCCGTTTACCGGATGCTCACAGTTTACTGCTTTTGCAAACAACTTTGCTATCGATGTCTTTCCGGTTCCTCTTGTTCCGCAGAAGAGAAATGCATGTCCGATCCTGTTATTTATAATCTGATTCTTTAGTGTTGTTACAACATGATCCTGGCCTTTTACTTCTTCAAAAGTATCCGGTCTCCATTTACGATATAATGCCATATAAGACATGACGGTTTCCTCCAAAATACAACTAAAGATATTATATCCGAAATGGTGATTGATAGCAATTATTAGTTTTTGTCCTCTTTTAAATAATATATCCATAATAGCGCACTTATTTACTTTACAGGGCAGCCTTTTCTATATAGTAAAAATGCCGGACGCCTCTGTTTCAGGCATCCGGCATTGGAGATGAACATGAAGTTCATGAACGAACCATATTATATAATTTTAAAAGTACCGTTTTCATTCTGTCAATGTTTCCTGTTTCCCGGTCTATCTTTTCCATGTTTTCCCTGTCGTCTTTTTATGATCACAAGAATTACTGCGCCAAGCATTGCTCCAAACCCGATATATGAAAACAGGATCACTCCTGACGAGTCACCGGTTCTGACCGGGGGAGTCTTCCTGTCTCCGGTGTCCGGTTCGGTCGTCAGCTCTGTTGTAGTTTCTGTTGTGATCTCCGTCGTCTGTTCAGTCGTCAGTTCGGTTGTAGACTCGGTTGTGGTTTCCGTTGTTTCCTCGGTCGTGATCTCAGTCGTCAGTTCGGTTGTAGACTCGGTTGTGGTTTCCGTTGTGTCCCCGGTCGTAGCTTCGGTTGTTGTCTCCGTTGTGTCCCCGGTCGTGGTTTCGGTTGTCGTCTGTTCTGTTGTATCTTCCGAAGACTGATTTTCATATGTACCAAGCTCCCGGATTGTCTCTGCATTATCAATGTCCACGATCTGACGCTGCATTATTACAAATCCCCGGTTACCTTTACAAGGCAGCTCCTCGATCATGTAAGTTCCCGGCAGCAACGCTCCCAGATCCGCTTTTTCTGTTTCTGAAGCTTCTCTTATGGATGTGTTTTCTTCGCTTTTTGTAGCTCCGTCTGCCATAATATCTTCATCGAAAACTTCCCTCTGTGTACTCTCATCTCCACAAAACCAGATCCCGGCTGTCATATCATATTCCTTCCATGCACTTTCTTCCTGCGTCTGGTTGTATTCATAGATAACATCATTGATATTGAATTTACCACTTTCCTTGCGTCCGGCCGAATCAAAACGTCCATTTGCTCCGGTTACCGCAATATGGCTCTCAACAGGATTTCCTGCTTCATCCAGCAACGAAATACGAAATACGATTCCCTGCATGGATTCTCTGGTTCCTGCATTGATCTTGTCAAATGCAATATCCACCCGTTCTGCCTGCTCGTACACCTTTATCAGTTCCGCTTCTATGACATTCCCACTCTCCACAGAAAAAGTCTGCAGCTCTTTATTCGGATTTCCTGCATCCAGATGAAGTACAATTTCATTTCCGGTAATTTGCTGTTTCTCTCCTGTCAGTCCGGTTACTTCGATATACCCCTGTCCATGTCCCGGCAGCATATACCCCTTTGGTGGCTGGTATTCTGTTATGACCACGGTTCCAGCCGGAAGAATTACTGCACCTGTCTTTTTATCCGTAAATAGAGGATCACTCTGTCCGGTAAGATAAGCTGCATCCAGCTTTGCCTCATAACTTCCGGTCTGCTCGTTATATACTGTCTTAATATACCAGGTTCGGTATGCAGCAGATGCTGCCAATTCTGTTTTTTGCAGGAGTCCCTTATAATACCGCACCTGAAAGACTGCATCCGCAAGAGATGCTCCATATTTTACAGTTCCGGTTCCATTCTCTCTGTCATATTTTGTTAGTGACAGTTTTCCCTGATATACCATTTCTTTCTCTGCAAGCTGCATGGTTGCATTAATCTTGTTTTCCACCGTATCCGGGGATATACAAATATAATGCACATCCGCATCCAGTTTGTAATTTTTTGGAGCACGCTTTTCCTTTACTGCATACCAGCCAAATGGCAATCCGGTAAAACAATGCTTACTCTTATCTGCCTGAATGGAAACGACCTCTCCTGATATCATTCGGAATGCATTTCCGGTTCCGCAGGAATTCCTAATCTCCGGTATTCCGATCACGGTATTTGCCGCATTCATTTTTTCTGTCGTAAATATGCCAACCTGATTTTCTTCTTTATATGGAGCATTCTTTCCTGACACCATATAAACACTATATTCTGCATGTAATAACGAATATGCTGTATTTTCATCCGTCCATTCTTCACCGGCGCTCTTCTTTTCCAGATACAGTTCTCCGGTATTTGGCTGATCTGTAACTTCGATCACATGCTCGATCTCTTTTTTTCCTGTTTCTCTTCCGCCACTGGACAGACATTCTTTTTTTACCGGATCTGTATTCAGCCTGTAATAGCGGTTTGTTTTTGTTTCCTTTGCATAATAGCTTCCACATGGTAGTCCGGAGATCGTATCTGTCCCTTTTTTCTTAAGCGAAACGATCGTTTTATTTCCTCCGGTCGGAATAAATTTCGTGTTTATATCTGTAACAATTCCCGTTCCATCCTTTTGCACTGTAAATGTACCTACATAGAGATTTCCGGTTCCCGGCCTTCCATTCTTGTCCGCCATGTATACCTGATACTGAATATCGGCAAATGTATATCCACCCATATCGGAAATTTCTTTCATCGCACTGCTTTTATGAAGCTGAATTCCGATCGTAATCGGCGATTCCAGTACATCGATCTGCTGCTTGGGATATTTCTCCAAATTTTCTGAAACTCCGATTCCACCATCCTCCTTATCCAGATAGATCCACTTCTGATAGTAGGAAGCCGCTTTTTTATCCTCTTTATTTACAATATAACCTCCGGCATAGGAATATTCATTTCCATTCCACCCTTTCTTTTTCCCTGTTTCCGCAATGTAATACCAGCAACCAACCGGAACTCCGCGCACTTCATATATCCGGTTATCAGAACCATATACCGGATAATATCCTGCATCCGAATTATATTTTGTAACAATTCCTTTTCCGGATGCATCGGTTGTAAAGGTGCAGACATAAGCATCGGTTGATGTATCATTCTTTTTCCCAACCTTATACACATTATATCTGGCTCCCTGCAGACTATATGCATCCGTTTTGCCATCTGCTCCTGTAAGTTCCGGAGAGTCACTGGTTTTTTGAAGACTGAGCCCGCCCCGGACATTCTGAATGACAAACTCATATTCCAGCTGGTTATCTGTAATTTCATAATAATGGTCTATCGCGGGCAGATATCCTCTTGCCAGTGCCAGTTCAGCATCCTCATGCAGCATATAATAGCCCGGTGGCAGATTGTAGATATTCCGGCATGTGGATCCATCTATATCCTCTCCGGCATAATTACTTTTTGCTCCATAAAATCTGCCTTTTTCCGTAATATAAGTTGGCACACCTTTTCCTTTGGAATTAACCGTATATGTTCCGATCTTTACCGCTTTCCCCTCTGACAGATCTGCAAATGGCTCGTCCAGTTTATAAAGGTAAAATTTTATTCCTTTCAGATTACTCAAGGAACCATCACCAAGCTTTGTCAGATGCAGTTTTCCGGTTTTTAATTCACTTCCCCAGTTAATCACCATCTCCATTGCATATTCATAAAGCACACCTGCAAAGCAGGTCTGAATCTCTTTGTTGTCCGGGCAGACAGCATAAGCTGTAAACCCATCCCGTTCGGCAAAGGTCTTTGACAGTCTGCTCACACCCTTCTTATCCGTACCGGCAGTAAAGAAATATCTGCTTCCTGCCTTTAATACAGCTTCTTCTCCTGACCGGTATGCTTTCCAGTCCGTATCTGCAATCGAACCTTTCCAGTCCGTACATACCCACAGTTTAATATCTGTATCCGGCACTATGATACGAAACGCATTCTGACCTCCTGTGACCGTACGCATCTTCGTTCTTTTTGCATATACTCCATCCGGAGACACAGTGCTTAACAAACTCTCTTCTTCCATGTGTATGGTATACCGGTATTTCCATCGCGTCTCCGGCTGCCCCGGTGATATATCAATCTGCTCTGTCTTTGGAGTTTCTGTTCCGATCCGGATCTCTGCCTGTGCTCTCGTATATGGAACTTCTCCGCTCATGCTTTTTCCATGATGCCGGATAGCATTCAGATTATCCTGTAATGCGCTTTGAGACTGCCTGTTCTTATATCCCTGATACAATGCTTTCCGGATATCGGCTGTTAACAGTCCGCTGCCTGCATGTATATAACCATCTGTCGTATCATCACTGTATACAGTTGCTGCTGTTCCCTGCAAATGCTTTCCATCCGAAACATATTCTCCATACCACGGAACATCCAGCTCCTTGTCTCCACAATATACGGAAAACAGTTTCTCATAATCCGTAATGCCATGATATTGAAAGATCCGGAAATCTCTGCAGGTATCTCCCGCTTCTGTTCTTCCCAGTCTGTATCCAACGACAAATTCTGAATATAACATCGGAAAGGACATTACCGTCGCCAATGCATCTATATTAAATATATACGACTTTTTCTCTTTCTTTATTTCTACTTTCATATCCGGAGTATATACATCTCTCGATATAGCATCTGAGATCGTAGCGATCTGTTTTGCCTGATCTTCATATGATAATGCTATATCCTGCGTGGTCATCGCATCTACATCTTCCGAGGTTGCTCTGTCGGTATCTTCTGCAGCCTCCCCATCTACAACTTTCGCAGCCACCCCATCTGCATCTTCCACAGTTGCTCTGTCTGCATCCTCCGGAGTTGCCCTGTCTGCATCCGTATCCGTTGCTGTCGCATTCTTTTCAAACAACTGCGTTACCGCCTGCTCCGCATCTCCTCCCATGGATGCTGTCTGAAGGATCGCATGGAATGGCAGATTTATCAGCAGAAGAATTCCCACCAGTACGATCAGTAAAATTTTATTTCTGTATTGTTTCATATATTTCTGTCAGCTTCCCAGAAAAAGCTGTTTCCTCCTTCCTATATTTGAGCCCGCAGCTCATATTCTATATTCCCAAATGAAATAATATCTCCGGGCAATACCACTGCCGGATAGTCCACTCGCAGTGGATAACCATTTACATATGTCCCATTTGTCGAACCCATATCCTCCAGTACATATTTATGATCGACATATCGGATCCTGCTATGAACCCGACTCACAGACTTATCGGAAATACAAAAATCTGCCATATCCCCACGTCCGATCAATCTTGGAAGTGTATCCAGACAGATCACCGGATTCGATGTGGCTTCCGCTTGCCCTCCAACCGGAACTAACATGCATACCGGATCGGTTGCCGGAAGTATGGCTGTCTCCTGTTGTGTATCACCGGCTGCGGGTTGTCCATTTCCATCCGCTGCTGCCGGAAATATAGTTATATCCTGTTCCTGTATACAAGGTTCAACAACCTCCTCTTCTTTTTCAGTCTGATCTGTTAAGAACAGCTCCATCCAGACAAATAATTCCACTGCCAGTAAGATGCATACACCGAATAAAGGTTTCATATGTTGGATCCGTCCATTTGCCCGGTACTGCATCCATCCATAGCTGATCCCAAACAACGCCGTTGCAAGCATACAGGCAATAACGACCGTCTTATACACGATCGTCCGAACCGATGTCTTATCATCGTCAATGTCGCTCTGTACTATCGTCCTGTTCCGGTTCGATTTCTTCCATTTCTTCCGGTTTGGTTCTTTTCTCAAAAATGCAGCCAGTTCTGCTGCCTCTTCCTCTTCCTCAGTCTTGCCCGTTTCTTCCGTTCTATATATATCTGTATTTCCCGTACCATCTGTATCGCCGCTTTCTTCCGTGCGGAATTCTGTAAAAAAATCTACCAGCTTTTCAAGATCACAATTTGCATCCATGATCTTCTGATACAGATCATATACCCGGTCACTGCCCGCCCGGTCTGCATGATCCATCCTGCATATCACCTGATCTAACAGCCTCCGCATCTGCTCCCGGACTCCACTCTGATATCCCGGAAGATAGATAAAACCAAAGCATTTCTGCGCTATATCATAAAAGATACAATCTTCCACCAGGATCAGATTATTAACGGACAGCAAATATCTGCCAAGCTGGTGAAATACCATAACCAGTTCCTGAAACAGTTGTAATATAAGCACCGGAGTTATCGTGATCGTCTGCTCTATCACTGCAAATTCTGTCAGTCCGTTAACCTCATAACAAGGAATCGCATCTCCATCTATGAACATCACGTTAAATGGAAGAACATATGGGATGCAGTTGTTCTGAAGCATTTTGGTTTCATAGGAGACCTGATAATCGGTGTCGGTAAGCATCAGATATACATTTATCCCATCAGTGTCATAATGTTTTTCCATACAACTGCCACCTCCTGAGATTATTGCTGATATCCCGGATCTCTTTCTCAATCTTTACTTTTCTCTGTGTTGCCTTTTTATCTGTCAGCAGTCCAATTCCCGGGTGCAGCTCTTCATATTTGATAACTGCATCTATGGTTCCTGTTATACCGGAAAGTAACGCATTTCCAGAAGGACGAAAGCGCACGCTTGTTTCCAGTTCATCCAGATGCTGCATAGATGGCCTGACCATCTGATCTAACGCCTGATTCAATGTATCCTCTGCGCTGTTTCCACTTCCAGACATATATCGTTCCCGATTACAGACCACATGATATGCCTCGCCGGTTGCAATTCCGTTATTCAACTGCACAATCATCATATTGATAACAACAAATATAACAGTGATCACGATTGGCATAATAATGCACATTTCGATCACGATCGTTCCACGATCATCCTTTTTCCCAGAATTCATATCTTTCACCTTTCCTGTTCCTGCACCCTTACAAAATGCACCCTTACAAGAATTTCATCCGTTACCACAGTTGCTGCATGGTGGTATGCTTCCAACATTCTTTTGTTTGACACGCATAACCGTTCGTTTTAATCCAGAACAGGAAACAGAGAGATGGTAGCGGTCTCCCGCCTCCGTTATATATACCGTTCCATCCGTCGTCCTGCCCTCCGCACACCGCTCACAAGGAGACAGATTCTGATACCTATCAGAAAGCTCTCCATCCGGAATCTGCCGGATCGTAAGTTTTATATGATAACAGGTTCTGCTGGTATGATAGACCTCTCCGGTCTCCGTGATATAAACGTATCTATTTTCTTCTGTCTCATTATTTTCCAATTGCATACCGATAAATGCACGCTGCCGGATCTGTTCCTGAACCTTCCAGGTCAGTTCTCCAAAAAATGGGACATTGATCTGCAGTTTATATCGCAGCTTAAGATCAATGCAGCCATCTGCTTCACTGTAAGCTGATCTTGTAACCAGAATCCCTCCGGTTCCACCCACAATACAGGAAGCATCCACCGGGGATATATCCAGATAATGCTGCAGTCTTTCTTTTGCTGTCAGAACATTGACACCGTTTCCCGGTAAATCCACTGTTTTTTCATCCTGTACATATGAATACGCATATTGATATTCTGCCAGGCACTGCGCAGTGTCCTGCATGGCATCATAGACAATCAACCGTGTCTGCAACAGATTTCCCATCCAGAAAAACACAACTGCTGCCATGATAAAAAGCGGCAGGATCAGGGCTGCCTCCACCGTGGCACTACCCTCCTGCCTGTTCCATATACAAAATATCCTCTGAAAGAAAGGAATGGTCTTATACACTCTCTTACCATACTGTCTGCTCAAATGTTTTCTGTTCAGGTCTTGGAGAGACGGAGAAATACTTTTGATTTTATTATTTTTGGAAATGGAATATGCCACCGCATGGATAATAGACTGCAGCCAAAATATATAATAAGAGAGCATATAACACCATCCTTTCCATCTGATATTTCTATGTTTCATATTTAATAAACTGCACTGACCGAAGTTGCGTACGACCGTTTCCCTTTTGTAATATCAATATCGATCGTAAATGCATCCACACAGTTTGTGATAAGAAATCCATCCTGGACAAGTGCAGTATTTAATTGGATCAGATCACACATACGATAGTACATTCTGTTATTCTTCTCTGCTAATAACAGCATCAGAAACGCTTCATAATCCAGTCCTTTTTCTGTCTGACCAGATGTCGGCTCTACACTGGTGAGATTCCCTATATGCGCAAGATCCAGCTTCCAGTCTGCTGCCTTCTTGAGCAGAGGAATCTTTCCTCCCGCTAACAATGTCCGTATCTCAAGTATCGTTTCTCCATAGGAAAAACAGGCTGCAAGCAGATATTTTGCTGCTCCATATGTAATGCCCGGTACAAGTGCAAGTGTCGCTGCCATACTGCTTATCTCCGCCATTTTCTCTGCATCCGATAACAGTACCGCCATATTAACCGGAAGTCTGTGAAGTATGATCTGGTTTACAACACAGGTCAGATTATCATAGTCATTGTCCTTCCCTGCGATCAGATATTCCACTTCACACTGGAATACGCAATTATCCTGCTCCGCATCCATAACATTTTTAAAGCACTCCATCGCGTAAAGAATCCCATTGATATCCGTGCCTAATTCCGATTTTCCTGTCCCACGAACCTTTCCAAGCTCTGCTTCCAACCGGTCAATATCCGAAAAAGAAGTGTCCATGCTCTCCTGAACATTTTCCTTTCCACATGCAGTCGATGGTACATCCTGCATGGATACTTTCGTTTGTGATACAGATTTTCCGGATGGAAGAACGAGCTGTAGCAATCCGATCCCAAGCTCCTGTTCCAACAATTTTCTGGGATCCTCGCCCTGCCAGTTACTTTCCTGTTCTGTTTCCTCGCTCTTTCCATTCCGTATCTCCTCTGCTACCTCTTCGGCATCCGCATTGTCATATGCCAGATCTTCGCTTATCGTTTCCAGTGCCTTTGTTTCCAAATACAGCGTCATATATTCCTCTATCTGTTTTTTTAAGTCATAGCAATCATCAGCAACCACCGTTCTCACATCTGTCAGGCAGGCATCCTCTACAGCAAATCCATAGCCGGAGAGTGTATAGTCCATATAATCAGATACCCGTTCCTCCAGCATTCCTTCACCATAACCCATATAGCTTTTATCCAGTAATAACAGGTGATACCGATCAAATATCTGGGACTGGTACTCTGCCTGTATATGGAGGGATGCACCACGGGCAGCTTCTGCCACCCGTGCCCTGTTCATGTAGATTCCTGTAATCTCAACTGCTGCCAGAAATAATCCCAGCAGGCTGATCAGCACCAGACTTAAAAATACTGTAATCTGTCCGTTATTTTTCAAATCTGCAGAGTCTCCTTACTAATAAATCTTCTTCGCACTCTTACCGATCGAGGTCCAGATCTTGTTCACAAGACTTGTAATCTTCTCCTGAAAGATAAGTACCATGGCGATCAATACAACTGTGATCAAAAGGATCTCTACAACTCCCATTCCACTTTCATCTAATAAAAAATTCTTCACATTTCTCATACTCTTTATTGTCAGCAATGACTATTCCACTGCCGTTTCCTCCTTCTTTTTGTTCTTTTAAAATCCCAGCAATGCCGGGGCTATCACTATGATCATTACAATTCCTAACTGAAGAATCATCGGAAATAAAAGCTTTGTTCCCGCCTCTTCTCCTTTTCGTTTTGCCAGCTCCTTTTTTAACTGCAATGCAGCAGCCTCTTCTTCTGCCAACAGATTCAGGATATCCCTTGTCCCTTTTTTGATATTCTGTGACAAAAGAGTAAATATCTTCTGATAAACCGGAAGGGCCAGTCGGTTGCTCAGCCGGTAATAGCCTTCTGTTTCCGGAATTCCCGACTGTATCTCATTCAATGTATAATTCAGCTCCTCTGCCAGAACCGGACTGTCACTTTGCACCACAGCTCTGCTCAGAGACCCCTTCACCGTTAATCCGGCTCCCATATAAAGGCTCATCAGATCCACAAAAGATGGGTACGCCATAAGCAGCTCCTCATTTCTCTTTTTCTCCTTCGTCCGTATATCCGAATATTCTTTATAGACGAGCAAAATACTGAATATCCCTCCAAGAACAAATACCAGTATCGGAAGCCGCATCGTACCGGTATGCTGCAGATGATATCCCGCAACTGTCTCCGGAAGAACCAATGATGAAGTATCTGACTTACGCTGTAGCATATCTAACGCCTCCTGAATCGTCTCTATTGCCTTTTCCGTCTCATTCTTTTCCCTGCCTGCAACCTTTACAGGATAGTTTCTGGATGCCGAAAAATCTTCATAAGACAGAGTTGCCACCAGATTTACAAGAACCGGTTCATCCAGCCGATGATCAATGATCTCGCCTCGGTAATCAACAATATCGCTTTCATCTTCAATCTCCCATGAAACCCGGAGTCCCAGTTCATCAACAGAATCGATCAGCTCCAGATCCTCCGTAATATGATCTGCATTCTCGTTTGTTCCCAGATATACGGAATCAATGTAAGCAAATCCTTTATCAAAAGCCTCTTCTATGCTCTCCGCATCATAGGTCAACGGAAGCACATCCACAGATATCATCTGCTTTTCACCATTGATCTCTGTTTCCAACTGCGTGACTGTTTCATCTCCACCGTAGGATTCCCTGTTCAATACAATCGAAGCCTTTGTCCGATTCGTATATACTGCCAGACCAACGGATAAGACCAATGTTCCAAAAAATACCAGCAGACTGTTCGACAGGATTCGGATACAATATTCCTCACATAACCGAGTGAGTTCATCCTCCGGTACAACATGGATCTTTCGCATCCGTTCCCGGATCGTTCTCATATTCAAAAACCTATGTATCTTCCGGTACAGAAAGCTGCCAACCGGTCTTTTTAATTCTCTCTTCATCCATCACACTCCAATATTGATCAGTTTTCTGCTCCAGAAATATGAAATGATTCCTGCCAGCAGACATAATGTCATCACGATCCGACCTGCCACTCCTTCATATAAAATACAGATATAACTCTGGTTCACCATACGAAGATATCCAATGATCAGAAAAGGAATGACCAGCATGATCCGCTGTTCATACCGTTTTGCTGCGATCATAGTCGCAATCTCCATTTCCACTTCTACCTTTCGGGCAATTCCAGCCGCAGTCGTTTTCATGATCTGTACCATATTGCCGCCTGTCCTTTTTGCCACAGCAACCAGTTGAGAAAAATTATGGATCTCGCGAATACCGGAGCGTTCTCCAAAATCCGCAAGAACATCTTCTATGTTCTTATGTAAGCGGATCTCATGCATGATCACTACAAGCTCCCGGACGATCAGCGCATCTTTTCCGTATGTCCGTGTCAGCTCCTCATGTGCTGCTATAAAAGCATTCTCAAATGAATATCCGACACTGAGACTGGCGGCAAGTGCCTGCACCATATCCTTAAACTGAAAATATAATTCCTGCTGCCTCCTCTTCCTTTTGTATTCTTCAAACAGCCTTCGCACATATACACCCGCGGGCAGCATCAGAATCAGCGGAAGAAATGAATCATAAAATATAATGCATACCACTGCTGCCGCAACCAGATATCCCATTCCAAAAACAATGTTTTCCATCAAAGATAACTGGTATCGTGTATAATCTGTTTTCACATCCTGGCCCCTCCTTTCCTATTCCAGCCCTGCCCGTTTCAATTTCTCCTTGTTCTGCAAAGCTGCCTTCTTTTTCAAATGTCCCTGAACGGTTTTCCTGCCTTTCTCTGCCTGTTCTTCAAATTCATAAAGTGACATCAACTGAACCTGTCCATTCTCTATTCCTGTTACTTCACAAATCTCTGTTACCTTTCTGGATCCATCCCGGAGTCTTCCCAGATGAATGATAATATCCACAGCCGAAGCAATCTGCCGCCTAACAGCTTCCATCGGAAGTTCTATTCCCATCAGCACCATAGATTCCAGCCTTGTGATCATGTCATATGCTGAGTTTGCATGGCCGGTCGAAAGACTTCCATCATGCCCGGTATTCATTGCTGTCAGCATATCGATCGCTGCCGAATCCCGGACTTCACCTACGATCACCCGGTCCGGCCGCATACGAAGACTTGCCTTGATCAAATCCCGTATCGTGATCGCATTTTCGCCTTCCACATTGGAATTTCTGGTTTCCATCCGTACCAGATTCTCCACATCACGCAGCTGCAGTTCTGCCGAATCCTCGATCGTGATGATCCGTTCGGTCTTTGGTATATAATCCGACAGCGCATTCAAGAATGTCGTCTTTCCTGCTCCCGTTCCTCCTGATACAAATATGTTGTATCTTGCCTTTACCAGCAGCTTCAGGAATCCGGCAGCTTCCTCATCTAAAGCCCCAAGTTCAATCAGCCTTTCCATCGTCATTTTCTCTTTTGGGAACTTACGGATCGTCATGGTCGGTCCATCAAGGGCGACCGGTGGCAGCACTACATTCACTCTGGAACCATCCGGCAGTCTGGCATCTACGATCGGGACTGCTTCGTTCACTAAGCGGTTACATCCGGCTACGATCTGCTGAATAATCGATGCCAGACGATCTTCGCTCTCAAAGCTCTGGGAAAAGGACTGAATACGTCCATCTTTCTCTACAAAGATCTGATCGTACCCATTGATCATGATCTCCGTTATGCTGTCATCCTCTAACAAATCTGATAGCACATCCATCCGTCTGACCGCATTGAACAATTCCCTTCTCAACCGAATCCGTCCTTCCAGACTGACATATCCGATATCCGGATGTTCCAGAAGCGATCGGTCGATCAGTTCCAGAACCTTCTCATCTATGATCTCCTGAGACATATCCAGTTCTTCCAGAACGTGCTCTTTTAATTTCTTTCTGTCCTCTGGGCTTATATCCCCACCAGCCTTCCCGCCAATTGCATCATCTCCGCACTGTCATATGCATGATCCGGTACAACGACCTGCTGCATCCGCATGACTACCTTCTGTAATTCCTGTTTCTCCAACAATCTTTGAAATGCCGCAACCTTTTCTTCTGCATACC
Organism: Coprococcus sp. HCN-4056; assembly: GCF_037892645.1. NCBI lineage: Bacteria > Bacillati > Bacillota > Clostridia > Lachnospirales > Lachnospiraceae > Coprococcus > Coprococcus sp. HCN-4056. The sequence goes on along the minus strand of NZ_JBBKBL010000001.1, from coordinate 528,904 downwards.
CGCCATCCAGAACCGGAACAAATACATGATCGAACTCACCAAGTATCGTAATATCTCCAAGCACGCTGCCATCAATATCAAATACGATCGTTGTGTATCGTCCATATGCAATCAGCTTCTTTATGAACCAACTCACATCCGACCGGTTCAGTTCTCTGATATCCAGATATACTTCCGGTGACGCGATCATGCTAATCCCTCCTTCCACAACCACACTTTTATCCAGATATTCAAAAATCTGCCCTGATTGTATTCGGATCAAATATGCAAGCTCAGACATACCACAAGTCTTATCCGTTACTGTCTCCGAAGTTTCCTGCTTCCTTTCTCCATATGCTTCCATCCCGATATACAGCCCACCACGTACCTCGTCCATCAGGCAGATGCTTTTTGCCAGTCTGGTCTTACCCGACCTGCCGATTGGGGAAATAACTGCATAAGTCGCAAATAACTCCCATTTTCCTTCTGCCTCCTCCGCTTTTATGATCCGCAACACCCGCTTCAGTATTTCTTCCACACTCAGATACCGGTAAATTGCTTCTTTCTCCATCTTATCCGGTGCCTGCTCCGCCAGCTTGATCGTACAAATATTTTTTCCTTCTGGAAGTCCTACGATCACAGGCATCATGCTTTCTTCATACAACAGCGCATCTAATGTGTGCTCCTTCAGATAATTTTCCAATCGTTCTTCTGTCGAAAATGCCATTGCGAAGAATGGATTTCTTTTATCTGCATTAATGTAATTCATCAACCCGATCACATAGTTTGATTCCATTCCAACTATGCCAAGTTTTAACTGCCGCACTTTTTCCTCCTTTCCCAGCTTCTTTCTTCAAATATCAACCCCATTGGCAATACAACAGACATCCCAGTAATATTGCCATGGAAAAATGGATCTTATTCCTTCGGTGCCGTCTTCGTCTTCGATGCTTCAGCCATGGGATCCATACATTCTTTACCATATACAGCAAAGACAAAACCCCACCAAACAGAAACGAATACAGAACGATCCGCCAGACCTCCATTCCGATAAATGCACCAAGGGCTGCAAACAGCTTGATATCTCCGGCTCCCAGGAATCCAAATTGATACAGAAGGAACAGCAATGCAATCGGAAGGACAATACCAAGTACCACCTGTATGCCTCCCATTCTCCAGCCCTCTCTCTGGATCGTCACGAATATCCCGGTTTCCATCCCGATCAATACCAGCCAGTTCGGAATCCTCCATGTCTTGAAATCCAGAACTACTGCTGCACTTACCAACAGGATCATTAATGTCTTCTCAAAAACAAACGCTGTATCACTCTCCTTTTTTTCATTTTTCTGATGTCCTGCCATCAGCGTATCCATACGTTACCATCCCGAAAAAACATTGTAAATACGCAGAAAATAAACTAATTTTTACCATTCTTAACTTGACACAATCATTTAATATCTGTCAGTTTTGCACACATTTATCTATCCCTTTTCAGGCAACAAAAAAAGACCTGCCGTAACAGATCTTTTTCTGATTCTTATGTAATTTCTGAAGTTTGTGCTTCTTTTTGTCATATACGCATTTTGCAGATATTTATCTGGATTTTTGCATTTCTCTGACCTTATGCACTCACTACTGGGATACTTCTTCATTCTGCGGAACCGCTTCCGGCTGGGATGTCGGTGCAACTGCAGGTACGGATTCCTGTACAGGCCTTGCCTGTGGAGCAGGTGCAGGATTCTGCTGTGGTGGCATCTCATTCATCTGTGGTGCCATACCCTGTGGTGGCATTCCGTTCATCTGTGGTGCCATACCCTGTGGCGGCATTCCGTTCATCTGTGGATTATACATGCCCTGCTGTGGCATTCCATTCATCTGTGGTACCATACCCTGTGGTGGCATTCCGTTCATCTGTGGTGCCATGCCCTGTGGCGGCATTCCGTTCATCTGTGGATTGTAGCCTTGTGGTGGCATTCCATTCATCTGTGGATTGTACATACCCTGTGGTGGCATTCCGTTCATCTGCGGATTATACATACCCTGTGGTGGTGTCTGCTGATACTGATTGCCACTGTTCATGATACGGTGTTCCTGTTCTTCTACTTCTCTGTATTCCTTCTCCAGAGCTGCAATATTCTCTAATCCCTTTGCAGCACTGTCAAACAGATGCTTGATCTCCTCCGGTGCCTCTTCCTTGTTCAGGTTGTAATAATATCTTCCGATCTCTGTATAGATTCTGTCAAGATTGGAATTCTCAGATGAGATCTTGCCTTTTATCTTTGTCTTCTGTGCAGCACACTTTGTGCTGTCAACTGCCTGATTAGCTAATGACTTTGTCTTTTCAAATGCATTCTGAAAAAAATTACCTGCCATTGTCAAATGACCTCCTTATGTTAATCATCAATATATTTGTTCAATGTCTCAACAACATCGTTCAGATTATATGGTTTTGCTATGTAATCATCCAGTTTATTCTCAAGAATACGTTCCTTATCACCAAACATGGCTCTTGCTGTTACTGCGATAATTGGAAGTCTCTTTCTCTTCTCTTTCTGCTCGATCTCACGGATCTCCTGTGTAGCTGCGATACCATCCATAACAGGCATCTGTACATCAAATAACGCTGCATCGTAAATCTTCTGCTTGAAGAGTTCAACTGCTTTCTGACCATTCTCTGCAATATCGTAAGAGAAGCCTGCCATACCAAGTAACTTACCGATTACCTGCTGATTAACCGGTTCATCCTCAGCTACAAGGATTCTTGCCTTGCTGTGTGCATTGATTGAGAATACAGCCGGTTCTTCTTCCTGCTCAATCTCTACTGATGCATCATCCGATGCCTTTACAACCTTCATAGGTACTTCTACGATGAACGTAGAACCAATGTCTTCCTTACTCTGAACCTGAATGTTGCCACCCATCAGTTCAACGATCTGCTTTGTGATTACAAGGCCAAGGCCGGATCCACCATATCTTCTTGTATCAGAAGAATCAACCTGGCTGAAACGGATAAACAGCTTGCTCATGTTAGCCTCTGAAATACCAATACCGGTATCTGCAACTGCCATACGGATCTTAACCTTATTTTCCCCTTCCATATCCATGGATGCGATCTTAACACGTACACTTCCCTCTGACGTAAACTTGATCGCGTTTGATAACAGGCAGTTTAATACCTGCTGAATTCTCTGTCCATCGCCCTTTACCAGCTTTGGAATATTGTTTCCAAATGAACAGTCGAGCTGTAACCCCTTATTATTTGCAAGTGGTACCTGAGCAGCAACCGTCTCCTCGATCGCCTGTTTGATATCAAATGTTTCTTCTTTGATCTTGTACTTTCCTGCTTCCAGCTTACTGATATCAAGGATATCATTGATCAGTCGGAGCAATGTATCCGCACAGTTCTTTGCAGTTACAAGGTTATCTCTGTAATCTGCCTGAAGATCATCAGCCATCAGTGTAAGCTGGAGCATACCCAGAATACCATTGATAGGTGTACGGATCTCATGGCTCATATTTGCAAGGAACTCAGCCTGTGTCTTATAGGCTGCATTCGCATCAACAATTGCCTTGGACAATTTGTTCTCTGTATCTTTCTGATCTGTGATATCAATAACCACCATGTTAATGTAATCTGCTTCTGACTTATACATTACGGTGTTAAATACCTTCTGAAGAGATTCCATTGTGATCTCAACATCCATCAGATCTCCTTCTTTTGTTCCGGAGTTATTATATGCCGTAAACCAGGCGTTGATATCCTGAAGAACCTCGATCTTGCTTTCTTTCAGGTTCTTGCCGGTGTAATCACTGACATCCAGCTTGAAATACTCACCAAAGATCTCGTTTGCATCTACGATCTGATAACTGACACCATTTACAGGATCATCTATGATCTTTGCCTGTGCAAAACCGATCGGCAGGTTCATAAATAACTTTTTATATTTATCTCCCTTTCCGCCACTTCCACTCGTACCGTCACCACAGACGATGAATACTCCTCCAAATGTTACAACTGCAGCAAGTATTCCAACGATCAGAGCACCCACTCCTACACCTGCAACACCTAAGATACCTGCCAGAAGACCAAGTACCGCACCGGCTGCTGCGACCGGTTTCCAACCCAACTCCTTAATTTTCTCCATTGATGCACCTCTATTTCTACTTTTTTGAATCTAATACTTTGACTCCACATGTTATTATATTATAAATGAATGTTAAGGTCAACGAGATGATAAAAAAACCTATAGATTTTTCATAAAATCTATAGGCCTTTTTTGATATTTTTTACTAGATATAACTAATGATCTGCTTACACTATCTCCAGGAATCTGGCAGATATAAACAAATTTCAAGGTTCCATATGCCATGTTTTTTATATATGTTATACATCTGTCAATTCCCAGTTCATAAAAGTGTACGCATTATGGTTGTACTGCCTGTTCTTTATTTTGGATCATCATCAAATACATCCTTCAGGATCTCATCTACATGCTTATAATAATCATCATCTAAAGCCTCCGGTTCTGTCTGCTCCACCGCTTCATCTACTGACAGGCTCCGGTCGTCCGGTTCTGGCAGATCACTTGTTGCATCCGACTCCGTTTCATTTATGCCGGCACTCTGTGTTCTGCGTTTTCTCCTGCCTGATGCGTTCTCCACCTTCCGGTTCTGAAACTGTCTTCTTCCACACAGGAAGCCAAACAGCAGCCAGCATGCAAAGGTAAAGATCAGTCCGAGTTTCAGACCCGGTGGAAAATATTTGAATTCGATCACATGGTCACCCGCGGCAAGCTTCAATGCAATAAATGCATTTCCAACCTTGTCAATCTCATATTTTTCGCCATCGACATATGCTGTCCATCCGGCATCATATGGGATCGATGTGAACAGCAGTCCCGGATATGAGATCGTAATATAACCCTTCACATATCCATCTTCCATCTTTCCGATAAGAAGCTGCTGGCTCTGCAGGATATCATATGCCTGAAGGAAGGATTCCCAGTTCATATCTGCAACGATCAGCCGGGCAGTTCCTGTATTTGCCTGGGTATCGCGGAAACAATACTCAACCGTTACCTTCTGTCCCTTTACCAGATGTCCGACATGATAGGTCTGATTCTGAAGTCTTTCATAATTCTTCTCTTCATTGTCAATATAGATACGAACCTTGTTGATACCGGAGCAATTCGCCATGATATAAATATCATTCGTCTCATCCGTAATATCAAAGCTCAACTGGAAGTTACAGGTGCTGCTATCAGTACGCTTGTATGAATAATACTCACTCAGATCTCCCTGACGCGTTACTTCACAGTTATCACTGTATGTGGATACCTCCGGATATAATTCAGAGAATACTCCCGGCACACCGGTAGACAGCTTCACAAACTGGTTCAGCGTCTCAAACATATTTCCGATATCGCCATCATAATCCAACAGATCATTATTGACCATATAACCAAGGCTCAATGCATACGGATTCTCGTATAACCGTATACCATCCACCTCATTTACATAATTCACATCAAAATAATTATACTCGCCATCCCTCTGAAGCAGATATTTTATACCAAGCAGGGAATTGGATACTGTATTTCCACCATCAAACAGAAACTCATTTGCCCCTGTGTAATATCCCAAATCATGCATCATATCAACCAGATCTGCAGATACTGTCGATCCAAACAGACAGACGCTTTTCAGATTATAAAAGGTCGGTTCGTCTACGATCTTTGTATTCATCATCTCTACCCGGTATGGCTTATCCTTGCAGTCCAGATAATCAATTGCATTCCGGATCTCCGATTCCAGACCAAAATACTGACTGATATCTACATAACCATTGCTGTCATATCCCTTAATTCCATTGATCGTTGTCTCAACCAGACAGACAATCAGAAGCACATAGGATATGATCCGTTTCCACATACCCTTCGTCAATGTGAAGCCGACCATGCATACTGCGTATGCTGTTATAAAGATCTCTGTCCATAACAAGGTTTCCTTTTCCAGTGTACACTTCTTTGTCGCCAGGATCAGGAATGCATATCCACAGGCAATCCCAAGCATAACTGACAGGATATCCTTCTTCTGAAGCTTCATCAGCACTTCACAACACATGGCAAGTAGCAGGAAAATGAACAGAAATGAAAAACGATTCGGGATTCCATACTGATCATGGAAGCCATGCCAGATATAATTCAAAAGCTGGTTGTTAAAGCTTGCAAATATAACTACAAGTATGATCACATTTTTAACCTTATCCCACAGCTTGATCCTACGGTTCAGCAGATATACAAACAGCAGAACAAAACAGATCGTTCCACAGTATATATTCAGCCCGCCGTCAAATTGCTGGTTCTTGATCGGCTTTGTCAGATAAAAAAGCTGTTTGATCTGATCCCAGATGCTTCCATACCATTCTGCTTTCGGAAATACACGGTTTGCCGAAGCGGTTGTATTCAGTCCAAGGTACGCCGGGATCAGAAGAAATGCTGCCATTCCGGCCGCCAATAAGGAACAGCCCGCTAAACGGAAACCATCCGTAAAGAATTTCTTTATGCTCTTATGATTGGTCAACAGGAATTCCATAACGAGGAAAATACAGATCATGAAACAAATATAATAATTACACATCAATCCATAGAACAGGGACAGCACATATAACTTATAATTCCCGGTTTCTGTCATCCGTTCAAAGCCCGCCATAATAAGCGGAAGGATCAGGATGCAATCCATCCACATTAAGTTCCAGGAATAACCAATAATATAATTGCTTAATGCATATGCCGTTGAAAAGATCAGAATCACTGCCTGATATTTCCCCTGTTCCTCACATTTTTCCCGCATATAATAAGCAAATGACATACCGGATAAAATGATCTTGATTCCGATAAACAAGCTCATCGCAATATAGATATGCTCCTGCTTGAACAATACCACAAGGAAATTGATCGGGCAGGCAATATAATAGGCAATGATCGACAACATATTGCTTCCAAGACCGATATCCCAGGTATAAAACAGACTTCCTTCATTTTGAAGCTTATCATAATAATCAGAAAAAAACGGAAGGTACTGATGCAGGCTGTCCACCATGGTCAGACTGTTCCCGCCAAATGGTCCGATCTTTTCTGCTATCCATACTCCCAGCAGGAAACAAGCCGGAAGCAGTCCGGCAAGAAGAATAATATAGTTTTTCTTCATAAACAACCGTATAGACAGCTTTTTTTTCTTAAAGACGAAACATTTGCCAAATACATAATTGATCACAACTACAAAGAACTGAATAATGATCTTGGATAAGAATTCATTACAGCGGAAGGAATCACATAACAGATTCGTTCCAACTACTTCGACCAGCATGGCAAGAAGCCTGGTTCCGACAAAGGATATAAATTCCCGGCTTAAAGTCACGGCATCCTTCTTACTACTCTCCGTAAATACAAAAAACTTATTTGCAAAAAATGCAAACAGGATCGCCAGCGATATCGCTATGACATTCGCTCCGCTTCTGGATAAGCCGGTGAACATCCGCAGAAGATAAAATGAAACGATATTTACAACTGTCGTGGCTCCACCCGCTATTACATATCTTACAATCTCTTTTTTTAATAACTTCTTTATTGTGTCCATAACTATAACTCTCTTATATCAGTGCAGCCGAACAGATACCCCTGCCGGCTGCATGTTCATGTGTGTGCATTCTTTTTTTATTTTGTATTACCCAGACCTGACAGCAGATAGATCAATGGAGAATTCCAGTAGATTGTTATCTCATTACAGGAAAATGACTGTGCATTGTCTGCATAGCGGCTCTCCGGTGCTTTGCCCAGAAGAACAGCCTTCGCATATGGATCTTCCAGATTACTGTCTGCTCCGCCAACTAACATACCCGGCATTGCTACATCTAATACCTGAGATGGTCTGTGGTGTGGATGAAGCGGAGTTCTTGTACCAAAGCCTGTTACATAACAATAGCCGACTGCATTTCTTCCAAGCAGGTAATCTCTCTGATAGGAAGCATATTTTACATAGTCTGCATCTGGCTTCAGCTTGTTTGCCATCAGAAGTAACATTCCCTTATTTGCAATGTTCATATTACTTCCCCATGCAAATGTCTTAGTTGGTGATACCCATACGCCAAAACCATTGTCTTTGATCTGTTCTACCGTCTTATCTACTTCATTGAAGAACAGTTCGTTTGCCTTAGCTGAACCGCCGTCATACTTAATATAATCGTACAGGGCATAATATCCGACATCTGCCCATCCAAGTCCGTAGTTTACAATATCGTCGCCCTCAATGATCGCATCGACTGCTTTCTTATAGGAATCATCTCCGGTTGCTGCATACAATTCTACTGCTGCCCAGATTGCTTCATCACGGAAAATGGTATCCGGATATTCACCTGTTACAATATCATCCGGATTGGAGAATCCGTGCGCATCCATGTTGCCACTCAGATATTCGTATGCTTTCTTTGATGCTTCCAGACATTTTGCTGCAAAATCTGCATCGTATTCTTTATACAGAACAGACGCCTTTGCCATAACAGCTGTAAAATCTCCGGTGGCTGTATTTGAGATCGGACATGCGATCAACTGTGCCGTTTCTTTCTCCGGCATAACTGTCTCAGGAAATACATCACAGGTTACCTTGTGATATACACCACCATTGTCATCCTGCATTTTAAGCATCCAGTCCAGTTCATATCTTGCTTCATCTAAGATATCCGGAACACCGTTTCCGCTTTCCGGAATACCAATATCATCTGCCTTGTATTCATTATCCTCGTATGTCATAAACAGATCCTGTACCGTCTTGGCACCGGATACAACATAACGGCCATAATCTCCGGCATCATGCCAGCCGCCTGTCACATCAATCTTCTTATCAGTTCCGTATACAACCGCTTCTCCTGTATGGCAGGCAGGATGTGCAAATTCGCCTGCAATGCTGCTGTCAAGTTCTACTCCACAACGCTGGTTATACAGCATCAGTACAACATCCTTATACAGGTCACCATAGATATCATCACCAATCTTGAACTCTGCGGATTCTTCTCCATCATCTGTCTTGATCTTATAGGTTCCTGCATCCTTTACGGATGAGAAATCTGCCTGCTTGCAGAACATCTCTGATGGTGGATCGTAGGTAGCTTCTTCCGGCAGATCTGCTGAATATACGGACTTGTTTGATGTTACATCTATTACTTCAAATGACTTTGCATTTTTTCCGATCACAGTAGCAACCTTGGAATCGCCGGTCAGATAACCAACCTGGTTCACATTGATAGCCATAGGATCCGGTGTTGCTTCTACCTGCTGTGCGCCGGAAGCATCAACTGCCTCTAATAAGATATTATCAAAATAAATATTATGCTCTGCTTCGTCTCCGGTCATACCTTCCTGCTTTCCCATATTAAAGCAAAGACGAGGTGCAGGATCGGAATCCTCTTCCATCGTAAACTGTGCTGTAATGTGCTGCGTCTCCGGTCCGATCGTGATCACATCACTGGTATATGCATGATAATCTCCGCCATTGATCTGTAATCTCCATTCGATCGTACGCTCAATATCGCATCTTACATCAAAGGAATATTCATAAACGCATCCCTGATACAGACGAAAGCCATCGTAATAGATCTGGTTTGCATAATCCGCACTTCCTGTCTTTTTGATGTTGATGTGAAGCTCTCCATCCTCATTGGTCATTTCTTCATTTCCACCATTCGTATAGGTGTGGAAACCATCCGTATCCTTATCATCAAAATTGATATTGATGACTTTATCACCATCTGAAACACCCAGTGCCTCTGTTGTTGGCTCCTCTGTTTCCTCTTCGGTTGCCTTCTCCGTTGTCGTTTCTTCTTCCTCAGTGGACTCGGCTTCCGTCGTAACCTCTGTCGTCTCACCATCTGCATTTTTCTTTGTACCACCACAGCCTGCAAGCAGTGACATGGTCATCGCCGCAGTCAGACAAAGAACAGCGACTTTTTTCATTTTTCTCATGTTTTATTATCCCTCCATATTTTCTTTATGTACGATACCTTCTCAACTGTACATATATTTATAACACGTCGCCTCCCGGCTCCATATGTCTTTCACTTTTATACCATAACAATTAGCCAGCTCTTACTGCTCCGGATATCGCACGACATCCTGATACCGCATATGTCCGCCAAAGATATCAAGTGCGCTTCCAATTGTAAAATCAACCCGGTTTCTGCCAAGCAGCTTCAGTTTATCCAGATCCTCAAAGGACGCGATCCCGCCTGCATAGGTCACAGGGATCCTGCCCCAGTTTCCAAGCAGCTCGGCAATATGTGTCTCGATTCCGGACGCCTTACCTTCCACATCCACCGCATGGATCAAATATTCATCGCAGTAACCGGCAAGCATATCCAGTGTTCCTTCCGTCATTTTTACCTTTGTGAACTTCTGCCAGCGATCTGTCACTATATAATAACCATCCTCGCATCGTCTGCAGCTCAGATCCAGTACCAGATGATTCTTGCCAACTGCCCGTCGGATGGCTTCCAGATTGTCATAGTTGATCTCTCCATTTTTAAATACATACGATGTAACAATCACATGGGATGCCCCCATGTCAAGAAACCGTCCGGCATTTTCCGCATTGATACCGCCACCGATCTGCAAGCCTCCCGGATATTCCGTAAGTGCCAGCTCTGCCTGATAGCAATCCTCCTCATAATACTCGCTTCCCGCCGGATTCAACAGGATAATATGTCCACCCTGTATACCCGCATCCTTATACATCCGGGCAAATGCTGCGCCATCGTACTCAGATACAAAATTCTCTTTTGCAGCATTTCCTTCATCCTGAAGGCTGCTGCCAACGATCTGTTTCACTTTTCCATTATGTATATCGATGCATGGACGAAATCTCATATTTTCTCCCAGGCAATATGCCTTTTTTCATTTTTATATCGTTACAATGTCTGCAAATACAAAGTGTCCGCAGACATTGTTTATTCTAACACAGAACCTTCTATAATCCAAGTGTCATATAAAAACCTGCGGCAGTTGTCCATTTCATGCAGACTCAGATCATGACTCATAACTTACACAAATAGAAAAGGCCGATGCAAGCTCATCGACCTTCTCCTATACATATCACTCCGACATAGACCTGTTCCACGCCAGCCTCCTGTAATGCTTCTGTACATGCCTGCACTGTCGCACCTGTCGTATAAATATCATCTATTAATAAGACCGTCTTCCATTCCGCCGGAAGTGCCCGGACCTCTAATGCCTGTTTTATATTATTTGCACGTTCAAGCGGTGATAATTCCTTCTGTGGTGTCGTATCCGACACACGGAGCAAATGTCCGTTATCTACCGGAATATCCAGTCTCCGTCCTACCACATCTGCCAACAGCTCCGCCTGATTATATCCCCGTTTCCGTAATTTACTTCTGTGAACCGGTACGGGCAAAATGATCTGAAGCCGTTCTGCAAGTCCCGCTTTCCGGATCCGTTCTGCAACAAGACTTCCATAATATTCCACATATTCCCGTTTATTGTGATATTTGATCGCGAGCACACTGGATGCGACCGGTTCCACATACCGGAAGACCGGATATGCCCGTTCAAAACTCCGGATATGCGTCCTGCAGTCTGCACAGTATTCCAACTCCTCGTCATCCAGACTTTTTCCACATTTCATACATGTGGGTTCTGTCACATATGGCAGCAACTCATGTTTTCCGCAGATTCCTTTTGCACCATACGGCATAACCTCATCACAGATCGGGCATCGTCTTGGAAATACCAGATCTATCATTGCCCGGTTCCATTTGTTCTGTATCTGCATATATAGCCCCCTTTATTGCTTTTCCTGTTATATCATGTGCTTCGCACATTCAATGCATTCGGAAATTATCCCTCTCCTGATTTATGCCAGTTCTACCAGTCGTTCTGCAAATGTCGTATACCGCTTCTGTTCGTCGATATTATCGATCATCGTCTTAACCAGACCTATATTGCCTACGATCACAACACCCTTTCTTGCCCTTGTAACTGCCGTATAGAGCAGATTCCTGTTCAGCAGCTTTGCCGGACCTGTAAGAAGCGGAATCACCACGACCGGATACTCACTTCCCTGTGATTTGTGTATTGTGATAGCATATGCATGTTCCAGTTCATCAAGCTGGGAGTAAAGGTAATCTACCAGTCTTCCATCATCATATTCGACAACAATCTTCTGATCAAACTCATCAATCTCTTTTACAAAACCGACATCCCCATTGAATACACCTACCCCCTCTTCCTTCACGAAGCGTCCTTTTGCATCCATGATCTTCCATTCCAGCTTGTAATTGTTCTTGATCTGCATGACCTTGTCGCCCTTACGGAATACAACGTCATTTTTCTCTTTCTCCGGTATACTTCTGTTCGGTGGGTTTAGGATCTCCTGCAGCCGTTTATTCAGATTCTCAACACCCAGCTCATACTTCCGCATCGGAGTAAGCACCTGAATGTTCATCGGATCGACCTGGAAGAACCCAGGCAGACTGTCTAAGATCAGATGTTTCAATTCTGCGATAATATCCTGTGATCCCTGTCTTGGTATGTAGAAGAAATCCCGGCTTTTATTATTGATCGCAAGCTGTTTTCCCGCATTGATCAGATGGGCGTTCGTGATAATGTCACTGTTCTCGCCCTGTCGGAATATCTTATCCAACACTGTTACGGAAAATACTTCCGAACGAATGATGTCCTTTAATACATTTCCCGGTCCGACAGATGGAAGCTGGTTGGAATCCCCTACCAGCACCAGTCTGGTTCCCGGCATGATCGCCTGCAGTAAACTGTAAAACAGGCTGCTGTCTACCATCGACATCTCATCTATGATAATTACATCCGCTTCTAACGGATTGTTTGAATTTCTTGCAAATGTATAGGTGGAACTGTTTCCTTCTTCATCAATCCCGCCACCGGACAGTTCCAGAAGCCGGTGGATCGTCTGTGCCGTATATCCGGTTGCCTCGGTGATCCTCTTTGCCGCGCGTCCGGTCGGTGCTGCAAGCAACAGTTCCAGATTCAATTTCTCAAACATCTTGATCATGGCATTGATCGTTGTTGTTTTACCCGTACCCGGTCCACCTGTGATCACTGCCACGCCGTTATTGACTGCATTCTTGATCGCAAGTTTCTGCTTTTCTTCCAGTGTAATCTTCTCTACTTCCTCGATCTGTGCAAGCATCTTATCCAGTGGACGATCCTCTGATGTAAAATCCAGATCGATATCTGACAATATTCTTGCTGAATTCAGCTCAATATAATAATTTGCCGCAGCATAGACCGCAATTACAGCTCCGTCAAGCTCCTTTACGATCGCCTTGCCTGCCATCTGAAGCTCTATAATCTGGCTTCCGATCTCATTTTCCAGTTCTTCATTATATGGCACATTGTCATCCACCAGAAGTGAATACGTCTTTGCCACCAGCATCTGCTTCGGAAGATACATATGTCCAAGCTGGCTCGCATTTAACAATGTATATAACAATGCTGCCCTGATACGAAAATCCGAATCACTGCTGATCCCCATTCGTTCAGCGATCTCATCCGCCGTCTTAAAACCGACACCACTGATATCCTCAGCGATCTTATATGGATTTGACCGGATGATTTTATACATCTCCTGACCGTATTCATTGAAGATCTTCACTGCCAGATTGATCGATATTCCATATCCGGTCAGAAAAATGATCGCATCCTGCATCTCTTTCTTTTCATTATAAGAGACTGCGATCTCTCTTGCTTTCCGCTCCGAGATACCCTTGACCTCTGCCAGTCGTTCCGGCTCTTCTTCAATGATACGCAGAGAATCCATCTTGAATTTCTTTACGATACGTTTTGCAAGTGCCTCACCGACACCTTTAATGATACCAGAACCCAGATATCGTTCTACACTTACCATATCGTCCGGCATCTTGATTTCATAGGATGTAAATTTGAATTGGAGATCATACTGGGGATGATTGACATATTCCCCTTCTGCAGATATGTAGATTCCTTCACTGATACCGTGAAGGGTTCCGACAAAAATGTCTTCGCCGTCTTCACCTTCTACAGTGAAAACGGCGTAGCCATTGTCGTCATTTTTATAGATAACTTTTTCAACATAACCTTCTTTTATCACAACAAGTCTCCTGCGTTACTCTGTCTTACTGTTGAGTAATTCGATATATTTTCCTGTTCCGATAGCAACTGCACGAAGTGGATCTTCTGCAGTCATGGTTGTAATTCCTGTCTTTTCTTCCAGAAGCTCTTCCAGTCCGTGGAGCAATGCTCCACCACCGGTCAATACGATACCTCTGTCTGCAATGTCTGCTGCCAGCTCAGGAGGTGTCCGTTCCAGAACGGAATGAACGGCTTCACAGATCTGGGATGCAGGCTCACGCAGCGCTTCTTCTGTCTCATCTGATGTTACTGTTACTGTCTTTGGAAGTCCGGTTACCAGATTCCTGCCACGGATATCCAGTGTGATGTTCTCCGGTCTTCTGAAACAGGTTCCGATCTTGATCTTAATCTCCTCTGCGGTTCTCTCCCCGATCAGAAGATTGTGCTTCTTTCTCATAAAACGCACGATTGCTTCATCAAAATCATCTCCGGCAACCTTAATGGAAGCACTTACAACCGGGCCGCCAAGGGAAATAACGGCAATATCTGAAGTTCCGCCACCGATATCGACGATCATATTACCACATGGTCTGTAGATATCAATTCCTGCGCCGATTGCTGCTGCCACCGGTTCTTCTATAATCGATACATCTCTTGCACCTGCTGCATAAGTTGCATCTTCTACTGCTTTCTTCTCCACCTCCGTTACCTGCGAAGGCACACATACACTGATACGTGGACGTCTTCCAAAGTAACTTCTTCCCACTGCTTTCTGGACAAAATACTTTAACATCTTTTCTGTTATTGTGTAGTCTGATATAACGCCCTGACGAAGTGGGCGGATCGCTACGATATTTCCCGGTGTTCTTCCAAGCATCAGTCTGGCTTCTTCACCGATCGCTACTATTTTATTTGTATCTCTGTCATAGGCAACTACGGACGGCTCTTTTAATACAACGCCCTTGCCTTTTACATATACCAATATACTGGCGGTACCTAAATCTATACCGATATCTGAACTTGCCATGATTGGTCCCCTTTCTGGTTACTGTTAATCCTGTACATCCCTTAATATTACAAGAGATGCCTTTCTTCCGTCAAGCCATTTCATGCTGACTTCGGATAAATCCATGATCTTATCGAACTGTCTGATATAACTTCTCCAGCTCACTTCTTTCCGTTCGGTCAGAAATGGCTTCTGCACCGTTGACACACCTTTAAATGTATCATTCAGATCACGGATCAGTGTCTTACTGTCTTTTCCTGTAAAATCATATCCGAGCATATCGTTTAACGGCTGATTGGAGAACAATACCTCTCCGGTCTCTTCATCACGGATAAAGATGCCGATCTTGATATGGTTATAAGTATCTACCAGAAGCTTATTTACCATTCGAATGTTGCCATCACCCTCTATTCTGGCAAGGATACCCTGAATGACGTTTCGAATATCCTTCGAGAATTCAATATCATCCTCTGACCATATCTTATCTGTATGATTGTTCGCCATAACAATACAACCGCTGATGATATTATTGATCTCTATGCTGAGTGCGACAAAACTTGTTACACCGATCTGCTCCATATTGCTCTGGAAGTTCTTAAAGTCATGGTTCTTATCTGCTACAATGCAGTCGTAAGAACGTTCCTTGCTGTGTGCAAAGAATTTCTTGCCCCGCTGCCATTCTTCCACATATTCTTCTGCAGACATGCTCTTTTCTCTTGACCAGATATGACTGCACATATACTCTTGATCTTCGTTCAGGGAATAGATCGCCATAACATCGATTCCCAGATAATCACTGGTTCTTTCCAAAATATTGCTGATCGTCTTATTATCATCACTGTCCATGGAACTGAGCGCTTCTGTCAGAATCTTCTGTCTCTGAATCTTCTCTTCTAACAACATCTCAACAGATTTGCTCCGTTCTGCTTCTTTGGACAGGACCTTGTCATTATATGCATATTCTGAGAAGATATTGCACATATTCCACTGGATCTTATAGACCTTCTTCATCTTTGTAACATCTGCTGTATCATATCCGCACAGGATCCAGGTTGCAATGTGTTTCTCTCCGATCTTAATCGGGGCTCCGCAGATAATACTTCCATCTATACCGTCATCCATCTCCATAATGACCGGAACATTGTTCTGAAGGATCACCTCATTTAACTTCACAATGATACTCTTATACTGAGGTTTTTCAAAAAGATCATAAAAGCTTCCCATATGCAGAGACGGTCCTGCCGGTTCTACAAGCTGATCTCCCGCCGGAGATACAACCGTTGAATATAGCCCGCTTAAGCTTGCAAATGCTTTTACAATACTGTTCCATTTGTCTTTATCGATACTCTCGCTCGTATATTCATTCTCATCTACATTCGTGTTCATAATGTAAGAAAGCTTGTCTTCATACTCTTTCTTAGCCTCCTCTACACTGTTCTGCAGCTTCTTGTTCTCTGTAATATCTGTTATAAAGAACTCAATCGTATAAGAAGAATCCCCTGCCTGTGTGATACTGTTCTGGGAACGAACCCATCTGACATTTCCATAATCATCTACGATACGATACTCGTCCTCATAATCGGATCCACCACTCTTTAACACATTCTTCGCATTCTGAATAACTCTTGCGCGATCCTGTGGATGAATATAGTCTTCTGTCAGTTTATTTCCCGCCATAAGCGCATCCACATTCATTCCAAGTAACCTGGCATTCGGTGTAATGTATTTCAATGTGCTATGTCCTCTGCTAATGGATTTTACCATCACAAGACTCTTGATTTTGTTCATAACAGATAATATATATTCACCTTTTTCCCCATCATAGGACTGCTTTTTTTCTTTTACAAATAATAATTCAATGCCATCAGCACATCCATCCGGCGACTTTACGATGTGACAGTTCAGCATCATAGTAGTGATTGCACTCTCTGCCGATACAAAACGTACCTTCATCTCAAAATCCGTATGTCCTGTATTCTCCGCCTTATAGAGATTCCCGATCAGAATATCATAGTCATTCTTAACTATAATATCGCGAATCCCTACTGCTCCACTGTAAAAGTCACCTTCTTTATATCCGAATTCCGTTATATTCTTTGTTACATAACGAGTCTGCCATCTGCTGTCCGGCTTGTAGAGATACAGTGCCAGAATGCCCGCATGGTTAATGATACGTTCCAGACTCATACTTCCGATTGCTACATCAGAGCGCAGTTCAAACAGTACCATATATGCCTTTTTCCCGTTATATTCAAACTGATTGACAAATCCACTTACAACCAGTCTTTTTTTCTTATTTATATTCAGAAGAAGCCGATGCCAGATAATCGTTTTCTTCTCATTTAAAATTGGCCAAAACTCATCACTGGACATAAACTTATCCGGCTCCATCGTGATCGAATCGATCTGGTTTCCAACCAGTTTTACTGCCGCATTATTGATACTTAAAACTTCTCCATCCTCGCAGAATACAACTGCGGGATATTCAATATGACTCAGAAAATCTGAATAATTGCTGATTTTGCCTATCTCCAAATGTATCCCTCTTTTCTCTTATGTAACCCCATAGACACATAAAACTTTTCCATGTCAGCCATAGAAAAGTTTCATGTATGTTAAATATCGCTGTTAATATTATTCCTCTGTTTTGTCGTCTTCCGTTCCGGCAGCTTCTTTATCATCCTCGGATGACACCATTGAAGTTGCTTCACTCTTCAGACCTGTAAATGCCTTATCTGCAATATCCTTTGTTACACAACATGCATCTACAACACCATCTAAGGCAGCCAGAAGTTCTCCCATATATTTGCTGACTGCATCACATTCCTTCTTTACATTCTTTCTGAGAACGTATGCTTCGCTGGTCGCTTTGTTTGTAATAGCTTCTGCTTCCTTCTGTGCATTTTCCTTCTGGGTTCTGCACTCATAATCTGTCTTTGCACTTAAAGCTTCTGCAGCTTCATGTGCTTTATTTCTTGTACGCTCGCTGTCGTTGTAAGCCTGCTCCTTCAGACTTGCGCAGGTTGCTTCCGTCTCATCATACATCTGCTTGCACTTTGCATTTGTCTCTGTCTCAAGTGCATTGCAACGATCGGTTGTATCCTTCTCCATTGCTTCACACTTTGCAGTCATCTCTGCATGCTGCGCATCACACTCTTTATTCGTCTGGGCAATCAGCGCATCTGCGCTCTCTCTTGCCTCTAAGAGTGTTCTTGAAATGGATTCATATCTTCCTGCGGATTCGAATTCCTTCTGCTTATAAGCGTTTACCTGCTCCTTCAGAGATTCAATCTCGCTTTCATATTCTGCATTCTTTGCCTTTAAGCCATCAATTGTCTTATTTGACTCTGTCAGGTTTACTTCTCTCATAGTCTTAAGGCTTAATACGGCTTCGCTGAGCTTGTTTACATTTGCCTTTAACTCATTGACTTCCTTTTCATGATCAGCCTTTAACTCTTCAATATAATAATCAACTGAATTCTTATCATATCCACCAAATGTTACTGTCTTAAATGATGCTTCTGTCTTTACTTCTTCCTCATCAAAATTATTGTCTTTTGCCACGATGATCCCTCCAAAATAATCTATTATTTAAGCATCTTCCTGTCGTCAGGGCAATCATTGCGCCTGCCATCGTCATCTATTTCTGTGTGTTATACTTATGCATTCCAGTACAGATGCTCATTTTCTGTAAGCACTAATTGAAATGATTATAACACACCCTTATAGTTTTGCACAATTATTTTTTCTTAATTTAGTTACAAAGCACATATTTTGTGCTATATTGGACAAGGAAATCAAACCGAACTATTAGGAGGAATTTTTATTACTATGAAACACACAAGAAAATGCCTGACCACTGCATTTATGATCCTGATCTGTCTTTTTGCTTTTACCGGCTGTGGTCAGAAAAAAGTTACCGCATACCAATCGTATGTAAAAAATCTTCTCGATGTTAATTATAAAGGTGATTACACCAATTATGTGAAACAGAATAAAGGAAATGAAACCGATGCACTTGCACTGTATCAGGACTGCCTTTCCAATCTCGCAAACCAATTGATCACACATTATAATCTGAATACCAACCAGTCTGTTGAAGTAAACCAGACTTTTACCACTGTTGCTGCCGCTATTTACAATGATGCACGATATGAAGTATCGGAAAGCTATAAAGAAAACGGGGACTACTATGTGGATGTAACCATATATCCACTGGCAATCCTTGACCAGTCCTACGATGAAATTATTGCTTATATTGAAGCCTTTAATAAAGACGTAGACGACGGTGTCTATAATGACGTTAAGAAAGAGGAATATGATAAAAAGTTTGCAAACGGTATTGCATCGATCCTTTCTTCTCATACCGAAAAACCACAGTACAAGGATCCTGTAGTCATCAAGGCACTTATCAACGATGACGGTGAATACTACAGCATCTCATCCGACAGCCTGAAGGAGATCGACCAGGCAATGATCGCCACTGAGACCGCTGACGCTACGGAAGCCGACACTTCCGAGGAATAAACGGGCGAAAGACAACAGCACCAATTTTTCATCTAAAAAAAGAACAATACCCTTTCACTACGCAGAACACTCTCGTTCTATTTCTCACGTAGCGGTACTAAACTCCCACCTAACGGTGGTTCGTTAAGGACCGACGTTCGTAACCGAGACCTTAGCGAGGCTCGCCGAGGTTAGTTCGAAGTTATACAGAGTAAAAAGGTCTGCTACATGAAAGATATTGTTCTTTTTTCTATCTATACATACTACACGCTGTTGTCTTTCTGCCTATTGATAAAATACTTACAGAATAGTTATATGAAAAGGCTTCGTCTGTCAGAAACAGGACGAAGCCTTTTGGTTTATTTCTCGCGGAATGTGAATTCCTCGTTTGCTAATTTGAATTTGCTGCCATCGATCAGCATCATGTCTGTGCCGCTGTTGATGATCTTGCCACCAAGATAGGTGTGATTGGTTGATTTGTTATCACGCAGATAATAAACGCCATTGACGTTGATGATATATGCATGACGACGGCTGACAGAATTGTTGTCTGTTACCTGATAATCAACACCCTGTGCAGACTTACCGATACAAAAGATCGGTTTGTCGATCTTAATCCGCTCACCGGTTCTGGTTCTTACGATAACAGGACCCGGTTTGCTCTTGGATGCATTCGTCAAAACAGTCGTTGATGTAATGTCTGAATCATCATCAAATCCGATATCATTACCGGAATAATCCTTAACTTCCTTTGCCAGTTTAAAGCTTGGAGTTGATACAACGGTTGTCTGTAATGGAACTTCCTTATCTTCTATTGCCTCTGCTTTCTGCGGTCTGACAATGAAATGCTGCTCATCCTCCGGATGAACATTGTTGTCATTCTTCATATCTGTGATCATCTTGTAGAACTCTGACAGATAGAAGGATGAATTATGATCAAAGAATTTGATCAGTTCATATCCACAGTCTGAAGCTTTCTTATTTGCAAAGTCAAGCTTGTTTACCAGATCTCTGACAAACTTCTCCATATTGCATTTTTCCATCGGTTTATCAATTGGAAGGAACACAAGCTGAACACTCATATCCTCCAGATTCAGATACATGTATCCAATATTCAGGATAACCTTACCGAGTGGCATATCATTCGCCTTCAGGTACATCAACTGATCAGCTATGCTGAACATAATGTCCACCAGTTCGTCCCTGTGAATCTTCTTTGTAATAAACTGATTCATCGTAATCATGGCCGGAATCGAATATGTAAGTGCTCTCTGTCCGTCAATATACTCTTCATGGCAAAAGCTGTTGTTTCCTACAAATGATGTATTGTACAGCTCGACTTCATTATGAAGGATCTGGACATCATCTTCAATCTTAAAATATAATTTGTACTCATCGCACAAATATGTCTTCTCTGTGCTCATAATAACGCCCTCCGCAATTATTCTCCAGCCACTCAAGTCCCATTTACTCTACAGTAACAGACTTGGCAAGATTACGCGGTTTATCTACATCCAGCCCTTTTGCATCTGATGTATAGTATGCGATCAACTGCAAAATAACAGCCGCTGCAAATACAGTAAATAAACTATCCTGCTTAGGTATTCTTATATGCTTATCACATATCTGGGTGTCAGTAACTTCGTCACCCATACTAATTAGAATAACATATGCTCCCCTGGCTTTTACTTCCCTTATATTTGAAACCATCTTCTCGTATACAGCCGGCTGTGTCGCTAACGCGATAACCGGTACATTCTCTGTGATCAGAGCGATCGTACCATGTTTTAATTCACCTGCTGCGTAAGCCTCCGCATGAACATAGGATATCTCCTTCAACTTCAGAGCCCCCTCCAGTGAAAGAGTATAATCCATGCCCCTTCCGATAAAGAATGCATCCGGAGCCATTTTTATGTAATTAGCAACAGTCTTGACTTCATCTGCCTGAAGCAGGGTTTCTTCTATTACCGGAATTGTTCCCAACAGTTTGCTGATAAATTCCTTTGCCTGCTCTTCTGAATAAATTCCTTTTACAAGTCCAAGCCTGCAGCCGATTAAATACATTGCCGCCATCTGAACCGAATATGCCTTTGTACTTGCAACTGCAATCTCCGGTCCGGCATGTGTATATAACACATAATCACTTTCTCTTGCGATCGTAGACCCTTTTACATTTACGATCGAAATAACCTTGGAACCACATCTTTTTGCCAGACGCATTGCTTCCAATGTGTCAATTGTCTCTCCCGACTGGGAAGTTACGATAACCAATGTCTTCTCATTGATCAGTGGTTCTTTATAACGGAATTCTGATGCGATCTCCACATTTACCGGTATACGAAGCTCTGATTCAATCATTGCTTTTCCTACGATTCCGGCATGCATAGCAGTTCCGCATGCAATGACTGTGATATTTTCACAATTTTTAAATACTTCATCATCAATCCCGTCTTCTGTAAAATCAGGGAGTGAATTCACAATTCTTGGTGTGATCGTATTTCTCAGGGATTCCGGCTGCTCATAAATCTCTTTTAACATGAAATGTGGAAATCCACCTTTCTGAGCGGCTGTAATATCCCATGTAATCTCTAACATCTGTGGCTTTACTTCATTGCCTTTCAGATCCTCAACCCGGATTCCTTCCTGTGTCATTGTAAGGATATGATATTCCGGCACAACAAAATAATCTTTTGAGAATGAAATGATCGCTGTCAGGTCTGACGCAATGATAGATCCTTCTTCGCTGTGTGCTGCTACCATCGGGCTGACATTTCTTACTGCATATATGATCCCAGGTCTGTCTGCAAACATAATGCAAAGCGCAAATGAACCCGCAATTATCTTAACCGCCTTCCGAATCGCTGCGATCGGATCACCATCATACAGAGTATCCAGCAGGGCTGCCACAACTTCAGAATCTGTTTCTGATACAAGCTTATCTGCCAGTCCATACTCTCTTATGATGTCACTGTAATTCTCAATGATACCATTGTGGATAAGAGCAACATTTCCACATCTGTGCGGATGCGCATTCGCATCTGTAACTCCACCATGTGTTGCCCATCTTGTATGTCCGATACCGCAAGTCGATGAATAATCTCCATCCTTACACAGTTCCCTGAGTTCGCTGACTCTTCCTGCCTTCTTCCGGATCGTTAATGTATCATCGTCATTTAAAAGTGCAATACCCGCACTGTCATAGCCTCTGTACTCTAACCGCTCCAGTCCATCGATCAGGATATCCTTCGCCGGCTTTCTGCCTGTAAAACCTATGATTCCACACATATATTCAATTATCTCCTTTCGGCTTATGATGCATATTTCTTTTTCTGTTCGTATATCTGTCTTTATCGTCCGTCAGATATTTTACTGCATCATCAAATTATCCGGTCATGCTGCTTTGTTTTGGAATCTCTTCCATATTTGGCATGCATGTGCGCATCCGGACTCTGCGTAGAGGCATCCGCCGAATTTTCGATAACCTCTATCCTCGTCACCCTTTTCGTCGTTGATCCAAAGGGACATGGCGCTAAGATTTCTAAATCTTTCAAAATCTGCTTTCCTCCATACTATAAGCAGACATTAAAATTCTATCATAGACCACCCAATAAATCAACGACTTCATATCTGTAGGGCTGCGTTTTCTATTAAATTAATTAGCTGATGAATGAACCACCTGGCAGATTCTTCTCGGTTGTAAGAAGGGACAGATTGCCCTCTGCATCCTCTGCACACAGCAGCATACCTTCTGATACAACTCCTGCAAGCTTGCATGGCTTCAGGTTTACGATCGCAACAACGCGCTTTCCAACCATTTCTTCCGGTGAATAGGAGCCTTTAATTCCCGATACGATCTGTTTCACATTGTTCTCACCGAATTTAACCTGAGAACATAAAAGTTTTCTGGAATTCTGTACTTCCTCACATGCAATGATCTCGCCGATCATCAACTGCATCTTCTCAAATTCTTCGATCGTGATCTGCTGTTTATTCAGAACAGACGGATCATTGTTAAGTGCAGCGACCTTAGCTTCTGCCTGTTTCATTTTCTTCTTTTCTTCGGAATTCTCTTTTTCTTCCTTCTGCTTCTTTGCTTTCTCGTAGATAGTTTCTTCTACAGGAGGTGCAAACTTGGCAACTTCTGCCATAACTTCCTTTACGTCCAGTCTTGCGAACAGGATCTCAGGAGTTTCTGTTACCTTGTTTCCGGATGGATAAAGACCGAATCTTCCAAGCTCTGTTACCTTTCTCTTTGCAGCATTTAACTGGTTCAGGATCTTAACAGAGGTATCCGGCATATATGGCTCCAGAAGGGACGCACCGATCACGATGCTCTCAACCAGATTATATAATACGGTATTCAGACGATCCTGCTTTGTTTCATCTTTTGCAAGTGCCCAAGGCATGGTCTCGTCGATATATTTGTTGCATCTCTTGAATAAGGTGAAGATCTCTGAGATCGCATCTGCAACCTTTAACTTATCCATGCATTCTGCGACCTTGATACGGCAGTTTAATACGACATTCTTCAGATCTTCATCTACTTCTTCTATTACTCCGGTATTCGTAACTACGCCGCCAAAGTATTTGTTTGACATAGAGATCGTACGATTTACCAGATTTCCAAGTGTGTTTGCAAGCTCGGAATTGATTCTTTCTACAACCAGCTCCCATGAAATGATTCCGTCATTCTCAAACGGCATCTCATGCAGAACGAAGAAACGGACTGCATCCACACCAAACAGGCGGACCATATCATCTGCATACATTACATTTCCCTTGGACTTACTCATCTTACCGTCATTCTGGATCAGCCATGGATGTCCGAAGATCTGCTTTGGAAGCGGTACTCCAAGCGCCATCAGCATGATCGGCCAGTAGATCGTATGGAATCTTAAGATATCTTTTCCGATCAGATGTAAGTCAGCAGGCCAGTATTTTTTATATAATTCATCGTTATTACCGTCTACATCGTATCCAAGACCTGTAATATAGTTTGATAATGCATCGATCCATACATAGATAATATGCTTGTCATCAAAATCAACCGGGATACCCCATTTAAAGGATGTTCTGGATACGCACAGATCCTGAAGTCCCGGCTTGATGAAGTTATTGATCATCTCGTTCTTTCTGGACTCCGGCTGAATAAAATCAGGATTCTGCTCAATGTGCTTCATCAGTCTGTCCTGATATTTGCTGAGTTTGAAGAAATATGCTTCCTCTTTTGCTTCCTGTACCGGTCTTCCGCAGTCCGGGCATTTGCCGTCTACAAGCTGTGAATCTGTAAAGAAGGATTCACATGGAGTACAGTATTTTCCTACATATTCTCCCTTATATATGTCACCCTGATCGTACAGCTTCTTAAAAATCTTCTGAACCTGTCTCTCATGATCTGCATCTGTTGTTCTGATAAATTTGTCGTAAGATGTGTTCATCAGATCCCAGATATTCTTAATCTCGCCTGAAATCTCGTCAACGAATTCCTTTGGAGTCTGCATGTTCTCAAAAGCCTTGTTCTCGATCTTCTGACCATGTTCATCGGTTCCGGTCTGGAATCTTACATCATATCCTGCGAATCTCTTGTACCTTGCAATGCTGTCAGCCAACACAATCTCGTAGGTGTTGCCTATATGAGGTTTACCTGATGCATATGCAATGGCGGTTGTAATATAATACGGTTTTTTTGCCATTTCAAAAACCCTCCTTGATAAAACTACAAACACGAATGAAATGTCTGCGCTATTTTTTCTGGCAATCTTATGTGCTCAGATAACAAAAATTATATGCCTTTTTTGTGCAAATTGTCAACAGATTCCATTTGTTTTTATACAGTTTTTGCAACCTTCATCTCTAAATAAAATTATGTCTTTTTTTTCGGATTTCTTTTATGCTATAGTATGTCCGAACAGTACGATCATGTAATACCGCACGACACATCTGTGGATCTGCCGTCATCTGTTACTGTTTAAAATTATACTTTTATTATTGAGGTTATTCTGTCATGAAAAATTTTTTAACGAAAACACCTGTTGTTATCACACTTGCACTCATCTGCTGTGCCTTATGGGGAAGCGCCTTTCCCTGCATCAAGATCGGCTACCGGATGTTTTCAATCGGCGAAAATGATACCGCATCCCAGATCCTGTTCGCCGGCATCCGTTTTCTGCTCGCCGGACTTATGGTTATCCTTATCTGCAGCTTCATATATAAAAAGCCTTTGATCCCACATAACGGGACAACGGTCAAACGTATCTTTATCCTGTCATTGTTCCAGACTATCCTGCAATACGTCTTCTTTTACATCGGTTTAGCAAATACGACCGGAAGCAAGGCAGCGATCATTGAAGCGACAAACGTCTTTCTGGCGATTCTTGTATCGGGTCTGTTATTTAAAATGGAAAAGGTTACATCCAAAAAGATGCTTGGATGTCTGATTGGATTTATCGGAGTTGTTATCATCAATCTGGGAAATGGTGTAGACGCGCATTTCTCTCTCACCGGAGAAGGCTTCATCCTGTTATCAACAGTGGCTTATGCTTTCTCTTCAGTTATCATCAAATATTTTTCCGATAAGGAGAATCCGGTTCTGCTCAGCGGCTGGCAGTTCTTTGTCGGCGGCTTCGTGATGATCCTTTGCGGACTTGCCGGAGGCGGACATATCGCGGGAGACTCCGCTCCTGCTGTCCTGCTTCTGCTCTATATGGCGTTCATCTCGGCCTGCGCCTATACATTATGGAGTCTGCTGTTAGCGCACAACCCGGTATCCCGGATCGCCGTCTACGGCTTCTCGAATCCGGTCTTTGGCGTACTGTTATCAGCTCTGCTTCTGCATGAAACATCTGCCTTAAACATCCGCTGTCTGGTCGCACTTGTTCTTGTCTGTGCCGGCATCATCCTTGCAAACACAGAAAAAGCCGTATAAAAATACCATCTTTCATTCAACAAAACCTTACACTAAAACTTTTATAATGCTATGTTCTGTCAAATAAAAGATGGTATTTTATAAATTTTTTTATAAATTTCTCACAACGCCGAATATCAGCGCCGCCATGATCAGTATATAGATTAAAACCGTGTCCGCTGTACCCAGCCGATATGCGTCTCCTTTTATATAGTTCAAATCTCCCCTGACTATCAGATATATGATACATGGTCCTGCAATGTACAAAAACGGATTATAGGAAAAGGATGTCCGTATCTCTCCTTTTAATAAAGACAGGCATGCTCTGGTTATCCCACAACCGGGGCACTGCCATCCGGTCAGTGTCCGGAATATGCAGGGTACTGCCAGACCGGTCAGTCTGACAAATACCGCATACAGGATTCCTGCTAAAAGAATAATGCTATCCCGATATATAATCTTTCGGACACGATTTTTCTTTTCTTCCATATATGTTTCTTACTGTCCGTTATATGGGTTGTTATTATCATTTCCATTGCTGTATGGATTATTGCCGCTCTGGTTGTAACCACCATACTGCTGGCTCTGATCATATCCACCATACTGCTGATTCTGGTTGTATCCGCCGTTATATGGCTGCTGATTCTGGTTGTATCCGCCGTACTGCTGGTTCTGATTATAGCCGTTATACTGCTGGTTCTGATATCCACCATTATATGGCTGGCCATATCCGTTCGTGCCGCTGTACTTATTAATCGCATCCTGTGCCAGTGCGTAGTCGATAATTCCAAGTCCAAATAACTGAAGAACTACAAACAGGATACCGCTGTTGCTGGATGGCATACCGCCTCTGCTCTTAATGATATCGACCTTTTCACCCATCTTGTAAGCCCAGTACCATCCATAAATACCACAGGTAACAAGTGTAAGCAGCAGTGCCATTCCGCCACCTGCCAGTTCATTCTCACCCGACATCTCATTTGTATCGTCTGTAATACATACAAACCAGTAAAGTCCATAAATACCACAGGTAACGATCGTCAATAAGATACACATACCAATACTTCTTTGTTTCATACTTTCCTCCTTGCCGATGCTCCTTCCGCATCTCTGATTTCATATAATAAAAAGTATAAAATATTTATAAACTGCTGTCAATGAAGTCTGTACCAAAATATTGCTTATTCTGCTATATTTATGCATAATGTACCAGTATCTATCTGTTATCGCCCTGTATGTTTGCAAAATAAATACAAAAAAATTGAAAAAAAATACATATCGTGATACAATTTGTTTTTCCGTTATTATTTCAATAACAATATTATAAATATGCCCTGCTTCTCTATTTTATGTTATATGAATATATGCAATTTTTCTGTATAATTTATGCATATATACGAAGCAGTGACGAATACATACTATTTTAAAGAAGAGGTGTCAGTTATGAAAAACATGTTAAACTTCAAGGAATTCACAGCAGATGAGCTGATGGATATCCTGAACCTTGCTCTGGATATGAAGAAGAATCCGGAGAAGTACAGCGAATCCTTAAAAGGAAAGAAACTTTATACTTTATTTGAAAAGACATCAACCAGAACCTTTCTTTCATTTGCAACCGGCATTACCGAGTTAGGTGGTACCTACTACAACCAGTTATGGAAGGACTCCAACTTTGTACTCGGCGAGCCTGTTTCCGAGATCAAATATGTCTGCCGTAATGTTGATATCATCATGGCACGTCTGATCAAAAATGAAACTGTTGAATTATTTGGCAAGAATGCTACGGTTCCATTTATCAACGGCTGTGATAATTCCTACCATCCATGCCAGATCCTTGCAGATGCCCTCACGATCCTTGAGAAGTTTGGAACTCTGGATGTCAATCTGATGTACATCGGTGCAAAGAACAATGTATTTAACTCCCATGTTGAATTCTTCTCCAAGATGAAGAAGGGTACGTTATACGGACTGACTCCACTTGTAAATGAGACAGCCTGTGGTCCTGATTTCTATGAAGAAGCAAAGAAAAGCGGTCATTATATCGAGCTTGATCCTGCCATGTCCATGGAAGAAGCAAAGGAATATGCAAATAAGATGGATGTCCTCTACACGGATACATGGGTAGATATGGAATTCTTCAACAATCCTGCTTATCAGAAGCAAAAGGAAGAAACCCTTGCAAAGATGATGCCTTACCAGTTAAACGGCGACTTCACAAAAGACAGCAAAGCGATCGTATTCCACGATATGCCAATGCATGTCGGCTTCGAAATCTCTCAGGATGTCGTAGATAAGAACCTCGACCATATCCTAGACGAGGCAGAAAACCGTCGTCATGCTGAAAAGGCCGTAATGTACACACTCTTAAATTCATAAAACCATGGAATGTTGATAACCGCCGGGGGCATACTGTTATATCGCAAGCATTATCCGAGGCCGGTACTTAAGTTGCGTCCTTTGCAACTTTATGTACCGCTGCACGAGGATACGAGTGGAAACGTCTTGCGAATAACAGTATGCCCCCCGGCGGTTATTTACATTCCATGATTTTACTGGAAAAAACCGGTTGCATGGCATTCAGGCAGGTGCTATAATCGGGGATAGCAAATTTGTAAGGAGGCCGCCATGAAACATCTGATAGACCCAATGGATTTAAGTTTGGAAGAGCTCGATCACATTTTAAATCTTGCTCAGGATATTATTGATCATAAAGAAAAATACAGTGAGTTATGCAAAGGCAAAAAGCTCGCTACTTTATTTTTTGAACCAAGTACAAGAACTCGTTTAAGTTTTGAAGCCGCCATGATGGAATTAGGTGGTAATGTACTTGGTTTTTCTTCTGCCAGTTCATCATCCTCATCTAAGGGTGAAAGCGTTGGTGACACAGTAAAGGTTGTAAGCTGTTATGCAGATATCATAGCTATGCGCCATTTCAAGGAAGGCGCTCCGATGCTTGCATCCATGAAATCCGATGTACCGATCATTAATGCAGGTGACGGTGGACATAACCACCCAACACAGACACTGGCTGATCTTTTAACGATCAAACGTGAAAAAGGAAGGCTGGACAACCTTGTGATCGGCTTCTGCGGAGATCTGATGTTTGGACGTACCGTTCATTCTCTGATCAAAGCAATGTCCCGTTATGAAAATATCAGTTTTGTGCTTATTTCACCGGATGAATTAAAAATTCCTGATTATATCCGCACAGAAGTGATTGAGAAGAATAATATACCTTATAAGGAAGTTTCATCTATGGAGGATGTGATCGGAGAACTGGATATCCTCTATATGACAAGAGTACAGAAAGAACGTTTCTTCAACGAAGCAGACTACATACGATTAAAGGATACTTACATACTGGATAACAGTAAGATGGCACTTGCCCGTCCGGACATGTGTGTCCTGCATCCGCTGCCACGAGTAAATGAGATTGCTGTTGAAGTGGATGACGATCCAAGAGCATGTTATTTCCGTCAGGTATTAAATGGTAAATATGTCCGTATGGCATTAATTGCCACACTGCTTGGTTTAGCATAGGAGGTACAAACAGATGAACATAGACAGTATTCAAAATGGTATCGTACTTGATCACATTGCTGCAGGCAAGGCACTCCAGATCTATAATGACCTGCATCTCGACAAGCTGGACTGCTCCGTAGCAATTATCAAAAATGTCAAAAGCCAGAAAATGGGTAAAAAGGATATCTTAAAGATAGATCAGGATATCGACATCAACCTTGATGTCCTTGGATATATCGATCCGGATATCTCCGTTAATATTATCCGTGACGGAAAACTGGTGGAAAAGAAAAATATTGAGCTTCCAGAACGTCTGGTAGGCATCAAGAAATGTACCAATCCGCGCTGTATAACCTCAACCGAACAGGGAATCCAGCACATCTTTAAGCTTACAGACAGAGCACACCGGATTTATCGTTGTATTTACTGCGAAGCAGATAAATAATTTTACTTGCTATTTACTTTTCGCAAAAATATGCTATAATCTAGAAGTTATCTGTGCGGTAAAGTATCGAAAAACGACAGAAATTTTAACCGGACTTTTTAAATATGTTTATAAATATTTAGAGGTGCAATATGGAACAATATGTGATCAAAGGCGGTCAGCCTCTTGAAGGAGAGGTAACTATTGCAGGTGCAAAGAACGCAGCTCTCGGAATCCTTGCTGCTGCTGTAATGACCGATCAGGAAGTTATAATAGAAAATGTACCAAATGTAAGAGATACCCGTGTCCTTCTTCAGGCAATCCAGGGTATTGGTGCGACAGTACGCTACATAGACGAACATACCGTATCCATCTGTGGCGCCGCTATCAATCCAAACAGTGATCTGTGCGTAGATGATGAATTCATCCGTAAGATTCGTGCATCTTACTATCTGTTAGGTGCATTACTTGGAAAATACAAGCACTCTCAGGTTGCATTACCTGGTGGCTGTGATATTGGTGCCAGACCGATTGACCTTCACATCAAAGGCTTTGAAGCACTTGGTGCTCAGGTTGATATTGCAAACGGTATTATCTCCACACACGCAGAAGAGCTGATCGGAAACCATATTTATATGGATGTCACCTCCGTAGGTGCAACAATCAATATCATGATGGCGGCTGCTCTTGCAACAGGTAAGACCACAATTGAAAATGCAGCCAAAGAACCGCATATCGTTGATGTTGCAAACTTCTTAAACAGTATGGGTGCTAATATCAAGGGTGCAGGAACCGATGTGATCCGTATCCGTGGTGTTAAAGAACTCCATGGCACAACTTATTCCATCATTCCGGATCAGATTGAAGCCGGAACTTTCATGGTAGCCGCTGCCGCAACAAAGGGTGATGTACTGATCAAGAATGTAATTCCAAAACATCTGGAAGCTATCACTTCCAAGTTAAATGAGATCGGTGCTCATGTAATTGAATATGATGACTCTGTAAGAGTTATGTCTGATAAACGTTTGAAACCAACCAATATCAAAACACTTCCTTATCCGGGTTTTCCAACGGATATGCAGCCGCAGATGGCTGTCACACTGGCACTTTCAAACGGAACCAGCATTGTAACAGAAAGCATATTTGAGAATCGGTTCAAATATGTCGCCGAGCTTGCCAGAATGGGCGCTCACATCCGGGTAGAAGGCAATACCGCTATCATTGATGGTGTAGAATCCTTCTCTGGTGCAAATGTAGCTGCTCCGGATCTTCGTGCCGGTGCTGCTCTTGTGATTGCTGCATTAGTTGCAGATGATTTTTCCGTTATATCAGATATTAAGTATATCCAGCGTGGATATGAGAAATTTGATGAAAAGATCCGTGGTCTGGGCGGAAAGATCGAAAAAGTTGATACTGACAAAGATATTCAGAAATTTAAATTAAAAATCGGATAAATATACACATGAAAAAGAGATGCCTGCTCCACTATATCGGTCAGCATCTCTTTTTATTTTCAAATCAACAATCACATTTTCACAACTAAATATTTTTGACCTGTCCCGCTGTCCTATTTTCTATTCCAACCTATATGTTCTATATTGTACGCACATCCAATTTTTTCTGTGAAATCACTAATTTTTTGACGAAAAAGGGGTTTGTTTTTTCTGAGATTATGGTAAACTAAAATCAGTATTGTATTTTTTAGGCTTATATATTTTTATCACAAAAATTGAATCGTGCATTTATATACAAAGGAGAGCATCATATGAATAACAAACGGCTAAGTAACAGACCATACCGATCCGCCATACTGGCGATCGCAGCACTTATCTGCTGTCTTGTGGTCTGTCTTTTCATGAACAGCGGACTTTCTGATGCCGCAGGAAAATCCGGTCATATCAAAGATGGAGTAACGAATGTTTATTTCCGTGATGCCCCCGGCGGCAATCCTGTAACGGATCACGGCAGTAACATTATGTTAAATGGAGGTCACAAGCTTACAATCCTGAACACCTCAAACAGCTCCTGGTATAAAGTATCCCTTGTTTATAACAAGACAACCTATACCGGCTACGTATCCGCTTCATATGTCACTATCGACAAAACAGACTCTTCTGATAAAAACAATACAACAGCAACGACAGAATCCTCAGGGAAAAAATCCGACAAAGATTTTGAATCCTATATGAATGATCAGGGATTTCCGGAAAGCTATAAGGCACAGCTCCGGGAACTGCATGAGGCTCATCCATCCTGGACTTTTAAAGCTGTCCAGACAGGAATCGACTGGGATGATCTTGTAGATAATGAACGAAACAAATCCGATCAGATCAAAAATCTGGTTCAGGGAACCAGCAGTTATCCACGCTACAACTGGCGTTCCACGACGATCGGTTACAACATCAAAACCGATACATGGGCATCCTTTGATGGTAACTGCTGGTATGCCGCATCGGATAAACTGGTCTCCTATTATCTGGATCCCCGTGTTTATCTGTATGAACGGTTCGTATTTGCATTTGAGAATCTCTCTTATGAAGATTCTCAGTCCAAATCCGGCGTGGAATCCATTTTGAACGGAACCTTTATGTACAAATCCAAGCCATCCGGTTCCAACAGTACATATTCCGAACTGATCATCAAAGCCGGAAAGGCAGTCGGTGTCAGCCCATACCACATTGCCTCCCGAATCAAACAGGAGGTTGGCTCATCACTCAGTTCTGCCACAAATGGAAAGCATTCCGTATATCCGGGAATCTATAATTTCTATAACATCGGCGGTTTCGACAGCGTAACCGGAAACGCCGTTACAAATGCACTTAAATGGGCATCCTCCGGTTCTACCTACGGAAGACCGTGGAACACCGTATACAAATCCATCTATGGCGGCGCTCAATACATTGGAAATAATTACATTCTGCAGAAGCAGAATACTTTGTATACACAGAAATTCAATGTCACAAATACCTCTGCCCTATACTCCCATCAGTATATGACCAATGTTCAGGCGGCTTCCTCTGAAGCCTCTAAGGTATACGATGCCTACAGTGGCGCAGGCACACTGAACAATTCAATCACATTCTGTATCCCGGTATACAAAAATATGCCGGATACCATGGTCAGCAAACCGGCAGACAGTGGCAATCCAAACAACTATCTCAAATCACTGAGTATTGATAACTATTCCCTGACACCAACATTTGCAGTCAATACAACAACCAAGTATTCCCTGATCGTATCAGAGAAAACAAGTTCTGTTACGATTTCTGCAAGTCCGGTCAACAAAAACGCTTCCGTATCCGGAACAGGAAAAGTCAGTCTGTCAAAGGGTACGAATACAGTAAAAATTACGGTAAAAGCCCAAAGCGGCGCAAAACGTACTTATACATTAACGATCGTCCGTGGTAAATCTTCCGGTAATTCCAGCTCAGATCCTGAATTTGACGGTAACTATACTGTATCCGACGGAACCATAACCGGCGTAGCAGTATCAACCACCGTATCTGCATTTGTCTCCAATCTTGGATGTACAAACGGAACTGTCAGTGTAAGGACTTCATCCGGTGAAGAAAAGACATCTGACCGTATCGGTACCGGTGACATTGTAAAAATAACTGTTTCGGGCAATACCAGCACCTATACCGTTATTATTTTCGGTGATGTAAATGGTGACGGAATTATCAATGCACTGGATCTGTTAAAGATACAGAAGCATATTATCGGTGCTTCTACCTTAAAGGATCCATACCTGAAAGCCGCAAATATCAAACGAAGTGGTATGTTATCTGCTCTCGATCTGTTAAAAGTCCAGAAATATCTGATGGGCGCAGCACAGATCATGCAGCAGTAAATGAATAGATGATAAAATACAGGAGATATATAAAATGAAAACAAGAAAAAAATTAGCAGCATTATGTATGATCTTGGTTCTGGGATTAAGCTGTCTGGTATATGGAAACAGCATACACTCCTATGCAGCATCTACCCAGTTCTCGATCTCGCTTTCATCCTCATCCATTCAAAAGGGTGGTTCGGTTACAGTAACCGTATCGATCAGTTGTTCTGAAGCACTGGGTGCTTACAGCTATTGTCTGTCCTATGATTCCTCCTTACTGGAATATCAGTCCGGCGATGGCTATGGCGGAGGTGGAACCGTATCCTGTGCCGGATATGGCGATGGAAATATTACTTCTGCTTCCAACAGCTTTACATTTTCTGCTATAAATACAGGATCTGCCTATGTCAGTACGGGAAGCTCCGATGTCTATACATGGGGCGAAGAACATGCCGGAGCATCAGATGCAGGTGCTACGATCACAATAACAGCCGCCGGCGGCAACAGTACAACAGAAGCAACGACCAGCGAACCAAATACAACAGACACCCCGGCTACAACAGAAACAAATTCTTCCGAATCTACAACAGAAGATACGACAGACACTTCTTCCGAGGACACAACGGAAGATACCACAGAGGAAATGTCTGATAACTGTTATCTGTCTTCGATCCAGATCACACCAGGTGAATTAAAGCCTGAATTTGCAAAAGATACATATACTTATGAGACAACCGTTCCCGGAGATACCACAAGCCTTGCGATCAATGCGATCCCAGAAGACAGCAAATCATCCGTTTCCATTACCGGAAATGAAGATTTTGAACCGGGAAAGACCTCTCATATCTCTATCAAGGTTACTGCTGAAACCGGCGATAATCATATCTACGACATTGCGGTTAATGTGGAAGAACTGGTAGATACAAGAGCGATCATCCAGATTGATGGAAAAGATTATTATTTTACAGAAGATTACAGCAAGCTTACTATTCCAGAAGGATTTGCCGAAATAAAAGAGAAATATAATGATACCGAAATCATTCTCTATCAGTCTCCAAACGGACTGGTTAAATGTGCTTATCTGACAGATAAGGACAGCAAAAACGGAGCATGGTATATCATTGATACTACTGCAAAATCTGCGGTTCCATTTATCAATGTTGCATCTGCTTACAAAAGCTTTATCATTCTGACAGCCGGCGAAGACGTTACAGTGCCGTCGGGTTACACAGCTTTCACCTATAAGTTTAACAAAAATTCCGTAACCGCCTATCACAAATATGAAGATGATACGATCCTCGTAGTATATGCCATGAGTCCGGACGGTGAACCTGGATGGTTCTACTATGATACCGTTGAGAAAACATTTACCCGATTTGTCGCTTCAGCAGTTCCAACAGAAGCAGTCACGACTGCTTCTGCGACAGATGCCAACAATGGCTCTTTCTTTGATCAGCACAAGGACAAGGTTATCACTATATGTATCATCGTGATCGTAGTTATGTTCTTCCTGATCATTATCCTCGGAATTATGCTGATCCGGGTGATCAAGCAGGGACTTCCTGACGATGATCCTGACGATGATCCTGATGGTGCTGCAAGCAACGGTTCCGATAACGATACCGACGACAATGCAGGCAATGATTCCGATAACGATACCGCTGGCAACGCAGGCAATGGTCCTGATAACAATACAAGCGGCGATGCCGAAAACGTTCCCGACAATACCAGCAATAATGCTGCCGATGATACACCAGACAACACAGATCACAACACAGGCAATGATACAGGTATCGATACTGATAATACTTCGGATGATACTGTTTCTGCAAATGATACAAAGTCAGAGGATACGATAGCCGCTGCTGTTGTTCTGGACGAAACACCAGCAGAAAATGCCGATGATACAAACAACCAAAAGCCTGCGGACATTCCGGTAACAGATGGCATGACAGAGCTTACTGCTAAGCCATCCGTAAAAGCTGAAGATGTCACTTCCACCAGATTAAGCAGCGAAACTAAAAAAGCAAAGGAAGAAAAAGAAGCAACTCCGGCAGATAAAATCATCAAAAAGGCGGCTCAGTACTCTTCCATGAATACGGCTGATCTGTCAGAGGTATTCAATATGGCAGAAGCGATCGTGAATCACGAAGAGCCAAAGAAAAACACCGGCTCCTTGCAGTTTAAGCCGATCAAGCAGAATGTACCGGATAGTAAAGAAGAAAAATAAGACCTACCAAAAGTTGTTATTTCCTGATTAAGGTTTCTAATCACGTTTGCCTACCTTTGTTTCACTCAATTTTATATGCACATGTCTCTGCCGCGATAAAAACCTTTGCGGCGACGACATGGCACAAAATTGAATGAAACTCAGTCGGCTACACTATGGATTATGAAACCTTATTCAGAAATAACAAACTCTGGTAGGTCTTATTTTTATACCACCGCTTTGTCATAATATTAAATCAATCTCATGCGGCAAAAACGTGATTATAAACCTTATTCAAGAGCTAAAAACTCTGACAGGCTTTTTATAATACCACTCTTATAAATATGCCTTCAACATATCAACTTTGTCGAGTCTCTCCCATGGAAGGTCGAGGTCAGTTCTTCCGAAGTGTCCATATGCTGCTGTCTGCTTGTAGATTGGTCTTCTGAGGTCAAGCATCTTGATGATTCCGGCTGGGCGAAGATCAAAATGCTCACGGATGATCTCAACCAGCTTCTCATCGGATACCTTTCCTGTTCCGAATGTGTCTACCATGATAGATGTAGGTCTGGCAACACCGATCGCATAAGACAACTGGATCTCACATTTATCTGCAAGTCCTGCTGCTACAATGTTCTTTGCTACATATCTTGCTGCATACGCTGCGGAACGGTCAACCTTTGTACAATCCTTTCCTGAGAAAGCACCGCCGCCGTGACGGGCATATCCACCATAAGTGTCTACGATGATCTTACGTCCTGTAAGTCCACTGTCACCATTTGGTCCGCCGATAACGAATCTTCCGGTTGGATTGATAAAGAACTTGGTATCTTCATCTACCATATCAGCAGGAAGAACTGTATCAAATACATACTTCTTGATATCTTCATGGATCTGTTCCTGTGATACTTCCTCGCCATGCTGAGTTGAGAGAACTACCGCATCAAGTCTCTTTGCTTTTCCATTCTCATCATACTCTACTGTTACTTGAGTCTTACCGTCTGGTCTGAGATATGGAAGTGTTCCATTCTTTCTTACTTCTGTCAGTTTTCTTGCAAGCTTATGTGCAAGTGCGATCGGATATGGCATATATTCCGGTGTTTCATTTGTTGCAAATCCAAACATCATACCCTGATCTCCGGCACCAATCGCTTCGATATCATCATCGCTCATCAGATGCTCTTTTGCTTCTAATGCCTTATCAACACCCATTGCAATATCTGCTGACTGCTCATCAATTGCTGTGATAACACCACAGGTATCACAGTCAAATCCGTATTTTGCTCTGTCGTATCCAATCTCACGGATCGTCTCACGAACGATCTTCTGAATGTCTACATATGCTTTTGTTGTAATCTCACCCATTACAAGTACAAGACCTGTTGTGATCGATGTCTCGCAGGCAACACGGCTCATTGGATCCTGCTCCATCAATGCATCCAATACTGCATCGGAAATCTGGTCACAGATTTTATCCGGATGACCTTCTGTTACTGATTCTGATGTGAATAATAATTTTTCCATCATTTCCTCCTTGTATAAATACTATCTATAGTTACTGCCATGCGTATTCGTTCACATAGCTTTTGATTTTTCTTTTTTCAGACAAGTTATCCCCACCTGGTTTTATGCAAAAGAAAAATCCGCTCTGAGCGGATTGATAAAATCAAACCTCTCATTGTTCGACGTCTGCATATCACAGACTCGCTCAGGAAGGCACCTTCCATACAGGTCTTTCTTTCACCTGTTCCGGGGTTGCCATGGCTTCATAGTCCCTTATGACTCCACCATTCTGAATAAGAGCATTTATAAATATTTATTTGTATTCAAACTGCAATGCAGTTCTGAAACAGCTATACTCTAACTGATATATTTCCATAAGTCAATAGGTAATTTCTGTTTTGCGACAAAAATTCATTAAAGCTATCCTATAAAACCGCCTTGCTGAGCAGGTATAAGATGAGCAAATGTGCCGGATAGAACACATAAAATGTATATTTAAGAACTTTATTCTTCCGACCATACTCTCCGTTGTACAGACTGATCGGCAGGATTGCCAAAACTGCATAGAGCTGCCTTATTCCGTAAAACAGGAAATACAGCACTGCCGATACGATTGCAAACCCCATATTCTGACGCAGCTTCCAGCCAAACGGATAATGTCCGGTCACAAGACCGGCATTTCTGAATACTTGTTCCGCCGTGTCATCCTTGGTCGAATAATAAATTAATACGATCAGAAGAATGCCCGCCATTCCATAATCAAAATGCAGAGCCTCTGAAACTACCATAATGACAACAATTCCGATGACTGCGCCCATCTGATTCCATTTTGCTACTTTTCCAAGATAAAGCACAACCAGCCCCGCCGCAAGTGTAAAGAAAATATTCTGCTTCTGCAGATCAAATACCTGTCCGGTCGATGCCAGATCAAATGGAACTTCCGAAATCAGCGCAAACAAAAAGAGCCGGATAAAATATTTTCTGATATCCGACGTATGCCTGTACCCTTCTACCAACAGGAATGCGAATATAGGAAATGCGAGCCGTCCTACAGCCCGCATTATCCAGTTATTATTCATTAGAACAAGTCCTACATGGTCACATAACATAAATATGCATGCCAGAAGCTTTAACTGATTTGAAGTTATCCCTGTCTCTGTCCTTTTATCCATGTTTTCCTTAAATTCTCTTACGAAGTGCCTTTGACAACCGATCCAGTTCCTCATTGTCTGACTGACCCGGAACCCATGTAACTGTAACCGTATCCTTAATGAATCTTGGCACAAGATGCATGTGAAAATGGAATACTGTCTGTCCTGCAGCAGCGCCATTGTTCTGAATAATGTTCAGTCCGTCAGGATTTAATTCCGCTTTCTGAGCCTTGGCAACCTCTGTCGCAATCGTAAAGATCTTTGAAGCAGTATCCGCGTCCATGCTATATATATCATCATAATGTTCTTTTGGTATAATTAAAGCATGACCTTTATTTGCAGGATTTACATCAAGTATTACTCTACATATGCTGTCTTCATAAACTGTTGCTGATGGTATCTCACCATTTGCAATCTTGCAAAAAATGCAATCGTCCTTACCCATAAAAGTTTCCTCCTTAATTGCTTTTTCCATTTTACTCCATTATGCGGGATTTTACAAGCTTTATGTGGTTTGGAAGGTTGCATAAGCCTTCAGATCTTCCTCAACCCGTTGTTTGATTTCGTTTATAATCTCCTGACATTGTTTTTTCTTCATTCCTGCCTGCACTCCTACTGTCAAAAGCTCCGTTTCTCCCGGATCTTGTCCATTTCCATCAACAGATGTTGTATGCTCACCATAATAGGTTGTGCTATACGTCAGATCATATGCCGGACTCAATCTCCATGTTTCTGATTCAGTATCATATACAAACGAAAAATTCTTTGAATGATCATCCCTGTTATGTGCAAATACATTAAAACACATTCTGCGAAACATATTTTCAACATCCATTTTATTATCTCGCGTCATTATTCTTGTTAATTTCATCAGGTCATGGTAGTCCAGACTTGGCTGATTAAAATCAAGTTCTAACAACGCTGCCGCCGTTGCCATATGAACCTTGCTCCCATCCGTTTTTCTATCAAATCTCCGG
The DNA here is from genome assembly GCF_037892645.1 of Coprococcus sp. HCN-4056. Taxonomy (NCBI): domain Bacteria; kingdom Bacillati; phylum Bacillota; class Clostridia; order Lachnospirales; family Lachnospiraceae; genus Coprococcus; species Coprococcus sp. HCN-4056. The sequence goes on along the minus strand of NZ_JBBKBL010000001.1, from coordinate 488,735 downwards.
GTTCCAAAGTATCCTGCATGTCGCTGCGATGGAAACAACCTTGTCTCACTCATAACGATTCCACATTTTTTTGCACAGACCGAATAATCATATTCCATTTGTCCAATATCTGCCCTGTCAACATGTGCTGGAAATTTTATGATCCAATCTTCCCCATCTATCCTCGTCATGATCTTTGGCCTTGCTCCGCCGCTGGTTCCACCAAGCCCATATAATTCATCTAATTTATCCGAATATTCTGTATTCATGATTCTATGGCACGCTTCTGCTAATTCATCCAGATCATCCGTTTCCTGCTCCGCCACCAGAACGCTCTGTGGATGATAGCACAAAGCCCCCATCCCGGAATCTCCCACAATAGCAAGACGTTCTAAAACACCTTGTTCATCCGGATTGATATGATTTGCCCTAAGCAGCCGATCTAATAATAATCTTCCCCACGCATCTGGAAGACTATCTGCAAATATTCCAAACAGCCCACCGAAATAATCTTTTTTCGGCACAAATACCTGCTTTTTCAGCGGCAGCGAAAAAGGGCTGATTGAAAATCCATCTTCCAGCCATTCATCACTATATTCAAAAGCAGCTTTTCGATCTGCTGTTAACACCATCGTTCCCACCAAACGATCCTCATAGCAAACCTGAAGCATCCTATCTTCTATTTGTCTCATTCATAACCTCCTGAATATCCTTGTACGGAACCCGTGTAAACAATTCCCGAAGCTCATCTGCTATATCCAGTGCAACCGCAATCCGCGTCAATCCCAACAGAGAGATCTGTCCGGTTTGCTCAAATCGTTTGATTGATCCATAGCTTACGCCACTTTGTTCCGCTAACTGCTGCTGTGACAACGATCTACGCTTTCGTATATTGCGAACTCTTTCTGCCAATTTCTTATCTAATTCATCCGGTGTCTCCCATACAAAAGGTTCCATGTATCTTTACCCCGCAAATTATTTATATAGATAATATTTTATCTATATATCCGTCATTTTTATTATAATTGATAATATATTATCCATATTTATTATATACTATTATCTTATCACTTTCAATTTATCTTTATTCAAAAAATGAAATGTACTTACAACCAGTCGAATAAAAATGAAACATATCATGTATTTTTCATGCCGATCCAACTGTCTATAAGCACATTTCATTAATAAAGCATCTTATAAAATGTATTCTTTCTGTCATTTGTCTGTGGAAATTCTGTTCTTGCATGTCTGACTGCCCCGGGATCAATATCTGCAACACACAGCTTCTCACTAACCCGGATCGATACATCCCGCCCAAGCCAGTCATATACATGAGAGCCCGGAATATAGTGAAGCCCATCTCCATCTCCAACCCGGTTGACTGCGATCACATATGCCTGATTCTCGATCGCCCTTGCCTTCAAGAGTGTTTTCCATTGTTCCGCCCTCGTTTCCGGCCAGTTTGCGATCACCATGATAGCTTCATACTGATCTCTCATTGCAGAGAAAATCTCCGGGAAACGAAGGTCATAGCAGATATATCCGCCTATCCGGATATCCTTTACCTGTGCCTGTACAAGCTTTTCTCCTGCCCGATATACCTTATCCTCACCGCTATATGAAAATGGATGGATCTTCGCATAATCAAGTACCACATTTTCTCCATCCACAAGCACCAGCCGGTTCTCATAAACCGGTTCTTTCGTTTCATCATCCATCTTGTCGCTATCTGCCATAACCGCACGAATATACCCAAATGCCATCTGCATCTTATATTTTCTGCTGTTCTCCATAAAAAATGAAACACTGTCCGGGATGTTATCCGCATCCCAGCTTTCCGCATACAACCATGGCCGCATCGTGAATCCTGTCAGTGTCATCTCCGGAAATACCAGTAGCTCTACTCCATTTGCACTTGCTTCTTCCATAACTTCAAGGCAGCATTTCTTTGCTTCTTCCCTATTCTCAAATCCAATATTCAGTTCTGTAACGCCAACTCTAAGCATAGCCGCTGCCTCCTACCTGTTTTTCTTTATTATATTCTTATATAGTATATTTATATCTGCTTTTTTTCAACCCTTAAGCCTCTCATTCTAATTGTCAACCTTAATGTTTATTCTGTGGTTGACATTTAAGAATATACCATCTATAATGTTATCCAGTGGGTGCCATTTAATAGTTGACATTCAATTTGTTATCTGGAAGCGGATAGCTTAGCCCTGCTATCCGCTTCATATTTTTGTCAATCCCCCTTAACCTCATCCAATCAAGGGATGGCATCCATTGTACTTATATTATTTATTCAACAAGGAGAACACACATGAAAAACAAATTCACAACCGTGGAGATCACAATGATGGCTGTATTTGCAGCAATCTTATGCGTATCCGCATATTTAAGTATCCCAACTCCACTTCCAAATGCAGCACACATTACATTACTGAACTTTATGATCATGCTCATTGCACTGGTATTTGAAGTCCGCGATTCAACGATCATCGTTGCTTTATGGATGATCCTCGGTGCAGTCGGCGTTCCGGTATTTATCGGCGGCGGCTCCGGTATCGGTTATCTGACAGGAGTATTCGGTGGATATACATTCTCATTTATTATCGTTACTATCTTTGCAGGTCTGACAAAGGGTAAGAAATATAATCGTATCCGTTATACGATCGTTGCTATTTTAACAGCAGCTCTCATTGATATCATCGGAATGTTATGGTGGAAATTCAACGGAAACTTAACTTGGAAAGTTGCTTTCCTTTCAGGCTTTGTTGCATTTATTCCATTAGATCTTGTAAAAGCTATTATCGCTGCACAGATCGTTCCATTATTCAAGAAACTGATGCCGGAAGCAAATGCAAATACAGGCGCAAAGAAAGAAGCAGCATAAAAAATATTATATAGTTATAAAACAAGCAGGAATCTTTAAAAGATTTCCTGCTTGTTTTTATTTTATAATAACTTAACCGCTGCCTCTGCAACAAATATATTACTCTTTCCGGCTTTTTTAGATTGCCTTAACCTTTACATTCTTGCTCAGTCCGCACTTACGGAAAAGCTTCTTATATGCGCTAAGCTTGCTCTTTGGTACTTTGACTGTTGTCTTTGAGGTGATACCGGCAAAGGTTTTCTTGCTCAGCGTTTTGGATGTCAGCTTGGTTGTTTTGATCTTTAAAACCTTTAAATCCCTGCTGTTAGCAAAAGCATATGATCCAATTTTCTCAACCGATGTTCCAAGGGTGATCGTCTTTAAAACTTTTGTTCCGGCAAATGCCTTGGATCCAATTGTTTTAATACTTCCTCCGATCACAATATTATTATTTCCATCATATTCAGAGAATGTTGCACCTGCAAATGCTCCAGAATCAATGGAAGTCAGCTTATAAGTCTGATTTCCATATTTTATTCCTTTCATATTTCTTTTCCAGCCTTTTGTGCCGAAAGCACCTGCATTACTCCATACTCCAAGGGCTGCTGTCCGATTTCCGGCCTTTGTACTTGTAACACGGAAGATACAATATGGATGATTATATGTATCCTCAACAAAATAGGTTCCATTTTTGACTGGCTTTGTCTTTTTCTTTATGGACACCTTAAGATTTTTATCATACATAATTCCATCCGTTTCCATATTCTTTGGTACAATGATCTCTGTCAGTTTATTCTCCTCACAGACAATTCTCTGACATAATGGGCTCGCACTTAAATCCAGTTTCGTTAACTTATTATCCGCGCAATCTACCCATACCAATGCATTATTATGACTGGTATCCAACTGGGTCAACTGATTCCTTGTACACTCCAGACTAACAAGCTGTTTATTATTTGTTAGACGCAGCTTGGTCAGTTTGTTATCGTTACACCACAGGCATTCAAGCTTTTCATTCTTATCAACATTTAATCCTGTAAGCTTATTACCTGAACAATACAGATATATAAGGTTAAGATTCTTGGTTAGATCAAGTTTCGTAAGTTTATTATTATCACAATTAATTTTAAATAATTTCGTATTTTTGCTAACGTCTAATTTGGTCAGTTTATTATCATAACACCACAGATTATTAAGTTTTGTATTTTTTGTAAGATCGAGCTTTGTCAATTTATTACCGCCACAATACAATTCCACCAATTTTGTATTCTTACGGAGATCCAGACCAGTTAAGTTATTGCTCTCACAATCTAATATCTCCAGATTTACATTTTTGCTGACATCTAATTTTGTCAGTTTATTGACATAACAGCGCAGCTCTTTTAATTTCGTTAATTTGGATACATTCAATTCTTTTATGCCGTTACGACCACATTTTACGAATTCCAGTTTTGTATTTTTGTGCAGATCCAGTTTGGAAAGATCTTTCTGGCTTTCACATTCCAGACTTTTCAATTCTGTAAATACACCAATACCGGTCAGATCATTATAAACATATTCATTTCCAGCTTCATCATAATGCTCCAGTTTTATTTCAGTAACTTTCTTAATCTCCGCTTTTGATAATACACCATCTTTGTTTCGGTCAATGTTCTTAGAAATATATTTCCGAAATTCTGCATCCGGAAAATTCGTTGAATTGATCTTCACATCCCCCTGTGCTGCATCAACTTTCCGCATACCTGCATTTCCCGATAACAGTGGTACTGCTACTAATGCTGCCAGTCCTCCGGCGATCAGCAGACGTTTTAATTTTGTCTGCAATGCCTGTTTGTTCATTTGTTTTTTGTTTCTCATATTGTCTCTCCTTCCAATTTCTTCTTTTTACTCCGGGTTGACACAAGCGCAAAAAAGACCCGAAACAGGATAATCTTCCATTATCCTGTTCCAGGTCTTCTCAACTGCAATTCTATATTTTATGGTATGCAAAAAAGCGCTATTTAAGCGTGCTGTGCTGTGCTGTGCTGTGCTGTGCTGTGCTGTGCTGTGCTGTGCTGTGCTGTGCTTAAGCCTTTTCCTTTCTGCATCCTTTGTCAATCCCTTTCGCAAAAAATTTACGAATTAAGTGTAGCACACCAAATGGTGAATGACAATTGTTAAAAATCACAGATTCTATGTGTTGCAACAAATTCGTGCATATCTACAGATTCCGGTGCAGCAACCGATGTTCTTTTCCGGCAAGAAAATGATCGTACAACTGGCGAACTGCCGGGTTCTCCTCGGAGAAACGGACATTGGAACTTGCGTCTGCATTGTACATACCTTCCATACGGCTCCGTCTGGTTCTTGGGCCTGCGCCGGATGGCTGACCACCACCCATGATACATCCTCGTCTGCACGCCATAACCTCAACGAAATCATAGCTTGCTTCGCCGGATCGGATACGGTCAAGCAACCGTCCTGCATTTGCAAGACCATGTACAACTGCGATCTTCACTTCTCTGCCATCTAACTCGATCGTTGCTTCCTTCGTTCCTTCAAATCCCCGGACACCTGTATAACTGATCTCACGGATCGTGTTATAGGATTTGTCCTCCGCAAGGCGACGGAGCACCGCTTCCGTTACACCACCTGTCGTTCCGAAGATCTTGCCTGCACCGGAAGCCACGGAAAATGGTGCATCTGCGGATTCATTTTCCAGTTCGGTAAACTGCAGTCCCATCTGCTTGATCATCCGCACAACCTCTGTCGTTGTGATGACATAATCGGTATCCTGTCTGCCATCCGTGAAATTATCCGGTCGGAGGATCTCTCCCTTCTTTGCTGTACAAGGCATGATCGATACAACCATCGTTCTCTTACCATCTTCTTTATCTTTCTCCGCAAAATAATCCTTGATTACTGCTGAGAACATTCCTTGTGGAGAACGGCAGGTTGACAGATTATCTGCAAATTCCGGATATTTTTCTTCACAATATTTGACCCAGCCCGGACAACAGGATGTAAATAATGGCAGCTTCTCATCCGACGCAAGACTCGCCGCAAATTCTTTGGATTCCTCCATAACCGTAAGATCGGCACCAAAGCTTGTGTCAAATACCATGTCAAAGCCCATGATACGAAGTGCTGATACCAGCTTACCAAAACAGTTCTCGCCCTTTGGTATACCGAAGTTATCTCCAACTGCCACGCGGACTGCCGGTGCGATCTGTGCGACCACCCGGATAGACGGATCTTCGATCGCATCCCAGATATCGGTTACATTGGTACGGATCGAGATCGCTGCGGTCGGGCAGACAACTGCACATTGTCCGCATCCTACACAGTCTGTCTCTACAAGCGGCTTGTCAAATGCCGGCTGTACCTTCATTTTCGAACCACGGAATGCAAAATCGATAACACCAAGTCCCTGAATCTCATCGCAGGTACGCACACAATCACCGCACAGGATACATTTATTTGGATCCCGGACGATAGATGGTGAACTCATATCGATCTTTTCTTCTTTTTTATTATTCAGGAAACGAACCGCATGCACACCAACCTTATAGGCAAGTGACTGGAGCGCACACATGCCATTCTTCTGGCAGGTCGTACAGTCTCTGCAATGAGAGGATAACAACAGCTCGATAATAAGCTTTCTGTACTGCTGCACTTTCTTTGTATTCGTATAGATCACCATGCCCGCTCTCGGTGTCTCGGAGCATGCTGCAAATATTTTTCCTCTGTCATCTTCTACCACGCACATACGACATGCGCCATAGATGGATAATTCTGAATGATAACAGAATGTCGGGATGTCGATCCCTGCCTTTCGGATCAGAGACAGAACATTCTTCTCGCCCTCGATCGGCACTTTGATTGAATTGATCGTAATATAATCCATGTTCGTCTCCCTCCTTAATTCTCTGTATATACTGCATGGAACGCACAATTATCGATACATGCACCACACTTGATACATTTGGCTGTATCAATGACAAATGGTTTCCGGATCTCGCCTGTGATCGCACCGACCGGACAGTTTCTCGCACATTTGGAACAGCCCTTACATGCTTCCGGATCGATCTTATAGCGAACCAGTGCTTTACAGTTTCCGGTTCTGCATCGTTTGTCAACCACATGCTCGATGTATTCCTGACGGAAATTCTTCAGCGTACTAAGTACCGGAAGGGCTGCGCTCTTACCAAGTCCACAAAGGGCTGTGTCGGTGATTGCCTGTCCCAGTTCCTCTAACAGATCCAGATCCTCTAACGTACCATTTCCGGCAACGATCCGCTCCAGGATCTCAAGCATCCGCTTGGTTCCTTCACGGCATGGAACGCATTTGCCGCAGCTCTCGTTCTGTGTAAAGTTCATAAAGAAACGGGCTACCTCAACCAGACAGGTATTCTCATCCATAACAACCAGACCACCTGAACCGATCATCGCTCCTTTACTCTTTAATGAATCAAAATCCAGACTGACCTCCAGATCATCCGTCACCAGACAGCCACCGGATGGTCCACCGATCTGAACTGCCTTTAATGGGATGTCATCCTTTAAACCACCGCCGATATCATACACGATCTCACGTAGCTTTGTTCCCATCGGTACCTCGATCAGTCCCGTATTCTTTACACTTCCGGTCAATGCAAATGCCTTTGTTCCCGGACTTTTCTCCGGTCCGATCGACTTGTACCAGTCTGCACCATTTAAAATGATCATGGACACATTTGCATAGGTTTCTACATTGTTCAGAACCGTCGGCTTGGCAAATAAGCCCTGCTCTACGGTTCTCGGCGGCTTGGTTCTCGGCATTCCGCGCTGTCCCTCGATCGATGCCGTGAGCGCACTTCCTTCTCCGCAGACAAATGCTCCCGCACCACGATTGATATGTATATGGAAAGAGAAACCGGAGCCTAAGATATTCTCACCAAGGAAGCCAGCTTCCTCTGCCTGTGCGATCGCTGTCTTCAAACGGCTGACTGCCAGCGGATATTCTGCTCTTACATAGACATATCCCTCCTGCGCACCAACCGCATATGCAGCAATGATCATACCCTCTAACATCTTATGCGGATCGCCTTCCATCACGCTTCGATCCATGAACGCACCCGGATCTCCCTCATCACCATTGCAAACAACATATCGGATCTTCTCCGCCTGTCTGGCAACCTGCTGCCATTTGTATCCGGTCGGGAAACCACCGCCTCCACGTCCACGCAGATTGGAGTCACTGATGACCTGAATAACTTCCGAAGGCTCCATGGTAAATAACACCTTACGAAGTGCCTGATATCCACCGACCGCAAGATATTCATTGATATTTTCTGCATCGATATGTCCGCAGTTTTTCAGTACCAGTCTGGTCTGTTTCTTATAAAATGGAATTTCTTCCTGCTGTCTGTAGACGATACCATCCTTGTGATACATCAGACGCTCTACCGGTCTTCCGTGCAGGATCGTCTCGTTGAAGATCTCCTCGCAGTCTTCTTCCTTTACTTTTATGTAGATATAATTATATGGCTCGATCCGCACAAGCGGCCCCATCTCGCAGAAACCATGACAACCGCTTTTCTTCACGCCGACATGACAGGATTCTTTTATAACTGTATACTCCGCCTCCGGGACAAATTCTACCTTCACGCCCTCCGACTGCTTCGCCATCTCGCAGAACCGGTCGTATATTTTCTGAGAGCCACCCGCCAGACATCCGGTTCCTGCACAGACAAGGATCCTGTGCGAATCCGCATGCAACATCTCTTCTGCCTGTTTTACTGCTGCGTCAAGCTCCGATACATTTGTTATTCTATTCATCCGCACCCTCCTTCAATTCTGCTATCAATGCAGTTACCTTCTCCGGTGTCATAGCCGGATGAACAACATCGTTTACCGTCATGACCGGTGCGAGTCCGCATGCGCCAAGACATGATACTGTCTCTAATGTGAACATCATATCATCTGTTGTGTGTTTCTCTTTTGACAATCCAAGTTCTTTATACAATTGATTTAAGATATCCATGGATTTTCTGACATGGCATGCGGTTCCATCGCACACCTTAAGAATGAACTTTCCTTTTGCATCAAATGAAAAGTTCTCATAGAATGTTGCTACGCTGTAAGCTTTTGCCTCTGCGATATTCAGTTTGTCCGCCACATATCGTAATAATTCCGGCGGAAGATACTTATATTCGCTCTGAATATCCTGAATGATCGGGATCAGAAATCTTGGCTCTGTCCCATATGCAGCAATAATCTTATCAGCCTCATCGTAGTAAGATTGTTCCAGCATGTATTACCCTCCGTGCTTTGCCCCATTGTTGGGAATTTTTATCAATACCTCATATACAGATGATAACATTTTTCAATAGGATTTGCACGAAGATTTTGGATTGAAAAATAAACCCCCGCCTGTCTCCGGCACAATGGTGGAGACAGGCGGGGGTTTTTATATTGCTAACATTTTACGATCAATAGTTTCTCACCCGGTGTTACCTCGTCGCTTTCCAGATGGTTGATGGTTCGGATGGAATCCAGGCTGGAAAAATATTCTTTGGCAATAGACCAGATACTGTCGCCTTCTTTTACAACATATCCAACCATACCCGGCATGGCTGCCTTCTTATTCCAGTCGATCGGCAGGATATTCATATCGGTAATGACGTCCACAGAACCCGGTGCAAATACCGTAACATTCATATTGATCACCGCCTTGATCTCCACCTCATCGGAATTCAACATCTGGGCTGTAATCTGGTCAACGGATGGATTGATACGGATTGAATCCTGATTGACAAATGGTACGGATTCCACTTGATAATTGAATGGTATCGCCGTTTCAATCTGCTGTAACGGCTTGCTATCCTCTGCTGATACATAGAGTATTTCAGCTTTTACCGCACCTGATATATCAATGCTGTCCTCTCCTGCTTTTACCTCATCGATCTCAACTGTTCCGGTTGCATATACGATCTGCAGGATCTTCGGGAAGCTGCTCTTGATTCGCTCTTTATGTACGACTTTTGTCTTGGCATTATTTTTTATCTGAAGATTCTCAAATGGAAACTGTTCACAGATTGTTTCTACATTTGCCGACGGAGAGAACATATCCCCGATGATAGAAAGCTCCATATCTTCATAAATCTTCATATCTGTATGAAGATTATATTCAACTTGAAGCACACGGTCTTCTCCGTCATTGTCAGCACGCACACTGACTTCTCCTTTTCCCATCGTGATGCGGTCATCCAGGATCATTCCTTCATTTGCTTCTTCGCAAGGGATCAGACCTTCAAATTCCCGGCTCTCATTCAGATACTGCATCGGTACGCCGGGCTCCTCCGCCAGATAGATTACAAACAGGTCCATCTGTCCTTTGATATTTATTCCCCCATCTACAACCTTTGTCTCGATGCCATAGAAGGACACCCGGCTCCAAAGCACCCGACCGATGTTTGGTTTATTGGCAGCGATCTCGAAATCTTCTTTTACCTTCAATATATCTTTTACAGATGCCACATTATTTGTAAATGGGATCTGCTCATTCCTGCATTCGATTCCCGATCCGTTTAACAATCCGGTTGCCCCGGACAGCTCTACGGAATCCATAGCCCACAGTTTCATGCCAACCAGCCCACGAACTTCAAATTTTCTTGAATTGATCATGGTTATGTACAGATCTTCCAGCACGCAGCTGACATCGACCTTATCACCGGCAAGTATGCCATCCATATTGATGGATTCCTCAAATGGAACATCACCCTCATAGGTTTCAAACCGAACATCTTCACCAACTGTCTGATACAGGACTTTAAATACAACTGTTCCTGATATCCGCACCTTATTCTCCAATGTCTCTACATCATCTAAAAGGACATTTCCTGTACTTGCAATGATCCGTTCCATATCGTCTTTTGCATCCGGTACATTAAAATCATCATTGATCGTAAACTGCGAATACTTAGAAGTCTTTAAAATCGTTGTACTGAGTTTGTTTTTTACAAGTTCCATATGATACCCCCATACTATTTTCTAATTTTTAAATACAACCGGTGTCGTTGTCCGTGCGATCCGAAGAACTATATATGGATACGATACCGTATCCTTACTTACTGCATCTGATGGTGTCGCCGTCTGCCTAAGAACCGATTCGATGTAAATAGCATTTTCATCCATATACATCTTATCTACAACCACGCCAACATCATCCCGATTCTGCCTGCCGCTGCAGATCACAATATATGTGTAAGTGTTGTTTGAATATGTCAGATTAAACGGTTCTTCTTTTTTGCTGTTAATGACGCTCAACAACTCCTCCGGCAGCATGGTGTCGTCACAGATATCGTAAGTCAGCGCTTCACCATCTTCTTTCACCTTATAAAAACTGCATCCGGCAAACAAACTCAGCCCAACTACCACAGTCAACAACCCTGCCAGAATACGCAGCCATCTTTGTCCTCTCATCTCACCGCTCCCTTCACAATGTCATTTTTCGGCTCTATCTTTACCCTTGTCAATCTCTATACCATTATTTATATGTCCTGCTTTGCAAGTCTATGCATGGAAATTTTGCCGGAGCTTTCTCCTTTTTTAAGGACATACAAAAAGCACCTTAACGATCATTAGCTAAGGTGCTTATCTCTACATTCCCATTTCTTCTATCTCTTTTAACATAAATTCTTCTAGTTTCTTCTTGTCCGGCAAGTATAACATATAAGTTGAAACAACATATAGGTTTCCGGCGCCAACCCACACTGGACAGTCACAGGCAAACTGTTTATAATGGATTGTGTATGCGTATTTGTGCATTTAAGATGGAGAAAATGATATGAATTTAAGGACTTTAAGACTTTTAGAATATAATAAAATTGTAGAAATGCTGACCTCCTACGCGGCATCCCCGATGGCAAAACGAAAATGCGAACGCCTGAAGCCCCGCAGGGATCCGGTACTGATCCAGACCTTACAGCAGGAAACAAGAGATGCGCTGATCCGGCTGAATACACAGGGCAATCTGTCATTTGCCGGTCTCCGTGATATCGGTGCTTCGATCAAGCGGCTGGAGGTGCAGGGAGCACTCGGCATCAAGGAACTGTTAGATATCGGAAGTGTCCTTGATATGGCATTATCCGCCAGACAATATGGCAGCGGCGATGATAACGAGGAAAAGGCACATGACAGCCTCTACTCCCGCTTCATGGAACTTGTTCCGCTGGAACATTTAAGTCAGGAGATCCACCGCTGTATCCTGTCAGAATCTGAGATCGCAGACGATGCATCGTCCGGTCTGAAGGCGGTCAGACGGAATAAAAAACTGACAAATGAAAAACTGCATAACCAGTTGAACAAACTTGTAACTGACCAGAGCAAGCAGACGATGTTTCAGGATAATCTGATCACGATGCGTAATGGAAGATACTGTATCCCGGTCAAGCAGGAATATAAGAACAGCTTTCCGGGCATGATCCATGACCAGTCTTCCAGTGGAAATACTGTATTTATCGAACCTCTGGCGGTAGTTAATCTAAACAACCAGTTAAAAGAGCTGGATAATCAGGAGCTGGCAGAAATCGAAAAGATTCTGGAAAGCCTGTCAGCGCAGGCAGCATCTGAATACGAAAATATAAAATTTGACTTTGAGACGTTGACCGATCTGGACTTTATATTTGCAAGAGCGAATTTTGCAAGATCCTATAAGGGAACCGAACCGATCTTTAATACGGACGGCATCGTGGATATCAAACAGGGCCGCCACCCACTTTTAGACAAACATACCGTTGTTCCGGTTGACATCAAACTGGGTGAGGACTACAACCTGCTGATCATTACCGGTCCAAATACCGGTGGTAAGACCGTATCCTTAAAAACACTGGGTCTGTTTACTCTGATGGGTCAGTCTGGACTTCATATTCCGGCACTGGACGGTTCCAGACTGAATGTATTTGATGATGTATTTGCCGATATCGGAGACGAACAGAGCATCGAGCAGAGTCTCTCGACCTTCTCCTCCCATATGAGCAATGTCGTATATATCATGAACCATGTGACACCGAACACGCTGTGCCTTTTCGATGAGCTTGGCGGTGGAACCGATCCAGTCGAGGGTGCTGCACTTGCGATCGCGATCTTAAGCAGTTTAAATGATCAGGGCATCCGCTGCATGGCTACCACGCACTACAGCGAACTGAAATTATTTGCCATGTCGACTCCGGGCGTTCAGAATGCAAGCTGCGAATTCGATGTAGCAACACTGATGCCGACTTACCGACTTATTATCGGTATTCCCGGCAAATCAAATGCATTTGCAATATCTAAGAAATTAGGCTTATCCGACGATATCATCGAACGGGCAAAGACAAATATCGACAGCAACAAGGTTGATTTCGAAACACTGCTGTCCGATCTGGAAAACAGCCGAAAAGAGATTGAACGAGACAGAGCGGAGATCGCACGGTTCAAGGAAGAAGCCAGACAGCTTCAGGAACGGGCAAAGGCAAAGGATGATGAACTCTCTGCCAAGAAGGCTCAGATTCTTGCAGATGCAAGAGAAGAAGCGGCGGATATTCTGGAAGAAGCAAAGGAAATGGCGGATTCAGCCATTAAAAAATATAATAAATGGACAACAAATCCTCATAAAGCAGATGCAAGCACGATGGAGAATGAACGAAAAAAGCTCCGTACCAAGATGGACGATTACCGGAAGATGACGCCGGAAAAACGCAAATCCATGACCTCCCATCATACGGCAAAGGATTTCAAGGCCGGAGACACCGTGCATGTTATCAGCATGGATACAACAGGAACGGTTACTGCTCCTGCTGATTCGAAGGGAAATATCAAGGTTCAGATGGGCATCTTAAGCTCTCTGCTTCCTGCTTCTGATCTTGTGATTATCGAGACACCAAAGCAGAACAACGCTCAGGTATCGATCAATAATAAACGTGGAATGAGCAAGGCTCTAAACATCCAGCCGGAGATCAATGTACTCGGCATGACTGTAGCCGAAGCTACCTCTTTGGTTGACCGTTATCTCGATGATGCCATGATGGCACACCTGCACAAGGTAAGGATCATCCATGGAAAAGGCACCGGAGCACTCCGGAAAGGCATCCATGACTATCTGCGCAAGCAGTCATACGTCAAATCCTTCCGTCTGGGTGAGTACGGCGAAGGCGAAGCCGGCGTTACGATTGTAGAGTTATAAAATATACATCAACAAGGAGAACTATATGGACAAAGAAAAAATATTGATCGTTGACGATGACGAAAACATCGCCGAACTGATCTCCCTTTATCTGAATAAAGAATGTTATGAAACACAGATTGCCACAGATGGAGCTTCTGCCCTGGAGGCATTTGTCGAATTTATGCCAAATCTCATCCTCTTAGATGTTATGCTCCCGGGCATGGACGGCTATCAGGTATGTACCGAGATCAGGAAGCAGTCAAATGTACCGATCATCATGTTATCCGCAAAAGGCGAGGTATTTGACAAGGTGCTCGGACTTAAGATCGGTGCCGATGATTATATCGTAAAACCTTTCGATTCCAACGAACTGGTTGCCCGTGTCGGTGCATTGCTTCGTCGCTGCAACTCACGGACGGATAATTCCCAGAACTATAATCCGACAAACGCCGATCATATCGGCACCTATGTTGAGTATGATAATCTGGTCGTTAATATTTCAAATTATACCGTTACATTAGAGGGCAAAAATCTGGAAATGCCGCCAAAAGAACTGGAACTGCTGTATTTCCTTGCAAGCCGTCCAAATCAGGTATTTACCAGAGAACAACTTCTGGACAAATTATGGGGCTACGAATATGTCGGTGACACCCGTACCGTTGATGTACACATCAAACGTCTGCGTGAAAAACTGACCGATAAATATAACTGGTCCATTTTTACAGTATGGGGAATCGGTTACAAATTTGAGGTTAAATAACCATGAAAAAAACGATTTTTGATAAGATTGTTGTCGGCTTTGTCCTGCTGGTCATTGTAATCTTCAGTGTACTTGCTCTGTATACCGTCAATATGACACAGTCAAAGCTGCTAAGCAACACAGAACAAAATCTGAAAACAGAATCCAAGCTTATCATCAGCACCACCGTAACGGATTATATGAACGGTCTGATCGATAAGGATACGTTTTATCAGAAACTGGATGAACATGCGGCTGATATGGACGCAGAGATCTGGCTTTCTACTGCAAATGGTGAGATCATATACTGTTCAAACAGTGAAAGTCCTGCTGCAAAAGATATGATGATCACTGATTTTTATGACCGGACGGATATATATTCCCAGACAGTAAAAACCGGTACACTGAATGGCTGCTTTTCAACAAAAACCTTAAGCCTCAGCACCCCTGTTTATCAGGATAAATCCTATGCAGGACTGCTGTCCATTCACTTGTCACTGCAGTTTATCAAGGATATTGCGCAGAAAACATTTGCATCCACCTATATGCCATTTCTGGTCATTGTGGTGTTGTCTCTGATCGCCTTAATGCTGATCACGAACAGTACATTAAAACCAATCCGTGAAATCATTGCAACCTCCAAGCAATATGCCACCGGAAATTTCAATGCGCGAATTGATGTTCATACCGATAATGAATTTGGTGAACTGGCACGATATATGGAGGAAATGGCAGACGAGCTGAGTCGTTCCAATGAATACCGAAAGTCTTTCATTTCCAATATATCCCACGACTTCCGTTCTCCTCTGACCTCGATCAAGGGATATATCGAAGCCATGATCGATGGAACAATTCCACCGGATAAGCATGAGAAATATCTACAGATCGTATTAAATGAGACAAAACGTCTGACCAAGCTGACACAGGGACTTCTGGAACTAAACAACTTCGACTCCTTTGACCTTCAGCTTGATAAGTCGAATTTTGATATCAAGAGCATTATCCTTCCTACGATCAACACCTTTGAAGGTCGTTGTCAGGACAAAGGCATTTATCTGCATGCAATCTTCCATACCGACAATACCATTGTCTACGCAGATCGTACAAGAATCCAGCAGGTTATCTACAATCTGGTTGACAATGCGATCAAATTCACCCCGGAAGGCAGACAGATTACAGTTCAGGTCACAGAAAAATCCGATAAGATCTTTGTCAGTGTCAAGGATGAAGGTGTCGGAATTCCACCGGAATCGATCAAGAAAGTATTTGACCGTTTCTATAAAACGGATCCAAGCCGCGGAAAGGATAAGACCGGAACCGGTCTCGGACTTGCCATCACAAAAGAGATCATCAAGGCGCATGGTGAGAATATCACCCTCAACAGTAAGGTTGGCGAAGGAAGTGAATTCATTTTCTCTCTCCCTATGCAGAAGGAAATGCAAGTTCCGATCAAAGCTGTGCATGTGAAAAAAGAAGACGCTACACAATATATCTCCAACGGAAAGTTCCGTATTAAGAAGAACTAACCAAAGCCCCACCCGCTCTTGCCACTATGCTGGGTAGGAGTTGAAACTCGCTACACTTTCTATTCGGTTCGCACGCTGATTTGTCAGCAGTCGCCCAAACTCGCCTTATAAGGCTCAAACAAGGGCTTGATGCTGACAGCTAGTGCAAACCTCATAACGAAAGTTTCACTGATGTTTCAATTCCTACCCAGCATAGTGGCAAGAGCGGGTGGGGCTTTATTTTATGTCTTACTCATAATGTCTCCATTAATAGGAGGCATTATTTATATCTCCCTGCCATCTCATTTACAGCATCACGGATACGTTCACGGAGATCTGCAGGCTCTATGACTTCCACGCTGGTTCCGTACTGCATCGCCCAGTGGAACATGGCATTCTGGCTACAGGTCACACGGATAAACGCCTTATTGGCATCTGTCTCAGGATTAAAGTTATCTGGATAATTGTTCTGAACAAATTTTGGTGACAACACTTCAAAGTTCTTATCAAACCAGTCTACAATATCACCCATATTCCCTTTCTGAACCTTTAATACAATCGTAGCTGCGGGATCACTGAACATGTAGAGATGTTCCGCCATATGCTGTGGCAGATTCAGTCCATGCTCCATCCCTTTTACCAGACTTTTATCCTTGACCTTTTCATCTAATATCTCAATCTCCGTCATACGGTCGATCCGGTAATTCGACAGATTGTCATATTTATCATAATTGCAGATCAGATAATATTTGCCCTCATTTGCAACCATCTGATATGGATTTACGATATACTTCGTATCCTTTCTTGGATGAAGCTGTTTATCGATACCATAGGTGTTATAGAGAAATGCAACCTTCTTGCCCTCACTGATCGCATCATCGATCATCTCAACATTTAACATGGTCTGACGGTTATCGGTATGTGATAACCCCGGCAGATTGCACACATGCTGTACCTTCGCACTGAAATACACATTCGAAAGCCCCTTGATCTTCTCGATCAGCTCCTGTGCCTGATTTCTCGGTATCGTCTTTGAAAATAAAATACTGTCGATCAACATTCTAAGCTCAGCATCATCAAATTCATGATTGTAATACCAGTCCTTTGTCAGGATCTCGGTCTCTCCGTTTTTATTTTCACGTTCAATCTCCGTACATTCCAGATTATAACCAAAATCCACCAGATTCATCAGATTGCTCTTGACAGATTTCCGGTCAACCTTCATTCCATATTCGGTTTCCAGTTTCTTTATGATATCCTTCTGATCCATTGTATGTTCGGAATCCGTGTATTTCCGAAGAATCTCAAGGATACAGATATTCATCATTTTCTTTCCATCTACCATGTATGTACTCATAAATACTCCTTTTTACCACTCATAATGGTGAAGCTGTCCCTTCGTCTCAAGCTCCGGGAAGCCCTGCTGTCTGAGTGCCTCATATAACACGATTGCTACAGAATTTGCCAGATTCAGGGAACGGATCTCTGGGAACATCGGAATCCTGACTGCTGTTTCCTTATAGTCTAACAGAATTTCCTCCGGGATTCCCGCGCTCTCTTTTCCGAACATGATATAGGCATCTTCCTCATAGTTTACATCTGTATATTTCTGTTTGGATTTGGTCGTTGCCATATAGATCTTTGCGCCCGGATTCTTTTCAAGGAAATCATTGAAATCATCATAGATCGTTACATCTAATTTGTCCCAATAATCCAAACCCGCACGCTTTAACTGCTTCTCGTTGATCTGAAAGCCCAGAGGCTCGATCAAATGAAGTCTTGCACCTGCTGCCACACAGGTACGTCCTATATTTCCTGTATTTGCCGGCATCTCCGGCTCATGAAGTACGATATTTAACATGTTTTTCTCCCTTCGCTCTTATG
This sequence comes from Coprococcus sp. HCN-4056, assembly GCF_037892645.1. NCBI lineage: Bacteria > Bacillati > Bacillota > Clostridia > Lachnospirales > Lachnospiraceae > Coprococcus > Coprococcus sp. HCN-4056. The sequence goes on along the minus strand of NZ_JBBKBL010000001.1, from coordinate 470,589 downwards.
GTGTCAAAAAGCTTTCCTCTCCATCGTGGATGATCACGCGGTCATGTCCGGTTGTTGTTCTGCCGATCACAGCAGCTTCAAATCCGGCTTCATACAGACGATCGCTTAACAATCCACCATCTGCCGTGACAAATAATGCCGCTCCGCATCCATCGATCCGGTATGGATCATCCCCGGTAAATTCACAGATCTCAATGGTTTCCTGCATGATCGGTATATGGTCATGGCTGATCCGAAGCCCGACATTTCCAGCCTCTGCCAGTTCCCATAATGCGCCATATACTCCTTCTGTTGAGATGTGGCGTGCATATATACTGCCACATGCCATCGCAATATCTCCCTGATCCTTCATAAGTAATAACCGGTCAAATTGCTCTGCTGTGCGAAGATATTCCTCAGAATATCTGGTCAGAAGCTCTTCTTTTCTTTCCCTTACCCGAAGCAGGGTTCCGAGGATGCCGGTCTGTCCGCACATAACGATATCCATATCCGGCTTGATCTTTGCATTTTTCTCGCCCTGCGATATCTTTCGTCCATACATCGTTACAGTTACCGCAGGCTCCTTGAATATCCCGCTGATCGCGGTATCTCCATACACAACATCCATGTGAAGCTCCTTCGCAAGATCAGAAAGCTCCCGCAGAATTTTTTTCATACGCTTCTCATCATTTTCCGGCATCATGACCGTATCTGTAAGTGCAAATGGCTGATACCCGCCAAGCCGTAATTTATTATATTGTTTGATAACATCCGAAGTCACCGTACCCAGTGCATTTGCAAGGCAGAGTCCTTCCGTTACTGCAAGCTCACTATCCAACAACACAAGCCGGCTATAGTCATCTCCTATGCCGGCTTGTGTTATGTCAGAATGTTCCTGTTTATTCAACGATCTTAAGATTGACCGCTTCTGCTGTATAAATCGAAACTTTTCTTTATTCATCCCTGATACCTTTTAGAATGCATATGCAAGCATACCGATTACCATAGCTGCTACCAGGATTCCAACTATAATTGCAGATGCTACCTTTTTACCCTTTGAACTGCTTAAATTGATCATTTCCCATTTCTCCTTTATATTTTAAACTTATAATTTTCTGATATTATCCGCCCCACATCAGACCTTTTCCCGTCTTATGCAGCGACATCATGTATAGATTAACGCTGAATTTTCACTTTGTCCAGATATAATAGCATTATTTTATAGCAATTTAGCATTTGTGCCAGATTCTGCCAACTGCTTATTCCGTTACATTTGCCGATGGGCACACACGGTTCAGCGCGCATTCGGCACATTTTGGTCGTCTGGCGATACAGATCGTTCTTCCAAGTGTAATGATCTGAATATTATATAAGATCCACTGTTCCTTTGGAAGCTTTTCCATAAGCTCATGCTCGATCTTCACCGGATCATCACTATCTGTCAGCCCAAGCAGCCTGGAAATACGTTTTACATGTGTATCAACGACGATACTTGGCTCGTGGTAGATATTGCCACGGATCACATTTGCAGTTTTTCTTCCAACACCGTCTAATTTCGTCAGGCTCTCGATATCACTCGGCACTTCTCCGCCATATTCACTGATGAGCTTCTTTGCACAGCCAATTATATTCTTCGCTTTATTCTTATAAAATCCGGTCGAGTAAATATCCTTTTCCAGTTCCTTGATATCTGCATCGGCAAATGCCTGCAAGGTCGGATATTTCACGAACAGATCTTTTGTTACGATGTTTACTCTGGCATCTGTACATTGTGCCGACAGCATCGTTGCGATCAGAAGCTGCCATGCATTTTCATGATTCAGATAACACTTGTAATCTGTTCCATATGTCTCATTCAAGATCCGACAGATCTCAGCGACCTGCTGCTTTTCTTTTTTTGTCATGCTGCATTACTCCTGTTTTCCTGCCAGATAGTTGATAAACTGCTGGGCTGTACGACCGGAGATTCCACCATGCGACAGCTCCCATTTGTTTGCTTCCGCACACAGTTCTTCCTCTGTCATATGGATGCCGTTCTTCTCTGCCAGACCTACAACGATCTGGAAATATTCCTTCTGTGATGGCTTGCTGTAATTGATCGTAACACCAAAACGATTGACCAGTGACAGCTTCTCCTGCATCGTATCGCTCTTGTGCATACCATTGTTATTCTCAAGATCGGTACGATCTGTCCATGTTTCACGGATCAGATGACGACGGTTCGAGGTCGCATAGATCAGAACATTATCCGGCTTGATCTCCAGGCCACCTTCGATGACTGCCTTCAGATATTTGTATTCTGTCTCAAACTCCTCAAAGGACAGATCATCCATGTAAATGATGAATCGATAGTTACGGTTCTTGATCTGGGAAATAACCTGAGACAGATCCTGAAACTGATGCTTATAGATCTCGATCATACGAAGTCCCTGATCGTAATATTCATTTATGATCGCCTTGATCGTTGTTGACTTTCCGGTTCCGCTGTCACCAAATAACAGCGCATTATTTGCCTTACGTCCTGCAACAAAGGCTTCTGTATTCTCCACGATCTTCTGTTTCTGGATCTCATATCCGATCAGATCATCCAGACGAACATCCTCTGTGTTATTGATCGGAACAAACTGCATATCTCCATTTGTCGGATGAACGATACGGAATGCCTTGTTCAGTCCGAACATTCCAACACCATATGCCTTATAGAAATCCGTCACGATCTTGAAGATATCATTTTCATCCTTTGCCCCTTCGATCGCACGGCTGATATCCTGTACCTTTGTGCTGACATTCTTATTATACATACGTTCTTTCTTGCCGATGGCTTTATAATTATTCACGATCGTGAAGCAGTCAATATCCAACGCTTCCTCGATCTCAGAGAAATCAAAATCAAACAGCTTCTTGAAGATCTTGAAATCATTTTTTGCAAAATAATTAACGGTTCCGTCATTGGCACCCACTTTTTCACTCGTCATAGAGAATGAATTCTCATTTGTGATAAGAATAAATGCCAGATAATTGTGCCACAGATTTGTGTCAAATCCATAATCGGTAGCAAGATCCAGCAACCGCTTGATCTGGTCGTAGATCCTTGCAACCAGCTCCGCATTCGGACAGTCTCCGCGGTCAAAATCCTCAAATATCCCGGACAGCTTCATCAGAATACTGTTCTCACCCAGATTTCTATATAATACTAATTTCGCTATATCTCTGTACATCTTAAATTATCCTTCTTTCTTCATTTGTCTATATAAACAGGCATTTGCCCTGTTTTATCCAGCTCGTTTCTCTCAGGCATTTTCCTTGCTTCTTTTCTCTTTCATGCGTCTGGACTGTCGTCTCTGCTGCCGCTTCCGGGGTTTCTCCCTCCAGCCATCATCTGACGAAGCGTAAGGTTCTCCATACTTTTCCCAGGCGACTCCCTTTTCCCGCAATCTCATAAGTACGAATTCCTTCACCAGTGCATATAAGACAGAGGATAACGGTACAAATATCAACATACCGAGAATTCCCATCAGATCTCCGCCAATGATAACTGCAACCAACACCCATATAGATGGAAGTCCGACGGAACCGCCTACCACATGCGGATAGATCAGATTTCCCTCGACCTGCTGCAGTATGATAAACAGGATCAAAAATACCAGTACCTTTTTCGGATCGTCAACCAGAATGAGAAATGCACCAACACCACATCCAATAAATGCACCAAAGACCGGAATCAATGCCGTTACCACAATCGTAACACTGACCGTCAGTGCATATGGAATACTAAGGACGCTCATGGATACAAAGAACATCAAGCCCAGAATACATGCCTCCAGGCACTGTCCGGTTATGAAATTTGCAAATGTCTCATCTGCCATAACGCAGGTCTTGATAATCTTATCTGCTGTTTTCTCTTTAAATAACGCATATATCAGACCCTTTGTCTGACGCTTCAAGTTCTCCTTCTGTGCCAGAATATAGATTGCAAAAAATAATCCAACCACAAAATCGACTATACCGCTGACAACGGAGGTTGCAAAATTAAATGTTGATGACAACAGGCTTCCGCTTCCATTCTTTATCAGATTGATCGCACTCTCACTCACCTTATCCCATGCAATATCAATCTCCATGATCCGGTCAACGATATCCGGATATCCCGCTGCCAGATTCACCGCCCAATTCTTAATTGCCTCCATCGTAGACGGAAACTGCTGTCCGATCGCTGTAATTGTCCGGCTGACCTCCGGTATCAGCATCGTGATCACAAAAGCAATCACCAGAACGACGCAGATAAGGGAAAGCACCATACAGACCGGTCTCCGGAACCGATACCATCTACTTTTTTCATTTCGGAATAACAGATTTTCAAATCCCTTCATCGGCACATTCAGAATGAACGCAATCGCAAATCCAATCACGAACGGCATAAGCAACCCGATGATCCATGTACCGCAGGCATAGATTTTATCAAAACGAAATACGCAAAATACGACTAATACAGTTATAATGATCAGTTTTATAAGCTTTTTCATATTCGAATTATTCAGTTCCAAATTCAATTTCCTCTGCTTTCTTTTTACATTTTTTTGAGCAGGCACATAGAACGTGTCTGCTCAATCATGCCAAGACCATTTATTCCGGCAGATTGATGTTTCCAAATACATCTCCTATGGAATAGGTCATATTCTCTTTTGGTTTATAAGCATTCATAATCGGAGCCATGATCTTCTCAAACTTCTCCCTGTTCTTTGAAAGAACGAATACTTCTGCTGTATTTCTGGCATCCCACAATGCATCATGCTCTTTTCCCTGAAAATCTTCTCCCAGATAGAATACCGCATCTGACAGTGCCAGTCTTCTTCTGGTTCCAAGCATACGTGCAAATTCCTTCTGGAAATCCTTCCATTTGGATGCAAGCTTCTGTGCATCCGGGTTATTGTAGGATTTTAACTTGCGTTCCCGGTTAAACTGCCGCAGATCATTCTCACTCCATGCATAGATCACATCCGCGCTTAAGCCCCATGCAATGAACCGATCCATCGCAATCGCAAAATCCGGTGCATCGTCTACCATCTCATTTGTGATCCCGGTAAGATTTGTTATTCTGGATGTCACAGGCGTAATTCCCGGCTTTACATAAGTCTTGAATGAATCAATCTCCTTATATGTATCGTCCAGCTTAACAGCTCCTATTTCAATTATTTCATTTTTGCAAATTTTTAATTCATCGGGATGAGAATTATCGATCTGATTCATCTCAAAATCCACAAATATATACTCCATGTGTCACAACCTTCCTACAGCTGTCTTCCGGATGAAAGCCACCTGTCGAACATGGCTTCCACCGTCACAATCTTACCTTAAAGCATACCATTCACGGTCAAAAATGTCTATCTTTTTCTTGATGGAGATTTCCTGTAAATGCCCTGTTAAAAAATGTAGCTATTTTCTACCTGTTTTTTTACACATATGAATCGCCACAAGTATAAACGGCAATGAGAATATCCCAGACAGGATATCCGAGATTCCCTGCGTTACCGCTACACCATTTTCCTGAAAATACATAGGAAGAAGCCAGATCAATGGCAGGAAAAAGATTCCCTGTCTGGTGGAGGATATGAGAATGGCTTTTCCGATCTCCCCTATTGCCTGAAATAACATACCGCTGACCAGACACACCGCCATAAATGGCAATGATACCGCGTGCATCCGAAGAGAAAGAACTCCCAGCTCAAGTGCCGCATTTTCCCCAAATAATGAGATAATCGAGGATGCAAATATCCACACAAGAATACCTGTAACAGCCGATGCAATGACCTGACTTAGAATCGTAAATATGATCGCTTTTCTTACTCTATCATTCTTCTTTGCTCCATAATTATAACCGGCCACCGGTGCAAAGCCCTGCCCATATCCGACCATGACTGCAAATAATATGGCAAATACTTTATTCGATACCGATATTGCAGCAACCACATCATCCCCATATTCTCTCGCCGCCCGGTTCAACAGGATCGTTGCCACACAGACCAGCCCCTGACGGAAAAAGGATGGGATTCCGGTTCTCGTAATATCGATGGCTGTCTGTCGGAATGCCTGAAACCTCTGTTTGTCCTCTCTCTTTATCTTCTCAATTTTGACCCGTATTCCCGTCGGTTTATAGTTTGAATCTGCCTTGTTTAATCCGATCACGCTTTTCCCGCTCAGCATTACGATCAGCATAATAGCAAGGCTTACACTCTGTCCACAAAATGTCGCGATTCCCGCTCCGCGGATTCCAAGTTCCAAACCTGACACCAAAATCGGATCTAAGACTGCATTTAAGACAGCACCACTTCCAATTCCAACCAATGCCCATACAGGCATTCCCTCCGCCCGCAGAACATTGTTGAGTACATACGACACACACATGACCGGAGCTATAAGCAGGATCCAGAATCCATAGTCTAATGCAAATGTCTCGATCGTATCCGTTGATCCCAGAAAACGAACCAATGGTTTCTGCCACAGAAAGCCGGCCGCCATCAGTATCAAGCCGGCCATAAGAGCCATCAGGACAGCAGCAGACGCATCTCTGCCCGCCTCCTTCTCTTTCTGCTCCCCTAAGAACCTGGATATCCTGCTGCCTGCTCCCATCCCAAATGTATAACCTACTGCCTGTATCATCGCAAGCACCGAAAACAAAATGCCAACTGCCGCCACTGCACTGGTTCCAAGATCTGAAACAAAATACATATCCACGATATTGTATGTCGTTCCGGCAAGCATACTGACAACGGTCGAACAGGACAGCCGCAGAATAAGAGAAAGCACAGGAGTCTGTGTCATTTTCACATGATTCTCCTGTGCCTTATCCTTTGTATTGTCAGCTTTATTTGAGATATTATCTTTTTTCATATGCAGTCTTCCTGCCTTATAGCCGTAGTAAGAAACTGACAAATAAATCTTTCTGTATCTATCCAAACTTTGATACCAAAATCATAACAATCTTTTATATTATCCGGATATGATGCATTATTTCAGAAATTCAACAACTTCCTCGATCTTATTCTGTGCATCATATACGCCCAGATCGTACATTGCCTGAATCTTCTTATCATCCTTTTCCGTTCTTGATATGTCAATCTGTACACTCGGACGGATAATAAGAACCTCGCCCTTCTGTTCCAGTTCAGCCAGCTTCTCCAATGTCTTATTATAATACAAATGCCGCATGGCTATTCGTTTCACATACTCTGGATATTCCTTATACCGGATTGCTTCCAGCTTCAACATGCTGTCTTCTTCCTTGACATAACCTTCCGGTCTGGTCAAAACTACGATATCTTTTCGATATCCCATTCTCCGGAACTGGAAGATTGGAATGCTGTCTGCCGTTCCGCCATCCAATAACTTCTTGCCATCTACTTCTACGATCTGTGACACGATCGGAAGTGATGCTGATGCACGTAGCTTGTCCATATCCTTTCGAAGATCCGTACATTCCAGATACTCCGGCTGTCCGGTCTCTACATTCGTACAACATACATAAAATCTCGTTGGATTCTCCTCGAATGCATCATAGTCGAATTTGTATAATTCATTCGGCAGTCGATCATAACAAAAATCAACGCCAAATAAATTTCCCGTTTTCAGCAATGACTTCAAACTCATATATTCCTTATTGTTTCGGTATTCCAAGCTATATGCAATATTTCTTCCACGCTGCTTGGATACGAAAGATGCTCCATGAATAGCTCCCGCCGATACGCCGATCACGCCATCCACTGTAATATTATGATCTAAAAATACATCCAGTACGCCGGCAGTATAGATGCCACGCATGCCACCGCCTTCTAAAACCAATCCTGTCTTTGTCATATATCTTCAACTTCCTTTCAAACAAATTTGCTGTCTTTTGTTTTACTATGATAACGCAAATCTGGATTTTGGCAAGGAGAATTTGAGCTGATGGAAGATAAAAATAGGATGATAGATAATAAAAAGTTATCATCCATTTTTTATTAATTGCATTATTTAAATTACCTCTTTAATTATCTCTTTAATGAAACAAAAATGCAACTTTCTAATATTCAATAAATTATAATTAATATTAAATTCTGGTTTCATCTGTCCTTTTACAGCCATTATTAATTCAGGATTTTTCTTAGTAATTTCATCAACCAATTCATTTATATCATTTTTAAACCTTTGACAATTAATAAACTTACCTTGTTCCATTTCTTTTTCAATATTTTCAATATATTTTAAATACTCTTTTACACACAGTCTTTTCTTTAAGTTTGAAACAAATTCATAAAATGAAATATCACTAGGCTTTGCTTTTAAAATATATTTAGTAAAAACTGGAAATTTCATTTCATAAACATTCTCTTTCATGCTTTTATTAAAATCCTTATAATATTCCTTAATTGATTCATCTAACAGATCAAAATACTTGTTTTTTTTAATTAAATTCTGATCTCCGATAATATTAAATAAATTTCTTGTTAAATTTTCGTTTTTAATAAATCTACTTCTTTGAGAACATGGCAAATAGTCAAAACCTTTTTCTGCCGCTAATAAACTATATTCTATAGCCCCACAAACCGTATTTCTCGAATATCCTGTAAATATTTTTCCATTATACACTTCCTGTGCAATATTTGAAAATTCATCTGTATAACCACATCCTGTTATATAATTACGCAAATCTGTATCTCCTATCAAATACTGCCAAAAATGTGAATATTCATTCTCTGGATAATATACATTATCCCATAATAGAATTGCTTCTAAAATATTTAAAAATTCTTGACTCGAAAATAATTGTAATTGATCATTATACTTAAATGCAATATTTTCCAAGAACCAATTATCAATCAATACATTTTTCATAATTAAATTTCTCCTTTTCCTCCCCTCCAATCTATCCCCAATCCCATGCAAAATCAACCGTTTTGCATAAAACGACCATATATTGCAGAAAATGACCAAATTTCTCTTATTTTTCGATTGTATCCTTCCATTTTATAAATTCCAGAATATATACTAGACAAGGCAGAACCCTGCTACGGAGATTCTATGCACAGCAAAATAACCTTGGTAAGATCCATACCGGACTTATATCGGATCTATCTTGAAGTGCATCTAATAAATAATTTTAAGGAGAACAGATACAAATGACTACGACTCTTTTATCTACACACATTCAAAACTATCTCACCTACTGTAAGAACCAGAAACGACTGGATGAGAAAACATTAAAAGCATACCGGATTGATCTGGCACAATTTGCACATGCACAAATTCCTTCTGACATCACAGATATCACTCCCGATCTTTTAGAGGAATATGTTGCAGGTCTTCACGAACAATATAAACCAAGAACGGTAAAACGGAAAATTGCTTCATTAAAAGCCTTTTTTCATTACCTGTTATATAAGGATTTTCTGCCTCAAAATCCATTCGATAAGCTTCAACTGCGTTTTCGCGAACCTATTATTTTACCAAAAACAATCCCATTAGCTACTGTCGAAACGCTTCTGTCTGTAGCACACAGACAGCAAACACTGGCTCCAACAGAATATCAACGAAAAAATGCATTAAGAGATACTGCCGTACTGGAACTACTCTTTGCAACGGGTATTCGAATCTCCGAGCTTTGCTCTCTTCACAATGATTCCATTGATCTGCAAGACGGAACAATTCTAATCTATGGAAAGGGATCAAAGGAACGCCGCATCCAGATTGGAAATGAATCTGTGCTTTGTATTTTGAAAAAATATAAGATAACTTTTCAAAAAGAAATACTCGCCTGCGATTCTTTCTTTGTTAATCAGGCTGCAAACCCCTTATCCGATCAGGCTGTGCGGCGTATGATAAATAAATACACAGAACTTGCATCTATTGATATGCATATTACACCACATATGTTTCGGCATACATTTGCAACCAGCCTTTTGGATGCAGATGTGGATATTCGATATATACAAGAAATGCTTGGTCACAGTTCGATCACAATAACCGAAATATATACTCATGTAGCTGTCGCCAAACAACGTAATATTCTGGCAACCAGACATCCTAGAAATCAGTTCATACTATAAGCCATATAGTATATATCAAAAAAATGATGCAGAATATATCAAACTTCAATATTAGATTTTCAAATCTAACTTTTGAAGCTGGTATATTCCACACCATCTTTTTACCTTTCTTCCAGATTATCTCTACAAGATAAATTTTTAACTTAAAATCCTATATAATTTGACCATCTGAAATTTCAATTATTCTATGACATTTTTCCGCTAATTCTTTATCATGCGTAACAATAATAATTGTTTTACCTTGTTTATTTAGAGAAAAGAAAAGATCCATTATCGCTTCAGTATTGGCTGAATCCAACGAACCAGTAGGTTCATCTGCCAGAATTAAGCTAGGATTATTAATAATAGCACGCGCAATTGCAATTCGCTGTTTTTCCCCGCCTGATAGATTTCTAACTTTTTCTTTTGCAAAGTTTTCCATATTTACTTGCTTTAATACTTCTTTTGCTAACTCTTTTGCGTTTGGACGCTTATTTTTTGCAAAGTCAAGCGGAATCATTATATTTTCCAAAACTGTGAAATCCTCAACCAATGAAAAATCCTGCATTACAATTCCGATTTTCTCATTTCTTATATTCGCTAATTTTTTTTCACTCATATTTTTAATAAGAAGATCATCAATATAATATTCACCACTGTCATAGCTATCTATACAGGCTATTATGTGTAACAGCGTAGATTTACCTGCCCCTGACTTTCCCACAATAGCAACAAGTTCTCCATCCTTTACTTCTGTTGATATTCCCTTTAAAACATGAAGTTCATTTGACTTACCCGGGTTAAAGCTTTTCTCAATACCAATTAATTTAATCACTTTCTTACATCCTTTCAAATGAATTATTCATTATTCCTTAATATTTCCTTTATACTTGTTCCATTAATGATAAGTGATGGCAACAAAGCTGATATAATACAATAAATTAAAGCAACACCTACACATACCGCCAATTGTACGATTCCCAAATTTATTGTTGTCACTTTATTAATAGTTGTTATTATAAAAATACACACTATACTTATAATAAATGAAATTATTGCCAAAATACTGGTAGCAATAACGGATATACTGGCAGATCGCTGCCAAGGCATTCCACATATACTGTATATTGCATAATTTTTCATTTGTTTTTTAACTGAAACAGCGCCTGAACACAAGGAACTAATAATTGTAAGAACAAAAACTCCAATAAAAATAGGAAATATAGCAATCAGTTTTTCTCGAAGTCTGACCTGACTTTTTATAGCAATCTCCTCTAAATCTTCTTTAGTTATAATTTGTGCATAATTTCCTAATATTTTTTCATTTTGTATTATTTGAGTTTCTGTTATATTATCTGAAAATGTTACAAAGACCCAACCTTTTACAAACGCTTCTACCTCATATTGCTCATGGTAACATTTTATACTTTCTTCACTCATTATCAACATTGGAATTTCTTCATTATCCAAACTATAATCACAATATATATCACTATAATCCCGACTATTTCTATATGTATTTTTTGTATATCCTACAATTCTTGCATTATCCTCTAAAACACCAACAATCTTTATTTTTATTAGTTTTTCAGGATATTCATAAAAAATATTATTCATAAAGATTGTATCTCCAACCTTTATATTATAGTTATTTTGCGAAATAACAGCCTCAATGTAGTCAGCATCTTCAGAAATTGAATTCAACCATATTCCTTCCGATAACTCAGGCGTATGACGGTCAATTATTTCCCTATCATACGCCATAGATACAAATTCAAGTCTGTCCCCGTTATTATCATAATAATTAACCACGGGTTCATAACTTGCAACTACATCAGCATTGGATAACAATTTCTCTATATCTTTCGAATCTGTGGCTATAAGATTATTGTCATTCAGATAAAAAGAATCCAGATTATACAAATATCCATCTGATTCAAAATAATCCCTGAAATTATTATAATATTTGTAATGGTAAACAATAATTGAAGAAGTTGCTATGGCAAGAACAAAAACGATAACCAATTGTATACATATCAATATATTAATCCATATATTATTTTTTAGTTCATAAAAACCGATTTTTAACATTTGCCCCTACCCCCTGTCCTTTATTAATTCAAGAATTCTTTTTCTGCTCATTACCAATAGCATGATACCAATAACAATAAGCGAAACACTAATAAATATTACAAACAAAAGGAAATAAACAAACGGGGTATATGCATCCTGCATATATACAAAATAGGTATGTAAACGTGGCAAAAATACTGTCTGGTACAACACCATACCTAAAATAAAAAACGGAACAATTAGAATTATACACTCGCTCATATTCATAAAATTCAATTTAGCAGGGGTCAATCCCAAAATTCTAAAAATTGCAGTTGTCCTTTTTCTTGTTGACATAATATATCTATATAAAATCATAAAGTTTATTGCGGCTATTAATGCGATAAATACCGATATCAAAATAACTGTTTTATAAGTATAATATGTATCTTTATCAATAGTTCTAATTTCTTCAAAAACTGCTTTATCCCCCATATAATTATTGAAAACATCTCTTATTTGATTATAGGTCTTTACTGAAACCGCAGAATTAAAAGAAATTAATGTACTTGTCAGAAGCTGTTCATCTGCTACCGTTGAGAAAGGAAACATAGCCCCTTTTTCATTCCAAGCCTGTTTACCAATTATGTCATATATTTTTCCACCAATTTTAAGCTGGTTGACATACTTAATCGAATCCAATGCTGAAATCTCTCCAAATACAGCCGGATCAGAAATAAGAGCAACGCATATGCCATTTGCTTCCTCATAATCAGACCAGTAAGTTCCTTCTGTCAAATTATCATATTTTTTAAGATTTTCCTTAAATTCCTCTGCTACTTTAAATTTTCCATCACAGTATAAAAACTTAAATTCATAGGAATTATTATCAATTATTCCTTCTACATCATATTGTATAATCTGTTCCCGCAATTCATTACTTATATCATCAATTTCAGACAGGCAGTTTAATAAGTCCCTTTTTGTAACATATTCAGAACCGGTATTTACATAGTTAATCCCTATATAATCATCAGACAAGTCATCTTCCTTATAACTTAATATAGTATTATAATTCTGATATACGCCATACGAGAAAAAAATGACAATAGCTGATGTAATTGTACTGATTACAAGCAATATAAAAATTATAAAATTGTTTATAAAAAAGGATTTTATATTTTTCAGTGTATACTTAAAATACATTAAACCACCTACCCATTTTTTAATTCTGTACAATTTTAATTAATAGTTATAGTCACTGATTCCAACTGCCCAGATGATACACTAGGGCCTCTATATACAGATCCTGTCGCTTTAACCTTATAAGAACGATTTGTCTGAATAAGATCGGTTTGTAACTGTCCTTTACTTGATAATACACGGCTATAGTATTTGCTATCCTGTAGTTTTCCTTTTGTATCATACATTCTTACACTTAAAGTTGTATATACCTTACCTGCATATAAATTTTTGACACTTGCTAGCCCAGATATCTTTGAACTATTTGAACTGCTCTGGGAAAAAGCTCCTGCAACCTGACAATAAGTTCCTGATTTAGCTGCAGAACCAGCTCCACTTGCATAAGATATACTACTAAATAAACAAGTAAATACTAATGCCAGCACTAAAATTGAAATATTTCTTCTTCGTTTTAAACTACTCTTTTTCATAAAAACACCTCCCAATAATACAATTTCTGATCTGCTACATCTTCTTAGGTCTTTTCGGCTGGTGGAAAAATCCAAAACACCAGGCTGTAGTATCATTATTCTTTTTTACCTCAGCATTTACGATTTTTTCTGCAACTTTCAGAATGTTTTTCTTTACATCATGCTTCATCCTTCTTCACCTCCTGTTTCAATAATTTTGCCAGTATCATGAGAAAGCCGCACAGTATGACTGCAAGCATCATACAATATACATAAGAATCATCTATACGGAGATACCATGCTATACATAAAATTCCACATTCTATCAGCAATACATATCGGGCTGATTTCTGCGATATCTGCATTTCTTCTGCATCCAGATCAAGATTTGGATGATTTACTGTGCCTATAACGCTGATAACCACAACTGATATTCCGAGCAGAATCCATATCAAACAGGACACTTCCTGCACATGATGACACAAATACATAACTGTCATGTACACAATTATTGTCATAATATAACATTGCCAATAATGCTTTGCATGATATCCTCCAGTTCTTTTTCGTAAGGAAAAAAAGAAGATCATAAAGAGAACTGTTAAATCCACATTTTTATGAATAAATCCCAGACATATTATGGATCCCACCGTCAAAAAACGTTCAATTATTGAGACCACTGCATAAATGTAATGTTCTCTCATCGTATGATCCATTAATTTCTCTTTTTCAAACTGATCTACCAGATGCTCTGCAAACCTTGCAACCACACTCTACACCTCCTCCACCCTCAATATATAATTTTCCCATACTGCCCACAACCCATATTGCAGAAAACGACCAAATATTGCAGAAAACGGAAAAATCCGATATAGTTACCACTCTATATGCGATAACCATATCGGATTATATTCATTCATTACAGTATGATCGATATGTAAAATTCACCAGTATCATGTTGAATAACATAGGAACCGTTGTACTTCTCAACAACCTTAATTATATTCTTCACACCTACACCATGTTCCTCCGGCTGATCCTTTTTACTGGTTTTCAATTCATCCTGTTGAAATACAAGAGGTCTGCTATATGTATTTCTTACAGATAGAATAGTAGTGCCATCCTTTTCTCTGGTGAAACGGAATTTAATCTGTCGTTTCTCTTTACAGCTTTCACACGCCTCAATTGCATTATTCAGCAAATTTGCCAGCAAAACAACCAGATCATCATTTTGAATCTGAAGCTTTGACAGGTCATTTACCCGCAAAATAAAAAGAATATTCTTCTTTATTGCCTCATTATATTTTGCATTCAATATCGCATTTACAATGATATGATTTGTATCGATCTGTCTGTCACCATCTACAATCTGTTCACTTATCTGATTCAAATACTTTACCAGTTCATCATATTGTTTCTCTCTCGCAAGCGTCTCCATGCACAAGATATGATTTTTGAACTCGTGTGACCTTCGTTTTTGTTGTTCATAATGCTCCAGCATAGAATGATACAACTCAACTTGATTTTTTTCCTGCATTTCAAGTATTTCTTTTTCATGCAGCTTTGCTTCATGCTCCATAATATCACTGATCAGATAATACACAAATATATTCATAACGACCATTCCGAACGCAATCAGATACATCACCCTTTCCTGCATCTGATTCTTAACTCCAGAAGATACTGCAATCATTCCAGATACAGTTAAAATTGTAAATATTGGGAACGCTAGAAATTTGACCCATTCTGCATCATTTAATATATCAGATGATTTATTCTGAAACCGTCTGCGAATCAGTATAATAAATACAAACAATATAAGTTTTGCGCATATAACCAATAGGTTTCCTTTAAGTGCATATCCAGACTGTACCTCCCCATCCCGTGAAAACATAATGCTATTTCCGGCGTATACCAGATAATCTGCTCCCCAGACCAAACTTGTGTATAATACAGATAATATACCGGACTTCGGTATGCTGATTCCAAAATAGACACACATATTTATGACTATCATAAGCACACCTACAATCTGTTTTATAATGATCCACTGTGATAAAAACATTCCACATGCAAAAAACTCCGCTGTCTGTATTCCTATCAGTACATATTTATGCCATTTTTTCCAATTCCCCTGTTCTTTACAAAAGCTTTCAAAAAACATCACGCAGCAGATCACTTCAAATATAACAAGAGCCAGACTACTTATCCATTCAAACATATTATATTTCTCCTTTATATGCTACAAATACTGCCTGAACCTCTTTATATCGGACTTTTGGTATTGAAAGTGTCTCATCATCATAAAGTGTAACTTTATATCTTGCCACCTGTCTGATATATTGTAAATTTACAAGATAGCTTTGATGAACTCGGACAAAATGATATAATTCCAGCTCTTCTTCCAGCTCATTCATTGTTCCATACATAGTATAAATCCGTATTTTTTCATTTTCCAGAATATGAAATTCCAATCTATGTAATTTGCTTTCAACATAAAGGATTTGAGCAAAAAGAACCTCTGTCTGTCCTTCCTTAAATGGGAACTTTTTTCTGGCATTGTTCTCTCTTTTTTTCTCCAGAATGGCATCCAGACACTCTTCCATTGCTGCCTGCAGATTATATCCGTTTTTTAAAAGGTAACGAACAGCACCAACCTTATATCCCTCCAGAGAATAATCTATATATGCCGTCACAAATACAATATAACTGTTAATTCCCCTCTCACGGATTTTCTTTGCTGTTGTAATACCATCCATGCCTTCCATATTTATATCAAGGAATATAATAGAATACTCAGAAGGGGATGTCTCACTCAGAAACTTCTCCCCGGAAATGAATGTATCGATTGTATATAGAATATCCTTTATATTCAGATAGTCTTCTATATATACCCGTATCAGATCACGGAATTCTTTTTCATCATCACATATGGCAATCTTCATCATATGCCCCCTCTTTTTCGCATAATGCATTATGTCTGTAAACAATATAATATAAGATTTTCACCCATAAATCAATCGTCTGGCCTTTTTATTCGACAAAAAACAACATCAACATGCCAGCCATAAGACTACCTTCTGATAATCTTATTTTTAACATATTGATGTTGCTTTTATATGTCCTCTATTCGATTATTTATTACTTATTCTTCACCCAGATATTTGTCGATGCTGACCAGCTTTACGCAAAGAACAAAGATCTTTGAAGCTGCTTCCATCTCCTCAACAGATGGGAAGGATGGTGCGATACGGATATTGCTGTCTTTTGGATCTTTACCATATGGATATGTTGCACCTGCGCCTGTCAGAACAACTCCTGCATCCTTACACATTGCTACGATCTTCTTTGCACAGCCCTCTAATGCATCAAATGAAATGAAATATCCACCAACCGGTCTAACCCATGAACCGATCTCAAGTCCTGCAAGCTCCTTATCGAATTCATTCAGAACTGCTTCAAACTTTGGTCTTAAGATATCTGCATGCTTCTCCATATGAGCCTTCATGCCATCGATATTCTTGAAGAATCTTGTATGACGAAGCTGGTTGATCTTATCATGTCCGATTGTCTGAACGGTAAGCTGCTTCTTGATAAATTCAACATTTCTTGGAGATGTTGCAATTGCTGCTACACCGGAGCCAGGGAATGTGATCTTGGAAGTAGAACCAAACATGTATACCATATCCGGATTTCCGGCTTTCTCACACTCATCTATAATATTTAAGATCTCTGCCTGCTTGTCCTTATATAAATGATGGATGCAGTATGCGTTATCCCAGAAGATTCTGAAGTCTTCTGCTGCAGGCTTCAATGCTGCAAAGCGTCTTACAACTTCATCTGAATAAACAATTCCGGTCGGATTTGAATACTTTGGTACACACCAGATTCCCTTTACCGCAGGATCGTTATTTACATATTTCTCTACGAGATCCATGTCCGGACCATCCTCTAATAAAGGAATATTGATCATTTCGATTCCGAAGAATTCTGTAATCTTGAAATGTCTGTCATATCCCGGTACAGGACAAAGGAACTTCACCTTGTCCAGCTTACACCATGGAGTAGAACCATTTACACCATGTGTCATGGAACGTGATACTGTATCATACATTACATTTAAGCTGGAGTTACCATATACGATGATATTCTCCTTCTTAACTTCCATCATATCTGCCATAAGCTGACGGCACTCACCGATACCATCCAGATCACCATAGTTTCTGGTATCGTTTCCTAACAAAGTTCTCATATCCGAAGAACTATTGATCTCATCCAACATTCCCATCGACAATGCAAGCTGTGAGAATCCAGGCTTACCTCTTGCCATGTTCAGACTCAGACCTTTTGCCTGTTCTTCCTTATACTCCTCCAAAAGAGCGGCTTTTAAAGTCAATAATTCATCTTTACTCATATCTTTGTATTTCTTCATTCTACATACCTGTGCCTTTCACTTATTCTATTCCGGTTAAATCAGTTATGTCCTGTAAAATTCCTATTAGCTATTTTAAAACATTTTTCAAAAAAGGCAAGCCTATAATTGAAAGTTCTTGTCTATTTCGTTTCAAATATCAACTATTTTATTGAATTTTCTTTATTTTATTCTGTTTTTTCTGCAAAAATCGTATTTTTCTCCATTATTTTCATGTATGACTTGTTTTCATTAAGTAATATGCAAACAAAATAACACCGGTCAGACTCTCTCTCCAACCGGTGCCATCTTATATGTATTTACGAATTGATACTTTTACAAGCTTTCATCTTAGTATATGGAACTAAAATCCAGATACCACTTTCCAGCTCGCTTATATACATACATTGTGATATCTTCTTCGACATCATCATCTTTGCCTTTTACCTTAATGGTAGCTTCTACACGTGCAACCTGGCTGACCTTGATATCGTATTCATCTTCATAATCTTCCTGTTTATCTTCCAGCTTGCTGCCCTTTAACTTCTTAATCTTCTTGAACTTAACCTTGATACTCTTTACTTTACCAACCTGATTCTCCAGAGCCTCGCCTGAATATTCCATAACGTCGTCTAACTGTTCGATCATATCTTCTTTGTCGATATCATTTTCATCCTTAATATATTTAATGATTTTCTTATCGATCAGCTTATACATCTTCTTACCGCTCTGCTTTTCTACTGCATTTACATAAGCCTTAATAACTGCCTTTGGACTCTGTTTGCCGTGGCTGGCAATTCCACCGATAATGTTAAAGATCAGAATCAATGCAACAACTGCTGCCGCCGCAATAATAACGATCTTCTTATTATTCACAATCGCATTCTTTACTTTATCAAATCCGCTGCCTGCCGGCTTATTACCCTGTGGCTGCTGTCCATACTGTCCACCATATGCCTGCTGGTTTGGATCATAATACTGCTGTCCGCCGTATGCCTGCTGGTTCGGATTATAATACTGCTGTCCGCCGTATGCCTGCTGGTTCGGATCATAATACTGCTGTCCGCCGTATGCCTGCTGGTTCGGATCATAATACTGCTGTCCGCCATATGCCTGCTGGTTCGGATCATAATACTGCTGTCCGCCGTATGCCTGCTGATTTGGATTCATATTCTGAGCTGCTCCATCCGGCTGTCCGGCATTCATGCCATTTTGCTGATTTCCATTCATATTCTCGTCCATGTTACTCTCCTTTATAATTCAGACTAAATTTCATCTGACAGCCTCATCTGCCAGATAGCCCATCGATAACACAATATATTCATTATCGACAAAATTTATTCTACCATCTAAAATCTCAACAGACAATATATTTCTAAAATTTTTGCTAAGGAAATGCCACACTTGTATATGCTCCAACCCCAAAATTCAGATACAACATTTCTGCTCTGTCTGGATTTCCACGAAAAAAAAGAGATAACATAACTGCTATCTCTCTTTTCTTCGGCAATCTCCTACCAGTCATTCAGGCTCTCCATCTTGTCGAGCTGGTTCTGGATCAGTGAAACTACCATATCTCTTATCTCATAGGTCTTCATATCTGCAAATGTCTCATATGGGATCGGTGGCAGAAAATGAAGCTGTGTAATAACCTTTCGGAAAGATTTTCCTTCGAATGGTTTAAATGAATCATATAATACAACCGGCACGATCGGGCATTTTGCCTTCTGTGCGATCTTGAAGCTTCCCGGCAGGAAACCTCTCAGAGAATTATGGTTATGGTCATATCCGCCTTCCGGGAAAAGAATATATCGTCTTCCCGCTTTGATCTCTGTCGCAACGTCATTAATTACCTGAACCTGCTGCCTGAGATCGGTTTTATCCAGACGCTTTGCCTTTAACAGCTCACACAACTGCGTGACGATAAACAAATGTGATCGCTTCGCATCCATTACATATGTGCATGGCTTTTCATGTACGCTTATAACACCAAGTGCATCGTACTTGCCCTGATGATTTGCAAACATGATATATCCGCCTTCCGTCGGCAGATTCTCCATGCCGGATGCAACCGTCTCGATACGCCCTCTTTTCTTTACATGCTCGATCATAACCTGTGCCATTCTGTAGCATGTCTCCTCATCATATTTCTCACCATGTCTGGCATAATATGACATCTTCGGAACATAATACAAAATCAGAAAAAAACAGGAAATGATCACTATAAAAAATCTAACCATCTACCTAAATCCCCTGAATTTACAACTCTCTGTCCAAAAGTACTGCAATATCCAACAACTGTTTTTTTGATCCGGTGCGATCCGCACCGGATCCGGCCATTTATAAATCTCTACCCGTTACCTTTAATCGCATTAACGCTCTGGAAAGAGATGCTTCTGTCTGTTTGTACTCTTTCAGACTTTCCTTCTGTCTCAAACGCTCTTTCGCACGTTCAAGTGCCTGTTCAGCACGGACTCTGTCGATATCCTCCGGATGCTCTGCAGAATCCACCAGCATCGTTACACGGTTATTTACGATCTGGGCAAACCCTTCCCCGACAACACCAAGGATCTTCTTTCCATCCGGTGTATCAATTCGGATCTCCCCGATACTGGTTGCAATGATCATATTCTCATGGTGAGGAAGGACTGCCATCTCACCATCTTCCAAAGGCAATACAAACTTCGTAACCTTATCATCAAAAAATACTTTATTACTTGATATGACTCTCAGGTAAAATGTATTCATGTCTGTCTGCCTCCTTTATCCTACTGTCCCTTTGCGGCTTTTTCTTTGACTTCTTCGATTCCGCCTACGTTAAAGAATGCCCACTCAGGATATTCATCCATCTCACCGTCTAAGATAGCCTTAAAGCCCTTTACTGTTTCTTTAAGAGGTACATATTTTCCCGGAACACCTGTAAAGTTCTCTGCTACATGGAATGGCTGTGATAAGAACTTCTGCACCTTACGTGCTCTTGTAACCGTAATCTTATCTTCCTCTGATAATTCTTCCATACCAAGAATTGCGATGATATCCTGTAATTCTCTGTATTTCTGAAGAATCTCCTGTACGCCTCTGGCTACATTATAATGTTCTTCACCGACAACGTCCACCTCCAGAATACGGGAATTGGATTCCAGAGGATCAACAGCAGGATAGATACCCTGTTCTACGATCTTTCTGGAAAGAACGGTTGTCGCATCCAGATGCGCAAATGTAGTTGCCGGAGCCGGGTCTGTTAAGTCATCGGCAGGCACATAAACTGCCTGTACGGATGTAACGGATCCTGACTTTGTAGAAGCGATTCGCTCCTGCAACTCACCAAGCTCATTTGCCAGAGTTGGCTGATAACCAACTGCGGATGGCATACGTCCAAGCAGGGAAGAAACCTCTGATCCTGCCTGTACAAAACGAAAGATATTATCTATAAATAATAACACATCCTGATGATTTACGTCACGGAAATATTCTGCCATCGTAAGTCCTGTTTCCGCAACACGCATTCTTGCTCCAGGTGGCTCGTTCATCTGTCCAAACACTAAGGCTGTCTTGGACAATACCCCTGACTCTTTCATCTCTGTCCAGAGGTCATTACCCTCTCTGGAACGCTCACCGACACCGGTGAAGATAGAATATCCGCCATGCTCTGTTGCTACATTCTGGATCAGCTCCTGGATCAGAACGGTCTTACCTACACCGGCACCACCGAACAGACCGATCTTACCACCTTTGGCATATGGGGCAAGAAGATCGATAACCTTGATACCTGTTTCGAGAATCTCAACAACAGGGCTCTGATCCTCAAATGACGGAGGATCTCTGTGGATGACCCAGTGCTCTGTATCTGCCAGATTCGGTCCACCGTCCAGAGTGTCACCGGTTACATTAAATAATCTGCCAAGGGTATCTGTACCAACCGGAACCTTGATTCCTGATCCTGTCGGAACAACCTCCATATCTCTGGATAAGCCCTCGCTTGCTGCCAGCATGATGCATCTGACGGTATTATTTCCGATGTGCTGTGCAGCTTCCATTATGCATTTCTTTCCATGATTATCAACTTCCAGAGCATCCTTGATGTTTGGTAAATCATTATCCGGAAATTCTACGTCTACAACAGGTCCCATGACCTGTACTATTTTACCGTTTTTCAAAACATCAGACCTCCTATTTCTTATTCTGCAGAGCCTTCGCACCACCAACTACCTCGGTGATCTCCTGCGTGATCGCAGCCTGTCTGGCTCTGTTGTATTTAATACTGAGATCAGCTAACATATCTTTCGCACTTCTGGTTGCAGAATCCATTGCCATCATTCGGGAATTCTGTTCACTACAGAAGGATTCAACCAGTGCTCCATATATGAAACCTGTAATATAATTCGGAACAATTCGATCCATGACCGCTCTCGGAGAAGGTTCAATGATGATCTCCTCATGATAGACATCCGCCTGCGAGATTTTGAAATCCATCTTTCTGAACGGAAGAAGCTGGATCATCTCCGGCTCTGCCGTTACACTGTTTATCATCTTCGTATAGATGATATAGACTTCATCGATCTTACCGCTTTCGTAATTCTCCAGCATCTTATCCGCAATAACCCTCGCTCTGTGAAGACTTGGGTTCTGGGCTGTATACTGGAAATGGATATCAACCGGCACATTCTTCCTTGCAAAATAATGTCTTCCCACCTGTCCGACAACGTATAATTCGCTGTCCGGGTGATTTGCCAGTTCTTCTTCTGCGATCTTAATGATATTATGGTTATATGCACCTGCCATGCCCTTATCGGCTGTAACTACAATATAACCTCTTTTCGGATTTTCCTTCTTTTCATCGTCTTCATTTTCGAAATAAAGATGATCCATATCAGGAAGATGTCGTAACAGTCGTGCCAGAGAAACCTGTAAAGTATAGAAATACGGTTCCGTATTCTCCAGATCCTTCTTCGCTTTTTTCAGTTTGGAAGAAGAGATCATGTACATGGCATTTGTGATCTTCATTGTATCCTTAATGCTTTTTATTCTGTTTTGGATTTCTTTGGTACTTGCCAATTACTCCACCCTCTTCATAAACTCTTTTCCTGCTTCAAGAATATGCTCTTTCAGATCATCTGTCAGAACCTTTCCTTCTTCAATCTCTTTGATAACATCCGGTTCTGCATCCTTGAAATATGCAAGCATATCCATCTGTGTCTGCTTTACTTTCTTGATATCTACATTTAAGAACAGCTTATTTGTTGCTGCAACCAGTGTAATAACCTGCTCTGCCATACTAAGCGGATGACATAACGGCTGCTTTAACAGCTCCATCAGTCCCTTACCATAAGTAAGCTGCTCCTTTGTATTCTCATCCAGATCGGAACTGAACTGGGTGAATACTTCCATCTCACGGAACTGTGCAAGATCGATACGGACGGTACCGGTTGCTTTCTTCATAGCCTTGGTCTGCGCTGCACCACCGACACGGGATACGGACAATCCTACATTTACCGCAGGACGCATACCTGAGAAGAACAGATCACTCTCAAGGAAGATCTGACCATCCGTGATGGAGATAACATTTGTTGGGATGTATGCAGATACATCACCTGCCTGTGTCTCTATAATAGGAAGGGCTGTGATCGAACCACCGCCTAATGAATCCTTTAACTTACTGGAACGCTCAAGCAGTCTGGAATGCAGATAGAATACATCACCGGGATATGCCTCACGTCCAGGGGAACGTCCAAGTAACAAGGACAGTGTTCTGTATGCTACTGCATGCTTTGACAGATCATCGTATACGATGAGCACGTCTTTTCCCTTATGCATAAAATATTCTGCCATCGATGTTCCTGCATATGGTGCTATATACTGAAGCGGTGCAGGATCACTGGCTGTTGATGCTACAATGATCGTATAGTCCATTGCATCATTCTTCTCAAGTGTGGAAACAATCTTTGCAACGGTGGATGCTTTCTGACCGATCGCTACATAGATGCAGACAACATCCTTTCCACGCTGGTTGATGATCGTATCAAGTGCGATCGAAGTCTTACCGGTCTGACGATCACCGATGATCAGCTCACGCTGTCCTTTACCGATTGGGAACATGGAATCGATCGACAGAATACCGGTCTGAAGTGGTTCATTGACCGACTGTCTGTCTGCGATACTTGGTGCTTCCTGCTCAACCGGCATATAATCTGCCTCTTTGATCGCTCCCTTACCATCAATTGGTGCACCCAATGCATTGATGATTCTTCCAAGGAATTCTTCACCTACCGGTACGCCGGCTCTCTTACCTGTTCTGGTAACCTTTGTACCTTCTTTTATTCCGGTATCTTTTCCGAACAGGATACATCCGATCTCGGTTCTTCTGATATCCTGTACCATACCCTTGATACCATTTTCAAATACTACAATCTCACCATACATGGCATTATCAATACCATATATCGTTACTATTCCATCTCCTACCCAGATGACAGTTCCTACTTCTTTGTCCCGGGTGTCGAAGTCAAAATTCTCTATCTCACTTTTCAGTATGGAGATAATATCTCCTGAACTTATTGAACTCAAATCTTATCACCTCGTAACCAATCTTTGTGTAAGCCGCTTACATCTGCCTGCCAGACTCCAGTCATATTCCTTATTTCCGACCTTAATAATAAAGCCGCCGATCAGACTGTCTTTCTTCTCCAATGTCAGTTCCACATCTGAGGTCTTATATTCCTTTTTCAGAAAATCTTCAATCCCCTTCTTCTGTGTCTCCGTTGGAGGTGTCACATAATAAAGGGTTGCAAGAAGGACATCTGCCTTCTTCTTTATAAGAACTCTGTATTCCCTGCATATCTCAAAGAACTGATCAAAATCAGAATTGTTGCAAAGTACCTTTAAGAATTTTACCGTAGTCTTTGAACCGTCGAATATCTTATCGATAACTTCTGACTTTTTTTCTCTGCTGACAACCGGACACGTAAGTGCCTCCTGTAATTCAGGATTCTCCCTGACAACTGCTTCCATATCTGAAAGCTCAGCCGCATCAATATTCAGCTCGCACAAAACTTCAGCATAATTAATTGCTTTCTGTGTCATGGGCCTCACCTGCTTTTTCTATAAACTCATCATATAGTGACTGATTTTTCGCGTCATTTGAGTCTTCACCCAGAATCTTAGCCGCTGCCGACATTGCAAGCTCTGCAACCTGAGATTCCATATCGCTCAAAGCCTTTTCACGCTGTACTTCTATAGTTTTTTCCGCATCCTTGATCATACGGTTTGATTTCTCGCCTGCATCTGCCACAATCCTGTTATATTCATTCTGTGCAGCCTGTCTGGATTTATCCCGCATGGTATCACATTCATCCTGAACACCTGCGAGAGTATCTTCATATTGCTGCTTCAGTTTCATGGCATCATCCTTCGTCTGATTGGCATTCGCGATCGAGGATTTGATCATCTCTTCACGTTCTGCCATGATCTTATTGATCGGACCGATCAGGAATTTCTTTAACAGAAGAAACAAAACTATAATATTAATTATGGTTATGGCTATGGACGAGACACTTAAATTTATCATTTAATGACCTCCTGCCTTTCTGTCTGTTTTCGTTATCCGACAATTACGATTCCTTCATATCTATTATGATATAGTGCCGCAATCATCATATTCTTATAAATATTATTTCAGAAGAAGAATGATCAAAAGACCAATTACCAGACCGTAAACGGCTGTTGCCTCTGCAAGTGCTCCACCGATGATCAGAAGCTTTGTGATCTTACTGTCTGCTTCCGGCTGTCTTGCTACTGCTTCTACTGCCTTTGATGTTGCGATTCCAAGTCCGATACCTGCACCAATACCTGTTAATACTGCTATAGCAGCTCCAATTGCGATTACTGTGTTCATAATTATTATCTCCTTTTCATTTTCCTTATGTTAATCTTAGTCTTCTCCCAATCCTTCCTGCATGTAGAGTGCAGTTAAGAATGTGAATACAAATGCCTGAAGTAAGCCATCAAAGATATCAAAATAAAGGCTTAACGGAATAGGCACAATGGCAGGCGCTACCGCCTCAATTAATTTCATTACAACAAATGCACCTAAAACATTGCCGAACAATCGCATACATAACGACAATGGTTTTATTACAAGCTCCATTACATTTATAGGTGCTACTATTGCTACCGGCTCTGCAAAGCTCTTAAGCCATCCTTTCGGTCCCCTGCTTCTAATACAGACAACCTGAACCATGACTATACTCATGATCGCCAGTGCTGCTGTTACGTTCAGATCCTTGGTTGGTGGTTTAAATCCAAATATACCTGCGATATTTGCCATTCCGATATACAAAATGACAGTGATCAGATACGGTATATATGCCTTACCTTTTTCTCCCAAAACGTCACTAAACAGATTATTAAATGTCGTAATGATCGACTCCAGAGCAAGCTGTTTCTTTCCCGGATTTTCAACTTTCAGATTCCGGACAAGTATAACGGACAACAGAACAAGTACCGCCATAATGATCCATGTTACCACGATTGATTCCGAGATCGGGATTCCACCAAAAATTGGAATGGTAAAGAGAGTCTCGCAATTCAGCTCCTCTGTTAACTTTTCTGCAAGGTCACCCGTAGGTCTTCACTTCCTCTCATGTAATTTTTTCAAAGGGCATACTAACTGTTAAGGATATTTATTACTTCTCTTGCATCACTCTCGGAAAATCCTTTTACTGTATTCTCCGTATTGATCCAGTAATCAGCAAGTCCAACTCTGTCCCAGTCTGAATCCATGTCATCTAAGATCACCAGCCTGTCCACATCGTGTTGGTCTACATAGTCCTTAACCTCAAAGCACCGTCCATAATCCTCATACTTGCCGGATATATGTTCCTGCGGCGGAGTTACATCGGATATAACGAGACCTTCCTCCTTAAGCTTCAGGATCAGCTCCTGTGCTCTCTCGTCACATACCGGATCTTTCATAACCTCTTTCCGCCAGTTAAAGATCGCTACCAGCTTCGCATCTGTTGCCTTTACAACATCTGCAAGGTTTTTTACATTTTTTCTGTCAACGGTTTCACCCGGATTGTTACAGATGAATTTGTTTGAATTTAACACACCGTCAATGTCGAAAAAAATGGCTTTCATTTGAATTTCCTCCTGCATTCTTCCATGTGCTTCCAGTTGTCCTTTAAACAACAACGTATTATAGCACACCATTTTTTATTTTTCACCTTTTATTAATTTATTAATAAAAAATATATTTCTAAACTTTTTATAAAAAAATCATAACTAATTCTACTCTGTAAAGTAAAATAGCCCCATCCTTTTCAGGCTTTCTTCTGTTTTTTACGTTGTCTATAAAACAGAAGAAAACTCTTACCGGAGAATGGGGCTTTATTTCTGAATATCTATGTTCTATTCAGCCCCACCTGTAATGATCCATGGTGCCGGCTGAGCAACAAATACATTTTCTTTATTTGTTTTGGATACGTTGATCTGTAACGCTTCCATATTCTGAATACCGAATTTGTCAAAAATCAGCTTGGTCTCTGCAAGGATACCAAGATCTAATGTGTAGATAACAAACTGCATCTGCGGATTGATCGCAAGCAGACGTTCAATATCAGATTCCAGATAATGATTCGCAACGATAAATGCAAGTCTTGGTACCGGAATCTTACTTAAGGATTCTTCGCTCATATCCGGAATGATCTGCACGTTATGAACTCCAAACTTCTCAACATTTTCCTCCATAGATCTTCTGGAACCACTGTCCGGCTCTACTGCAATGATCTGACCTTCGCTCGCTGTGATCGCAGCTTCGATAACGATACTCTCTGCCATCAGAGCAAGAATCGTGTCATGAGTATCTACACCGAGAATACTCATGATAACCGCGCGGATCTCATTGCATACATAATGAACCGATCCCTTTGTAAACAAATCATTCTTCATACCGTACCGTACGGATTCTCTGGTCTTCTCGTTTACGATAAATATAACCGTCGGTTCGGATATCTTCTTATTAATAACATTCTTGAGCTTTGCATTTGTAAGTTCACTTCCCGGCTCTGTTCCTTCGCCGATCCAGATATCATATTCGCCAAATCCCGCTTCCCATAATGTATAGAAGAGATCTTCATGACTGGCATCAGTATAGATCAGAACCCGCTTATGTGTATCAATCGTTGGCACGACATTTTTCTGTCTGCCGCAGATATTAAGCATCTTTATCTTCTCCGGGCTGACATCCATCTTATTTGCAAAGAAGCCAAGCCAGTTCAACATGCCTGAATTACTGAACGTATTTTTCATTGTTTTCTACCCCACTTTTCTATCGTATTTTCCAATCAGATAACCTTCTCCAATCGGATTGTCGTTTTCTAAAACAGTCTTTATAATTATACAATTTTTCTCGTTAACTGTAAATTCTTTTGTGCGTTTTTCACACATCTATCCACGAAGTGTTTCATCAATTCCGAGTGCGATCGCATTCACGATATCTTCAAACCGGTAATCAAACAGATAATTATCCTTATCACTGTCAATAAATCCGGTCTCGATCAGAATTGCCGGCATCGTTGTCCGGCGCAGAACAGCCAGATTCTTCCGTTCCTCAACTCCCAGATTCTCAAATCCGATCTTTGCAAGCTCTGCATCCACATTTTCTGCCATTTCATATGCAATCCCTGATGTATTATAAACCAAGGTTTCCACTCCGTTATATTTGTTCGGATACGGTGCAGCATTCCTGTGCAGGGAAATAAAATAATCCGCACCGCTCTCATTTCCGATCTGTGCTTTTCTTGTCGGCGAATCATAGACATCTGTCGTTCTCGTAAATTCCACGTCATAACCAAGCTCTGACAACGCATCACCGAGTGCCAAAGCCAAATTCAGGTTGTCATTCTTCTCCGTTCTTCCATTATAAGATGCCCCATTGTCAAATCCACCATGTCCGGCATCGATCATTATTTTTATAGCCATAAAAAACCTGCATACTCTGTTTGCTACAGTATATGCAGGTTCTCTGTTATATGTACTTAATTTTCACGACTTCAGTATGCCTGTCTCACATACTGCATACATTTTTATATGAAAGGATTGATCTTAAGCCAGCACTTTCTTGATGGCTGCAAGCAGCTCATCATATGTCTCATAAGCCGGAAGATCAGGATTGTCTGCTTTGATCTGATCGGTACTCTTAAAGAGGAATCCGGCCTTGCTTGCACGGATCATTCCAAGATCGTTGTGGCTGTCACCACTTGCGATTGTATCATAACCGATAGACTGAAGTGCTTTTACGGTTGTGTATTTGGATTTCTCACAACGCATCTTAAAGCCTGTGATCTCTCCACTTTCTGCTACCTCTAATGAATTACAGAAAATTGTCGGCCAGCCAAGCTTCTTCATAAGCGGGCTTGCAAACTGTGTAAATGTATCACTGATAATGATAACCTGTGTCATAGAACGAAGCTCATCTAAGAATTCCTTTGCACCGGGAATCGGATCGATCTTTGCGATCGTTTCCTGAATCTCTTTTAAGCCAAGTCCATGTTCTTTTAATATACCAAGACGCCAGTTCATTAATTTATCGTAATCCGGCTCATCTCTTGTTGTTCTCTTTAACTCCGGGATACCGCTTGCCTCTGCAAATGCGATCCAAATCTCCGGTACTAATACACCTTCCAAATCCAAACATACAATGTCCATTTCGGGTTCCTCCTGTTATCTACATTCTCGCTTCATTATAATATACCACCTGCCATTCTGCAATACCCTTGGGCTAACAGAATAGCTGGGGTGGGTTATGAATGGGCTATCCGTATTTATATAAAAGATCCGTTTCGTTCCCTGTGAACTACATATGCCTAATTCGCTCATGCTTCTGTGCAAACTCGCCCTACGGGCTCAGACATGCACCCGCATTCGCTGGCAATATGTAGCTCCCTACGGAAACTCCACTATATATCTTTTATATAAATACGGATAGCCCATCTACAACCCACCCCAGCTATTCTTTCCACTTATGTACATTTCTCTCCCTCTGCCTTGTATCTGCTACAGATACAAGGTGATGTCTATATATCAGAAATGTTGCACAGAGAATCCTTCCTATATCAAAAGCTTTGCTCCGTTATCGTTATAAGATACATATGGCTGACGTCAGGGCTGCGCCGGGCATTGCAATAACATTGTGAGGATTTCGTTATGAGGTTTGCACTAGCTGTCAGCACAAAGCCCTTGTCTGAGTCCGTAAGGACGAGTTTGGGCGACTGCTGACAAATAAGCGTGCGAACCGAATAGAAACCCGGAACTCGTTATTGCAATGCCCGGTGTAGCCCTGACGTCAGCCATATGTATCGAAGATGGATCAGAAGAATAAAATCTTGTGGCCCTGGTCGATCTGGTAGTAGGAGATTTTGTGCTGTCTGGCAAATTCCTTCTCTGTTTCCATCTCGCCATGGAGATTGGAGCGAAGCATCCACGACAGCAACAGACCTGCCGCAAACAGTCCGCCACAGACAATGCCCTGTATGATCGGTAACAATTTAAATCCTGTAAGTAAAATATTTATCGAATCCATGTCTTATCCTGCCTTTCTTTTACATAATCAGTCGTTGTTGAAGATGCAAGTCGTTCTTTGTCGTGCTTATACCTGTTGTATTTACTGAGATTTCTGGTAAAAAGTCCCGCCGCCAGCATAAAAAGGAATACAATGATCGACCCTCCATATTCATGGAAAAAGCCATACCCTTTTGCAATGCCCTGATTGATTTCATAAAATACAACCGCTCCGATCGTGCAGCATACAACTCCGGTCATCACCGCATCCGAAATAAAACTCCTTTTATTCACCGGAATATTGCCAACAACCTTTCCGGTCTGTCCATTGACCAATATCGTATAAAGCTCATGCCTATACCAGAAGGTCATGAACCATGCGGGCAGGAGCGCATACTCAATCTTATCCACACTGTACTGTTCAATGCTCTTCTCAATGTAAGTCGTTCCTGTATCTTCTATCATTGCTTTATCCATAGCATCACTTATCCTCTGATGGATGTCCGGCGCAGCCTCTCTGGACGGCACATCATACCGATCTGCATAGAATCCGGACAGATACGATGGATCAAATGGCTTTAATGCTTCCATATGATATGGTTCCAGACGACTGGATAGCCGATCATCTAATTTTCTGGATGCATCAAAGGTAACCTGTTCAAAATTTCCATATGCATCTGCAAACATATCTGTCTTCTCATTTATACCTACAGAGACACTTCTCGTTTCCGCATCATATTTCTGATTCTGAAATGATCCCGGATACAATCCCATCTTCTTCGATGACTGCAGCATCGTATAAAAGGATTGGTTTCTGTTCATTCCGGCATTAAAGATATTTTCCGGTTCTTTCTTCTCAGCTTCATTACTCGTTACCAGATGCAGATTTGCTTTTTTCCGCATATATACTGTATACAGCCAATATGGAATATAGATTCCACGGATCTTGTCAACCTTCGGATGCTTGATCTCTCTTGGCACATATCTGCCTGTACCGAATTTCTCTTTGATCGCATCCACTGCCTGCTGTTCCGTTATGGAAAATGGAATGATATAATCCGGCCATACTTCCTTCGATTCACGGTCAAATATAACCGTCGGCTGTCCACAAAACGAACAAAAAGTTGCCCGCTCATTTCCATGGATCATAATCTGTGCTCCGCAGGAAGTACAGCGGAATATCTGAACCGACATCAGTCGTTCTCCCTGCATCTCTCTCCGGTCACCTGTATAAGCAGTGTCTTGTGCCTGCTGTTCTGATTTTTCTGATATATCTTCTGCTTCCGTCTGTTTTGATGCAGCCGATATATCTTCCGGTCTGTTATTCCGCATCTCAAATGCCAACAGATCCGCATTCCAGTCAGGATTGATCTGGATTTCCTTCTCTCCATGCCACTTCTGATCTTTATCAAGACCAAACCACAGATTATCAAATGATCGTTTTCCGTCTTCTTTTTCCTCTGTATCCGGATCTACTTCCTTTAACTTCATATGGAATCTGCGTTCACTTGTTTGACCACATTGTGTACATTTCATTTTTCCGAGATCCGGATCATATACCAGCGCACCCCCACATGCCTCACACTTATAGATCATATGTTTCTCCCCTTGAAATTCATCAAATTATATTATGATATTTTTTCGATACTGGACTCGTTGCCTGCTCCAGCCATATGCGTTCTTCCTCCGTCAGATGTGGAGCGATCTTCTCATACACATTCTTGTGATATTCATTCAATCGTTGGAGCTCACGATCTGTCATCAGTTCCGGTATCAAAGCTTCTGTATCAAACGGAACCCAAGTCAGAGTTTCAAATTCCAGAAATGTTCCATTTGCTTCCGTTTCTTTCAAGAATACCTCCGGAAGCTTGCCTGCCGGTTTTCCTGCTTTCTTACAAAGAACCAGATTCTCATGACGGATGCCAAACCTTCCTTCTATATATAAACCCGGTTCATCTGATGTGATCATTCCTTCTTCGAATACTGCTGTCGGTCTGCGTTCTTCCATGATTCGGAAGTGGATCCTGTTTGGTCCTTCGTGTACATTTAACAGATATCCGACTCCATGACCGGTACCATGATTGAAATCCAGGTCATACCGCCACAGTGGTTCACGCGCCAGATAATCGAGATTCTCACCACGCGTTCCATGTTTAAATCTCGCTGCTGCCAGATTCAAATGTCCGATCAGCACCAGTGTATATGCCCATTTCTCTTCCTCTGTCAGAGTTCCGAGCGTAATCGTTCTGGTGATATCAGTCGTTCCCTCCATGTAATGGCCACCACTATCTACTAATAAAAAGCTCTCCGGTTTTAATTCGACATTTGTCTCCTCTGTCGGTTCATAATGTACGATCGCGCCATGTGGACCATATGCAGATATCGTATCAAAGCTCGGCTCGATATACCCCTTTTGCTCTTTTCGAAAAGACTCCAGCTTCTCTGCTGCCGAAAGCTCTGTGATCGTTTCTGTTCCGATATGATGCTTAAGCCAGTAGATAAATTTCGTTACAGCAACTCCATCCTTGATATGCGCATTCCGTTCATTTTCGCACTCTACAGAATTCTTCTGTGCCTTCATCAACTGAATAGCAGACGGTTCATCGACTACGGATACAGTCTCCGGTATACAGCTTCTCAATCTGTAATTGGCCTGACAACCATCCAGCAATATCGTTACCTGCTCTGCCTTTTTATGTGTTTGAATGACCTCCGGCAACCTCCTGAGATCCGTATAGATCTCATTATACGGATGAAGTGTGATCCCATCAACGGCAAGTCCTCTGGTGATTTCATCGTTTAAGATCGCATCATTGATATATAAACGACAGTCTTCATCTGCGATCAGCATATATGACAGGAATACCGGATTACAGTCTATATCATTTCCTCGCAGATTCAGAAGCCATGCGATCTCGTCCAGCGCAGAGATCACCCGGGCATCCGCACCTGCGGATCTTATTGACGCTCTGACACGCGCAAGCTTATCCGCACGGGTTTCGCCTGTGTATGAAAATGGTAATTCAAATACCGGCTCATGTGACAGCTCCGGTCTGTCCGCCCAGAGTTCATCGACCAAATCCAGTTCACCATTTAAAGTGACCTTTTTATCGCCCAGTTTGCCAAGCATCCTATCAGCAAAATCCAAGCTGACGGTTCTTCCATCAAAGCCTACAACCTTTTCCGGTTCCAGATGGTCATACAAATATTCTTCGATCGTTGGAACGCCCGGCTGTCCACTCTTCATCAGTTCGATCGTACTGCCTGCAAGCTGTGCTTCCGCCTGAATGAAATACCGCCCATCTGTAAACAATGCCGCCGTATCAGGGAGCACAACCAGTGTTCCGGCAGATCCTGTAAACCCGGACATATATTCTCTTTCCCTGAAATATGCTCCAACATATTCGGATGCATGAAAGTCATCCGTAGTAATTACATAAGCATCTACACCTGTTTCCTTCATTTTCTCACGCAGCTCTGCCAGCTTCTCTATTGTCGTCATCATATTCACCTTCTCATGTTCTAATCGACCGGTTTCAGGTAAATTCCGGAAAATGCCGGAAGGTCAAATCCAAAATCTCCATTTACACCCTTAATCGTTTTCTCTGTATCTTTTGTGCTTCCGCCAAATTTATTCCAGTCGCTGTTGATCAGTACCTTCATTGTATCACCATTTCCATAATTAAAGTGATAATTTTTATATACAAGTCCCGACAGGTTTAATACAACGATCACCTTATCTTCATTTACTTCACGCTGAAAGATATAGACAACATCCTTTTCCTTACCGCAAAGGATCCATGCAAATCCATTCGGATCATCATCCCATGCAGATAATGCCGGCTCTTTCATATAAATCTTATTCAGTGCTTTCATATACTGGTGGAAAGAATCATGGTTCGGATATTTCAAAAGATCCCAGTCCTGCTCGCGCTTCTCATCCCACTCGCGGAACTGTCCGATCTCATTTCCCATAAAGTTCAGCTTCTTGCCCGGATGCGCATACATATAAGCATATAATGCCTTTGCCTGCGGGAACTTTTCTTCATACATACCCGCCATCTTCTGAATGATCGTTGCCTTTCCATGTACAACCTCATCGTGTGACAAAGGAAGCAGATACCGTTCATTATAGTTATACATCATCGAGAATGTCAGGTCATGATAATGCTCGCCGCGGACAAATGGAAGTGTACGGAAGAAATTCAGTGTATCATTCATCCAGCCCATATCCCATTTGTAATCAAAGCCCAGTCCACCATATTTTGTTTCCTTCGTTGTACCCTTAAAGTCTGTCGAGTCTTCGGCACACAGGATGATCGAAGGATGACGATCCTTTAACCCCTGATTCATATTCCGGATAAAATCAACCGCCCGGTCATTTACACCACGGCTCTCATCGCCCATCCAGTAGATGATACGGCTGATCGCATCCATACGAAGTCCGTCAAAATGATACTCTGACAGCCAGTAATTCGCCGCAGACTGTAAGAAGCTCCGCACTTCTCCTTTGGAATGAATGAAGTTCATGCTTCCCCACTCACTGTATCCCACATCATTGCTTGGATATTCATACAATGCCGTGCCATCATATCTGGCAAGTCCATAGCCATCAAGTGCGAAATGAACCGGAACAAAATCAAGAATTGTGCCAATATTATGCTGATGCAGAATATCAATCATTTCCTTCAGGTCATCTGCTGTTCCATATCTGGATGTCGGACTGAAAAATCCGGTATTCTGATAGCCCCAGGACTGATCGGACGGATGCTCGGAGAGCGGCATGAACTCTACATAATTATATCCCTGCTCTTTCACATATTCCGCAAGCATCGGAGCGATCTCCTTATAGGTATACCAGCTCTCCGCTACCCGGTTGCTCTCTGCGATCTCCTCCGGTGTCAGCGGATTTCCCTGTTCATCAAAGACCGGTTTTGTGCGCCAGGAACCCAGATGAACTTCATAGATGTTAAGTGGACTTCCCTGACATACACTACGGTTCTTCATCCATTTGGCATCATGGAAACGATAAGTATCCATATCCCGGATAATGGATGCAAATGCCGGACGCAGCTCCATGCCGAAGCCATACGGATCACAATGCTCCATGCTGCTGCCGTCTCTGTGATAGATCTTATATTTGTACATCATGCCCGGTCTTGCTTCCGGCACAAATACCTTGAAAAAGCTGCCGTCATAACAGCGTTCCATGACCGTCTCGTTCCAGTCGTTGAATTCACCGATCACATTTACCCCCAGAGCATTCGGTGCATATGTGACAAATTCCACACCACTGACAACCGTCTTCTTTCCTGTGACCTCTTTCTTCACATGCGCCCCCAGTTCTCTATATGCATCAAAGCTTCTTCCGGAATAAAATTCGTAAATATCCATGTCATTCTCCTTTGTATTTGTACAGATGATTCTTTATTGACTATAGTAAATTTATAGATTAAAATAGACATGTTTATTATATGAGATTACAAAAACTGACACCATAGCCAATAATTGAATAACGTCAATTTATTGACCATAGTCAACAAATAGTAAATCAGGAGATTGCAATGGATTTAAGAATACAGAAAACCAAGAACAGCATTTTCAGTGCTTTTATAGAATTACGTGCGGCAAAACCGCTCGAAAAGATTACGATCCGGGAGCTGACCCAGAAAGCAAATATCAGCAAACAGACATTTTATCTTCATTTTAAAGATATCTACGATCTGTCGGAATATCTGGAAAATGACGCGATCACGTCACTGGTTGCAGACATTCCAAATCCGGATCTTATCATCACAGATCCGGCTGCCGCAGCCAGACTGCTCTGTACCGCATTTATCACACAGGGACATCTGTTCAACATTCTTTTCCCGGATGATGACAGAAGCTGCGGCGTGCTCACCAACAAACTGGAAGCCCGCATTAAGGAACTGATCTTTATCACGCATCCGGAATTCAAAGACAATCTGGAGAAAAATATCACAATTTCTCTGCTGATTCAAGGAAGCGTACATACCTTCTTAAAATATAAGGAAGAAGATACCGAGCAGGTGATCGAGATTCTTGCCGATACCATCGGAAGGATTGCCGACCATTCCTAATCATTCCTCGAACATTTCTCTGCATCAATGGCCAGAACAAACATAAGTGCAATAAGTGGATTTTGTGGATCATATACATCGATCACATATTGATCTGTCATATGAAACAGTTCCTTTGATATGGATGCAACCATACCACCTGCAGCATCTGTGATCTTGTAATCCCATTCCATAAAGCTTCCATCAATATGCCATCCATTATAATCAATATCATATCGGGGCTTAAGAAAGGAAAACTCTTTCTTAATGCATCCCAGATATTGATTTCCCTGATAGATCTCAAATTTTGGAAGAAATGTGAATATCTGCTCCTTTACTGTACCGGCTTCATTCCCATATGGATCGAAAATCTTCAGACAATGTCCCCAGGATATCTGTCCCTTTACCACATATATCGGATTTCCCTGTTCATTATAAATATCATAACTGTCAAACCACGAAAACAATCTCTGTTTAAAATACATTCTCATACTGCCACCTCCGTTCATTTCGCCATATTTACTTATATTATCATTATCATCGCTTCATTGCCTTGAGTGCAGCTTTTTCCTCCGGTGTGATACGGAAGGATTCCTGCATCTTCTGGATTGCTTTGTTAAATGTGAAATCATCCAGATGGTTATTTTTTAAAAATGCCTTCGTCGGCTCCGGACATTTTACATAGGCTTCTGCAAGTCCCCATGCAACACCCATTTTCAGATAATAGCCATCATTCTTCATATGATCGTATGCATATAACACCTTATCAATATAGGCATCATTCAGATAATAATTTAACATCATAACCGCTACAAACCGCAGTTCAAACTCACGATTTCTCTCGTTAGCAGGCTTGCCATCGATTACTCCCTGCTCGTCCAGATATGGCATCAGGAAATCCCACACTTCCTGCTGATACTGGTTTGCGATCTTAAAGGTATTACAGCAGGTATCGCAGATCGACCAGTCATCGATCTTTGGTATGAACCGTCCCATGTATGTGAGAATGTCGTTGATCTTTCCTCTGGCATAGCCAAGCACGATGCCCTGTAGCATGACTTCTTCAAAGGTATCATCCCTTGCGCCATCCAGATACTCCTTCCAGTTTACAGACGCGATCTCTTTCGCCATTTTGCGCAGTACCGGAATCCGAACGCCGATGATATTTCCTGCTCCCGGTGACAGACTCGCTGTAAATTTTCCATATTCAACATCCATATTTTTATACAACTCATCCCGTACCAGATCGTGAACTGTATATTCATTCGTATCTCCCATTTTTCCTCCTGCACCTATATCGTTTAAAATTTAAACACCTTGCCAACCTCCGGTGTATAGCCATCCAGATAAGAAAGGATCTCATCTGTATCTGTCATCACCTGATAGATCTCGTTTGTTACATGATTCATAAAACCCTTCTCGACACATTCATCCATCATCTGAAACAGGGAATTAAAGAATCCATCCTGGTTATAGACAATGATCGCCTTGCCATGTCGTCCAAGCTGCTTTAAAGTCAGCACCTCAAAAAATTCCTCAAATGTTCCGATTCCACCCGGCACCATGATAAACGCATCACTCCGATCCTCCATGATCTGTTTCCGCTCACGCATCGTCTCTGTCCGGATCAGCTCTGTACATTTGTCATAGATGATACCATCCACATTAAAAAATGTCGGTGCAACGCCAACGATCTCACCGTTTCCGGCACTTGCTCCTCTGGCGGCAGCCCCCATAAGTCCTCTTGCACCCGCACCAAATACTAATGTGTGTCCTCTCTCTGCCAGCTTCTTTCCAAGATTAAAAACCGCATCCATGTATGCCTGATCAATGTCATTGCTGGATGCACCAAATATACATATATTCATACTGCTACTCCATTTTCCTTTTATCACTGTTCATCGTTCTGCGAGCGACCTTATCCTATAGTATGCTATAGAGTTCACTGAAATTCAAATTATATTCTTATAAACCAGTCCAGTTCTTCCACCCGGTCGAGATTCTCATCCGAATGTTCGATCTCTCTGGAATACCGGTACACCAGTTCGATCAGATCAGCCATCTCTAACTTCTCACTGCACTTTATCCATCTGGCGAGAAGCAGCAGGAAGATTACTGTCACATGTCCCACCGCGGAATCTATTTTACCAAGAATATTCCCATCATAGACCGCACCTAACAAATAGATCGAGATAAAATAAACAACGATCTGCTCCAGCACGATCTCAAGTGAAGGCAAGCTGCTGTTTCCCCACCATGACAGAAATCGTTTCTTATTCGCTGTGAAACCGGCTTCCCCCAGATCAAACAAAAGCACTTCGGATTCCACCAGCATATCATCCCAGTCCTGATATAACAGCTCCAGCTCCTCTGACAGGAATCTCATATGCTTCCGGAACAGTTCATATTCATCTTTCACGCAGACTTTATCTGTATCCTCACATTCATCCCAGTCGATCAGATCCCCTTCTTCATAATGTCTCTGTGCGGAAGCACCGATCTGCAATACCTTTCTGATCCTTGCTTTCAGACTTTCTTCCCGGTTCTGGGTAATCTTCAAAATCTCCTCCCGGATATCCTCAAGATTGGAAAACAGGAAATAATCATAATCCTCAAATACTTCTTCCTCATCGTCTTCTTCACAGACAAATGTTACCGGTTCTGTCTTCTGCATCAATATCCTTGCCACCTCCGGGCAGGAAAGCGATAATGAAATCTCTCTTATATTTTCAAATTCTTCCGTATGTCTTGGATATTCCCGACAGGTCGTGCATAGGCTGTCTTTTCCCATATGCTTATACATGTCGCACAGTCCATCATCCCGCAAAAATGCACATTTGCCCTTCCGGTTATGTCCGAATACGCCTTCTTCCCACTGTATATTCCGGTGAAGTGTCTGCCTGTATTCTCCTGCGTAATTCCGATATTTTTCCAATGATTCATCATCGATCACGATCTGCCAGTCAGAACAGCAGGTGTCCGGGCATTTGTCCGCTATACATCTAAACTTTTTATAATAATCCGGATAAGAATAAATCATATCTCTGCCTCACAAACATTTATATATCGTCACTGAGAATATTGCTCTCCCATGTTCCCTTATGCCGGTACCGAAATGCCAACGATCATTTTATCCTTCAATCAAATGATACGAAATCTGAACACGGCAATTTCTATTATATTAGACCTGCATAAATGAATCAAGCTCGCAATCCATAGAAATTATTGACAAACGATAATTTTAATGATATTTTGAAACTGTAATTATTGTTTTTC
The DNA here is from genome assembly GCF_037892645.1 of Coprococcus sp. HCN-4056. Lineage (NCBI taxonomy): Bacteria > Bacillati > Bacillota > Clostridia > Lachnospirales > Lachnospiraceae > Coprococcus > Coprococcus sp. HCN-4056. Next base: position 430,526 of record NZ_JBBKBL010000001.1, on the reverse strand, counting down.
GATAATTTTTAGATAAAATCAGCTATCAGAAAGGATATAACCATGAATCAGATTTTTACAACTCCGTTTGAATGGATCGCAGTATGGCTTCGAAAGCTTTCATTATCCGGAAACTCCGGTAACTGTATCGCGATCATACTTTATATCATTATCTGCTGTCTCCCGGCAATCGCATTTCTGCTTCTTTGTCTGAGGAAAAAGAAGATCCGTGCAGACTATCTGTTACTCGTATGCTCTGCTGCCCTCTTTATCGGCATTTACCTGATGATAAATCCGGGGCTTATGACCCCCTATTTTCGTTATTCGATACCTATGATCAATCTGGCAATATCGACAACCCTGTGGTCCATCTTTATCTGTTACATCATTCTCCGGGTTCTTGCCATAATCCGGTATGCAAATGAGATCAATCTGGCAAAGATCGCACAGGTTTTCATCATTCTTGTAATGATCATATCAATCATTAATATCTGTTTCATAAAGCTTCCAAAACTATGGGCTTCTGCAAATCAAACAGGTCCTGACCTGTATTCCCGGATCATATCATCAGAAGATGGTGCTGTTATGCTTGATAATGGCAGCATGAGATCATTTCAGTCTGACCGCATTCCGTTACTCCTCTGCGACCTGGTGCCATCCCTGTTATTCATCTGGGTATTGATCGCATCCTTCCGGCTGTGTCGTTCTCTGAAAGACAATCATTTCACCGATCAGACGATCCAGGATGCAGGGGCACTCTCCCATCTGTGTATAAGAGTTCTCTGCATTACGGCAGTACTTGAAGTTGTTCGAAACATCCTGCAGCTTCTTATGCTTCCGTCACTTTCAGATACGACCTTTACCGTATCTCTTCCTATTATAGAGATACTTCTGACCGTAACGGCATTTATCCTTGCAAAGAAATTCGAGACAGCACACACGCTGGAAGAAGAAAATGAAGCATTCATTTAACACGGAGGTTTCATATGGCAATTAAGATCAATCTGGAAAAAGTCTTAAAAGAAAATAATATGACTTCTAAAGAATTATGCAAAAAGATCGGCATAACCGAAGCAAATCTTTCCATTTTGCGAAGCGGAAAAGCAAAAGGTGTCCGATTTACAACCATCAATAAAATATGTTACTACCTGCACTGTGATGTAGGCGATATTCTGTCATTTGACGGAAATCTTGATGAGGAGGAAGAAGCATGAAGAAATTTTTATCTATAAGTATACTGACCATTTTAGGTCTGACTGTCCTTTCCGGCTGTCAGCTTGCAAAGAAAGAAAATACCCCATCTGCAGTTACCAAGCATCTGGTTGGCATCTATTGTACAGCAACACCTCTGGATGATCAGGAAGAACCGATTTCCTGCACATATGATCAGAAAACAGATACTTTCAAACCGGATAATCCCGATATCTCCGGCTGCTATCTTGCCGCAATTAAAGTTGATGTATCCGAAGAAGAAGGAGATTTCTATTATTCGTTCCGTTCCGATATGATGGCTGAACCATCTATAAACATTTCCGGTTCCGATGGAACGGGCACTACCTCCTATGAGTCTTCATCCCATACACTAATCGGTCAAAGCAATTATATATATCCGCCTGATGGTACCACAGAAGCTTCCTTATCCCTTTCCGGCACTCTCTATGTTGATCCGGACAAAACAGATTATTCCACAGATTCAGATCTTTATTATATCTATCTGAATCTAATCTATCAGAAAGAAAATGGTGATCTCTTTATAACACCCGGCTCTCCTGTTTCAATCATGAACGAAGGCGAATCAACGACTCAAACCTTCTCTGAAAGCTACACAGAATCAGGCATCGATTCCAATGCCACTACAACGAATACGATCTCCCTTACGGTACGATCCATTTCAGATCCTGTAGACAGCTACACCTTCTATGGTATGTCCGATGACAATACCATACTTTGGAGCGACACACAAAAAGCAGCCACCCTCACCGATGAACCGATATCCTTAAAAGGTGCTTACTATCTGCTCATAAAAGAAGTGTCCACCAAAGGCATTGTTTCCTACGACGTCCTTACCCATACAGATGATGACGCAGAAACCACAGATCCTGACTACCGCAACCGCTATATCGCAACTGACAGCTTTTACTATCAGCCTTCAGAGATCCATATTGTAAAGTAACCGGACGAAAAATATAGTCGGCTGTCCGGCACAGATACTTTTCATTCCGCAAGACGCTCTCGCTCTATTCTCATGTAGCGGTACTAAGCTCCCACTTCCGTGGATCGCTAAGAACCGACATTCGAACAGGCTTGCTTCATGAAAATATCTGTTGCCGGACAGCCGACTATATTTTTCTGGCTTTGGTTCTTCCACAAACAGAAAACACCACGGTATATACATTTCAAGAAACAGAACTCGGACCGGGCTTATACCTGTTATCATGTAAAACTAACATGATATTAGAACTTTGAACTAAAAGGAAGAGTAACATTACTATTATGAAGCAAGCCTGTTCCAACGCCGGTTCTTAGTGAGTCGCCGTAGGCGAGGAACTTAGTACCGCTGCGTTGGAATAGAGTGCAAACGACTTGCGTAATAATAGGTAATGTCACTCTTTCTTTTTTAGTTCAAAGACCTTCGTATATGTTTTGCGTAATAATAGATATAAGCCCGGCCCGAATTCGTCACTTGACCATACACCGTGGTGTTTTCGTCTGCTACTTTAGAGTCTCTCGACAACCTTGTTGAGGACTTCAATCTCTTTGGTCTTTGCGGTCATGATATACTTCTCAAAACGATCAAGGCAGTTCACATTTCCTGTGATGGATGTCTTGATCAGAAGGTTTCTTGCTGTCAGCATATTGTTGACAACCTCCATGTACTCGTCAAGAATCTCATTATCATAAGCCAGCACACCTTTTGCCATCATATACTTCAGACGTTCATTCATCAGAACTTTATGATCGTATAACAGGTGAAGCGCACGGATATCAAAATCAGGCTCATCTCCTGAAAGCTGCTTTTCGATCTGCTTATATACTGCATCGTATACATCTACACCGAATACTGTATCTGAGAAACGATTTCTCATCATACGGAAATGATTCTTGGAATCCTTTGCGTCCAGATATTCAACCAATGTATCCTTGATATATGCCACATCCAGATCATAATACATCTCAGCGGTATTCTTCTGGATCACATATAAACCACGTCTGCCTTTATAATCATCCTTAAACATATGATCTTCTGATGCTGTTATGATATCGTAACCCCGCTTAACATCCTCAAAAGATACAGTTGAATAAGAATAATGCTCACCAAATGTGAAATCACCAACATGGAATTCTTCCTTATCCTTATCATAGCCAAAAATAAATAACTCATGTGGGAATTTGTAATCTGCACCGGAATCGCACAGGATCTTTGCCTCGTCAAATACACCATAGACATATCCGTTCAGGTCGATCGTTTTAATAATAAAGTTAATGATATCTCCACAGTAGCTCTCTACCTGCTCTTTTGTCATCAGTGAGAACAGAAGATATGGACACTCCTTCAAAGAACTGCTTCCCGGCATCATATCTGCCAGAAGCATCTCATCTCCTGTGAAAATCTCCTCAATATTATAACATCTAAGCTGGATGTAATTGCTGAAGATCCAGTTCTTAGCCTTTTCGTCATCCCCCAGAATTGAGAATAATGTTGCATGCCACTGCCATGATGTAATCATCGGGTAGCTGACTGGCAATATCTTTTTATTGCTCATGATTATACCTCCCTTATCTTCTCTAGTTCAACTTGGCTGCAACAGCGGCAACCACATCATTCATATCATAATACAAGCCCAATGCAAGTTCTGAATCCTGAAATTCAATATTGAAATCATTTTCAAGCTCTACGATCAACTGAATAATTGATACAGAATTAACCCCATATTCTTTTGTCAACTCGGCTGTCATGTCAAGCTTGCTGATGTCGATCTCCGGCATAACACAAGCTACAGCCTGTAAAACCTTTGCTTCCAAATCCTTTCTGTCCATTACTGACCTCCTATCTGATATTTTAGAACCCGACATATTATATCGTCAGGTTCTTTTTGTTAATATTTACCAAATACTGTTATTAACATTGTATATGTTTTAACACTTTTTTTCAATAACTTCTTACTATATTAATAGCTTTTATTCTTTCCTTGCATCCAGAATCATCTGCCGGGCTGCCTCAACTGCGGTCTTTACTGCCATGTCCGTATCGTATGCCAGTGGATTTTCAAGCCCTGCTGCCTTCCGCTCCTGATTTCCAACCACCAGATAACAGGCTCCGACCTTCACACCCAGATAAGCACCTACGATAAATAACGCCGCTGACTCCATCTCGGATGCCAGACAGCCCATCCGCTTCCATGCCTCCCATTTGGCTTCTAGTTCATAGGACACCGGCTTGGTTCCCGGCTCATGCTGTCCATAGAAGGAATCCTTGCTCTGAACAATTCCGGTATGGTATCGAACTCCCGTCGTCTCGCAGGCTTTTGTCAGTGCCTGAATAACCGGATAGCTTGCAACCGCCGGATATTCAATCGGAGCATATTCCTTTGATGTACCCTCCATCCGGACAGCACCGGTTGCCACCACGATATCCCCTCCCATGATATCTAACTGCATCGCGCCACAGGTTCCAACCCTTATAAATGTATCTGCGCCACAATGCACCAGTTCCTCCAATGCAATCGCTGCTGATGGTCCGCCGATACCGGTCGATGTTACACTGACCTTCTCGCCCTCCAGATATCCGGTATATGTCACGAATTCCCGGTTGTCCGCAACCAGCTTTGCATCATCCAGATAAGCTGCGATCTTCGCTGACCGCTTCGGATCCCCCGGCAGGATTACATATTTTCCGATTTCGTTCTTCCCTGTCTTTATGTGATATTCCCGTCCTGATTCTTCCTGATAGATCATACTGCCACCTCCGTTTCTGTCTGCTTTTGTTCCGGTCAATCCCTGTTTTTTTACAGCTATTTGTACAAAAGCAGATACATATCAACTGCTATTTACCTGTATTATACCGAAAATATACACCAAAATCACCAATTTCTCCTATTTTGTACAAATTTTTCATAGCAATTTGTAACACCATTACAGTTTTACTACATATAAATGAATATCCTTAACTTAAAAATGCCGATTTTTGAATTTCTTTAGGATAAAATTTCTATTCGCTTTAAAAAATTTTATAAATTGGTAATAATTTTGCTTTTTGTTCACACTTTCATAATTTGACTTTAGCAAAAAAAAGGATTATAAATTGTTCAACAAATCAAGGAGGCGAGTTTTATGGCTAAATCAACTGACATTAAAGTAAAATTAAGCAGCGTTGATGAAGTAAAGCAGTTTGTAGATGTAATGAGAGGATATCATGGTGATGTCGATATATCAGCTACAAACAAAAACTATATGGTAGATGCAAAATCTATTCTTGGTGTTATCAGTCTCGATCTGAGAGATGAATTAACCGTAAAATTCTATGATGGTATTTCCGATTCATACATGTCAACACTGAAGCCTTTCATTGCTGAACCAGCAGTCGCATAAGGCAACTTACATTTAATAAAAGAAATATACGACAAACAGAAGCTATAAGAGCAGTCGTAAAAAAGGATATCCGGTCATGATTACCGGGTATCCTTTTTTCATTGTAAGGAAAAGGGTTATTGACGTAGCTGGAAAACCATCATAAAATGGATAAGTAAATTTGAATAATGATTTGAGGAACACAAATGAACTTATTAACAATGAAAAATATTCATAAAGCCTATACAGACAAGGTTCTCTTTAAGGGAGCCGATTTTTCTGTCAACACCGGTGATAAGATTGGTGTGATTGGTATAAATGGTACGGGAAAATCCTCCTTGTTAAAAATGATTGCCGGTATCGATACCTGCGATGCCGGATTGATCGTAAAAGGCAATAATGTTGTTGTCAATTATCTTCCACAGAGTCCGACTTTCCATGATGATGAAACAATCTACGAACATGTTATCACGGCAAACAGCACAGAAGAAAATAAGTGGAGCATTGAAGGAGATGCACGGGCACTTCTGGATAAGCTTGGATTCACTGATACCAGCATCTCGGTTTCCAGTCTGTCCGGCGGTCAGAAGAAAAAGGTAGCCCTTGCCGCTGCCCTTCTTTCAAGCTGTGATATTCTGGTTCTTGATGAACCAACTAACCATCTGGATAATGATATGACCGAATATCTAGAGGACTATCTGAACAACTACAGGGGTGCACTGGTCATGGTCACACATGACCGTTATTTTCTCGATCGTGTAACAAACCGGATCGTTGAGATCGACAAAGGATACATCTACAGCTATAATGCCAATTATGAAGGCTATCTCATGCTGAAAGCCGAACGTGAAAATATTGCGCTTGCCACCGAACGCAAGAACCAGAATATTCTCCGGAAAGAGATTGCATGGATCCGCCGTGGTGCACGCGCAAGAAGCACCAAACAAAAGGCTCATATCAAGCGCTATGAAGCCCTTGCAGCCGAAGAAATGATTGAAGCTGATAAGACAGTAAATCTCAGCTCAATTGCCAGCAGACTTGGAAATAAAACGATAGAGCTTCATAATATTTCAAAAAGCTTTCCAGGACTTACCCACCCACTCATCGAGAATTTCTCTTATAATTTTCTGCGTAATGACAGAATCGGTATTACCGGACCAAATGGCTGTGGTAAATCAACCCTTATGAAGCTGATCACCGGCAATCTGAAACCCGACTCCGGTATCATAGAGATCGGTGAAACCGTAAATATAGGATATTTCTCACAGGAAAATGAAATGCTAGACGATAACAAGATCGTACTGGACTATGTGAAGGAAACCGCAGAATATATCCGGACCGTCGATGGATATATGTCTGCATCCACCCTTTGTGAGGAATTTCTGTTTGATTCCACCCTGCAGCACCAACGGATCGGCAAGCTGTCCGGCGGGGAAAAGCGCCGCCTGTATCTGCTTAAGATCCTTGCCGGCTCGCCGAATGTCCTGATCCTGGATGAACCAACCAATGATCTGGATATATCAACACTCTGTATTCTGGAAGATTATCTGGATACCTTTCAGGGCATCCTGATCGTAGTTTCCCACGACCGGTATTTCCTTGACCGTGTTGTAAAACGGCTGTTTGTCTATGACGGCTATGGACAGATCAGGCAGTTTGAAGGAAGCTATACCGACTATTATCTGGAATATGGAACATTTGCAAATTCTGTAAAGTCCGGTTCCGGTTCTGTAAAGCCTGCTCCGGCTTCCAAGGGAAAACCTGCAGCAGATTCTTCAAAATCAGGAGCAGCAGAAAAGGACACCGCACCGAAACGTGCAAAAAACAAATTTACTTTTAATGAACAGCGTGAATACGATACCATTGAAGACGACATTGCTGCCTGTGAAGAAACCATTGATGGACTGGACAGGGAAATCGCAGCTTCCACAACAGATTTTACAAAGCTGAATCATCTGATGGCAGAAAAGGAAAATGCCGAACTGAAGCTGGAACATCTGATGGAACGGTATGTTTACCTTACAGATCTTCTGGAATCCTTTAAAAAATAAGTATAGTATAATAAATAAGAAAATGAGGAGACAGGCTTACATCTGTTTCCTCACTACTTTATACTCATCATCTAACTGAAAATATGGACAGCTTTCATATGAGCTCGTTATAAATCTGGCATAATCATCTTCATCCATATTCACCATGCATTCCGAAAAATCATCTTCTTCATCATACACATAGTGTGCACACAAATCACAACTCGCTGCTCCCATAAGCAACCTCCTTCTTGTCATTTTTGCAAATTAATTGCCTGTTTTCAGTAAATATTACACATATTATTTCCAATTTGCAAGTCCTATCCCATAATATATTGTTCATGACTACAGAAAAGAGTTTTTGACTGGCAATACTTTCCATATTGTGGTATTATAAAAAAGTATAATTTATAACTTTTCTGATACAGAAAAGAAACCGGGGTGCGTAATTATGAGAAAAAAACTACTATTATTTATAATAGCTGCTATTTTTACTTTTTCAAGTATGACAGTCCTCGCCGCAGAGGATACCGCAGACAAAGATGCAAAAGATAAAAAGTCTGCCGCAGCTACCATCGATACTTCTTTATACTATTATAACAATTTCGATAACGATGCTTACCGGGATGCTTATAACCAGTTAAAAGAAGCAGCAGATGCATTTCACAATTCAAACCAGAATGCGGAATACGAAAATGCGAATACCGAAAACAGCTACTATAAAGCATTTTCGATCAATGTTACAAGCAAAACATGGGAAGTTATCGGTCCGACAGGTATGCAGGCAGTTATCAATGCCTTTCTGGCAGATAATCCTACATACTTCTGGATGTCTCCTTCCTTTAATTACAGTACCAAGTCTTTAGATGGCGGTGCTGTATGCTATAATGTCGAGATTGTCTGTTATAATGATTATGCAAATGGAAGTTCCAGACAGGTCATTAAGAATAACATTGATATCTCCGTATCAAATCTTGCTGGCAATCTGGAAAAAGATCTTCCTGATTACCAGAAGGAATATCTGATCCATAATGCGATCATTGAAGATACTTACTTCCAGGTCAGCAATGAAAACTCACATTCCGGATTAAGCTGGTCCTATACAGTAGATGGTATTTTCAACGCAAAGCATAAGACAGCAACTTCATTTGGATATGCCAAAGCATTCAAGGCAGTTATGGATGCCACCGGTGTAAAATGTATCTATGTAGAAGGAAATACCAAAGAAAACGATGATTCTACCTATAATTCACATGCATGGAATATGGTTTATCTGGATGATGGCTGGTATATTGTAGATCTTGCGTATGATCATCCGGAAACAACCTCCGGCAAAAATGTTCTGATCTATGATTATTTTAACATTACCAGTGATGAAGCATCCGATCTGAATCCTGCATCTGACTGGCTGCCTGGTATTCCAACCTGTACCGGTACGGCTCACAGTATCGACAGCATCCAGTCTACACTGGAAGCTGAAAACATCTGGCAGGAAGACAATTACAATTTTTTCGATAAAATACTGGATAAATACGGTGTGTCCGTTGTCCTGATCAGCCTTGGTGTTATCATAATCCTAATCGTCACTTTGGTTAAACGGATTCACAAAAGACGGAAAGCAAGACGTGTCGAAAAGATTAAGAATACAAAGACCGTAACGATCGATCATTCCGAACTGGATGAGGAACTTCGTCGTCCACCACTGTCATAATAAAAAAGTGGAACTATACCTATGATAACAAAGGTACAGTTCCACTTTTTTACTTATTAATTTCCTATGATCAACCAGGAGGTCAGAATTCCCAACAGGCGTTCATCCGGGTGTCCTGTCTCTGTTAAAAAGATCAGGCCAATCCTTTCATGATCTCTTCTGCTTTCTTCATAGTATTTCTTAACATTCATAACTTTTTCATCATATGCAACAAAGCGGAAACGTTCAGACGGATGTTTCTCCAGCTCAATATATTCCTGAAGATCCCGAAACCGGGTTTTCTCATCAATATGACAATTTGTGTCTCCCAATAAATACGGAAAAATACAGTTGTCACTGAAATCTCCCACTACCCTTTTATCTTTCAGGATTGGCACATGAGAAATATTTCTGTCATTCATGATCCGGATAACCGGCATAACCGGATCATCCAGCGAACGCCATACCAGATTATTAAAGGGTACTGCAATATCCATACACCGCACCGGATTCTTAATACGATCCAGCACCATTTCCAGAAGCTCGATCATCTTCTTGCCCGGCTGTACAGCAAATTCCTCATCCAGCCGTTGATTATGCTGCAGCAGATTTCTCACTTCTCTGCAATAATTCAGTTCAAACCGGATATCCTTGAATTCACTCCGTTTTTCCAGCTTGGCAACCGCCGAACCATCCGGCGGAAGTTTGAATTCATTGATCGCTGCATTTTCCAGCTCCTTGTATTTATCAAGGAAAATTTCCGTATTATCCATAATGACATCCTCCCAATTTCTGATCTGATATCAGCCAGCAAGCTACACCCGAAAGTGTTTATTTTAAATAATTAAAATCACCCAGATTATCAATGGATATCCAGGTTCCTTCGTTTATGATCGTCTGAACCAGTTCATCATTTTCATCCATTTCCTTACTGCTGCAATCATCAGAAACTTCATATAGTATACTGTTATTGATCAATACATTTGCTGTTTTCTTATCTTTATCCGGATAGTATACATATACTCCATTATCCGATACCGCATATCCCTTATCCCGGTTATATGCACGGATTGCCAGCGCCGAATTCTTCATATCCCCTTCAAAGCCGTATACGGTAACTGTAATATCCTTTGATGATGAATTATTGCTCCAGTCTGTAACACGAAGTGTACAGTCCAGATCTCCGGTCTTTGTTGTATCGATCTGACGGTTGATCGTAAGTTCATTGGTCAGATCCGGCTGTGAATCCTCTACTGAATAGTAATCCAGCAGATTGACCTGCTCATTTACGAAAACGCCCAGATTATCCGGTCCGATAATTTCCGGGAAATCTCTGTCAACTACTTCAAGCGTAAGTTTTTTCTTCTTTTTCAGCTTTCCGCATTTTACTATATAGCTCACTTTATAGGAACCAATCTTCTCCGGTGCAAAATCCGCTGTATCGCAGGTAACAACCGCCTTACTGTTCACCGGCTCTACATATGCCGTGATATCAAATTTCGAACCCAATACATATTCGCTTGAAATCTGCTTTACCTTGAGATAGCGGCCACGCATAATGCCATTTACCATAAAAAGCAGAATAATGCCTACAACAACTGCAAGCAGCAATGTAAACTGATTTGCCGTTATTCTCCTGCGTCTTCTTTTTTGTGGCTGTGTCTTTCTTCCTGATGTATTGTTTGAACGTACGCTGCCAGTGTTGGCACTCTTTGTTCCGTTACCTGAATGTGCGCTGGTGTTTCTTGCGCTGCCTCCATTGCTTCTGGCTGCGGTATTTTTTACACCACTGCCTGTTCTATTTGAATGCGCACTACCAGCACTTGTGCCACTACCCGGACGTGTACTGCCAGTGCTTTTTGTCCCGTTACCCGGACGTGTGCCGCCAGTGCTTTTTGTTCCGGTTCCCGCCGTTTTTTTCTTCACTACTGCATTTGATACTGCGGGCTTTTTTACATTTTTATTTTCCTCACCCATTTTATTACCTGCTCCTTTTCTTTTATATATCAATATCCCTTTGTTTTTAAATCATGAACCAGCTTCACATAAAATTCCCGGACATCAAATCCCGGAATATTTTCCCGGTTTAGATCGATCACATCTCCATGCGAGATTCCGCGCTTCCCCTCCACTGTCAGGTATTTGAAATCTGCTCCCCATGGGAATGATTTTTCGCCTACCAGTCCATCATTTGCTCCATCAAAATATTTTACCAATCGATATGTATAATTCAGCGGAAATCTGCCATTTCCTGCCACATTCTGCCTCGAACCAACGCTCTGATATAACACGCCCTGTGCATCATGTAATTTATCATTTAGGGCTTTACATGCCGAAGCTGTCAGATCTTTTACTCCCAACAGAAAATCCGGCGAATCATCGCCCAATTTTTTAAATACTGCATTATACGCTTTTGCCACGCTCTGCTGCTCTTTTTCCGGAACAATATTTAACAGATAATCTGCAAATTCACATCCCCGGTGCGGTGTATTTATCGTTGTTAGTGATGCAACATACCGATCTGTACCAAGTTCTGATAAGGCATAGCGCATATCCAGACCACCTTTTGAATGTGCGATCACATTTACTTTTTCACAGCCCGTTTCAGCTACGATCTCCCGGATTCTTGCATCCAGCTCCTGCGCACATGCCGGAACCGATGCTGCCGACTGGTGATTGCCATAAAAAAGAACTGCACCATTTGTCTCCAGTTCCTTTGGAATTCTTCCCCAGTAATTTAACAATTTGAAATCCCGGAAGAAGATACCATGCACCAGCAGAATCGGGTATTTTGTTTTGCAGATCTGCTCTTTATTCCGTTCCCGATTCAATCGAACCTTATCATTTTCAAATGAAACCTCTCCTATCGTCAAGCGAAGTATCTTCCCAAGTACGACCAGATTTACAACCGGTATCATGCCACATACAGCTCCGATCCCTCTCCATTTGATACCAAGCTGTTCTGACGTCAGATATATCCGGATCATTCCATTCCAGAACACAACTGCTTCCACAAGAATCGCTGTCAATATATGAAATACCCACATTTTCCCATTTGTCGGTATATATTCAGCCGGAAGAACTTTTGCCATACATAAAACGGTATATATAATTGTAAGCACTGTGGATACACAGAATACAAATAGCTGCATACAGCCGTTTCTGCATTTGCTAAGTCTTGGTGTTTCCAGTTTTCCGCACAATACCGTCGGTATTACACAGACCATCCCCGTAACAAGCCATGGAACAATATCGTACAACACGCTATTATAAACTCTGCCTGACAATACCGTACAGGCAGCAAGCCCGACTGCAAGGCTTCCAAAGACTGTAACAACCGCCAATCTCCCTTTTCTCATGTATATCCTCCGTTTTATACACTCTCCTTTTTTGTAACCATACTAATTATACCAAAGCATGTGCTGCCTTGCTACAATTATTTCATTGCATTCTCTATAAAAAAATGCGATAATGACCTTTAGTATTATCCTATTCACAGGAGGAAATTGAAATGTCAATTAATAATATTGGCCCTTTCACAAAGAGCCATCTGGATATGTGTATCAAAAACAACAGCATTGATGATGCCTTATATGAAAAATATGGTGTAAAACGTAGTCTCCGTGATTTAAATGGTATCGGTATCAATGCCGGAATCACGAATGTCTCTCTCAGTAAATCATTTACAACAGATGAAAACGGCAACCGTATTCCATGTGCCGGAGAGCTCTACTATCGTGGCTACGAAATCCACGATCTGATCAAAGGATTTTTCCTGGATAATCGTTTTGGTTTTGAGGAATGTACATATCTCCTGTTATTCGGTATTTTGCCGGATGAAAAGGAGCTTCAGAACTTCAAGCAGGTTTTAAATATCAGTTATGATCTGCCGCATCATTTCATTCAGGATGTGATCATGAAGAGTCCGACTGCCGATATTATTGCAAATATGACAAAGAGTACACTGGCTCTTGGTTCATACGATAAAAAGATGGGTGACAACTCTCTGGAAAATGTATTACAGCAGTGTATCCAGTTGATCAGTATGTTCCCTCGTCTGGCTGTTTATTCCTATCAGGGATACCGCCATTACGAGCTTGGCAAGAGTTGTTATATCCATAAGCCGCTTCCTGAATTGTCATTTGCCGAAAATATATTAAGTACCCTACGTTCCAATCGGAAATACACCCGTCTGGAAGCCCGTGTACTGGATCTGGCACTGGTACTTCATATGGAACACGGTGGCGGAAGCAACTCAACCTTTACAACGCGTGTTGTAACCTCTTCCGGTTCCGATACATATGCAACAATGGCTGCTGCCCTCTGTTCCTTAAAGGGACCTTTAAACGGTGGCGGTGATTATCAGGTTATGGGTATGATGAAAAATATCCGTGACAATGTATCCGATATCACAGATGAGGAAGAAGTTGGCGAGTATATCCGTAAGATTGTCAACCGGGAAGCATATGACAAGACCGGTATCGTATATGGTATGGGACATCCATTCTATTCTATATCCGATCCCCGTGCTCTGGAATTCAAAAAATATGTAAAGCTTCTGGCAGCCGAAAAGGGTATGGACGAAGAATATGCCCTTTATGAGATGATCGAGCGCATTGCACCTAAGATCATTGCCGAAGAACGTAAGATTTACAAAGGTGTTTGTATCAATATTGACTATTACAGCGGACTTCTCTACAAAATGTTAAAGATTCCTGCTGAGATGTTTACCCCGTTATTTGCAATTGCACGAGTAGTCGGCTGGAGCGCACACCGTATGGAAGAGCTTGTAAATTCCTACAAGATCATCCGTCCTGCCTACACCAGCATTGCAGAGATCAAAGAGTACGTTCCTATTAATGAGCGATAAAACAACTACAGCTACAGCCTTTTCTCCCTGTCTCCAGCCATCTCGACCCTATACTTATTATTCCGCAAAACGCTTTCGCTCTATTCCTCAACGCAGCGGTACATAAGGTTGCAGAAAACGCAACCTAAGTACCGGTGCTCGGAAAGGTTTGCTTCATAACAAGTATAGAACCGAGATAACTGAATGACAGGAAGAAAAGGCTGTAGCTGTTTATAACTTACAAAACTAACACCCTTGTCTCAAGACATCAGCAAGGATTCCGTTATGAATTGCATATACCAGCAAATGTGGGTGCATGTTTGAGCCATCAGGCGAGTTCACACAGGAATATTTGCGAATCGGGTATATGCAGTTTATAGGAACCGCAGGGAGTCTTGGCACAAGGTCGAATCTGGTATCGCACAGGTGACCGTCGTTTAGACATTTTCTACCACTCAAGTACGATCGCGCCATAGGTTAAGCCAGCGCCAAATGCTGACATTGCAACCTTGTCACCACGTTTTAAGCCGCCATCACGCACCAGACTGTCGAGCATGACAGGTACACTGGCAGCACTCATATTTCCGGTATATCCAAGTGTCATCGGAAACTTCTCGATCGGCGCTTTTAACCGCTTTGCTACTGATTCGATGATACGGACATTTGCCTGATGAAGAACGAAATAATCAATATCATCGGCTGTCATATCTGCCTTTTCCAGTGCTTCGAGCAGGCACTTCGGGCACTGTCTGACTGCGAATTTGTATACTTCCTGTCCATCCATATGCAGATAATCATGTTCGATCCCGGCTTCCGTAAATATATTGTGAGTACGTCTGCTCTCGCAGTTCAGAACCATTCCCTTCTTACCGATTGATCCCTGTACTACACTGATAATTCCCTTGTCAGATTCTTCCAGATACGCTGCACCTGCTCCATCTCCAAACAACACGCAGGTTCCACGATCGTTCCAGTCGAGGATCTTGGATAATGTCTCCGCGCCAATTACCAGTGCATTCTTAACAAAGCCTGTCTCGATGTACATTTTTGCCACATTGAGTGCAAATACAAATCCTGAACATGCAGCATTTACGTCAAATGCAATGGCATTGTCTGCACCAAGTTCCGCCTGAACCTGACATGCAGCACTCGGTGTATAATAATCCGGTGTTACTGTTGCAAGCACGATCAGTTCTACATCAATTGCTTCTTTTCCTGCCATCTCCAAGGCTTTCTTTGCAGCCTCTGCTGCCATTCCTGCAGTCGTTTCATGTACTGCGATTCTTCTATTCTTAATTCCGGTTCGGCTGGAGATCCACTCGTCCGAAGTATCTACATATTTCTCAAGATCTGTATTCGACACATTTTTTTCCGGTAAAAAGCTTCCGGTTCCCATTATTCTTATTGGCATAGGTTTTCCCCTTTGTATTTTTTAGTTGCATACATTATAGCATACATTATTACTTCCAGCAATTTCCTTGTGAGCCTTCCATTTTATAAGCCACCGGCACGAAGGTTTTGAGCAAACACATTTTCAGGCATGCCACCCACTACAAGATAACTATAAAAGAGCTTGCTTAATGTTTCATGAACCGTATCCGAAACCCTTGAAGCATTATCATAACATTCTTTTAAATAATCAAATGTTGACTGCTGTTTTCCATTTGCCCACATATATTCCTCAAAATCAAGCGGATACACTGCCACGAAAAAAAGGGCTGCTGCCCTACGAATGATTCTTCGTAAAGCAACAGCCCCATTTATGATTATTCATATCTGACATTTCTATCAGAAGGAGACAAAATGATTTACTTTAATAATTTTCATACAGGAAGTGAAAGAATTATCCTTCAATTGAGATATATTTGCTTTCCTCAACCTTTGGCTTCTCTTCTTTCTTTGGTACGCTGATCTTTAAAACACCATCTTCAAATTTTGCCTTGATGTCTTCCTTTTCAACTGCCTTACCAACATAGAAGCTACGGCTGCAAGAACCACAATATCTTTCACGGCGGACATATTTGCCTTTCTTGTCCTGATCGCCTGTTTCTTTCTTCGTTGTACCTGTGATGGTCAGATAACCATCCTTCAATTCTGCCTTTACATCTTCTTTCTTGTAACCAGGCATATCAATATCCAGTTCAAATGAACCTTCGGTCTCCTTTACATCTGTCTTCATAATATTAGCAGGCTGTGTATAACCTGTTGTCACTTTATAAGGACGTGCAAAATCATCAAAAAAATCATCAAATAAATTTTCTCCAAAAATACTAGGCATCAACATAAGTCATTCCTCCATTCAAATACATACATTTTATTCTTTGGTGTGCTGACCATTGTCAGAACACGTAATTGTTATTTTTCCGGAACTCCGGAACCTCCATCAGTCTCTATCTGATGTCCTCTCCTTCGTTCTGATTATGTTATACCACTTGTATTAGCACTCGTCAATAGAGAGTGCTAATAATTTTTGTGAAAAATCTGTGATGTCTTGTAGATTATTCTCCTGCACACATTCTCCGCTCTGCCTTAAGCTTTTCATTTGCCGCTTCCACATTCATTCTGGAAAGTATAAGCAGGATCAGGATATCAAATATCAATGGCAGCCACAGATACATGAACTGCATCATATCAAGAGCCGACTGTGGCTGAACCGCCATCGTTCCTTTATAACCGGACAGTTCAAGGAGCCAGCCGACAACCGCCGTTCCGATTCCTCCTCCGATCTTTACACCAAGCGAAGTACAGGAGTACATAGTTCCGTCAACCCGCTTTCCCTGTGTCAGGTAGGTATATTCGGAACAGGAAGCAATAACCGCATTCATATCTCCCTGCCAAGGTCCCTGGCCTAGCGCTGCAAGAGCTGTAAATGCCAGCATAAGCGGGATGCTTCCAATATAGCCGGCAACAACAACCAAGGCTCTGCCAATAACCGCTATGATATATCCTCTAAGGTTCAGCTTATACATGCCCTTCCATTTGCCAACCAGCGTCGGTGTAAATATCAGTGCTATAATGAGGGGAATATTTACTGCCCAGGCAAACTGCCCGAACAGATTCTTATTCTTAAGAACCCATGTCATATAGAACAGACCCGCACCGATCATGGCACTGTAAAGCTGCTGCAAGATGTAAGTTCCACAGATCATAATATAATATTTGTTCTTAATAAGGAGCTTAAATGCCTGAACCAGACTATACTTCTCCTCGGTTTTCTTCGGCTCTCCATCGTTTAATTCTTCCTCCGGAAGCTCCTTCACAGACAGACCGGAGATCGTATTTACCACAAGACCAACTATCGCATAGATGATTGCTACTAATCTCCATGCCGCCGCATCTCCACCGCACCAGTCCACGAATCCGACCGTGATCGTCTGGATCAAAAGGCTGGTTGAAAATGCAAATATAAACCGATAAGAACCCATCTGAACCCGTTCTTTGCTGTTCTTTGTGATCAGTGAGGTAAGTGCCGAATACGCAATATTATTTGCCGTGTAAAACACACCATTTAACAATGTGTATGCAATGAAAAACCATGTATACTGTGCAGCCTTACCCATACCGGCTGGAACTGCAAAACATGCAACCAGCGTGATTGCACAGCCAATATATCCATAAATCATCCATGGTCTTGCCTTTCCCAGTCTGCTGTGTGTCTTATCAATCAGGGATCCGAAAAATACATCCGTAAATCCATCGAATAATTTGGATACCGCGATCAGTGTGCCGACAATGCCTGAAGCAAGTCCGACCGTATCCGTCAGGTATACCATGACAAAGGATGTCAGAAACGCATATACCACATTTCCCGCGATATCTCCCGAACCATAACCTACTTTATTATACCATTTTAAATATTTCTTCTCTTCCATCCGTATCTCCTCCTAATTAACCCCTCACAAACGGTACCAGCGTGAAATCAAACCGGAACTCATTTTCACTGAATCTGTATTCATCCGAAACAACCGGGCCACAGCTGTTCGAACCGATTCCATTCTGTGCATGATCAATACAGAGCACCGTACTGTCGGCTTCCGTAAGCTCATAATTGTGTTTCGTCTGCGTAAGCACTTCCTGAGTGTAATAAGAGGCATTAAATGAAAATGTATGTTCTGCTGCAACAGCCATTCCATATCGTTGATTTGTCAGTTCCACATAATCACAGTCATAGTGGCTTCCATTCTCCTGCGGCATGATATAGTCCTCATGAAGCTCCTGCACAGAACTTCTGAACAAGCCGTGGCTGGCAGCTCTGTGCTTGTCGCGGTAGCTTTCCTGTGGTCCCATGCCATAATAGGCAGCCTCAGAAAGCTTCTTATCCAGAAACATTCTTATACCAAATCTTGGAAGATCCGGGAGTTCTTCATCTTTTACTGCTGTTATTCCCGCAGCAATTCTGCCTGCGCCATCTATTTTCCACATAATCTCTACATCGATCAGCTTTTGAACGGTTGGAGCTACCACACCTGCATGGCACATGATCATTACTCCGAATTTGTTCTGAAGGATCTGTTCACTATATGCTCTTGTGTATGCCTCATCATAATGAGCCTTCTCCCATTCTGCCCGGATATACATATCGTTATCTGTAGGCGCACGCCAGATGTTAAGCTCCATTGGATGATTCAGATATTCCCTGCCTGCATACTGAAGTCCGCTGAACAAGCCGGTACGCTTATCCAGCCGATATGTGAAGCCATCCCCATTTAACACGATCCATGCATCGTCTTCCTCTACCCTGATATCGGATACTTCCACATCCGAAGCCGTCCATTTGGCAGCTGTCTGGTTTCTTCCATCTTTATTCTCAAGCAAAAGTTCATCAAAGCCCAATACATGACCCGCAGAAACTAACGGAAGCTCTTTCTTTAACTGATAAGAAAGCTTCAGATATGCTCTGCCTGCCGCAGGAACATCGATATCAAGCCCCACGGTGCAATCACTGTGCGGAGCAGCCGAAGCACCCACTACCTTGCCCTTCTGAACACTTAAGCCATCCTGAGTTACCTCATAACAGATATCCACAAAATCCTGAATATCATCAAAATCCATATAGTTATGAAGGGTAAGCGTTCCTCTCTCCTGATCAAATGACCGAACTCTGACCGGGCGGTAGACATTTTTGTATTCGAGCAGTCCGGTATGCGGGGTTCTGTCCGGATACACAAGACCATCCATACAGAAATTACCATCATGTATCGCCTCTCCATGATCTCCGCCATAGTAATACTTCGTCTTTCCGTTTTCCGCTTGATCATGCGCAACTGCATGGTCGCACCATTCCCATACAAATCCACCGCACATGCGGTCATCACTGTGGATCATTCGGAAATAATCTTCAAAATCTCCGGGACCATTTCCCATGCTGTGGCAGTATTCAACCAGCAGAAATGGTTTGCTTCCGTCCTTTTCCAGATATTCCTCGATCTCTGACAGCGCTGGGTACATACGGCTGTACAGATCCAGATTCTCATAATTATAGGTCACATCATAATTTCTGTATCTTGCACTTTCATACTGGGTAATACGGGATGGATCATACTGCTTCGTCCATGCAAGTGCCTTTTCAAAATTGCAGCCATATGCACTTTCATTTCCCATCGACCACATCACGATACAGAAACGGTTCTTATCTCTCTCGACCATCCGCTTCACCCGGTCAAGAATAGCCGCCTCCCATTCCGGATTGTCTGCAATCTTCTCATTCCACTTTTTGAACCGGTTGTAGTCAGTATCCTCTTTGCGATATAACATATATGGGCCATGTGCTTCTATATCCGCCTCGTCGCATACCATGAAGCCATATTTGTCACACATCTGATAAAAATACGGTGCATTTGGATAATGACTGGAACGGATCGCATTGAAGTTGTGTTGTTTCATAAGGGTAAGATCCTTTTTTATCTTCTCCACATCCACTGTAAAGCCGGTTACCGGATCAGAATCGTGCCGGTTGACACCGCGGAATTTGATCTTCTGTCCATTGAAGTAAATAACTTTATCCTTTATCTCTATCGTTCTGACAGCGATATGATCAACGATCGTCTCATTTTCACTCTGCAAAATAAGTGTATACAGATATGGATTCTCGGTGTTCCAAAGTGTCGGCTGTATAATCTCAAATGTGAAAGCTCCGTCATGCTCTGCCTGTCCTTCCGCTACAACCACACCATTCCTGTCTTCGATCGTAACCTTAACCGCTGTCTCCTGATAAAAGCTCAGATCGAGCTTCACCTCAGCCTTTTCCTTTAAAACAGAGGTCGTGATGCGGTAGTCGCGAATGGCGCACTCCGGTCTTTTCAGAATATATACATCACGGAAAATTCCACTCATCCGAAATTTATCCTGATCCTCCAGATAAGAACCGTCACACCATTTCATAACAAGGACAGCGATCGTATTTTCTCCCTCTTTTAAAATGTCTGTCACATCATACTCACTGGTCATATGGGATACCTGACTGTATCCGACATATTCCCCATTTATCCACACATAGAAGCAGCTATCCACACCTTCAAAATTCAGAAATGCCTTTGCCGCATCCACATCCTTTGCATAAGAAAAGGTATGCACATAAGCTCCACACGGTATATCCTGTGGGACATATGGTGGGTCAAATGGAAATGGATAGCGGATATTTGTATACTGGTGTGTATCATATCCTGCCATCTGCCATACGCCCGGAACCTCGATCTCGTCAAATGCTCCGGTGTCATATCCCATCTCATAAAAAGCATCCTTCACATCATAAATACTTTTAAAATATTGGAATTTCCATTTTCCATTTAATAACTGTAACCGATCTGATCCTTCTCTGTGCTCGACCAGATCATCCATCCTACAGGAAGCCGGTACATAGTATGCCCTTGCAGGCTGTGTATTTTCATGTAATACATTCAAATTCTCATAATAACGTGGCACTATCATAAGTAATCCTCCCTTATATGTACTTTTTTGTTTTCAACTATTCTTATGTTTTTGATATTATTTGCAAATATTATCTTGTTATTTCGTTTTGTCTGTATTTATCATACACTTTAACAGCATTTCTGTCTATGAACCGGAATAGACAGAATATGGACAAAATGATACAATATCAATAAATCTTTTTATATTACAATCCTACAAATAAAGGAGAGCTTCATCATGTATATAAATACCGGATACCTGAATCATTCCTATCTTGATTTCAAGGACAAGCGCAGACCGCTTATTGTCGGAAGCTGCGGAACATACCGCTTAAGTGGCGACCCGAAGATGCCTACCTATCGTCCTAAGGGCAGACAGGACTACCAGATCATCTATATCGCATCCGGGCTTGGACATTTTCATTTTGATAAAACTGAGAATGAGACGATCGTTCCTGCCGGCAATATGGTACTCTACCGCCCGAAGGAACTACAGAAATATGAATATTACGGTGCAGATAAAACAGAGGTTTACTGGATTCATTTCACCGGCTCCGATGTGAAGAATCTTCTGAGGAAATATGGATTTAAAGATAACTGGAGAGTATTTCCTGTCGGTTCCTCTCTGGAATATGAACATATATTTAAACAGATCATCCTGGAGCTGCAGCGTTGTCAGGATGATTATGAAGAAATGCTGGCTTTACTGCTAACACGCCTTTTAATCGTATTCAAACGGGAGCTGTCACGCGAGCATATCCTGAAAAATGAATATCTGGATCGTGAAATGGACTATGCAGTTTCCTACTTTAATGAAAACTATAATAAAGACATCAGCATAGAAGAATATGCCGAATCAAGAGGAATGAGCGTGAGCTGGTTCATACGGAATTTCAAGAAATACACAGGCATGACCCCGATGCAGTTCATCGTATCCCGTCGGATCAACAACGCCCAGCTTCTCTTAGAACAGACGAACTATTCTATAAATGAAATAGCCAAGGTCGTAGGATACGATAACCAGTTATATTTCAGCCGGCTGTTCCGGAAACAGAAGGGCTTCTCCCCCTCTCAATATCGGAAAAGAGGGATAGAAGCTATTAAATAAAAAACAAATATTTCTCTACTTCGGTCAGGGAATCCAGAATGACATCCGACAGCTCCTGCATTTCTTCCGTGACCGGTGCAAGATCCGGCACCATGATCGGATGCAGTCCCGCTGCATGTGCAGAACGGATACCATTATAAGAATCCTCTATGGCGTATGCCTGCTCCGGCATCACATGGATCTGTCTGCATGCTTCCAGATAGATATCCGGCTCCGGTTTGCTCCGCTTTACCATATCTCCGCAAATAACTCGATCGAAATACGGAAGGATACCTGCATCCCGAAGCTCCTGTTCGACAACTGCTTTCCTGGTAGAAGATGCCAGTGCAACCTTTCTTCCATTCTTTTTTAATGTCTGCAACAGACCGGTAACTCCCGGTTTCATCGGAAGCTTTCCTCCCGCCGCCTGTTCATGGAACAGTGCCGACATCTCCGCCTTATACTCATCATAAGGGAAATCTGCTCCATACACCCCAAGCATCAGTTCTTTTGTCGCATCCTTATTCAGTCCCAGACATTTGTGACAGGTGTCTTCTATGTTCTTGATTCCATATTTATCTGCAACGACCTGCCAGCACTTTATAACCAGCAGCTCCGAGTCGAATATAACCCCATCCATATCAAATATAACCGCTTCAAATCGTTTCATTGTTTCAATCATGCACCTCCTTTGCTTCAACATATCACAGCTTTTATCATCCGTCAATGCATTGTCATTACGTATTAAATTTAATGATACACGATGTAAATTTTCCTGTAACACAACGAAAAAACAGACAAATATGTAAATCCTACATACTTGTCTGTTTTTCATTCGATCGGCGACAGATAATTACTGCGCCTTTGCTGTTTTCTTCTTCTCTACTGCTTTCTTATTGTTCTTGCCATTCGCAGCATCCTTCTTCTTACCAAATCCGGTCTTGAAGTAGTACCACAATGGACCAGTTACACAGATAGAAGAATAAGCACCGATTACGACACCGGCCATCAGAGTAAATGCGAACTCTTTGATCGCTGCTACACCCATTACATATAATACGAAGATCGTAACAAATGTTGTTAAGGATGTATAAATATTTCTGGTGATCGTCTGGTTAATACTTAAATTAACGATCTGCTTGTAATCTTTCTTTGTTCCTGCATTTGCGATATTCTCACGGATACGGTCGAATACGATGATCGTTGCATTGATCGAGTAACCGAAGATTGTCAGCATACATGCGATACAGGTATTACCAACGGATAACCGAAGTAAGATATACAGAACAAATACCATAGCTACATCGTGGCAAAGAGCTAATACCGCACTTACACCAAACTTCACATCCTTGAAACGGATTACAATGTAGATGAGCATCAGAACGGCTGCAAGTGCTACAGAAAGGAATGCATCCCTTGTCATATCGCTGCTGGCTGAACCACTGATATTATCGGAATTTGTTACTGTCGCACCGAGCTTCTCGCTGAGTGCAGCTGTTACCTTTGTCAACTGAGAATCATCACCCTGAGTCGTAAGCTCTGTGGTCTTGAATACAATCTCATTTGTACCGGAAACAGTCTGAACAGAGATATCTGCTTCACTGATGCCTGCTGCCTCAGCGATAACAGGAACAATGTCCTTCTCTGCCTCAGATAATGAATATGCTTTGTCAAATTCTGCTGTGATTGATGTACCACCTGCAAAATCAATACTTAAATTCAATGCACTTCCCTTTGTCTTTGCAAAGATCGGCATAAAACAGAAGCCGATCACGATGACAAGAACAGAAGCGATAATACAATATTTACCACCCTTTACGAAGTTGACCTTGCCTGGCTCTTTTGCCTTGCCAAAGAACTTCACATCGTTTACGCCAAGTGTAACAAGTGCATTTAACACAAGCTGTGAAACAACAAGTGCTGTGAATACGGATAATACGATACCGATTGCCAGCGTGATCGCAAATCCCTTGATTGTACCGGTTCCGAAAATACCAAGCACAAGTGCTGCGATCAGGGTTGTCACATTACCATCGATGATCGCTGATAACGCATTATGGAATCCGGCTTTTACAGACTGCTTAACAGAAGCACCTGTTGCCAGTTCTTCTTTAATACGTGTAAAGATAACGACGTTCGCATCGACCGCCATACCTACAGAAAGGATGATACCTGCAAGACCCGGAAGTGTCAATGTAACATTGAACAGGTTCATAACAAGTAAGATCATAAATGTATAAAGTGTCAATGATAATGATGCGATCAGACCCGGAATTCTGAATACGCAGATCATGATAATGAAGATACAGATAATACCAATGATACCTGCTTTGATCGTTGTTGATACTGCTTCTGAACCAAGAGTTGCTCCGACGATATTAGAACGTACCTGCTTCAGTGTCAGTGGCAATGCACCGATACGGATCGTAGTAGCAAGGCTGTCTGCCTCTTCATATGTTGAAATGCTGTTGATAACAGCATTTCCGTCTGTAATTGCCTGCTGTACAGTTGGTGCACTTACAACTTCACCATCATATACGATATAAACGATCTTTCCTACATTTGCTGTTGTTACATCTGCAAACTTCTGAGCACCTGCTGTTGTGAATGACAACTGTACTACATTGTCATCACCGGTCTCTGTAGAATCGATCTTGGCATCTGCACCCTTAATATCATCACCGGTAAGAGCTGGAGTATAATCCTTGCCCTGTGACCATAATTCATAATTCTCAGGATCTAAGAACTCTAACTTACCTTCGATACTCAGGTCTTCCAGAATTGCATCTGCATCTGTTACACCCGGAATTTCGGCAGTGATCTTACCATTTCCCTCTGAATATACGTTATGCTCTGTTGTATGGGAATCAATACGTTTCTGCAGCTTATAGATCGTATCCTGAACATCTGCATCACTGTAATCCTCATCCTGAATCTCATAGGTTACACTTAAGCCACCCTTCAGATCAAGTCCAAGGCTGATATACTTTGCTTTTCCTCTGTCGCCTACACCAAACAATGCAACGTAGATGGAACCCGCAAGCACAAGCAGGAACAGGATCAATACCCATATGGCTTTTTTTCTTGCTTTCTTCATCTTATTTACCTTTGTCCTCCTTATTGATTTTCTTCTTCATCTGCTAATGCGGCTTTGATCATGATCGCACATTCGATACGCTTTTTCTGAAGTTCACATCCGATATCATACGCATCTAATATATTCCCATGGAATTTATATGAGTTCGCCGCACAGCCACCGCTACAATAGAATCTTGCAAAACAGTCCTTACACTTGTCCTTTGCATAGACATTGCAGAGCTTAAACTCATCAACAAGTTCCGGTTTCGTAATACCTTCATTTACATTTCCGATGCAGAACCCATCCTCACCGACAAACTGATGGCACGGATAAAGGTCGCCCCATGGTGTAACTGACAGATATTCTGTACCTGAACCACACCCCGACAGACGTTTGGCCACGCATGGTCCCCCTGTCAAATCTATCATAAAGTGGAAGAAATTGAAGCCCCTTCCTTCTTTATGTCTTTTGATCATCTCTTTTGCAAGGATATCATACTGATCTAACAGATATGGGATATCCTCTTCCTTTATCGCATAAGGCTCGTCCGGCAGAGATACAACCGGCTCAATGGAGATCTGGTCAAATCCAAGATCTGCCATGTGTAATACATCCTTTGAAAAATCCAGATTGTTATGCGTATAAGTGCCTCTTACATAATAACTCTTTCCGGCACGCTTCTTTGCAAATTCCTGGAACTTTGGAAGTAACAGATCATAGCTTCCCTTTCCATTTCTGGTCGGACGCATGTAATCATGAATCTCTTTTCTTCCGTCGATGGATAATACGACATTTGCCATCTCTTTATTGGCAAATTCCATTACCTCATCATTTAACAACACACCGTTTGTTGTCAATGTGAAACGGAATTTCTTATTATGCTTCTCCTCCAGGCTTCTTCCATATCGAACGGTCTCTTTTACGACATCCCAGTTCATAAGTGGCTCACCGCCGAAGAAATCGACCTCAAGATTTACACGGTTACCGGAATTGGCAACGAGGAAATCCAGAGATTTCTTTGCTATGTCAAGTGGCATCAGACCTCTGTCACCCTTGTACTCACCTTCTCCTGCAAAACAATATCTGCATGCAAGATTACAGTCATGTGCAATATTAATACACAGAGCCTTTACCACTGTTTTTCTCTTTTTAAAATCAATGATATAATCTTTGAATATGTCTTCTGTAAATAGTGTTCCGTCTTCTACCAGGCCGGTTACCTCGTCATAGGCTTCCGATACTTCATCCTTATCATAGGATGGCAGTAATTCCATTACCTGTTCTTTTGTATGATTTTCGTAATTTGCAATAATATCATACACAAGGTCATCCACTACGTGAACAGACCCACTACATACATCGAGTACGATATTATATCCATTACTTTTGTACTGATGTACCATACAAATTCTCCCATCTTGTGAATTAATTTTTCTGACACGCAACGAAAGAGGACTGTCATTTGTTTGACGGTCCCCTTTGTGGTTGTCTGTCTACAATGATCTCTTACTTGTTCTCAGCATTCTCACAGCTCTGATTTCCGACTGTGCATGATGTCTTACAAGCTGACTGACATGATGTCTGGCATTCGCCGCATCCGCCCTTAACCATTGTGTTCTTCATTGTTCTGTTTGTGAGTGTCTTTATTCTCTTCATAGGTACACTTCTCCTTTTTATGTCATATAGCGAAATTATAACACAACATGCTTTAAAGTCAAAGTATTTTTACGAAAAACTTGTCTCTAACCCAGCATTCCGCCAAGCATTCCGGCTGCGAGACACAGGATCACATTCGTCAATGTCCCTCCGGCAGAGATGTGGATTGTACCGTTCATAATGAAAGATACAATACCGATCACCAGCACATAGCACACTCCGAGCATCAATCCCCAGATATATTTTTGCTCCTTTACCATCTTGCCGGTAAGAAAACCGCCAAGGAATACAGAGATGCCATGAATGATGATAATACTCAGATGAATCACCGTCTCACCCAGTCCCAGCTTGTACATGAGGAATGCCGTTACAAGCAACAGGATTGCCGTTATTATGTAAGATACCGCAAGTGCCTTTAACAGGCTGAAAATTTTCTGTCCAGTAATCATAAAAACCCTCCTGACACTACTATATGCCGGAAGGGTTTCTTTCATTCCAGAGATCATTCTCTATTCTGCTATATCGATCATTTTCAGATGTCATTTTCGAAGTCAAACTGCTTCATCAGTCTTCAAATAATTCCGTCAGCTCAAATATATCGTTGCTGATACGGTCTGCTTTCTTCTTCGTTTCTTCGTCCGGCTGGATCAGATCGATCACCATGAGAGTATACAAGCCTGCCGCATGGGAGGCGGTCACACCATTAATGGAATCCTCTACCCCAACTGTCTCCTCCGGCTTCGTACCAAGCTTCTCACAGGCTTTCAGATAGATGTCCGGATATGGTTTTCCGCGCTCGATCTCATCCCCACAGATCACATCATCAAAATACGGAAGCAATCCGCTTCGAACCAGTTTATCCTCTGCCCGTTCCCGATCCGTCGAAGTTGCAACCGCCATCTTGATTCCTCTTTCCTTTAAAGTCTTTAGTGTCTCGATCACGCCATGCTTTAATTCAACGCCATGCTCATTCATATATGCTTCGACCATATCCACTGTACGTTGTCTGAATGCAAGATAGTCAAAATCTTCGCCCATCTTTTCTTTCATCACATGTGCATTTGTCTTCTTGGTTCCACCTGCCATCCGGTCACAGATCTTCGACATCTCATTCTCCGGGATACCGATGGACAATCCATTCTTCAACCAGCACATTCTGTATACCTTCTCGGAATCAATCAGGACTCCATCCATATCAAATGCTACCGCTCTTAATGCCATTTATGTCACCTCATTGAAAGACCACGCCTGTTCGGGCGTGGTCCCTTTCTTTCTATAGTCATGTTTTATTTACTGCTGTGGCTGTTTCTTCTTTTTTTGATGATCAGAAGAAGGATCACTGCCACAACTGCAAGAATTGCAAGAATAATGATAACGATCAGGATCGGTGATGTCTTTTCCTTTAACTGGAAGGAGAATACCTCATCTGTTGCACTGTCATAGGTCGATGTAACATTTCCCGCTGTATCTCTTGCAGATACCCGAACCTTATAATTACCATAGTTCTCAACCTGGAACTCATACGAATTCGTATCCTCATACAGTGCCGGATCAATAGTATCTCCGTTGATCACGATCTCTGTCAGCATATCATCTGCATCTTCCAGACCGATCTTCATGGTAAACGGATTTCTTACAACGCTCTTATCATCAACGCCTGTGATAATGATACGAGGTGCTGTTCCATCATAGGTAAAGTCAAATGTTTCAGTTGTCACATGACCAACCTCATCGGTAACGGAAATCGTCATTGTATGATATCCATCTGTCAGATCTGAGAAATCTACAAAATCAATACCATCCAGCTTTACACTTGCCTTAAATACAGATGTATCATTAACTGACCAGAGTGCATCATATCCCTTTTCCTTGATATCCGCAAAATCCTGACTGTTCAGAAGAAGTTCTCCATCTTCTGATCTTCTCTCAGTAAATTCAGCCATCTTTGCAGTCTTGTCAATTGTTGGCGGTGTATTATCTACCGTAAATACCATGTTGTAATCATCTGCCTTGTTGCCAAGTGCATCTTCTGCTGTAACTGCTATGGTATATACACCATCCTCATCAAATCTCTGGCTTCCACGGCTGACTGCCGCATTACTGCCAAAGTTTGTAAAGTAAGAGGAAGATACGTCCTCGCCATCCTTCTGTACAGATATATTTACCTTATTCGAAGCAAAGAAGGACTCTGTTACTTCTATGTTCATATCTACATAATCTGTGTTGTTTACAGAGCTTCCACCAACTGTCTCATACTCATTTACGACACCGTTCTTGCTGTTCACTGCTGATACCTTAAGCTCTGGTGCTGTCTTATCTACCTTGAATGTCTTAGTAACAGCCGTTGCAACATTACCTGTCATGTCCTTTGCATTAAAAGTGATTGTATATTCACCATCTTCATCAAAGGTATAGGTCGCAGTATGCGGATTACCGGATGAAAAATTACCGGTATTTAAGGTTGCAACTGTTGATGCTCCTGTTCCATCCGTCTTTTTGGTGATCGTTGCCGTAATGTCAGCACTGTTCATTGCTTCTCCATCATAAGAGAATGCAAATGCCTCATTTACTGTCAGTGTCGCCGTACAGGATGTATTCTGTGAATCTGCAACACCTGTTATCGATAATACAGGTGCTGTCTTATCAATCCGGAAGGATACATTCTCTGCGATCTGTTCATTACCAGCCTTATCATCCGCAGAAACAGTGATCTCATAATCGCCCTCATCTGAGAATACGATCTCCGGATTTACAGAAGTGTTATTCCATTCTACTGTTCTGTAATCTCCGTCATATGCAACTGCACCGGAAGCATCCTTCCGTTTTACATGTACGGTATAGGACTTTCCTTTATAATTATCTGCAAGGTTCACATTAAGTGCTACATTTCCATTATTCAGCTTATTCACAGTTGCAATTCCGATCGTAGGCTTTGTCTTATCAATTACAAATGCAGCCTCATCCTCTGTTACATTTCCAAATGCATCCGTAACTGTAACCTTCAGATTATAAATTCCCTGTGCATTCCGTTTCACTGTATAGGTTCCGCTCGTTCCCTTCATTGTGAAAGTGTCATCCGCATCACCATTTGTATCTTTATTCTTATCGGAAACCACGATCTTGTGTGTTTCAGCAAACTGTTCTTCTACTGCTATGTCAAATGCGATATCTTTATTGTAATAACCGTCATTTGTCTGCTCCAGCCGTGGTGTGATCGTTACCTTCGGCTTTGTTGCATCTACCTTGAAGCGGGAACCTGCTATATCGTATGAAACCTTATTGCCTGCCTTATCCGTTCCTGTTACCTTGAAGTAATAGGAGCAGGCTTTTCCCTTCTTCTGACCGCAATATGCAGAAGCCTCCAGTGTCTTGCCATCCACCTTCTTGATCGCCAGCTTCTTCTGTGTATATTTGCTTTCATCAAAGCATTTGTAATACTCTGTGATCTGGAAATCCTTCAACAGCAGCTTCTGATTATCTGTAACTGTGATCTTCACATTTGTACCCTGTGTCAGACCATTCTCCGGTACACCTTCAATTGTCGCTACCGGGCTTTCCTTATCGATCACAAACTTAATATCTCTTACATAGTTTACATTTCCAAATGCATCCACTGCCTTGATCGTCAGGTTATATACACCAGGTGTTTTTCTCTTTACTGTGTAAGTTCCGGTTGTCTCATTCAGAATGTATGTCTCATCTTCGTCTCCATTCACGTCCTTGTTCTTATCACTTACTGTGATCTTCGTTTTTAATGGAAACTGCTCTGTTACTGTGAACTTGAAGCTTACATTCTTGTTGTAGTAACCATCATTCTCAGAATCCGGATAGCGATCCAGCACGATATCCGGAAGTGTGGAATCGACCTTGAATCTGGAATCATTGATTTCATATTCCACATCATTTCCGGCTCTGTCTTTACCGGTTACCTTAAATACATAAGAACATGCCTTGCCGCTCTTCTGTCCGCAGTATGCAGATGCCTCTAATTCCTTTGCACCTACCTGCTTGATCTTGAGTTCCTTCTCAATGTATTCTGTACCATCAAAATATTTATAACACTCAACGACTTTAAAGCTTTCCGGATCCAGTCTCTCATTATCTGTGATCACAACACGGATCGTTGTACCGGTTGACTTCTTGTCATCCGGAACACCTTCAATCTCGACCAGAGGCTTCTCTGTATCGATCGTGAACCGGATATCGGATACTGTTGCTGCATTTCCGGATGCATCTACTGCTACAACCGTCCATTTATACCGGTCAGCCTTTGATACAGTGAAACCAAATGTTTTCTGCTTTACATCTTTATAAGAAAATGTCTTATATGCTTTTGCAGCATAATCGGCTTCTGATTTACAGTTCTTATAGTCGTCTGTATTTAACACATATACATTTGCGCCAAGTTCAAACTGCTCTGCCACTGTAATATTGAATCTGACCTTGTCATTATAATACTTTGTTCCGGTACCTGCGATTGCCGGTTCTACCGTTACTTCCGGTTTATATGGATCATAATAGAAGGTCTTGCTTCTCTTTTCTGAGCTGTTGCCGGATCTGTCAGTTGCACTTACCGCAATGTAATATTTCATTGGCTTTCCATCAATAACCTTACAGTTTTTGATCGTAGCTGTAACTGTCTGATCCGAGCTGTTCTTTGCTGTGATGATCTCTTCACCCTTTACTCCGGCACCTGTCGTTGCATCATAGTCGTAAGTTTCATACACTACCTTCACAACCACATCGGAAGCTGCGATGCCATAATCATCTGCTGCCTTAACTGTAATCGTCTGTGTACCATCATTTTTATAAACACCACTTACCGGAATACCGGAGAAGCTGATATCTGCCAGTTCATTGTCGATAACAAAGGTACACTTTGCAGTCTTTGTGTTGCCAACCTCATCATATGCTGTTACTGTAACTTCATATACACCGGCTTTTTTGTAAATAAAGGATGCATTCATGGTCTGGCCGATCGTTTCATCCTCCAGATCCATCTTCTGCTCCTGATCTGCAACAGCCTTACTGTCACAGGTTGCTGATGCAGTAATCCTGCTGATCAGAAAATTATCAGATGCAGACGCCTTTACTGTTACATCTGAACCATTCCAGTACTGCGTAAGCTTCAGACTGTCTGTGGATTCTTTATCTGCAATATCAACCGCTGGCTTTTCAGTATCAACCGCAAACCGGTATGCAACCCCATTTTCATTGGATTTTGTTGCAATATTTCCTGATTTATCACTGATATAGAATATGATCGTATAAATCTTATTCTCTTCAATTCCATTTGTTAATACAAGTGTTTTATCAAATGTTTTATCCCCATTCGCAGCTATATTTCCTGTAAGAATGGTATTTCCCACCTGATCTGTGACCTTGTAATCACCCAGTGAAAACGCATCCTCAGCCGTTATATGAATGGAAGGATCTTTACTGAAATAATAAATACCATCTGCTGATGCCTTTGCTCCGGCAAATTCCATTGCTGCTATTGATGGAGCTGTCTTGTCATATAACACCTGAATGGATGCATCCGTTGTGTTTGCATCTTCATTCGCAGCCACATAATGATGCTTTGATGTAAAGTGGAATGCATACACACCCTCTGTCGTCAGATCATAGGTCAGTGTAACGGTTTTCAGATTTCCATTTGCTGATATATCTGTTCTGGACGGTGCTACTTCAATACCGGCAGCAGACGCTGCGGAATCCGGAGCCTTTCTTGTTACCGTCTTTACAATATCATCGGCATCCAGATCCAGACCTGTTACTTTATATGTAACCGTTGTTGCACTTCCATTATGTCCGGCATATACCAGTGCCTGATCCTTTGCATCTATTGTTTTCCCCTCGGAGGAAACTGTCAAAGAATCCTGTAATGTTTCTTTATTCACATAAACGGTTACCGTTTTCTTTGTTGTATTTCCGGCACAGTCATATGCGTCAAGTGTTACTTTATACACACCAACATCCGGCAGTGACAGTTCATCTCCGGTCAATGTAACTTCCTCACCATTTACATAGACCTTTGTTTTAGCCGTATCGATCTGACTGTCAGCATCAGAAATCCGGAATATCAAAGTCTCTCCTGTCTTGGCTGTTACAGTATATTCTGCCTGATCCTGCAGTGATACACCACCATTTGCCTGACTCAGGATAAGTGCCTGTGGAGCTTTTGTATCCAGATTAAATGTGATCTCTTTGGTACCGGTCTGACCAAGACGGTTTACTGCTTCATATAAGACTGTATGTTTTCCTGCTTTATCTGTCAGTTCGGAAATCGTAATATCATCATATATATAAGAATACTGATTTGCATCTGCTGATATATCTGTTACAGTTTCAATGATCTCACCATCAAGGCTGATCCTTGCCGTATCGATCGGTGCATAATCCTCAACTGCCGCTACTCCTGTCAGTTCTGCACCACTGAACCATGTATCTGCATCATATGTATAATTCTGGATCGAAATCGTTGCACTATCGTTTCCCTTTATGCCACGGAAAGAGCCCTTTGTAATTTCTGGTGCTTTTTCATCGATATATACAAATGATCCATTTTCATCAAATTTGTAAGTACCGATAGATTCATATATATGATCTGTGACTCTGAAGATTACTTTATAATCCGCACCTGCTACAGACGATTTCGGAATCAATACCGTTTTACTGCAGATACCGGTATCTTCATCTTTATCCATACATACCGACTGCCAGTTATTCATGGTCGTTCCATTCACAAAACAATATTCCAGATCCAGATCTGCAAAATTACTGTCGCCTATATCCTCAAGCGCCGATACCGTTACACGAATACCATCACCCTTTTTATTCAGGAACTCACCAAGTATCCCTTCCGTAATCTTTAATTCAGAATCTTCATCTACCGTTACATCCTGAATCCGAATATCTGAAGTATACCGGATCGTCACCGGAATAAATACCTTTTTTCCTTCCCTGCTATATGCTGTAAATACATATGATCCGGATTCCGGAACCTTTACATCAAAGGCTCCACCATCTTTACCGATTGGTATTTCTTTCTCATTTCCACCATTTAATGTATATGTAAGTTTAACAATATCCGCCGGATCTTCCGGTGTCTGTTTTATATATCCGTCAACCTGTTCCGTTCCATCTGACACATACCCCTTTACAGACACAACATCCCCTTTTTCAGCATAATAAAAACTATCTCCATTTTTATCATTTATCTGTGGAATGCTTTTATTTCCCGCCTCTGCTGAAATATGCATAGTTGGTCCAGCAACAGATAGATTATCCCCATTTTCAGCATTTTCTCCATATACACGTATTATCCCCGCAAATTCATAAGTATCCTTCTCATCTGCTGCTTTATACACTGCATACTGATATTCATCCTCTGAATCTGTGATCCGAATCTCCTCGATCTCCGAAGCCTGCTTTGTGGTCTTCTTATCAGATGCATCACAGGATGTTGCTATAATCTGCTTCTTATCAGATGCATCCAGTTCCTGCATCAGGTAGTCACCCTTAAATGTGACAGCAGTCTCTTCCGGAACAGAAATCTCAACCTCTTCTACACTGCCTGTCTTTACGCTTCCATCTTTATTTTTCTTATATGTAACTTTTTGGGGAATATACGTTTCAAGATTGATCACTTCTTTTGTATATTCGTCTTCTGCTTTCATTCCGATTCTGTTATCAATTACCACCAGTGATAACAGCATAACCGCCGTCATGACCAAAGCCACAAAACGATGTAAATATTTGTTTTTCTTCATTTTGGTCACTCCCTTCTATATCGATTCATCCGTATGAACTACAACAACATCAACTAACAGTGGGAATTTCTCAGCTTCTTCACCCTGTATATCGGTCTCACTACTGTCAGAAGCTTCTGTATCCATAGTGAGAACATCGGTTGCATCATCATCGGTGCTTAATACGTCTGTTGCATCACTGTCTGTACTTAAGACATCCGTTGCCGCATCTGCTTCATCCTCTGATGTCAGAATATCAGTCTCACGCTCATATTCATCATCCGCCCGAAGAACATCGGTCTCTTTTTCATAATCCTCCTCTGATCTCAGGACATCAGTTTCTTTCTCATAATCCTCTTCCGGTCTCAGGATGTCGGTTTCTTTTTCGTAATCCTCTTCCGGTCTCAGGATGTCGGTTTCTTTTTCGTAATCCTCTTCCGGTCTCAGGATGTCGGTTTCTTTTTCGTAATCCTCTTCCGGTCTCAGGATATCGGTTGCTTTCTCAGAATCTGCTTCTTCCAGTCTGGTATGATGATGGCTTCTGCTCTTATTCAACTCATCCACAGCCTTCTTATATCTCTCATTTCCTTTCCTGGAAACTTCTTCGGATGCTGACTTGCCCTTGATATCACGCACCTCGATCTTACTGGTACTGCCCTTTGATTTGATCGCATCTTTTTTGGAAGCACCGCTTCCCTGTAAGCTTTCATAACCCTTTTCGCGGATCTCTTTAATCTGTTTTCTGGCTGTGCTTCCGGAAAGATCTCCGATCACCTTCGGGATATCCAGTTTTACAAATAATATAACTGCTATCACTGCAAAGACAACTGCAAGAGCTATACCGCCGAATAACATTACATTACATATCGTTTCATTCATTGTTATCACTCCTCACTCCCTGTCACTGCAGTATTTCCATTTATAATATCAGAAATTGCAGAGTTTACGATCAACGAGTTCCATTCATTATTACCACGGGAGGCAAGAATATTGATCTTACTGCCCGCATCGTATACCGCTTTGATCTTCTGGATGCCATCCTGCTTCCAGCGTTTCGGATTGGATCCGTATTCTCCGGAATACCGGTCATACAGATATGTCAGATGACTGACATAAATATCGGCTGCATTATCAACCGTTCCCATGCTGCTCTCTGCGGAACTGTATACCTTTTCAGCCTGATCATAATAATCCTTATTGTCGCTGATCTTTTCAAGCGCTATGTAAGTTTCCGCTTCTTCCTTCATATATTTTACATATGATTTCTTTGTTGTATCCGGAAGATTTGGATCCGTGATATCGATACTTGCCAGATAACGGTTAAGTGAGTCGATTGCACTCAGATAATAGTTTTCCTTCTCTGCATCTACATTTGTATTCTTTGCCTGATAGGAATATACGGAATACAGGATTCTCGCATACTGTGCCGTGTAATATTTTACATTACGATCCTCCGGAAGTGCATTGGAAAGTGCTGTACTGTTTTCATCCAGCTTTTCGTTTGCCTCCGTCAGCAATGCAATCGTTCTCTGCGGCATATCTGCCGTATCACTTCCCAGATTATCAACATAGATAGAAGCGATATTCAGATAATTTACATATTTGCTTGGATTTGTATCTTCCAGTTCCTCACTGTTATAAGTTTCAAAATTAACCAGATTCTCTTTACTGTTTGCAAAATTGGAATTCTTCTTGATCTTATTCTCGCAAATTGCCGAATAGTATGCAGCCTGTGCTGTCTCATCCGGGAAGTTTGCCGAATCATTTACCTGATTAAAATACTGCATTGCAGCTTTGTAATCCTGGATTTCGTTGTAATAAATGATCGCAACCTCATAGACAACATCTGCATTTACCTTGTCAATATACTTGGTGACGTAACGTACACCTAATTTTGCTCCACTGTCCACGTTCTCGGACACAGTGTCAGTGTTCTGATCCATATCATAATAATATGCATACGTATCAAGAAGTCCCAGATAGGCATCTGAGGATGATTCATCCAGAGCAATTGCTTCTTTATAGATCTTGATTGCTCCATTTATATCATTATCCTGCAGCGCATCCTCTGCCTCCAGTATCTTGTTGCTGTAGTTCTTCTCCTTGATCTCATTCTTCTTTACCCCGCCAAAAATGGCACAGCCAACAGACAGAAGGGATAATCCTGCCATCACGCCAAATGTGACCAGCTTTTTCTTTGCCTTTGCTCTGTACTCATTGTCCAACTCATTGTAATGATCCAACGCATACAGAAGTTCTGAACAGGACTGATATCTGTCATTTGGATTAGACTGGCAGCACTTGATAATGATCTGCTCCAGACCAGATGAAAGCATTGGATTCCACTGACGGATCGGTTTAATCTCATATGGTGGCTCACATGGATTCTTTCCGGTTACCAGATGATATAGCGTCGCACCCAGATTATAAATATCCGTTCTGGCATCAGTATTATAGATACCACGTCCCTGCGCATCACCGAACTGCTCCGGTGCTGCATATCCTCTGGTACCCAGTGCTGTCGTATCTGCGTTATTTTCAATTATGTACTCTTTTGCTGTTCCAAAATCGATCAGCTTTACTGAACCATCCGGCTTTAACATAACATTGGATGGTTTCATATCTCTGTATATGATCGGTGGATTCATGGAGTGCAGATAATCAAGTGCACTGGCAAGCGCACGACCCCACTCAATTACATCGGACTGCTTCTGTGCACCCTCTGCCTTCAGAACTTCATTTAACGGCTTACCTTCTACGAAATCCATGATTACATAAATCGTTCCATTCTCATTTATGATATCAACGATTCGAGGCAATACCGGATGATCCACATTTTTCAGGATGTTTGCTTCGCGCTCCAAGCCTTTTAAAAGTGTTTCTACACTCTTGGAACCATCATTCTTTATCTCTTTTACAGCCCACTGTTTATTCAGACGGTTATCCATCGCCAGATAAACAATTGACATTCCACCCTGACCAACTTTTTTCAGTATTTCATATTTTCCATCTAATACTGTTCCTAATTCTGTCATCTTATCTCCCCACTACTCAGCCTTGACCAGCAATACTGTTATATTGTCTGTTTCCTTCCTGTACTTTACAAGATCTGTTAAAAAAATACAGCCCTCTTTCATCTTATCTTCATCTGGTGCTGCCAGCGGACTGAGTTTCGCCATAATCTCATCTCCGCTTATCTTATGTCTGAATCCATCCGAACATAACAAATAAGATGCATTTTGTGTAATATAACCTCTGATAAAATCAGGTTCCACTACCGGTGATGCGCCTACACACTGTAACAGTATGCTTCGTCTGCTATCTGTTTCTGCCTGCTCCGGGGTCAGTCTTCCTGCTGCGATCTCCCTTGCAACCAATGTCTGATCCTGTGTAAGCTGCTCCATTTTATCTGTCAACTCATATACCCGGCTGTCGCCCACATGTATAATATAATATCTGTCCTCATACATAAGAATGGCTGACAACGTGGTTCCGATCATAATTCCCCGGCTTTCACCATATGCTTTCAGCTTTTCATTCTCTGTTACAGCTATGCGATCCCACTGCTCCTTCAAGATCGCTGTATTAAATGTTCCTGTTCTGACCAGTTTTACAAAATCATGTTCAAACCAGCCACAATATGCATTTATGACCTCTTTGCTTGCAAGCTCTCCTTTTGCCAGTCCGCCCATGCCATCACAGATAATCGCAAAGGCTGCCTGTCCATTCGGAGTCTCTGCAATCTTGATTGCAAGAGAGTCCTGATTATTTTTCTTTTTTATACCCACATCTGTGTGATATGCCGCTCTATATTTCATACGCTTCTCCTGATTATTATCCCCATATCCTTATCTGACAAAATAAATGAAACCTTCATCACCCAGAGAAACCTTTGCATTATTTGTCAAAAATACATTTTCCTGTCCAGCTATGTTCTGTCCATTCACAAATGTACCATTTGTGGAGGCATTATCTCTGATATAGCTGACACCATTCTTTCTCTCAATGATGCAGTGGATCCGGCTGACATCTGAATTGTCTGTTACTGTATAATCTGCTTTGGTTGCAGATCTTCCTATTGAAAATTCCGGTTTATTTATATATATTTTTTCATTTGTTGCTATTCTTAACAGATACGGCACTGGCACCTGAGGCTTCTTCTCCTCAACCGGCGGTACCGGTGCTGCCTCCGGCTTCTTCTCCGGCATCGGTGGTACCGGTGCTGCTTCCGGTTTCTTCTCCGGCATCGGTGGTACCGGTGTTGCTTCCGGTTTCTTCTCCGGCATCGGCGGTACCGGTGCTGCTTCCGGTTTCTTCTCC
This sequence comes from Coprococcus sp. HCN-4056, assembly GCF_037892645.1. Lineage (NCBI taxonomy): Bacteria > Bacillati > Bacillota > Clostridia > Lachnospirales > Lachnospiraceae > Coprococcus > Coprococcus sp. HCN-4056. The sequence goes on along the minus strand of NZ_JBBKBL010000001.1, from coordinate 391,609 downwards.
GGCATCGGTGGTACCGGTGCTGCCTCCGGTTTCTTTTCCGGCATTGATGATGCCGGACGATTTGGGATTGGCGGCACAATTGGTTTGCCATCCGGTCCCATCTGCATTGGCATTGGTCGTCCCGGCATTGGCCGACCGTTCATTGGCTTGCCATCCGGTCCCATCTGCATTGGCATTGGCCGTCCCGGCATCGGCTGTCCGTTCATTGGCTTGCCATCCGGTCCCATCTGCATTGGCATTGGCCGTCCCGGCATTGGCCGACCGTTCATTGGCTTGCCATCCGGTCCCATCTGCATTGGCATTGGCCGTCCCGGCATTGGCCAACCGTTCATTGGCTTGCCATCCGGTCCCATCTGCATTGGCATTGGCCGTCCCGGCATCGGCTGTCCGTTCATTGGCTTGCCATCCGGTCCCATCTGCATTGGCATTGGCCGTCCCGGCATTGGCCGACCGTTCATTGGCTTGCCATCCGGTCCCATCTGCATTGGCATTGGCCGTCCCGGCATCGGCTGTCCATTCATTGGCTTGCCATCCGGTCCCATCTGCATTGGCATTGGCCGTCCCGGCATTGGCTGTCCGTTCATTGGCTTGCCATCCGGTCCCATCTGCATTGGCATTGGCCGTCCCGGCATTGGCTGTCCGTTCGGCATCGGTGGTACCTGACGGTTTGGCATTGGTGGCACTGATCCTCTGGCAGAAGCACCAGGCTGTACCATCTTTGCATTATTCTGCATAACACCAATACGGCTTACCTTGTCGTTTGCAGTTTTTTCTTCTTTTTTCTCTGTTTTTTTCTTTTCTTCCTCTATGTGGATTCCCATATCAATCAGAAGCTGATTGACAAATTCTTTCATATCACCAACTGAGAATGTTCCAAGTTTATTCGTAAATGTGATCAGTCTTGCTACATAATTATCCCGATCCATCTCAAAATAATGTGCATTACAGATAACATCTTTTACAAAATTGCGAACCTCATTCAGATCCGTGATCTCCTTATCGACACCTGCAACAATAAAATAAACATTCAGGCTCTCAGGAGCAACAAACACATACTGGATATCCTTGGCAACATAGCTTAATGAGATCATATTCATTCCAAATGCTTCCAGACCGCTTAAAAGGTTATACAGTAATGTCAGCATCTGCTTCTTGTTGATCTCTTTCTTGAGGAACTCGGTCAACTGTACCTTGTTGCCAATCTCATAAATAAATTCTCTCTGATTATCTTTCTCTTCCAGTCTGCACGGTATGATCTGTGGAAATTTTCCACTCACACCCTTATCTACCTTTTCATCAATAATATCAGTCTGATCCAGCACATATCTGCAGTTATATGTATCTCCCGTTTTTGTAAGTAATACTTTGTTCTTCTTCATGTCCCTCTCTCCATTCATGATCCGGAAATCCCAATACTGTCCGGATAATTATTTTCCATGTATACACCAAAAGCAGGTATTCCTACCTGCTCGTGTTCACCCGATCCGGGTGATAATATATATTAGCTTAATTTGAAAATGAAATCTTCTCCGCCGATTGTGATCGTCGCATCATTCTTAAGCTTAACTTCCTGACCTTCTTCCAGCTTCACGCCATCTACCAGTGTAGCATTTGTCGCTTTGTTATCCTTCAGGTAACAACCGTCATCTCTCTGATAAATGATCGCATGTACTCTGCTGATCGCACCGTTTCCGTCAATTGTGAAATCAACACCACGGTTTGCCTTACCAAGCTTAAATACTGCCTTATTTACCATAACACGTTCCTTTGTGTTTACACGGATAATATATGGCATTGCCTTCGGCACACCCGGTGCAGGTTTCTTCTCTTCCTCCGGTGTCTGATCCTGTACAACACTCATGCCACCTGTAAGTTCAACCGTTGTTCCGGTCGCTCCTGTTTCAGGCTCTTCCTTTTCTTCAACAGGAACCGGTGTTGTAAGAGTTTCAGGCTCTACTGCATCCGCCTCATCTACGTCACCCGCTCCCCGAATCTGCTCCGTTGGATTATCAATAACCTCATCATCCTCCATCTCAACAGAAGCCTTCTGAATGATCTTTGCACGGTTGATTCTTATGTTCTTCATAACCGGTGGTTTCTCGATCAGATTATCCAGATCCTGAGTATCGATCAATACCGGTTTTTCTTCCATCTTACTTTCAGCAGAAATCTCTGTCACACCCTCAGCAGTATGTGCAATCTCCTTGATATTAAATGCATGTGGCTTTTCTTCACCGATGTCCGCCAGATCAGCACCCGTCAGCATCTCTGTCATACCTTCTGACTCTTCTGTCTCCTCCGGTGTCTCTATCGGAATCTCTGTCGCAGGCTTAATATCTTCTGCCTCTGCTTCTTCTGTTTCCGGTTCTGCCTCATCATGAGCCGTTTCTTCTAACTCTGCATCTTCATCCAGTGTAAGCTCTTCCAGATTACTCTCATCGAACAGATCCATATTTACAGAATTCAGTGCGCTGTCAACATCTGCATTCAAATCCAGATCTTTGAAGATCGTATTCTCTTCTGTCGGTTCTTCCTCGTACATCTCAAGGCCATCATCGTCATCATCGTCAAATGATATATCCTTAAATTCCGGAAGATCATCCAGAGAGGTATCACCCTGTGGAATATCCACACCCTGAGAAACCTCCACGCCGGAATCTCCAACATCCATAAATTCTTCTTCTACCTGTAATCCGGCAGCCTCCATCAGCTCTGTGATCTGACTTACAAAACCACGGATCGTGAACTTCTCTACATTCAGCATATTTATAAGCTTAGCAACATAATTACAATCTTCATCGTCCGCATATGTTGCATTCAGAATCAGGTCTTTTACAAAAGCCTTAAATTCCGCATTTGCTGCCACATCCGATCCTACCGGAATACAGATCATCTTTACATCAAATGTCACCGGATTTACATATGTAAAATCCTTATTCAGAATAACATATGAAACAGGGATTCCCAGATCACGCATATTCATAATTCCTGATGCAACCCCTCTGATTATACCCAGCATCATCTCTGCATGTACCGTGCCTGAAAGGAGTGCTCCAACTGTTGTTCTGTCCGTTATATTGTATGTAAGATAATCATTCTCATCATCTTCTTCATAAATGATATCAATGAGTTCTGCAATTTTATTATCATCAAGGTAATCAAGCAACTCTTCATCCAGATCTGTCTCATCATCCAAAACATAAGACAAATACTTTTCAGAGCCTATATTTCTTACTTTGAAATTCACTTTTCTCATCAAACAATCCTCCTATCACACGTTCTGCTGTGCATATAAGGTAACAAATTATCCCATTGTTCATGCATACTCTATAAGTATATATAATTTCACCATATATCGCAAGTCTTTTTAAAAAGAAATCGGCAATCTGCCCAATACATTACTGCGTATTAATATGTTCATCATATGTGGATGAGAAGATATGGCTTCCATCTCCGGCATCACTGGTATGATAATATAGATAATCGTTCTCATCCGGATATAATACAGCCTCTATCGATGCCTGACCCGGATTGCAGATCGGTCCTACCGGAAGTCCGGTATTTTTATAAGTGTTGTATGGTGATTCGATCTCCAGATCATCATAAGTAACCTCTGACTTATCATACATTCCGTCTGTCAGAGGGTACAGAACCGTCGGACACATCTGAAGCATCATATCGATCTTTAAACGATTATAGATAACACCTGCAATGATTGGTCTCTCACTGTCAATCTTTGCTTCACGTTCCACGATTGATGCCATGATCAGGATCTGATAATCTGTATATCCAAGATCTGCTGCCTTGGCACTGTATTCTGAGGTATAAACGCTCCGGAATTTTTCCAGCATCGTATCAATCAGACTTGCCGCAGTCGTATCTTCATAAATATCATAGGTTGCCGGAAACAGATATCCCTGAAGGTCATACTTCACACCATCTGTATTCATATCTCCGGTACTGAACGGGATCTGATGGTTCCCATTCTTTACTTCATTCAGGAACTCATCTGCACTGCAAATACCATGTTCCTCGCATTTTGCTGCGATCTGTTCAATACTGTAACCTTCCGGTATTGTCAATGTATCAACGACTTCCTTGACAGGTTCTACATAACAAAGATCCTCTATCATTTCAAGTGTGCTCATTCCGGTATTCAAAGTAAATGTCCCAGGCTGGATCCGTCCTCTGTATTCTGATTCTTTCACTCGTAATACAAATGCATATTCATACTTGATCAGTCCGGCGTCATGCAGGATCGCTGCCACCTTCTTTGACGATGCTCCTTCCGGAATCTCGATCGTTACATCTGTTCCCGATGCGCTCTCCGTCCCCTTGTACTCATCCATAAATCCATCATAGACATTTTTAATCTTTAATCCGCCTATCACAACAAGGGCAATAACGACGACCAATACAATAATTACCTTAATACCTTTTCCGTTCTTCACTCTGCGTTTCTCCTTTTTCTGTTTGTAACTTTTTATTCCCCAATAAAAAATATACCCCAACCCAAAACAATGCATCCAACATTGACTTTGTAAAGCCTGTAATGATATGATAGCCTCATCATAAATGAAAGGATGCGATTTATTTTGGCAAATCCAATAGTAACAATTACAATGGAAAACGGTGATGTTATAAAGGCTGAGCTGTACCCGGACATTGCTCCTAATACAGTTAATAACTTTATCTCACTCGTAAAAAAAGGCTTTTACAATGGTTTGAACTTTCACCGTATCATCAATGGTTTCATGATTCAGGGCGGATGCCCGGAAGGAACCGGAATGGGCGGACCAAACTATAGCATTAAAGGTGAATTCTCACAGAATGGTTTCAAGAACGACCTGAAGCACACTGAAGGTGTTCTCTCCATGGCTCGTTCCATGCGACCGGATTCTGCAGGTTCCCAGTTTTTTATCATGCACAAGGCCGCTCCTCATTTAGACGGTGCATACGCTGCATTTGGCAAAGTAATCGAAGGAATGGATGTTGTAAATAAGATTGCAACAACCCGAACAACTTACGGTGATCGTCCTGTAAAAGAACAGAAAATGGCTTCCGTAACTGTTGACACATTTGGTATTGATTACCCGGAACCTGAAAAAGCCTGACTAAAATTCAGTATAAACTAAAACAGCCATTTTGGAAACACATATTTCTCCAAAATGGCTGTTTTTTTATGTTTTTTCTATGACCGTCACTGCAACTTTCAGCAGGCTTAAGCACTCTTATTTTTCGTTCAAATCTACATCCCAGAAACCGTCTAATGTAGCAAAATAATCATCCGGTGTCTCTGCCCTGCGGATCAGTTTGGTACTGCCGTCTTCACAGAGGAGAACCTCTGCGGATTTCAGTTTGCCGTTATAGTTATATCCCATTGCAAAGCCATGTGCACCTGTATCATGAATTACCAGAACATCTCCCATATCGATCTTTGGAAGCATACGATCAATCGCAAATTTATCATTATTCTCACACAGCGAACCTGTTACATCGTATTTGTGGTCGCATGGTTCATTCTCTTTACCAAGAACTGTAATATGATGATATGCACCATACATGGCAGGCCGCATCAGATTAACTGCACATGCATCTACACCGATATATTCCTTGTGTGTATGTTTCTCATGAATCGCTGTTGTGATCAAATGGCCATAAGGAGCCAACATGAATCGTCCAAGCTCTGTGTAAAGGGCTACGTCACCCATTCCTGCAGGAACCAGGATCTCCTCGTATACCTTTCTTACGCCTTCGCCGATCGCAAGGATATCATTCGGCTCTTTATCCGGTGTATACGGAACACCTACGCCGCCTGACAGATTGATAAAGTCAAGCTTTACGCCTGTCTTTTCCTTAATCTCAACTGCTACCTCAAATAAGGTTCTTGCAAGAACCGGATAGTAGTCATTCGTCACTGTATTGCTTGCAAGAAATGCATGCATTCCAAATCTCTTTACACCTTTGCCCTTCAGGATACGATACGCCTCAATGATCTGATCCTTGGTCATGCCATACTTGGCATCTCCGGGGTTGTCCATGATCGTTGTGGAAATAGAGAAGGTTCCACCCGGATTATATCTGCAGCAGATCTTCTCGGGAATTCCTGCTGTCTTTTCAAGGAAGTCAATATGTGTGAAATCATCCAGATTGATCGTTGCACCAAGCTTCTTTGCAAGGATGAATTCCTCTGCCGGCGTATCATTGGATGAAAACATGATCTCGTCTCCGGTAAATCCCAGTTTATCTGACATCATAAGCTCTGTCAGTGATGAGCAGTCTGTACCGCATCCTTCTTCCTTTAAAATACGAAGAATAGTAGGATTTGGGGTTGCCTTTACCGCAAAGAACTCCTTAAATCCCTTATTCCATGAAAATGCCTGATATAACTTTCTTGCATTTTCTCTGATTCCTTTTTCGTCATAAAGATGAAATGGTGTTGGGTATTTCTTAATCATCTCATCAACCTGTGCTTTTGTTACAAATGGTGTCTTCATGATCATCTTACCTTCCTGTTGTATTTTGTAATTCCGACTATATATTTAAGCACACACATCTGGATTTGTAAAGAATACATATCAGGTTCTGCATTCTTTATCTGTATAATACCACGATCTGTGATCTCTTTATGCATTATTCTCGGCTGCAACAAGGTTATCGCTCTTATGCTTCTTACGAAGGAGCGGCTTCTCGATCTTACCGGTTGCATTTCTCGGTACATCCTCAAAAATAATTCTTCTTGGTCTCTTGTATCTTGGAAGCTCCTTGCAGAATTCATTGATCTCATCTTCGGTACATTCCACACCGTCCTTTGTCTCGATGATCGCTGCCGTGATCTCACCAAGTCGTGGATCTGCAAGTCCTATAACTGCTACGTCTTTGACCTTTGGATATTTACTCAGGAAATTCTCGATCTGTACCGGATAAATATTCTCACCACCGCTGATGATAACATCCTTCTTACGGTCAACCAGATAGATGAAGCCATCTGCATCCTGCTCTGCCATATCTCCGGTATACAGCCATCCATCCTTTAATGTTTCAGCCGTTGCTTCCGGATTCTTATAATAACAGGTCATAACGCCAGGTCCCTTTAATAGCAGTTCTCCAACATCTCCCTGCTTCACATCTTTACCATCTTCATCTACGATACGCACCTGCCAACCATATCCCGGCACGCCGATTGCACCAACTTTATCGATATTCTCTACGCCCAGATGTACCGCACCCGGTCCGATAGACTCTGACAGGCCATAGTTTGTATCATACTGGTGATGTGGAAAATATTCTTTCCAACGTTTGATCAGGCTCTGTGGAACCGGCTGTGCTCCGATATGCATCAGTCTCCATTGATCCAGCTTATAATCTGATAATTTTACTTCACCTGATTCTAATGCCAGCAGCAGATCCTGTGCCCATGGTACTAACAGCCATACAATGGTACACTGTTCATCGGATACAGTTTGAAGAATCGTCTTTGCATTAACACCCTTTAACAGAACTGCTTTTCCGCCTGTGATCAGGCTTCCGAACCAATGCATCTTTGCACCTGTATGATATAAAGGCGGAATACATAAGAATACATCATCCTTTGTCTGTCCATGGTGCTTCTGCTCAACTGTAGCTGCATGCATCAAGCTCTCATGGTTATGTAAGATTGCCTTTGGAAAACCTGTTGTTCCTGATGAGAAATAGATCGCTGCATCGTCACTGTCTTTAATATCTCTCTTTTCAAAGGTACTGGAACAGTTTGCTGTCAGCTTGTCGTAGTCCTCTGCAAATGTTGGGCAGTTGCCACCGGCATATAACAGAATACGCTTCTCTGCGATCTCATCTACAACTGTCTCAACTCGCCCGATAAATTCAGGTCCAAATACAAGTACATCCACATCCGCAAGCTCTACGCAGTATTTGATCTCCTCTGCATCATAACGGAAATTAAGCGGCACTGCCAAAGCTCCTGTCTTTAATGCTCCAAAATAGATTGGAAGCCATTCCAGACAGTTCATCATCAGGATACCGATCTTATCTCCTTTCTGGATTCCCCTGGAAACCAGAAGATTTGCAAAACGATTGGCTTTCTCGTTAAATACATTCCATGTGATCTCCCGTCTATACTGACAGGTTGGATTCGCCTCGATCAGCTCATATTCTCTCCATGTCACTCTTCTCGTCTCTGTGACATCCGGATTAATCTCAACCAGCGCTACATCATCCCCAAATTCTCTGGCATTTCTTTCCAGATAATCTATAATTGGCATACCTATATTCCTCCGTATATTACAACTTTTTCGCTCAAACGCTTTAACGCGTTAAACATCCATACCCTTTAGTATACTCAATCTCATCCGAATACACAAGCAGTTTTTTCTATAAATAATATCAGCTCGGGATTTATCTCTTTACATCTCCGGGTTCATTGCTGCTTTCAAGAAATCAATATACCGGTTCATGAGATTATTTCCACAGAATAATGTAATAGCCAGACCTACGCTTAAGAAAGGACCAAATGCAAAATGATCGTTTTTACCATGGCTTCTGCGAACCAGACAGATCACGCCATAGATTCCGCCAAGGATCAGTCCGATAAAGAAACCAACTACTGTTGCCTTCCAGCCAAGCAAGAAGCCGGCAGCAAACATCAGCTTGATATCTCCGCCGCCAAAGCCTTCCGGAATAATAAGAACGATCAGATATAACGGAAGACTGATACAGATCATACCGATCAGTCTGGATACGATCGTAACCCCATCCATTGCAAGGAACTCAGATCCCGGAGCTGCATCGGACACGAACTGAAGGATCAGAGATACCACACCCATCACGAAAATAATGACATTCAGTATAAACGGGATCTCCATGGTATCCATATCTATAAAGGTCACTACCGTAAGAACCGCCAGAAACAGGAAATAAATAATCCCCTGTAACCCCATTCCGAAAAATCCGGTAAATAAAACTGCTGCCAGACCACCAAATATAACGATCCCTGCATTTCTGAACTTTCCCGGTTCATGCAGCCGCTCTAACTGCTGTTTCTCCGGTATCCGGTAGATCACCTTTGTCAGCAGATAGAAGATCACCATACCTGCAATAAAAAATCCAAGGCAGGCTGCCACCCTGCCAACTGTTCCTGATATCTCCAACCACGTCATATGCTTATACCCCTTTCACCTTTCATCTGTTTATAATTGCCTGCAAATCACCATTTTTATCTCACATGATTCATTCCGGCATGAACTTTACAACTATTTATTTCTATCGCATAACCACATTATATACTTCACGCTTTGGAACGCCACGGTCTGCTGCCGCCTGTTTGATCGCATCCTTCTTCGTCATGCCCTGTTTCTCATACATGGCAACATGTTCTTCTATCGTCATCGAAAGAAATTCCTGCTGCTTTTCTGCTTTTGCCGCAGCCACATCCATGCCCTCGATCACCATCACATATTCACCTCTCGGCTCATGCTCTGCATAATAAGCGATCGCTTCCGACAACAGAAACTGTTCGATTGTTTCATGCCGCTTCGTAAGTTCCCGGCAAAGTGTGATCCTGCGGTCACCAAGTGTATTAAATAATTCCGCAAGTGTCTTCTGCAGCCGGTGTGGTGCTTCATAGATCACCATCGTTCTGGTCTCATCCTTTAATCCTGCAAGAACCTCTGCCTTTTCTTTCTTGTCCTGTGGCAGAAATGCTTCAAATGTAAACCGTCTGGTCGGCAATCCCGATGAGATCAGCGCCGTGATACAGGCGCATGCCCCCGGTACAGCTGTTACGGTTACTCCTGCTGCAAGTGCCTGCCGTACCAGCTCCTCGCCCGGATCCGAGATACCCGGCGTTCCTGCATCGGTTATAACAGCAATATTTGTTCCTGCAAGAAGCTTGTCCACCAGAACCTTCGCCTTATCATATTTATTAAATTCATGGTAACTGGTCATTGGCGTTTTAATCTCAAAATGGTTTAACAGCTTGATACTGTTTCTCGTATCCTCTGCTGCGATCAGATCCACTTCGGACAGTGTACGCACCGCCCGGAATGTCATATCCTCGAGATTCCCGATTGGTGTAGCGACCAGATATAATATACCCGCCATGTAGATTCTCCTGTTCTGTCTGTTTTATTTCTTTGCTTCTCCTTCATACGTGGCAAGAAGCTGTTCCGTGTAAACGCCCGGTTCTTTATAGACGATCAGCGGCGGCTCGATCTTGATTCTGGAATTACCGCCCTTTACGCCCTCTACGATCACCATATTCGGTTCTTTATCAATATATGGATGAATGAGCTGCATCCGCTTCGGTTCCAATCCATTTGCAAGCAGCCCTTCAAAGATCTCCGCCAGCCGGAATGGTTTGTGTATCATATAGAAACTGCCGCCCGGCTTCAGCAGATATGCTGCTGCTTCGATCACATCCGAAAGCGTCACGCAGATTTCATGTCTGGCAATATTCTTCGGTTCATCCGGATTCGTCAGTCCATGATTTCCGCTGATATATGGAGGATTCGATGTCACAATATCAAAAAAGGCCTTCCTGTAATTACAGGAGACCTCTCTGATATCTCCATGATCGATTCGAACCTTTTGTTCCAGATCATTTAATCGGACACTTCTTCCAGCCATCTCTGCACAGGCATCCTGAATCTCCAGACCGATAAATTGGCAGGTGCCGTCAGACGGCTCTTTTGCCGCCAGCAGGATGGGTATCACACCGGTTCCTGTTCCCAGATCCATGTACATGCCATCCCGTCTGTGCTTTACAAAATTTGCAAGCAGCACCGCATCCATACCAAAGCAGAACATATTCGGATTCTGTATGATCTGATGTCCCTTGCATTGCAGATCATTGATTCGTTCATCAGGGAGAAGATCAATCATCAAACTTGGATTTCCCTCCCTTATCTTCCAGTGCTTCCAATGCCTTATATTCTTCGTCGCTGATACGCTCTGTACTTCTGCGTTTCTTCGGCTTGAATTTTAATTCACTGACCGGATATTCCATAACCTCTTTATTGTCATCCTTATCCGTAACAACAATTCTTACCTTCTGGCGAAGAACGCTTACAGATAAGACTTCACCTTTGTTTCCATCTGTTGTACGGACAAAATCGCCAACATTTGGAAGTTTTTCATTCAAGTATTCATATGTGTCCTGTTCATGCTTCAGACAGCACATCAGCCTGCCGCACACACCGGATATCTTTGTCGGATTCAGAGACAGATTCTGTTCCTTTGCCATCTTGATCGATACCGGAACAAATTCCGAAAGATGCTTATGGCAACACAGCTCCCTGCCGCAGATACCGATACCGCCGACCATCTTGGTCTCATCACGGACACCGATCTGCCGGAGCTCGATCCTGGTCTTGAATACAGATGCCAGATCCTTTACCAGCTCACGGAAATCAATTCTTCCATCTGCTGTAAAATAAAACAGCACCTTGTTATTATCAAATGTATACTCCGCCTCGATCAGCTTCATATCAAGCTTATGCTTTGCGATCTTTTCTTTACAGATCACAAATGCTTTTTTGCTCTTTTCCTTGTTATCTTCATTTTTCTTCTTATCTTCATCTGTAGCTACTCTTATGATGGTCTTTAAAGTAGATACGATCTTGCCATCGTCTATATTTCTCTTTCCCAGAACCACTTTGCCGAATTCAACGCCACGGGCAGTCTCCACGATAACAAACTGTCCACATTCTACATCATGATTTCCCGGTGAGAAGAAATAAATCTTGCCGTTCGGTCTGAACCGGACTCCTATGATCTCTTTCATTATTTATTCTCCTTTATAGTCAGAAGCATAAGTTCCATAGCCACATCAAAATTAACATTTGCTTCCAGACGGATCTTCGCCTTATCCATCGCCTTTAAAACATTCTCGATACCCTCATAGGAAATATGAGCTGACTGTTTGCGGATATCTGTATAATATTCCTTAAACATCAGTCGTCCGGCATTTCCTGTGATCTTTAACATCAGGATGTCACGATACCACATCATCATCAGATCAATATAATCACTGATCTTCAGCTTATGATGGTTCATATTCTTGATCGCAAATATAATATCATCGACTGTCATATCCGGGATCCTGCGGAGAATTCCTGTTACATCCTCTATGATCTCTTTATATTCTTCACTGGTCGCAAGCCGGATCGCCTTACCCAGATTTCCCTGCGCAAAGTCCATACAGAAATCTGCTTTTTCCTTTGGAAGCTTCAGCTCATTCATCAGGTAATCCAGTACATCCCGCTCTCTGACAGGCTTGATATTCAGTACGATACATCTGGAAATGATCGTCGGAAGGATCTTGTCAATATTGCTGGTCAGCAGGAAAATGATCGCATACTCCGGTGGCTCCTCGATTGTCTTGAGCAGAGCATTCTGTGCATTTGCATTTAAAAGCTGTGCATCGTCGATCACATAGATCTTGTACCGGCTGCTATACGGTTTGATCGTTATATCTTTATTTACCTGATCACGAATCTCCTCTACCGAGATCACATTTGGCTTGTCATGTGTGACCCATGTAACATCCGGTTGATTATCCGTATCCATCTGCTTGCATGATTTGCACTTGCAGCATGGTTCCGTTCCGCCTTCTTCACACTCCAGAGTCTTGATTATGGCACGCGTCAGAGTCTTCTTTCCGCTGCCTTCTTCTCCATTTATGATATAGCCCTGGGATACCTTTCCCATCTCTATACTTCTCTTAAAATGCTGGATTATATCCTCATGTCCGATAATTTCAGAAAATTCTATCATGCTATTCTCCTTGCTTATGCTATGGTCTTGCCAGCCATTTTTCTACATACGAAGTTATTATATCATGTATTGCCTCTTTTGGCAAAGCTGCATCGACTTTTACGATACGATCGGGACTCATTTCTGCAAGACTTCTATAACCCTCAACAACCTTCTTATGGAAGTCCAGACTTTCCTGTTCCATACGGTCAAGCTCTGCCTGATTTTTCTTTCTGGCAATACCGACTTCTGCATCCAGGTCCATTAAAAATGTCATATCCGGCAGGATGCCCTGCAAGGCAAATTCATTTACTTTATAAACGGTATCAATTCCAAGTCCCCGTCCGATTCCCTGATATACGGCTGATGAATCCACAAAACGGTCTGCGATAACTGCTTTGCCTGCAGATAATGCCGGCTTGATATTCTCCTTTACAAGCTGTGCTCTCGCTGCTGCATATAATAACAGCTCTGTCATATATCCCATCTCTGTAAAATCTTTATTCAAAATGACCTCACGGATCGCTTCACTGACAGCATTTCCGCCCGGATCTCTGGTGATAAGTACATCATATCCCTTTTTATTCAGATAATCCTTTAACAGTTCGATCTGTGTTGTCTTACCGGCTCCGTCCGGACCTTCCATCGTTATAAATATTCCCTGCATATATTCCATGCTCCTTTATGTGTTTAATCATATTTGTAAATGAATGATCGTCATCTAAACATCTGAACTTTTGATGTTTTCTTTACCGCACAGGTTCTGTAACCGGAATATAGATCCCATCCGTCTGATATTCGACTCCGATCATATTCAGACCAGTTTCCACCATCTGCGTAATATCCCGGATCACCTGCCCGTCGATCTTCTCGCCCGGTGTTATAACTGCAATTCCAGGTGGATATGCATATACATAATCTGCCGCTATGCTTCCTTCCGCCTCTGCCAGCTTCTCTCTGCTGCTATCCAGTCTCCACGCTGCTCCCGGCGTCATAACCTGCTCCGGCAGATGAAACCCTGTACTACATAAAACGGCATTCTCCATATCCGGTAGCACCGACATGGAATCTGCATGGTTCATCTGATCTGCATTTCTTCCTGCTTTATCCGCTGCTTCTGTCAGCTCCGAATCTATATGTTTCAATATCTCATAGAGATGCTCAAATGCCTTTTTCTTATCTGCAAATGAGGTCATCAGGATCACATGATGCGTTCCTGCCATCTCAACCACCTGCTGATATTCCGCCGCTAATACATGCGCAAGCCACGGTCCTGTAGCCGGAATGTCGTTTCGGCTGTCCGTTCCCGGTTCTGCCGGGTGCACACCTGATACAGTAAACACAAGCTTACCTTTATCATAAGCATAACATGTCTGCTTCGGTTGTAACAGTCTGATATGCCTTAGTTCCTTACATTTTTTTCGAAAATGCTTTAGTCGTTTTCTATATGCATCAAATACTTCCGGATGATTCCCCGCATATACGACTGCTTTCTCCATGCTCTGTGTGAACAGATAAGAGGGTGATGATGTCTGAAAAATATGCAAATACCGCTCCACCTTCGGAACCAGCTCCTTCCGGTTCACATGAAGAAGTGCTGTCTGTGTCAGTGAAGGAAGCGTCTTATGCGTACTCTGTATGACCAGATCTGCTCCTGCTGCGACCGCTGACAGATTTCGTTTCGGCAAAAACGGGAGATGTGCTCCATGTGCCTCATCTACGATCAATGGAATATTATATGGCTCAAGCACATTTTTAATCCCACAGATATCTGATATCACGCCCTCGTACGTTGGGGATGTGATAACAACCACAGCCGGCAGCCTATCCGTTTTTTTTAGTTCATTTAATGCCTGTTCCATCTGTTCCGGTGTGATATCTGCAAATATATCCGTTCCCGGCAGCAACTCCGGTACGACATATTCCGGCTTCAGATTCAGAAGACTGACTGCATGGCAAACCGATTTGTGACAATTCCGTCCCATCAACACAGATGCCCCCTCCGGTGCACAGGCATACAGGGCTGTCAGGATGCCCCCGGTGGCTCCATTTACCATCATATAGGTTTTCTCCGTACCATAAAACCGCCGCATCTGCTCCAGACTGTCCTTCATGAACAGCTCCGGTTCATGAAGATCGTCCAGCCCTTCTGCTTCCGTAAAATCCCGGAGAAACATATTTTCCCAGAAATCATCTTTAAATACATCCTGCCTTTTATGTCCCGGCATATGCCATGGGTAATAATCCCCTTTCCTGTATCTGTCCAGATATTGATTAATATATTCTTTCAAGCTGATCTCTCCTGTTCTATAAGAAGAAAGACCGGAGAATCTTATCTGCAAAAAAATCCCTGTTCTCTGCAAATAAAACCATCCAGTCTCCATCCTTCATCTTTAGCTGCCAATTATATTATGTATCATTTCCAGCTGACTGCGAAGTGCTTCTACATCGATCTGCCCCGGTGCAGAAGGGATTCCCGCAGTTGCGAATGAGATACAATTTCCGTACATTTCTCCGGTCGTTCTTGTGGATACACCAAGCTCACCCATCGAAATAACGATCAATGGTGTCTGATTTCCAGATTCCTGAAGCTCCTTTGCAGCCTGCATCATATCAACAACCTGCGAGCCATCTTCCGGCATCATTGCAATCTTTGCAATATCTGTTCCGGTATTGATCATATCTTTAAACCGGTTTACGATCTGCTCCATCGGTAGCGTAGTCTTAAAATCATGATTCGATACGATAACCTTTACGCCATGTGCATGTGCTGTCTCGATCACTTCCGTCACGAATGGAATATCATAGAAATATTCTACATCGATCAGATCCGCATATCCGCTTTTGATCACATGCAGAAGCATTTCCCGGTACTGATCCGGTGTAATATCATGACTGCCGCCTTCACTTCTGGTACGAAATGTGAAAATGATCGGGAACTCAGATAACTTATCCTGAATCTTTTCCAGCGTCTTTGTTAATATATCCATATCCAGACAGTCCTCAAAGCAGTCTGCCCGGAATTCTACCAGATCTGTCTTAGATCTTTTGATCGTACGGATCTGCGCATCTACATCATAGTCTGTCGGTGCAACCATCGGTACGCAGATCTTAGTTGCGCCCTCACCGATCCTTACCCTTTTCACTTCTACTACATTCATATCATCTGTGCTCCCGGAATTCTTTTCTCCTGCTATTTCTGTATATCAATGACCTGATCATTTACAAGCTCATCTGCTATGGCTGTTATATCTGCCTTTACTTCTTCGCCTTCTCCGTCTGCCCATACATTGACATTTACAACCAGGTAATCCTTGTCGTTGACAGGATAGAAGTAATAATAATCACGGATATTTGTTCCGTAAACTTCTGAATTTATTACATAGCAGTCCAGTGTCTGGCCATTTGCACCTGTAACCTGCTCCATCTTCTTATCAACTACTTTGCCATCTTCTCCAAGATAATCAAAATATGCTTCAAAGTTCTCGCATTCTTTTTCTTTATCACAGTCCGGTGTCAGTGTGTAGTATACATTGTACTTATCATTGTAAATATCAACTTCAGAATCATCTGCATATCCACGGTCATAGCCGGACGGATCCTTGATCGCGATCGTATAGCTGTCGCCTGACATCTTGATGCCGGAATAGTCCTGATCATCAATATCAGCACTGTCTACGACCATCTCAGAATCATCCTCAATGTCTGAGATATCTCCAAGATCAATATCAGAAGATGTCAGATCTCCAAGACTGATATCATCCTTTATATCTGCTGATGAACCAAGTGCCTTTTTCCATGCAGATACGATCTTTTCCAGATTGTCTGTGTTCATATTATTCTGCATGTAATCATCTGTCATTTCTGTATAATCGATCACATTCTTGGAAGAATCCGGTGTCTTAATCTCAGTACCAAGATCACCTAATTTAATCTCCCCGCTCAAATCTGCATATACAGTAGAATCACCGTTTGTTACCTTCAGGGAATCTATAGCAACTGTATAAGACTTTCCTTTGTTGATATCCTTCAGGCTTCCTGTCAGATCATAAGCAAATACAGGCTGTTCTGCTGCTGAAACTGTCATATGGCTCTCAAATGCATTTGTTGATTTTACAAATGAACTGTTCTGTGTAAGGGTTGCGGTCGTTTCTCCATTTACAACAACTGTCTCTTCCAGCTTCTTTGTATATGAACCCTTGCCATTCTCACTCTTGTCACTGATCGTAACAGATGCAAGTTCTTCTTCATCCTTTGTAACAGAAAGTGCTGCATAGATATCATCAGCCGGACTGTCTGTACCCATAAAGTCAACTGCCAGTGAGGCCTCCGCATTAAGTACAGTAAACTTGTAATCCATACCCAGTTTAACAACTTCATTATGCTTTACATATACATTTAATACAAAATCTCTTGAGAACAGCATACCATAATAGGTTGGTACATAATTAAATATCTGTGCAAGATCTGATCTTGTTATGTCAGCAGACTCAAGCTGCTCATCTGTTATAAATTCAGATGCATATGCATTCAGATAATTACATAATGCGGTAACATATGCCTTTACATCTGCAGTTGGAAGTGTAACTGTATACTGTTTACAGGAAACAGAATCTCCATTGTGATTCTCTACTGTTGCATTTCCGACCTTATCAAAAGAAATTGCCTTCTTAAGATCCTCATTTGCAGGAGTCATATATTTCTCATACAGCTCCTTCACTTTATTCTGTGTATCTGTATCAAGATCAGATGTATCAAGTGCATCCATCATAGATGCCAGATCCATCTTAAACACATCATTGTATAATTCCGGCAATTCAAAATAGATCACCCGGTCAACACAATACACACTTGCGGATAATGCCTGATCTGCGATCGAAAGAGAACCATTCAGATTCATATTATATGAATTGTCACTCTGCTTCTCAAATGCACCATTCAGATCCAGATTAGATCCTGCGATACCATCCATCTGATAGATACTATTGACTGTCATATTGACATCAAAATCCATCTTGTCATCACTGAATTCTGAAATACCGGTTGCCTCCTCCACCGGAGATTTATCTACCGTATCAGTAATTGTTTTCTTGATCGAACTCTTGATCACTTCTTCCGGTGTTTTTCTTACAAGGAAGAATACAACAGCAACAATTGCAGCAACTAATACCACTGCGATAAGTGAGATCAATGCGATCTTGCCGCCTTTTTTCTTCTTTGGTGCAGGAACCTGATATGGAACCTGATCTCCATATGCATTCATTTCCGGCTGTACATAACCGCCATTGCCTGCGTCTGCATTATAGTCTGCATAGCCACCCATATTCGGATCCGCATTATAACCGCCATATGCATTTCCATTTGGATCTGCGTTGTAACCGCCATATGCATTCCCATTTGGATCTGCGTTGTAATTGGCATATTCCCCATTATTCGGAGCTGCCTGATAACCGTCTGGATTTTCTGGAAATCCCTGATTCATATTATTTTCGTCCATTTGTCTTTCCTTTCATAATAAATATGTTACAGAAATCAGCTTTCTGTTTATATTTGTCTTAAGCCCTGACAAATCTTACATTAGTAGATATCTCCGGATTTGTCAAAGCATTTGCCTGATTTTAATTTACTTTTAATACCTCTATATTCCTTTAATCCTCATCAGACAAGCCAAGCTGCCCGATCAGGCTCTTCGGAACATACGCCTCCACGAAAATGCCATCCTCCAGATATTCTTCTGTGATCATTTCGCCATATTTTCGGATAAGCCCCGGTTTTCCCGCTTCCTGATAGGAAAATGTATGGCGGATATAGGTTTTCTGATCCCGGAGAACTTCTTCGATCACCGACAACAGCTCCGGTATACCTGCTCCGGTTCTTGCCGACATATAAACCATACGATCCGCTCTCAGATCCTTGATCGATGACTGATCGGCATCCTCCGGCAGCTTATCGATCTTGTTAAATACCGTGATCACCGGCCGGCCTTTCTCGTCATCAATATTCAACTGTCTGAGCGTTGTATATACTGTAGCAACATGATCATCCCAGTTCGGATCCGATGCATCCACCACATGAAGGATCACATCACTGTATCTGGCTTCTTCCAGTGTTGACTTGAATGCCTCTACCAGATGATGCGGAAGTTTTCGGATGAATCCGACTGTATCCGTAAATAACACCTGCTGCCCCGCCGGAAGCTCCGCATTCCTTGTTGCAGGATCCAGTGTTGCAAATAGCTTATCTTCCTCCAACACTCCGGCATCCGTCAGTTTGTTCAACAGGGTGGATTTTCCTGCATTCGTATATCCTACGATGCTGATAACCGGGATTCCGGTCCGGCTTCTCTGCTTTCGCTGTTCCGTCCGTCGGTTTTCCACCTGCCGCAGATCCGCTTTCAGCTTGGATATACGGTCTCTGATCACTCTTCGGTCAATCTCCAGCTTTTTCTCACCAGGTCCTCTGGTTCCAATTCCGCCACCCAGACGTGACAGGGAATCCCTCATTCCGACCAGTCTGGTCGCACGGAACTTCAACTGTGCAAGCTCGACCTGCAGCTTGCCTTCATAACTGCCTGCATGTGCCGCAAATATATCAAGGATGACCATTGTACGATCCATAACCTTGATCTCCAATGCATCCTGCAGATTCATCAACTGTGCCGGCGACAGCTCATCGTCACACACCACTCCGGTCGCATCATACATTGCGATCATGCTCCGAAGCTCTTCTACCTTTCCTCTTCCAAGATACAGGTCACTGGCTGCCCGGTCCCTGCTCTGGATCAGACGTCCAACCGACTGTGCTCCTGCTGTCTTTAACAGCTCCTCCAGTTCGTCCAGCGACTTTTCTGTTTCAGAAACCTCCACACCATCCATCGCTGCAGCAAACAGGATAACCCGTTCCTCTGTTTCCGCCAGAACCTCGTAGCCGGGTTTCTGTTCATTTTCTGACTTAATCTCCAATTATGCTTCTCTCCTTTATATCAGGATATCTTCAACCATTGTTTATTCCAGTTCGATCCATATTGTATAACTTTCGGATCGGTTGCCTGCCGCATCTTCTGCGTAACAGGATATCTCATAGCTTCCCGGTATATCCTCCACCCTGGAAAGATCTATAACAAGCTCTGCATCCTCTGTTGTATCCTTCTCTGGTGTCCATCTGTATTGGATGATCTGTTTCTCATTGTCATAAGCAGTAATATTTCTGGCGATCAGGTCTGCCAGTTCTTCTTTATCTCCATGATATCCGGCCAGATATAACCGGTCTGGCAGCATCGTAATAACCGGAGCTTCTGTATCAACAACCCGGATAAATATATCCCGCTCTATTTTCTTTCCATTGTCATAGAAAGAATACGCTAACTTATATTCCCCCGGTATCTGATTATCCACCGTACCATCTACCATAAGCCGGTCTGTTACATTCTGTCTGTCCGATGAAAATGCCATGACACCTGTTCTGCTGTCAAACGGTTCACCAATCTTGATCGTATGATCCTCTGCGCCATAGATCGCTGCCGTTCCTTCATACGGGCTGCCATCTGCCGTATCTGTCGGATCCCATCCGGTTTCAGACACATCTGCAAATGTATATGGCTGCTGCGGTCTGCCAAGCGGTCCCGGATAGTCACTGTTAAACAGATAAACCTGTGTCCCCGGCAGACAGTTCTCATAGATCCACTTGACATCTGCCACACATAACCGGATACAGCCAAGGGATGCACCCTCACCAAGCTTGTTATATTCCCATGTTTCCAGCTTATCATGTTTATTTTCTGTATATGGCACAGAATGGAAATAAATTCCTCCATGAATCTGATATGCATATTGTCCATATACATTTCCCTGCAGAAATGCCCATTCCAGACGCTTCTCTGTCGTCGTAAACAATCCGACCGGTGTTGTATCATCCAGTGAGATCGAGCACCGCATTGCTCTTACCGGCACTGTATAATATCCCTCATCATCCAGACTGTATACCGTTACGATATTCAGTGTCCGGTTGATCCTGATCGCATAAGGCATCCCGTTATCATCCAACCGCAGACCATTATATTCCTGTTTCTGCGGAAGCTCTGCAACTTCAAGGATCTCTGCCTCTCTTGTCAGATGAAGTACCTCCTGCAAGGTCTCTGTTCCCTGCCCGGTTCCATCCTCCGGTGTTGCCTCTTTATATATGGATATCTTTCTTCTGCTTGTTTCTCCTGCTCTTGTAACAGCCATCACTCCGATACCCACCAGTACCAGAATATAGACTACAAAAAATAAAAAGCCTTTTTTCTTCATATGTGACCAGACCTTCCAGTTATTTTATTCTAGCATATAACTATTTTATCAAATCTAAATTTATCTTACATATCCGGTTACCCGGTTTTGCTGCGCATTTATTTTCCTGCATCAGAAATCATTTTCTTCCGCAAACCGTCATTTTCACTAAATTACCTCAATCATTTTCTCCATACCTTTTTGCCGTATAAGCTATTTACACTTTTACAAAAATGTATATAATTCTATAAAGCAGAAAGGAGGATGCAGCAATTTTAAATGCTGCCGTTTATATATATGAAAGATTTAACCGAAGGAAAACCAATAAAAGTAATCTGGCTCTACGCTCTTCCAATGATCCTAGGTCAGATCGCACAGCAGCTTTATAACTTCTGTGACTCCGCTATCGTCGGAAACTGTATCAATCCGGAAGCACTTGCCGCAGTTGGAGCGACCAGTGTTATTTCCAACACCCTGATCGGCTTCTTAAACAGTGCCACTCTGGGTCTGTCCATACCGATTGCCCGATATTTTGGTGCGCAGGATAAGAAAAATATGAGAAAATGCATCGGTGTTTCTGCCATTCTCACACTTGTCTCCGCCATTGTACTTACCATCGTAGGATTACTGTTTATCTATGACCTTTTGGTGCTTCTTGATACACCTGAGGAAATTATACATATGGCTGACAACTACGTCAAATATATTTTAGCCGGACTGATCTTCTCCGCTGTTTATAATTTTGGTGCAAATCTGCTGCGTGCTGTCGGTGACAGCAAAACACCGCTTATCTTCCTGAGCATATCCGTTGTATTAAATATCGGTCTGGATCTGCTGTTCATTCAGGTCTTCCAGTCAGGCGTTGCTGGTGCTGCCATCGCAACTGTCATCTCGCAGGCAGTCGCAGGAATTGCATGTTTTATCTATATATTTACAAAGTGTCGTTTTCTGATTCCGGAAAAAGACGAATTCCGTGTTGCCCGTGCAGATTTTAATGATCTGGTACAGTCCGCTCTGGCTATGGGCTTCATGAGCTGCATCGTTAATTTCGGTACTGTCACCTTACAAAGCTCGATCAATAAATTAGGAACAAATATCATTACCGCACATACGGCTGCCAGAAAGATCTTCGACATTCTGGATGTCGTTCTCTATATCATCGGAAATGCAGTTACAACATTTGTCAGCCAGAACCTGGGTGCAAAGCGGATCGACCGTGTAAAAACAGGTGTCCGTGCCGGCATCATTATCAATACGATCGCAACCACGATCATCATTCTGATCGGATTCCCTGCTTCCCCGCTTCTGATCCGGCTGATCGCAGGAACAAATGACCCGGCAGTCATCGATCCGGCAGTTATGTATATAAGGATCAGCGTCTGCTGCTTCTATGTCCTTGGGCCTTTATTTGTTCTCCGCTGTGCAATGCAGGGTATGGGAAGAAAGATCGTACCGGTTCTTTCCAGTACCATGGAAATGGTAGGAAAAATCCTTGCTGTTCTGTTCCTTGCTCCTGCACTTGGCTATCTCGGTGTTGCGATCACAGAACCGATCATCTGGGCAGCCTGCACGCTCATGCTTACGATCATGTACCTGTCCAATCCTCCGGAGAAAATGTTTGCTTCTATTTTAGGATCTTCTTCAGCATATGAACACGATTAAATGGGAATGAGAAATAATATCCGTCTGCAAAATCATCTGTCACCGCCATGAATTCTCTGGCGATCTGGACACCACAGGCTTCTCCTTCTTCCCGGCTCATATCTTCCCGGTATCGTTCTATGATCGTATCCGGTATCTCAATACCGGTCATTTCGTTTTTCATAAATACCGCATTTTTGCGGCTGACAAGGGGCATCAATCCAACCAGGATCGTTGCCCCGGTTTCTTTTTTCATCTTCCTTATAACATCTGCCTGCTCGGCTGAAAAGATCGGCTGTGTCATAAAGAAGGTCGCTCCCGCTGCCATTTTTCTTCTGATCCGTTCTGTTTCTGCCTTGGTATTCATCCGGTTGTGATTGATCGCCCCGCCATAGGTAACCGGATGGTCGGTAAATGTATCACTGTTCATCTCCTGAACAATCTTCATCATTCCAACCGAATCAAAGTTAAATACACTCTTTGTTGTCTGACGGAACAGTACCGGAACCGGATCCCCTGTCAGCAAAAGGAAGTTCGTGATGTGGTTCAGACTTGAACCAAGGATCGTAGAACGGATCGCAATCGCATTCTTATCCCGACAGCAGATATGCGGCATTACACATAATCCGGTCTCCAGCCTGATCTTCTCTGCCATCAATACGGAATCCGCTCTGGTTCTTCCGGATGGGGAATCCGGGAAAGTTACAACATCGACCTCTGCATTTTTTAATATATGCGCCGCATCTAATAGCTTTTCATCATTTGCATTCAATGGTGGCACCAGTTCAACTGCGATCAGTTTGTGGGCAGGCTCTTTCACCCGGCGTTCCATAAATCCATATGCCGGATGCTCAGAGACAGTAATCTTCTCTGCCTCTGTTTCTGTTTTCCTAACCGGATGATCGGCTGATATGCCTGCTGCGATCCTTCGGATATACTCCGGTGTTGTACCGCAGCAGCCGCCAAAGATACCGACATCAAGAGCTGCGATCTCTTCCATCTTCTCAGTAAAATATTCTGCATTATCTGTGAATGTCAGACGATTGTTCAGATACTTCGGGTATCCGGAATTTGGAAACACCGACAGAAATGTCGTATCGTCCGGTACGATCTTCCGGATCAGCTTCTCCATATGTCCGGGACCGACACCACAGTTTAAACCGGTACCATCAATATACGGGCAGGCATTTGCCTCTGCGATCAGACGTTTTGCAGACAGCCCTGTATTGCTGTAACCAAACTGATTCACGCTGAAATGTACCAGGATCGTACAGTCATGGTTTTCTTTCAGATATGTAACCGCCGG
Source organism: Coprococcus sp. HCN-4056 (assembly GCF_037892645.1). Classification (NCBI taxonomy): domain Bacteria; kingdom Bacillati; phylum Bacillota; class Clostridia; order Lachnospirales; family Lachnospiraceae; genus Coprococcus; species Coprococcus sp. HCN-4056. The sequence goes on along the minus strand of NZ_JBBKBL010000001.1, from coordinate 367,645 downwards.
AAGGATCGTTTCGAGCTCCGGGAAGGTCTCAAATAACAGGATATCGATTCCCTGACTGAGCAATGTTTCTCCAATCGCAATATATTCCTGTGTCAGCCGGTCAGAATGCAGCATACCTTCGACAGGAATCGGTCCGATATCACCTGCAAGATAAATTTCCCGATCCACTTTGCCCGCTGCCATTTTTGCACACATAACCGCTGCACGGATATTCTCTTTCACTTTTTCCATATCAGCAGAAAGACTCTTTGTATTTGATGCAAATGTATTCGTCCGGACAAACTGTGCGCCGGCCTCTATATATTCTGTATGGATCCCGATAACACGCTCCGGCGCTTTTATATTAGCAAGCTCCGGAAGATTGGAAAGTCCTGCACCATTTTCTGCCCTGCTCCCATCCCCATATAACGATATATAATAAGTACCAAACGCTCCATCTGCAATGATACGTTTTGTCTGTATGTATTCCTTTAATTTCATAAAAATCTGCTTATCTCCTTGTTCGTTTCAAAATCCGACTTGCACAACATTATAAATCAAAAAATGATCTGCATGCAAGTCTGTCATTTCTGACTATCCTGCCTACAGATCATTTCATTTAATCAGAACATTATGATACCTTTATCATCTGCTCTTTTTCAGCAACGTACTTCATCATCCGAAGCACATAGGATGGCATCTTTCTTTTTCCTGCCTCCCAATCCTGCACGGTACGATATGGAATTCCATAATAGTCACAGAACTTTTTACGGTTCATTCCCATACTGTCTCGAAGTTTCCGGACTTCATTTCCATATACTTCTCTCTCATCCATTCTTGTTTCCTCCTTAACCCATTTGTATTCGTCCCCAAAACCAATACAGCATCAGTTTACAAAAATACCGGTCAATTTGCAATAGTCCCTGCAAAAATGTCCCGTTTTCTGTCTTATTTTACCGTTTTTTAGTCGTTTCAGGAATATATTGAACCCAGACTCCCTTATCAGAGTCAGATCAACTGTCTGTTTTTTGCTTCCAGTACTGCACCAGCTTTATCTTTTACACCTAACTTTTTATACGCCTGTGCCATATGATATTTTACATTTGCTTCCGTCATATCGAGCTGCTCTGCAACCTGTATTCTGGAATATCCTTCTGCCAGAAGTTTAATGATACGGATACCGGTTTCATTTAACCGGACCTCAGCCTTTCCTGCTTTGAGATACCCCGGATACGACTTTGCAACATTCTCCGTTTCCTTCATTACCTGTCTGTAATACTGGCGGTGTGTTTTCACCAGTTCTGCATCCTCCTCTGCCTTACCCTCGTCATCCGGAAATGCCTGTAGCAATGGATATATAGCCGCTCCTTCTCTGGATATCACCCTTACAAAATGGTACTCTTCCGCTTCTGCAAGACCTTTCTGAAGAACCACTTTCCAGTCATCATTTCCCATCCGGTACAAAGTAACCGCCATCAACAGATTACATTCTATCCGGATATAAGTACGCTTCATGACATCTGCATAATATTGCAGCTTTACTAGCAGATTATATGCCTGATCATATTTTCCACGCTGGATATATACCCGCACCTTCGTTATATATAAGAAACGCTCATAGATCGAAAATTCCACATTTTCATCTGCCGTCTGTTCCATCCATCGGTTCACTTCTGACCACTCGCCCTTGTACAATGCACACCGGATCAGAAATGCCTGTATATTCGGAAGTAGCTTTTCTGCACCTTCCTTTTCTGCTTTTTCATAAAAGCTGCGCAGAATCTCTTCCGCCTCCTGAACTTTTCCATTTATGATATGCAGCCATGCCAGGATTCCATCTGCTACAAAGCACTGCTCGATCTTGCCGCCTGCTTCTGCCTGCATCCGTCCTTTATTTGCAAGGACAGCAACCTCGTAATTGTCTTCGCCTTTTTCAAAAAAGCTCTCTGCCAATGCCAGATTGACCAACCCTTTGCCGTATTTGCCAAGAACAAATTCCACAAGCTTACCTATCTTGCCTGCCAGTTCGCGGTCTTTTTTACTCCATTCACAGAAATCCTTGCCGCCGTTCATCATCGATGGCTGGTTGGATGTAACTGATAATTCTCCAAGCGTTGCCTGCCGGTCAAATACCAGCCGGTATGCCTGCTTCATAATATTGACCATATCCACAGAACCTCTGTGCGGCAATCCGATCTCCAGATACAACAGATTATTTTTTGCGATTCTCCGGCTACTGCCCTGATGACTGTCTGCATATGCCCGCAGTTCCTGATACCACCGTTCACTTTCTTCCGGATTCAGCAATAGCGATTGCAGCATACTCATGCCACACATAAGCTCCGGACTTTTTTTCACGCTCTCTTCCGGCAGTGCGAGATAATATTGCTTCAATTCATAAAAATATGCGCTGTTTGGTGATTTTCTTGCATTGTCGATCAGGATAGAAAGCATCCGTTCTGTTGAACCTGCTTTCTCATACATTGTAAGTGCCTGCATTGGATCACCAGCTAACTGATAGAACAGTCCGGCATTTTCATATACATTTTTTATCTGTTCCTTTGTGTACTTTCTGTGCATCCTGCGCTGCATGGATAACCGCATATGATCTCGAAGCTTATAGATTTTTTCTCCGTTTGCTCCCATCTGTTCATCTAAGAAATTACCCATCCATCTTGCATGTTCGATCAGATTTTCTGCATCATTTGTTCCTGTGATCATCTCTGCCAGACGAACCGTAAATGTATCCACGATCGATATCTTCATCAAGAATTCCTGCATACGGATATCCCACTTGTCGTATACATGAAATTCCAGATAATTCCACATCTGCTCTGTTACTTTTCTGGAATATTCATCATACTCTGAATCAGTCAGTCCATTTGTATATCCCAGTTCATAATACATGGACATTGCCACGCACAATGCAAATGCCATACCTCCGGTTTCGCGTGACAGACGCTGCTTCTGGGCTTCTGTTAAAACCATCTGTGTCTGTTCCACATATTTTAATATAGCCTGCATGTCCATAATAAGCATGGTTTCATCTATGATATAGAAGCCTTCCCGAAACCGGATCGTGGTAAGCCACGGCGGAACCGGGCATCGTCCTGACAAGATCACCCAGACATCTTCCCTCACGATCAACCGGAAAATAGCATCCTGGATTGCATCATCTTCTTCCCAGATCAACTCATGCAGATCATCGATCACTATGATCTTCCGCACCGCTCCTTCCGGAATCTGAAGTTCCTCCAGTGTTATCGTTCCTGCATGAAGCATTTTGTATTTTCTCTTTCCAAGATAGCGAGTGATCAGGGTGCTTTTTCCTGTTCCACTGACTCCATATATGTACGCGGTTACATTCTCATCATCTGCTGTCTTTAATAACCGCCACGCTTTTTTCGGTTTGATATAACAGTCTTTTTCTATTAATCTTGTTCCGTTCATAACCGCTGTCCTTTCGTTTGTTCCTTCTTCTCCGTGAATATCTGCGATTTCTCCGTTCTTCGAACTCCCGAAATCGCCACAGGCATTCGCATTCCGGACTTTCGTCCTTCTTGCTCATGTCTGTTTGCCCGGCAAATAATTACACAGCTTCGCCTGCTAGCAGGCATGCTGTCATTTGCATATTTCTTCTCCGTGAATATCTGCGATTTCTCCGTTCTTCGAACTCCCGAAATCGCCACAGGCATTCGCATTCCGGACTTTCGCCCTTCTTGCTCATGTCTGTTTGCCCGGCAAATAATTACACAGCATGCCTGCTAGCAGGCATGCTGTCATTCGCTTATTTCTTCTCCGTGAATAACTACGATTTCTCCGTTCTTCGAACTCCTGAAATCGCCACAGGCATTCGCATTCCGGACTTTCGTCCTTCTTGCTCATGTCTGTTTGCCCGGCAAATAATTACACAGCTTCGCCTGCTAGCAGGCATGCTGTCATTTGCATATTTCTTCTCCGTGAATATCTGCGATTTCTCCGTTCTTCGAACTCCCGAAATCGCCACAGGCATTCGCATTCCGGACTTTCGCCCTTCTTGCTCATGTCTGTTTGCCCGGCAAATAATTACACAGCATGCCTGCTAGCAGGCATGCTGTGTAATTGCTTGCCGGGGTTATTCACTCATTATATCACTTGTTTTGGTACACTGTACACTGGACAAACGGCTAGTGTTGCACGCTTTTTTATAATTTTTAATTCTTTCTAACAAAACACTTGCTTTTTTCAGGAGAAATATTTATACTAATACAGGTGTTGGGAACCATACATTTGAGTATGGATTTTCTTTCGGCGCGTGGCTCAGCTTGGTAGAGCGCTTCGTTCGGGACGAAGAGGTCGCAGGTTCAAATCCTGTCGCGCCGATTTTTTTGTGCTCTTTTTTACGCACAGTTATAAAACAATCCGTTTTTCCAAATCTTAAAAATGGAAGAACACATTACCCATTATTACGCAAGACGTTTGCACTCTATTCTAACGCAACGGTGCTAAGTTCCCCGCCTTTGGCGGCTCACTAAGAACCGGCGTTAGAAAAGGCTTGCTGCATAATAGTAATGTATCCTTCCATTTTTGTATTTCAACACAAGAAACGGATTGTTTTATAACCGCACATACAGGTAAGCGAATTTTTAACAACAGAAGCTGTTGCATCCACGGATGATAGTTCAACAGCATCTGACGCTTCTTCCGGTCAGTCTGGAGACCAGAACGCTCCATCCGATTCGAATGGTACTCCACCGAAAAAACCGGACGACGACAATGCACCGGAAGATTCCAATGGCACTCCTCCTGATAAGCCGGATGGTGACAACGCAGGTCAGCTCGGCAGTGGATTTGGCGGTTCAAGCGAAGTAACTCAGTGTAATAGCGCAAATACGATTGATTCCGCCGGAACCTACAGCAACGAATCTTATACCTCTACCGGCGATGATGAGAACGCTCTCCGGGTGGATGGTGCAACTGTTACGATCAAAAATGCAACCGTCACTTCTTCTGCCCAAAACGGAAACGGTGTTGAAGTAAATTTCTGAAACTATATACAGTACGCAAAGTATTTTTTGCTCAAATTATATACAGTGCGCAAAATAACCCGCTTCATAATTTAACCAGCTTGGAAGCGCTACATTTCTTCTAACAGTTCTTGTATCAATTTTTCGTCTATATTCTGCCGAATCAACATCCACAAAAGAAACAATGGTCTCACCTTCTTCAGCAAATGTTCCACTACTAATATCTAACTCTGTTATTCTGGATGGATCAGGAATATCCTCTTTATCATCCTCCATGGATATACATTTCAATTCAATAGCATCACGAGCCATATCAATGGCTTCGTTCATATCCCTTCCCTCTGTCAAAATATCGAAATCTGGAACTTCAACTAATATATTTTTTTCTGTCTTTGTAAAATAAACTGGATATACATTTCTCATCCTTATTGCCTCAAGTTGTCTAATTAAATCCGATCTTTTCACCCAGTATTATCCCTCCTTATAATATTATTTATACACAACAATTGTGTAATGTTAATATATTTTCGTTCGTTCAATTCTTCCATCCTCTATCCTGTACCGGATCGGACACCGCATCGCAACCTTTGGATCATGCGATACGATAATGATCGTTATCCCCTGTCTGTTTAGTTCCAACAATAAATCCATAAGACTATCGGTATTTTCAGAATCTAACGCTCCTGTCGGTTCATCTGCAATGATTACTTTTGCATCCATTACCAATGCTCTGGCGATCGCAACCCTCTGTCTTTGTCCACCGGATAACTGATTTGTCTTTTTTTGCTCTAACCCTGAAAGCCCGACAGCCGACAATATTTTCTTTGCTTTATTTTCAAATTTGCGATTATATCGTCCTCCGATCACTTCGGGCAGACATACATTCCGCAGAACTGTATCGTTTCCAAGAAGTCCAAAATCCTGCATGATCATCCCTATCTTTTGATTGCGTATTCTGCATCTTTCTTTATCAGACATATCAGAAACCAGTTTCCCACAAAAACGATATTCCCCTGAACTCGGCGAATCAATTCCTGCAATAATATGCAGCAGAGTTGATTTTCCGGAACCGGAAGGTCCGGTAATGGCAACCATATCCCCCTCTTCTATTCTCAGATTAATATCCTTTAATGCATGCGTCTCGGTTGCTTTTCCTGCATTATATATTTTTTCAATCTTTTCTAATTCGATCATATCAGTCACCACCCTTTAATAATTCGATCTCTGCCTGTTTTCCGGTTTGCCGGAATCCCATCCATATGCTCAATAGCAGAATGAACAAAAGCACACCTGCTGAAAATCCATAACTAAATATCCCTGTGTATCCGTAACTCTCCTGTATTTTTAATACCGTTTTTGTAAACCATGGATATAAAAGTGCCGCTATTCCAAATGACACTGCCAGCAAAATTGCACCGGATGAGAAAATAACCGCTATCATCTTCTTTCTTGTCATTCCTAATATATAAAATACTGCAAACTCATTTTTCTTCTGTGCGATCATAAGATACAGATACCCGCCATATCCAAATACTGCGATCAAGGTCAATAAAGCAAATGCAAGCACATACCATGCATTTTCTTTCAGCATATTCTTAAAAGCTCCTGCTGCTATCGTCCGATAAGTATTTAAAGTTCCATAATTTCTCATTTTGCTTTGCAAAGAGGTTGCCAGATTTTCTCCCGATATATGTTCATCCGGTTCTATCAGGAAATTAACATTTGTCAAACGAGCAAATAATTCATCCATAGCCTTGCCAAATACAATAAATCTGTATTCCGATAAATCTTTCGACGGAACTGCCATATCTCCCAGTTCCATGATATCTCCATAACTGAAAACCACAGGAACCGCACTGTCTTCCTGTAAGATACCTGCCACCTCACACGGTATTTTTATCGTATCATCAAAAGCAAGATTGATTTCTGTCTTTGTTCCAACCGGTAATTCCTCTGCCATAGAACTGCTGACCAATATCGGAACATATCCTTCCGATACATTTTTCAACGCCGCCGATTCCGTATTTAACCGGATAACATCTAACATTTCACTCGAATATAAAACCAGATTTGCACTGCTCATCTTCCCATCCGTCTGCATATAAGTACCATTTTCAAATGCACAACGATCTACTTTTTTCACACCGTCCGACTCCCGCAGCAGCTCATAAATCTCTTTTGCCGCAGCTCTATTTCCTTTCATCTCTTGTTCATATATCAAATTATTTTTACTAAAATGCACCATAGAATCGAGGTCTGATACATATGCCGCCCTTAATTGTTTTTTCTCCATTAAATATGAATCAACCGGTTTTAATACAACAAACGACATTTCTAACATACATATTAATTGAACAAATAAAACAAACTCCCCCCATAACCTTTTTGTATATAAATACCTGCATATCCGAAGAAAATTCATACGATCTCCCCCTTTGTATATAAACGAACGACTTTTCCCATTGGTCTTAACGTACATAATATCGAAAATCCAAACATAACAGCTAATATATATATCAGGCTGTCAGACATTGGGAATGCATTTCCATAGACATATTGAAGTAATGGAAATGTAAGATATTGCAGAATAATCGCAATGATACTGCCAACGCCATAATATAAAAGCCAGTGTCCATATATCAATAACATGCACCGTACTTTTGGCATCCCGCACAACCACAAAACGGTGATCTCTTTTTTATAAGTTGTGATCCACTCTGCCATGAGTCTGATCACTGTTATCCCGGCGATCATACACAAAAGAAATGCAAGTATTTCATATTGCGTCCGTCCTTCTTCCAGCACATCATCGGAATTGCTATCGGGTAAATATACCTGCATCGATGGAAACATATCCTGTATTTTTTCTGCATATTTCTGCAAATCCTCATAAGATGCATAATTGAATTGCGCCAGTATCTGTTCCGGTTGAAATTCTTCTTTATAACATTTATATGGGATCAACATATATTGCATTTTCTCACCGGCTTCTTCCCCTAAAATGTCGATCTGTGACTGTGATGATCTGGCTGAAGCGAAAGACCATGGAACGATCCAGCCCATACCAATTACTTCATATGTATGCTCTCCTGCCTCAAAACTTCCGCTTCCGGCTATTGCATTTTTCATATTATCAGATACAAAACCAACATATTCACCTGCTACCTGTTCCTCTTTGTTAAAAAAATTTCCTGAAGTGATTGGAAACCAATTGTTTCCTTTTGTTCCATCCCAGCCTACCAATATTTTTTTACTTTCCAATCTTGTGAAATATAATACATTTACCATTCCTTTTTTTGAGATGCTGTTCAGATATGCAGACAACTCATCCATATTTACACCGTTTTTCCCGTCTATATCGATCGTCAGAGATGCTTCCGTATTGCTGCAGGTAGCCAACTGATATTGTCCAACTGCCAACCCCAGCATGATACTGATGCAATATACACATATGACAACGCCTGACAATAACAACCCGGATATGACAGGATTCATGCTTATGTGTTTCTTTAATACATGTCCGAATATCATAGATATGCCCTCCTTCCTAAATAACCATGCAAGTAAATGATTTTGCAGCCACCTCTCACCCCGTACACCTGAAAGATCATCCCTTGCAAGTAAATGATTTTTCATCATCATACCATCTACATTCCCCTGTTCAAGGCACGCCGGCGCAAACAACATCCTGCCGGATGCAAACAACATACGGAAATGAAATTATAGTCTTCACAGCAAAGGCTGGTATGTTACAATAAATATTGTAGAAGTGTAGATTTATCGAAAATGAACACAAACGATATGGGAATGCGAGGGGATATTTTTGAGTGACTATATTGTAGAATTTATTATAAATATCTGGGTATCATTTCTTTTTCTGATACTTGCAAATGGAAAATTAAACCGACGAAACTTGAAATATTCTTATCTGTTACAGATCCTGTCGGTTCTCGTATTGGCAGAATGTGCCTTATTACTGGATGTTATGCAGGCTCCCGTTATCATCAAATCCCTGACTATACTATTGGTCTTACATTACCTGTATACCTGTATATTCTTTACGTTCCAGATCAGCAATCTGTTCTGGGTCGTTATATTCTGCATAGTAGAACTTGCTTCCAAATTCATAGCGACCATATTCCCTGTAGAATGGCTGCACACAGATGCCGATGGGATGCTGACGGATCATGCAGTACAAAGCTCGGTTACGATCCTGTATCTTCTGACCCTTACGGTATTGACATCCATTCTGCTCTGTTTCTCATCCAGAGCCTTCAAGCTCTCACGAACAGAAAAAATAATCTTCGTTCTGTTGTCAGTCTTATGCATCGTGATTGAAAATCTTATCGTTGCCGGTCAGGTAAATATCCATACCGGAAGCCCGGAAACCTATGCAGATCTTCTGTCTGCCATCTGTTTCCTGATCTTGATCTTATTTGTCTCCCTGACAATATACCTGTACCATCTCGGCATAGAACGTGAGAAAAATATCCAGTTGTCCAGACAACAGCTCCTATCAGAAATGGAGCGTAAGCAATACGACCAGATCATCAGCTCCATATCAGAGCTTCGCTATCTGAAGCATGACATCAGCAATCATCTGGACACCCTTCACGCCCTGATGGTAAATCATGCATATCCGGAAGCAGAGGCATTTATCCGGGACCTGACCGCAACCGTAAATAACAACCACTACATTCTTGCGAGTGGCAACTCCACGGTAGACAGCATCCTCACAAATAAACTGATCCAATGTAAATCTGCACAGATTCAGGTTGAATACTCGGTATTTCTGCCGGACAGCATTCCGCTATCGGATATTGAATTATGTTCCTTACTTGGTAATTTATTTGACAATGCCATCGAAGCATGTGAACAGCTTCCGGAAACAGAACAACGCTCGATTGATTTTTCGATGAAACCATTTCAGAATATGCTTTCCATCGTCATAAGCAACCGGACAAATGGAAATTACAGAATAGATAAGAAGAATCATTTCCTATCAACGAAAACCATAGAGGATACACCCGAACATGGATTGGGGCTGTCGAGAATCCAAAGTATTGTAAACGATCATAACGGTATTTTTAACATTCAACCAACGACGGATACCTTTATGATCCAGATATTATTACCACTTAAATGAAAGGATGAACCAATCGGATGAATATAAATATCGCTGTACTGGAAGACATTCCAAAACATTATAAACAATTAGCGGAAGTTATACATAACTGGGCTGAGAAAAAGGAATATGCTGTTTCTGTCAAATGGTTTCACGATGAAACTTCTATTTTAGGATCAGCATTTATGAAAGATTGTAATTTGCTGTTTTCCGATATTGAACTGAAAAATGCCGACACGAATATACCTGCCGATGATCACATCAAAAATGGAATCGATATCTGTACACAATTAAGGAAAAACGGATATCAAGGAAATATTATTTTTCTTACAGCCTTCCGTGAATATGTCTTTGACGGATATCAGGCACAGGCGATCAACTATTTATTAAAACCTGTTTCACCTGAAGCGATCGAGCGTTGCCTGGATCAGTATATTTCACTGCATTCTTCAGACTACTATTGCCTGCATAAGGACAATAACATCACACGGATTCCGTTCAATGATATCATTTCCATAAGCAGGCTGGGGCATGACTGCTGTATCACAACACCTTCCGGCCTATACACAGAACGAACCTCGCTGAAAAACATGGAACAGCATCTGCCCGAACCATTTATACGGTGTCACAAATCCTGCATTGTCAATATAAATCATGTCACTTCCTTATCCGGCTCCACGATCTATCTTGCAAATAAACAGACCCAGACGGTCGGAAGAAATTATCTGGATGACATACGAAAAGCATTGCTGCGAATCGCACAATAAAACAGCACCCTATAAGCATGATACCTTTCAAGCAGTCAATGAAAATAACCAATGTCTGCTCAAAAACGTATCACTGCCCACAGAGTGCCTGAAATAATACATCTTCTACTGATTCTTCACATTCTCCACAAATCTCAGGATCTTCTCCCGGTCTTTGCCGATTCCGGTGTCGTTCTCCACACCGGAGCTGGTGTCTGCACCATCCACATGAGTTGCGGCAAATGCCTCTGCCACATTGTCAGGATTTAAACCTCCGGCAAGAAGGGCAAACTTCTCATCATGTGGAATATCGGAAAGTACAGACCAGTCAAAGATCTTCCCACTGCCCGGTGTCTGTGCATCAAAGATATATCCTTTTACTATATCAGCCTGATGATATTTCTCATAGGAAGACAGATCATGTACATTAAATGCTTTGATAACAGGAATATGGATCTCCTGCAGCAGTTCCTGGCTGATATCCCCATGAATCTGGATCATCTGGATTCCGGCAGCTTTGATCTCCCGGATCTGATCGAGCGTCGGTTCTACCGTTACCGCTACGGATGTGACCGCAGGGTTCAGTTTTTTTATAAGGGAAGATGCTTTTTCTACTGTGATATTCCGCTTGCTTTTCGGAAAGAACATCACCATTCCCATAAAATCCACGCCGGCTTCATTTACATATTCAACTTCCTGTTCTTCTGTGATTCCACAGATTTTTACCAGACTCATAGTTTCTCCATTCTGTCATTTATATGTACGACCTCTTTATCATAGTGGTAGAACAATACTTCTATATAAGAATCGATTATTTACACAGTTCATCTGCCAGTGCATCGATCTGTGCAAGGCTTGCGTCATTTAATGCCGCCTTGATCTGAACTGTTGTATCAGTAAATGTCAGATTCTTGCTGTTTTCAAACATACCCTTCATAACCTTTGCAGCCATTGGAGCCCATGCGCCATTCTCGATCAGACCGATCGTGCGGTTCTGGAAATTACGCTCTGTCAGGTGATTGATGAACTCTCTCATAAATGGGAAAATGTCACCGTTATAGGTCGTTGTTGCAAGCACCAGTTTGCCATAACGGAACGCATCCTCTACTGCCTCTGCCATATCACAACGGGCAAGATCATTGACTGCTACCTTTGGGCATCCCTTCTCGGTCAGCTTCTTTGCAAGAAGCTCTGCTGCTTCTTTTGTATGTCCATAAACAGATGTGTAAGCGATCACTACGCCATCCGTTTCCACTCCATACGATGACCATGTATCATATAAACCGATGTAGTATCCGAGATTCTCTGTCAGAACCGGTCCATGAAGCGGACAGATGATCTGGATATCCAGTCCTGCTGCCTTCTTCAACAATGCCTGAACCTGTGCACCGAACTTTCCTACGATTCCGATGTAGTAACGGCGAGCCTCACATGCCCAGTCCTCCTCTACATCCAAGGCTCCGAATTTGCCGAAGCCGTCCGCGGAGAATAATACCTTATCTGTGCTGTCATAGGTCACCATAACCTCCGGCCAGTGTACCATCGGAGCCATGACAAATGTCAGCTCATGCTTTCCAAGTGATAAGGTATCTCCCTCTTTCACCATCATTCTTCTATCAGCATAATCTTTTCCAAAGAAGTTCTTCATCATGTTAAATGCTGCCGCTGTTGCAACAACTGTTGCTGTCGGATATTTCTCCATGAAATTTGCAAGATTCGCCGAATGATCCGGCTCCATATGCTGAACTACGATGTAATCCGGTGTCCGGCCTGCAAGCTCCGTTTCCAGCTTTGCAAACCATTCATCTGTAAAATTCTGATCCACCGTATCCATAACGGCAATCTCCTCATCCATGATCACATAAGAATTATATGCCATGCCATTTGGCACAATATACTGTCCCTCAAACAGATCGATCTCATGGTCATTCACACCGATGTACTTAATATCATTTGTAACTGTCATTCTTTTCTTCCTCCTGTCATTTCATTTATATATTTTCTGCCTGCAATCACTCTATACACCTGCAGTTTTCTTATAACATATGGTATCAACACAGAACCCGATACAATATGTTCTTTGCATTTTTATCTTATCCGCTTTAATCCACAGACTTCAAGGACTCCGCCATATTGATCCGCTCCAGTCTCACCGACATGAACAGGTTGACACAGCCATTAAAAGCAAACGTCAGGATAATGCTGTACACATAACTAAGCGGTGAAATGTAAGTGTCAAATGAAACCATATCCACACGAATCTGATCCATAACAAAGCTATGCAGAAATACTCCGAGCACCAGACCGACCGCTATTCCGATTGCCGTCAGCACCCAGTTTTCACGGAACACATAAGATGAGGTTTCATTTCTGAAAAATCCAAGCACCTTTACGGTTGCAATCTCCCGGATTCGTTCTGTAATATTGATATTTGTCAGGTTATACAGCACGATAAATGCCAGTGCTGCCGCCGACAGGATAACGACCAGAACGATATAGTCCAGACTCTTCATCATATTGCTGATACGTTCGCGCATATCTCCATTCACGACTACTGCAGAAACTACATTTCCTTTCATAAGATCGGCAGCCACTTCATGTGCATCCATATCAGGCTTCAGATTGAAATAGACGGAATGATATACCGGAGCTTCTCCCATCTGATCCATGTATGTTTCCGGCGACAGATATACATAATTATATACATAATTTTCAAAGATGCCGGAAATCTTTGCCTTGATCTCTTTCATATCACTGTTCCGGATCGTAATGGTATCTCCAACGGACAGATCATACCGGGTTGCCAGAGCACTGTTGATAATCGCCTCATCCTTGCCCGGATAAGCGACCTTCTCATTCTTACTGTTGTGAAAATCCATGTATTTGTCCGAATGCTCCGGTTCCTTCATAATAACCAGATTAATGCTCTTAATGCCATCGGACTCTATCAAATCCCAGCTTGTCTCACCAACAAAATCATAGTCCTGCATATATTTGTCTAATTTATCATACAGATCACCGGCTGCCGCTGATTCCGAACCCGTCTGCGTTGCTTCCTGCTGATCCTTCTGATTTTCCTCAGAAGCTGCATTCGTTTTCTTCACATCATCAACACTCTCTGCAAGGGTCATCGTTCCGTCTGAGATCTGGATCTCATCATACTGACGATCTGCAAAGCCGGCGATCGAATCATTGATACCAAATCCGGTCAGAAGCAGGGCTGTGCATCCGCTGATTCCTATTACCATCATAAAGAAACGCTTCTTATACCGGAAGATATTTCGAACCGATACCTTATGCAGGAATTTTAACCGTTTCCATACAAATGATATTTTCTCAAGAAATACACGTTTGCCCGCCTTCGGTGCCTTCGGCCGCATCAGACCTGCCGCAGTCTCCGACAGCTCATACCGGCAGGTAAACCATGTCGTTCCTACCGAACATGCCAGAGATACCAGCATAGCAATTCCTGCCAGCTTCCAGTCTACAATATATTTTAAGCTAATATTCAGATACATCATATGATATGCTTTCCAGATTACCCGTGGGAATGCATACGTTCCAGCAAAAAAGCCTCCTATACATCCGATAACTGCTGCCAGCCCTGAATAGATCATATATTTGCTCATGATCGTATGCTCACTGTATCCAAGTGCCTTTAGCATTCCGATCATTGTTCGCTGTTCCTCGACCATACGATTCATCGTCGTCATACAGACAAGCACAGCAACCAATACAAAGAACACCGGAAATACCTTTGCTACACCATCCACGATATCGGAATCACTCTCAAAACAGACATAACCGACATTCGTCTCCCTGCCAAGAATATAATAACTGACATCCGGTGCGTCATCTATGGTTACGCCGGCAACCATATCTTCGGTAAGCCCGGTCTGCATCAAAAGCGCCTGATATCGTTTCGTAACACGCTCATGACAGATAGCATCCCATTCATCCTTTTTCTCGTCCATATAGGTATCGTACGCATCATTGTATAACGCATAGTCCTGATCAAACCTGACATAGACGTCAGTGTAGCATTCACAGTCGAATGCTTCCGGCTTCATATATACAAATCCACTTAATTTACCGGTCCCGAGAGTAGTCGTTCCACGTTCAAAATTAATATAAAGGGAGGACTGTACGGTTCCGGTAACCGTAAATTCCCTATAGCGGAGCTTTGTCTCAGTGGCATCACCATTCGTATCTGCCACGGTAATGACATCACCGATTCTCACATCTGTCAGCTTGTCATCCACTACGCATTCATCATCCTCTTCCGGCAGTCTGCCATCCACCAAGCGGATGTCATTCACATGCTCCGGCAATGACAGGGTTTTGAGTGCACGTTCATTATCACCCATACCATCATAAAGCACATCAAATGAATAGCTGCCCTCTGCATACCGGACATCATCCTCACCCGCAAATGCTTCCACATCCTCATCTGTATAGCCAAGAGTAGACACCAGATGCAGATCATAGAATTCCGAATCACTGAGGAAATCCGTAATCGTCTTCACCATAGCCGGCTTGGTCATCTTCAGGCCTGAAAAGAAACCAACACCTAACGCTATGATTGCGAGAATCGCTGCAAACCGTCCAAAACTGTTTTTAATTTCTCGAAATGTCGTACGACGCATCATTGATTTCATAAGACATACCTACCATTCCAGATCTTCTACATTTTTAATGTTATCATTCAGAACAACCTTCTCTACTGTTCCGCTCTTAACTGTGATCACACGATCTGCCATTGCTGTAAGTGCCTGATTATGTGTGATAACGATAACCGTAGTTCCGGTATTCCTACAGGTATCCTGAAGCAATTTGAGTACGGATTTTCCTGTATTATAGTCCAGCGCACCGGTCGGTTCATCACATAAAAGCAGCTTCGGATTCTTTGCAAGTGCTCTGGCGATCGCTACCCGCTGCTGCTCTCCACCGGATAACTGTGCAGGGAAATTTGCCATACGATCCTCAAGCCCTACCTGCTTTAATACCGTTGCCGCATCTAACGGGTCCTTACAGATCTGTGCCGCAAGCTCTACATTTTCCAGTGCCGTCAGATTCTGCACCAGATTATAGAACTGAAATACAAATCCTACATCATATCTCCTGTATGCCGTAAGCTGCCGCTTGTTCAGCCCGGAGATTTCTTTTCCGTCCAGATATACACTGCCGCCGGACAGCGTGTCCATTCCGCCCAGGATATTCAGAATCGTTGTCTTTCCCGCTCCTGACGCTCCAACGATGACACAGAATTCTCCTTTTTCAATCTCAAAGTTCACATCCCGCAGAGCATGGATTTCAACCTCACCGGTCTTATATATTTTCTTAACATCCTTAAACTCAACATATGCACTCATGCCGCCTCGCTCCTTTCTGTTATTCACTTCTAAGTGCTATTACAGGGTCTTTCTTCGCTGCCATCTTAGATGGGATAAGACCGCCGATCAGAGTAAGCACAACACTAATGACCACAAGGATCACCGCACCCTTTACCGGAAGTGAAGATACATTTGGCACATTTACAAATTTCTCTATCACCTTGCTGATCGGGATATTTAACAGCACCGTAACCAGAATACCGATCGCACCGGATACCAGTCCGATAATAAATGTCTCTGCGTTAAACACACGGGAAATATCCTTTTTCGACGCTCCGATACTTCGAAGAATACCGATCTCCTTCGTTCTCTCCAGTACAGAGATATAGGTGATGATTCCGATCATGATCGATGATACGATCAACGAGATAGCTACAAATGCGATCAATACATAAGTGATCGCATCGATGATCTTCGTAACGGAAGATAGCATCAGCCCGATATAATCGGTATAAGTGATCTCGCTGTCTGAATGTGAATCATTATATTTGTCGATCAGATCTGTCAGCTTATCCTTGTCCGCGAATTCTGAACAATACAGGCTGATAACGGACGGCTTTGCCAGATCCGCAAATCCAAGCTTCTCGATATTATCATCATAGGTTGCGGTAGACTGTGCAAAATAGCCCTGTTCCTTTAACATTTCAAATAACTGCTCATCAGACATCTGTGAAATATATGCCTGCTGTTCCTCTGACAGGTTCATAGATGCAACGATCTGCTGCATGTCCACCTGACTCATGTCGATATCTTCTCCGTTTGAAAACGGAAGTCCTGTAAATACATCGGTATCCGGATTGTCAAGCTGTCGTTTTACGATCTCCGATTTTTCATTTTCGGATACAACATACTCTGCAAGTTCAGCGGTATAACCGATCATTCCCGCATCGATCGATGCTGCATAAGAGGATTCGCTCTGACGGATGATACCACAGACCTGAATATCCAGACCTTTGCTGATCACATCTGCCATATAATCTTCATCGGAACTCTTGTCTGCCCATGTTCCGTCTGCATTTTTTTGGTAAATGTCACTCGGCAGAATGAGCTTGAATTTGAGATTTAAAAGATCATCATAGGAGAAGCTCATTTCCTCCGGTGCATCGTAATCTTTACCTGCCATGATCTTCGGAACCATCTCTCCAAGATCAGAAGCATTTCTGACACCTAATGTATATAAGGTAAAATCACTGATCTCGTTATTCTTATCAACGACCAGTACAACTTCATTTTTATTCTGAGGCCAGTGTCCTGCAAGCACATCGTACTGCTGTTCCAACAGCTCCCGATTACTCATTAACTGCTTCCACATATCCATGGAATTATTTCCGTAACTGAATGCCGACATGAAGCCTGAAAGGGATTTCTGGGATTCTTCCATATCGCCAAATCCCATCTCTCGCATCATGATACTTGGATTTACCTGCTGTGTACCGCCTGCTGCATTTTCGTTAAATACATACATCGGAGTATCATAGGTATACTTGATATCACTCACGATATCCTTGAATCCATTTGTATCATCTTCAATATATTTCTTAAATGTTTCCAGATCGTTTTCCTTTACCTCTGAGAGCATGGACACCATCATATCGCCCATGACATCACCGGAGTATACACGATCCGGGTCATGATCACTCAGATCTTCTTCCTTTGTATTACCCGCCATTTCCGAGATCAGGTCAGAATAATCCATTGCCTTTTTCTGGATCTCGATCGGATAGGATGACAGGGTTTCCTCCTGCACATCATTGATATAGCCCTGGAATCCACTGGATAATGACAGGATCAGCGCGATACCGATGATACCGATACTTCCGGCAAATGCCGTTAAAAGGGTTCGTCCTTTCTTCGTCAGCAGGTTATTAAAGCTGAGGGAAAATGCCGTAAATACAGACATAGATGTCTTTCTCGGTGCATATGCTTCTTCTGATTCTTTCGCTTCGTCTTCATCTGAAAATGGTGCGGAATCATCTATGATCTTACCATCTAACAGCTTCACGATTCTTGTAGAATATTTGTCTGCAAGCTCCGGATTGTGTGTTACCATGATGACCAGCTTTTCTTTTGCGATCTCCTTTAACAGCTCCATAATCTGGACACTGGTTTCGGAGTCCAGGGCTCCGGTCGGCTCATCTGCAAGCAGGATATCGGGATCATTGATCAATGCTCTGGCGATCGCTACCCGCTGCATCTGTCCACCGGACATCTGATTCGGCTTCTTATAGATCTGATCGCCCAGACCAACCTTTTCCAACACCTCTTTTGCACGTTTTCTGCGCTCGGATTTGGATACACCGGATAAGGTCAGCGCTAGCTCGACATTTGCAAGAACCGTCTGATGCGGAATCAGATTGTAACTCTGGAATACAAAACCGATCGAATTATTCCGGTATGAATCCCAGTCTCTTGCCTTAAATTCTTTTGTTGATCTGCCATTGATAACCAGATCACCACTCGTATACTGATCAAGTCCGCCTATAATATTAAGAAGCGTTGTCTTACCACAACCGGACTGACCAAGTACCGATACGAATTCATTCTTTCTGAAATTAATGGAAATGCCTTTTAACGCCTTTACCACTTCATCTCCAGTCTGATAGTCCTTCACAATCTTCTTTAACTGAAGCATATATTGTTTCCTCCATGAATTATATTATAAATAATTTTACCATCCCGGTTTTAGCATTTCAAGGAAATGGCGGATTCTTTTATAAATGTTTTACATAATGATAAAATACTACGCCGCGATATCAGGGTTATTATGGCGCAGTATTTTTTTATTTTTATCAAGTTTTTGTAAATGGCTTTTATTTTGGAAATAAATAATGTATAATGGCGACAGAGTAGGGTTATCTAACCGGATTTTTACATTATAAATGTGGACAATTCGGGCAGATGAAAGCCCAAAATAATTTTTTTAATGGAGGAATTTATAATGTTAGTTTCAGCAAAAGAAATGTTGGAAAAGGCTAAGGCTGGAAAATATGCCGTTGGCCAGTTTAACATCAATAACCTTGAATGGACAAAGGCTGTTCTTCTTACAGCTCAGGAACTTCAGTCTCCTGTAATCCTTGGTGTTTCAGAAGGCGCTGGAAAGTATATGACTGGATTTGAAACAGTTGCAGCTATGGTTAAGGCTATGCACGATTCTTTAGGAATTACAGTTCCTGTAGCTCTTCACCTTGATCACGGAACATATGAAGGATGCTACAAGTGTGTTAAGGCCGGATTCACATCTATCATGTTCGATGGTTCACACTATCCATTCGAAGAGAACCTTGCTAAGTCAACAGAGCTTGTTAATGTTGCTCATCAGCTTGGTCTTTCTATCGAGTGTGAAGTTGGTTCAATCGGTGGTGAAGAAGACGGTGTTATTGGTATGGGCGAGTGCGCAGATCCAGAAGAGTGTAAGATCATCGCTGATCTTGGCGTAGATATGCTTGCTGCCGGTATCGGTAACATCCATGGTAAGTACCCAGCAAACTGGAAGGGTCTTTCATTCGAAACACTTGATGCTATCCAGCAGAAGACAGGTACTATGCCATTAGTTCTTCACGGTGGTACAGGTATCCCTGCTGACATGATCAAGAAAGCTATCTCACTTGGCGTTTCAAAAATCAATGTTAACACAGAGTGCCAGTTATCATTCGCAGATGCTACAAGAAAGTACATCGAGGCTGGTAAGGATCTTGAAGGTAAGGGATTTGATCCTAGAAAGCTTCTTGCTCCTGGTTTCGAAGCTATCAAAGCTACTGTTAAAGAAAAGATGGAACTTTTCGGATCAGTTGGCAAAGCTAACGACTAATTTCTTTCGTAATACGAATATCGTATAACAACAATATGCCCCATATGGATTTATTTCACAGACCACTTGTGTTCTGTTGTATAAACCATACGGGGCATATTGCTTTTACCAGATTCCCATAACATGCTGCATAAGCAGGCTAACCAAGGTAATGCCGATCCAACAGCATGCACCTAACAAAATCGGCTTGCCACCGGTTTTGATCAGCTTAATAACATTGCTGTTCAACCCGATTGCCGCCATAGCCATGATAATGAAGAACTTGGACAACTCTTTCAACGGTGCAAATACATCCGCATTTACGCCCAGACTGATACAGATTGTTGTGATTATAGATGCGATCACAAAATACAGAATAAACATTGGAAATGCTTTCTTTAAGCTAAAGCCATTTGTCTTCTGCTCTATCTTTGCCGCCTGTCTTGCACGAACTGCCGCAAGCACTAATGTGATCGGTATAATTGCCAGTGTTCTGGTCAGTTTTACCGTTACTGCCTTATTGAGAGTCTCACTTCCAAGATTCCACATGCTGTCCCATGTTGATGCCGCCGCTGTTACAGAAGATGTATCATTGATGGCTGTTCCCGCAAATATTCCAAATGCATCACCGGATGCCGTGTCAAATCCTATTACTTTTCCAATGATTGGGAAGAAGATAGCCGCAAGCACGTTAAAGAAAAAGATAACAGAAATAGCCTGTGCGACTTCATCGTCATCTGCATCTATAACCGGTGCTGTTGCTGCGATTGCGGAACCACCACAGATAGAAGATCCAACACCGACAAGAATCGAAGTATTTGCCGGAACCTTCATCACCTTTCGAAGGATCCATGCGATCAATAAGGATATACCGATCGTACAGATAATGATCGGAAGCGACTGTTTTCCTGTCTGCAGGATTACTCCGAGATTCATGCCAAATCCTAATAATACAACGGCTGTCTGCAAAACAATCTTTGATGTCCATTTGATACCGGCTTCTGCCTTTCCCTTATCCGTCCATACAAGTGCGATCAACATACCGGCTAATATCGCAATGATCGGTCCGCCGACAACCGGAAACCGTTTTCCAATTAACCATGAAGGAACTGCTATGATAAAACACACCAGAATTCCTATCCAGTTTTTCTTAATAAAATTCATTTATTCCTACCTCACTGTGTTTTTTGCGGATGCTATTATAACACCCGCATACTAAAAATGCCATAAAATTGATTGACATTTTCTATCAACTTGGTATAATAGGCACGAATCGGACGGTATATATGATATACCTTGCAAGGTGTTCTGAATGTTATTCAGGATTCCCGGATGGACATGAATGTTATGAGCCAGATAAGATTATCTTATCTGGCTCTTTTTTTTGTGAACAGCACAGCATAGGAGGACTTATAATGGATTTATTAAAAGACAATCTGAAAAAATTATACTTCAAATTCCTGATACCATCACTTGGAAGTGCCATGGTTATGTCTATTTATACACTGACAGATGCGATCGTCATTGGAAAAGGTGTCGGCGCAGATGCTCTTGCTGCCCTAAGTATTACAACACCACTTCTCTGCATCCTGATGTCAACCGGAATCCTGTTTGGTGTCGGCGGCTCTGTACAGATGAGTGTTCACAGGGGAAGTGGTAATCATCAGAAATCCAATCGTTATTTTACGATTTCTTTTTTCCTGATTACGGCTGTTACTGCCCTTTTATGGCTGATCTATGCCACCTGCATGCCTAAGCTGCTTCATCTGATGGGAGCAAATGACACCTTATTCCCATACGCCATGTCCTACATGCGTTATATCAACATTTTTCTTCCGGTTGCTGTATTTTCAAATTATGTAGCAATCTTTATCCGTGCCGACAATGATCCAAACCGTGCAATGGCGGGAGTTCTGCTTGGCGGCGTCGTAAATATCGCACTGGATATCATTTTTGTATTTCCTATGCATATGGGAATGGGCGGTGCCGCATTCGCTTCCGTTCTCGGTATGACTATCCAGGTAATTGTCGGTGGCTCACACTTTTTCTCACGCAAAAACGGTCTTCATTTCATCCGACCGATTCACACGATTCCCAGTATCCGTCATATTATTGTCGGTGGTATCCCAAGTTTTTTCAATGAATTTGCAAATGGATTCATCGTACTGCTGTTTAATATCCAGATCCTGAAATATTGCGGTGAAAATGCACTCTCGATCTACAGCGTGATCTCAAACTGTGTAATCCTGTTCAACTCCCTGTTTACCGGAGTCGGTCAGTCGATCCAGCCTGTTATCTCTACTAATTATGGTGCAGGAAATGGGGTCCGAATCAAAGGAATAAAAAAGATGGCATATACCACTATCCTTATAATGGGTGCCATCTTCTCGCTTAGTGGAATCTTATTCCCGACTGCGGTCTGTCGTATTTTTATTAAAATGAATCCAACACTGACTGATATTGCAAATCTGGGTGTACGAACCTACTTTTTTGCATTCCTGCCATTTGGCATTAACCTGCTGACTTCTTACTATTTTCAGGCGATACTGCAATCTGCACAATCCCTGTGCATCTCACTGCTCCGAAATATCATCTTAAGCAGTATCTGTATCCTTGTATTTCCATTGTGTCTGGGTGCATCCAGCCTGTGGTTTGTTATGCCGATCGTTGAAGTCGTAGTGTTATTTGTCAGCCTTGGCTGCCTGAAAAGCAAATCTATATAGAACATAAACGCTAAGATATAACTGTAACTCTATCTGCAGTTCTGCTCTTAAACAGTTTCGGCTATATTATGGAAGTCGCTCATTAAAGACTCGTATGCAGCTTCGTCCATGCCATAGGAAAAGCATGCAAGTGCACGGAAACAGACCTCAGGTAATCTCTTAAGATTTCCGCTGTTATACTGTTCTGCCACCTGCTGTAATTCATTGATTATGTCATGCTTACGCTTCTGTTCTTCCAGGCTGCCATTCCAGAAACAGCTCATATCATAATCAGATGTATTCCCGCATGGAGCCGTACAGGTGGAACACCCGGGAGAAAGTCGGTATTTCTCCCGGTGTATTTCCTCTATTGTCTCATCATTGTCTTCCTGTAATAACGCACTTGCGATCGTCTGATCTGTTTTCTCTGTCCAGCCGGAATTACCGGCCGCACCTACAAGGCCGATCAATGCGCCAATGATCTTATCATTCCTCATGTTGCTAATTCCTTATGTTTCCAAATTTCTATATCTCTAATTCCTCTATATCAATTCTACACATTCTATAAAACTGATATCTATATAAGAGCTTAATTGTATTCTCTATCTTCACACTTTATAAATACCGCTTCAGATATTGTCCGGTATATGAATTCTCACATTCTGCGATCTCCTCCGGTGTTCCCTGTGCGATCACTGTTCCACCGCGAACACCGCCTTCCGGTCCCATGTCGATGATATAATCGGCAGTCTTTATAACATCCAGATTATGCTCGATAACAACTACGGTATTTCCACTGTCACTAAGTCTGCGAAGAATATCCACCAGACGATGAACATCGGCGAAATGAAGTCCGGTCGTCGGTTCATCCAGAATGTAGATCGTCTTTCCGGTTCCACGTCTGGCAAGCTCCGTCGCAAGCTTTACTCTCTGTGCCTCTCCTCCGGATAAAGTGGTAGATGGCTGTCCCAGACGGATATAGCCCAGACCAACATCCTTTAACGTTTCGATCTTTCGCAGAATGCTTGGAACATTTGCAAAGAACTCGCAGGCTTCATCCACAGTCATATCCAGAACATCATAAATGCTCTTACCTTTATATTTTACTTCCAGTGTCTCACGATTGTACCGCTTGCCACCGCATACCTCACAAGGAACATAGACATCCGGCAGGAAATGCATCTCGATCTTGATGATACCATCACCACGGCAGGCTTCGCATCGTCCACCCGATACATTGAATGAAAATCTTCCCTTCTTATATCCTCTTGCCTTGGCATCCTTTGTATTTGCAAACAGGTCACGGATCATGTCAAATACACCTGTATAGGTTGCCGGGTTCGATCTCGGGCTTCTTCCGATTGGAGACTGATCGATATTGATCACCTTATCAAGTGCATCGTAACCCACGATGTGATCATGATGTCCCGGTTTGATACGGCTCTTGTTCAGTCTTCTCGCCAGCTTCTTATATAAGATCTCATTTACAAGTGAGCTCTTTCCCGAACCGGATACACCAGTCACGCATACCATAATACCCAGTGGTATATTCACATCGATATGCTTCAGGTTGTTCTCATAAGCATTCTGAACGGTCAGCCAGCCCGTTGGCTTTCTTCGTACCTCCGGTACCGGAATCTTTTTTCTTCCGCTTAAATAATCACCGGTGATCGAGTTCTCATTTTTCATGATCTCCTCTGCCGTACCTTCCGCAACGACATAACCACCATTTTCACCGGCTCCCGGACCGATATCTATAATATAATCCGCAGCACGCATCGTATCTTCATCATGCTCTACTACGATCAGAGTATTTCCAAGATCACGCAAATGCTCCAATGCTCCGATCAGCTTATCATTATCTCTCTGATGCAGACCGATACTTGGTTCATCCAGAATATAAGCAACGCCCACAAGCCCAGAACCGATCTGTGTCGCCAAACGGATTCGCTGTGCCTCGCCACCGGACAATGTGCCTGTAGAACGATAAAGTGCCAGATAATCAAGGCCTACATCGATCAGAAAATGCAGTCTCGCCCGGATCTCCTTTAAAACTGCCCCGCCGATCAGCATCTGCCGGTCTGTCAACTTAATATTATCCATAAAGTTTGTAAGATCCTCGATCGACATTCTGGTCAGATCATCAATATTCTTATCGGCGATCGTAACAGCCAGTGCTGTCGGTTTCAGACGTTTTCCTTTACATTCTTCACATGGCGTGATCGTCATAAAAGTCTCATACTCGGCCTTGGTCGTCTCACCTCCGGTCTCCCGGTATCTTCGCTGGACATTCTTGATCAGTCCTTCAAATGTAATATCATAGACGCCTTCTCCACGCTGTCCTTTATAGTGAACCTTTACCGGACGGCTGTTCTTGCCATATAATAACAGATCTTTGATCTCATCACTGTAATCCTGAAATGGTGTGTCCAGTGAGAAATGATATTCCTCTGCTAATGCACGAAGCACTGCATTTGTGAAACTCTTTCCATCATTACAGGACTGCCAGCCCAGCACAACAATTGCCCCTTCATTGATCGACAGCTTGGTATCCGGTATCATCAGATCCGGATCAAATTCCATCTTAAATCCCAGACCGGCACAACATGGACATGCGCCAAATGGATTATTGAATGAAAAACTTCTGGGCTCGATCTCATCAATGCTGATTCCACAATCCGGGCAGGAAAAGCTGTCAGAGAAATTCAAGATCTCATTTTCTCCATCTGCATTTATAACCTCAATCTTCATCAGACCTTCTGCCATCCGCAGAGTTGTCTCTACAGAATCTGTCAGTCTTCGTTCCATATCAGGACGAACGACCAGACGATCCACAACGATATCAATATTATGCTTCTTATTCTTATCCAGCTTGATCTCCTCGGATAACTCATACATACTGCCATCAATGATCGCACGGACAAAACCGCTCTTTGCCGCCTTCTCCAACAGCTTCACATGTTCCCCTTTTCTGCCTCTTATAACCGGTGCGAGTACCATGAATTTTGTCCGTTCCGGCAATTGCATGATATCGTCTACCATCTGATCCACGCTCTGTTTGCTGATCACTTTTCCACATTTCGGACAGTGTGGGATTCCTGCTCTTGCATATAACAGACGGAAATAATCATAGATCTCTGTTACTGTTCCGACTGTGGATCTCGGATTCTTATTCGTCGATTTCTGATCGATCGATATCGCAGGCGACAGGCCCTCGATCTTCTCGACATCCGGCTTCTCTGCCTGTCCAAGGAATTGTCTTGCATAGGAAGATAAGGACTCCATATAGCGTCGCTGGCCTTCGGCATAGATCGTATCAAATGCCAGTGAGGATTTGCCCGAACCGGACAGACCTGTCACAACGACAAATTTATCTCTCGGAATCCTCACATCTATATTCTTCAGGTTATGTTCTTTTGCACCTTTAATCGTAATATACTTAATATCACCCATTTCGGTTGACCTTCTTTCTGCTCATTTTATTTGAATCTTATAAACATGTATGATCATTATATTTATTATTACTTTTATACAATATGAAAGATACATTACATATTATTCCGTAAGACGCTTCCGCTCGTATCCTCGTGCAGCGGTACATAAAGTTGCAAAAAACGCAACTTAAGTACCGGCCTCGGATAAGGCTTACTTCATAATAGTAATGATATCTTTCATATTAGTTTAACAACTAATATTCAAACAAATAATATTATGATCATACATGTTTATACACTTTCAATTAGTACGACAGCATGATCTGTATTGTATTTTCTACTTATCATAGTCCCGAAGTGCTTCTTTATACTTCTTCAGCTCATCACGGACGATCGCTGCCATTTCAAAGTTCAGGTCCGCGGCTGCCATGTTCATCTTCTTTGTCAGCTTATCGATCATTGCTTTCAGCTCTTTCTTCGTCATGGATTCAATATCTTTCTCAGCATCCACAACCGGTTTATCTTCTGTGACTTCATTTGTAATAAGATCACGGATACTCTTCTGGATCGTCTTCGGTATGATCCCATGTTCCTTATTATAAGCATCCTGAATCTTTCGACGACGATTTGTCTCCGAGATCGCACGTTTCATGGAGTCTGTCATCATATCTGCATACATGATAACGTGACCTTCTGAGTTTCTCGCAGCACGTCCGATCGTCTGGATCAACGATGTCTCCGAACGCAGGAAGCCCTCTTTATCTGCATCCAGGATAGCCACCAGTGTGATCTCCGGAATGTCAAGTCCCTCACGAAGGAGGTTGATACCAACTAATACGTCAAATACACCCATTCTGAGATCACGCACGATCTCTACACGCTCCATTGTATCAATATCGGAATGAAGATATTTGACCTTAATGCCATTCTCACGCAGGAAATCTGTCAGATCCTCTGCCATACGTTTTGTAAGTGTTGTAACCAGAACCTTGTGTCCCTGTTCTGTCTCTTTCAATATCTCTGACATCAGGTCGTCGATCTGTCCTTCTACCGGACGGACATCCACCGGTGGATCCAGCAATCCGGTCGGTCGGATGATCTGCTCGGCCCGGAGCAGCTCATGTTCTGCTTCATATTTGGATGGTGTCGCCGATACAAATAACACCTGATCTAACTTCGATTCAAATTCTTCAAAGTTTAACGGACGGTTGTCCAATGCGGATGGCAGACGGAATCCATAATCCACCAGATTCTGTTTTCTGGAACGATCGCCTGCATACATTCCTCCGACCTGCGGAATCGTCATATGCGACTCATCTATGATCAACAGGAAATCATCACCGAAGAAATCCAGCAATGTGCTCGGAGTCTCCCCGGATTCTCTGCCGGATAATGGCCCTGAATAATTCTCGATACCGGAACAGAAGCCTGTCTCCCGCATCATCTCTATATCAAAATTTGTCCGTTCTTCAATCCGCTGCGCTTCGATCAGCTTATCATTTTCCTTAAAATACTGTACCCGTTCAGCCAATTCTGCTTCGATCTTTGTAAGTGCACGTTCCAGTTTCTCATGTCCGACAACATAATGAGAAGCAGGAAAGATACAGGTAAAATTCAGGCTGCGCCTGATCTCCCCGGTCAACGGATCAAATTCACAGATACGGTCGATCTCATCACCAAAAAATTCAACCCGCACAGCATCTTCAAATGTCGATACCGGAAGAATCTCCAGCACATCCCCGTGTACACGAAATGTTCCACGGTGGAAATCCATATCATTTCTGACATACTGAATATCCGTCAGTTCATCGATCACCATATCCCGATCCTTGATCATGCCGACACGGAGCGACAGCATCTGCTCCCGGTATTCATCCGGATCACCGATACCGTAAATACAGGATACCGAGGATACGACCACAACATCTTTTCTGTCGATCAAGGCCGCTGTTGCACTGTGACGCATCTTGTCAATATCATCGTTGATCGCAGAATCCTTCGCTATATAAGTATCAGTCGATGCCACATATGCTTCCGGCTGGTAATAATCATAATAAGAAACAAAATATTCTACCGCATTTTCCGGAAAAAATTCCTTCATTTCCGAATATAACTGTGCCGCCAGCGTTTTGTTGTGCGCAAGCACCAGCGTCGGTTTATTCAGTTGTGCTATTACATTTGCCATGGTAAATGTCTTACCGGAACCGGTTACACCTAACAAGGTTTCAAACTGGTTTCCCTCTTTAAATCCATCCACCAGCTCTTTGATCGCCTGCGGCTGATCACCGGTCGGCTGATATTCTGATACTAATTTGAAATGATCCATTATGTTCTCCTGATATATCTATCTAAATACAATCAATATTCTTATTATTGTTCTCTGTCTAATATATCATTCCATTTAAAAAAAGTACAGAGCAAATCGAATATTTGTTCTTTATTCTATAAGAACCTTCCGCTTCCCACTGTGTCATCCGCAAAGCGGATTTAAAAACCATGCCATCCATGATATACTATGTCTTATCAAAAAAATGAACGAGGTGTAACATGAGCGCAATCGTAACATTAAAGAAGGGCGAGGGCAGAACCATCAAAGCCGGCGGCGCCTGGATTTATGACAATGAAATAGATACCATCATGGGGAGTTTTGAAAACGGGGATATCATCATTGTAAAAGACTTTGACGGATATCCGATGGGAAAGGGATTTATCAATACGAATTCCAAGATCACTGTCCGTATGCTGACACGACACGTCGATACCGAGATCAATGAAGATTTCTTCCGCATGCGTCTGCAGGCAGCATGGGATTATCGTAAGAAAACCGTGGATACAAGCAGCTGCCGTATCGTATTTGGTGAGGCAGACTTCCTGCCCGGTATTGTGATTGACAAATTTGAAGATGTGCTGGTCGTTGAGTCACTTGCACTTGGAATTGACAGAGTTAAAAATTTGTTAATAAATATTTTAAAAAATGTCCTTAAATCGGATGGTATAATAATCAAAGGTGTTTATGAGCGTAGCGATGCTAAAGTTAGAATAAATGAAGGGATGCAGCCATTCAAGGGATTCATTGGGGATGAATTCGACACGAACGTGGAAATTATTGAAAATGGCGTACACTATATTGTTGACGTAAAAGACGGTCAGAAGACCGGCTTCTTTCTTGACCAGAAATACAACCGACTTGCGATCCAGCGTCTTTGTAAGGATGCAAAAGTTCTTGACTGTTTCACACACACAGGCTCTTTTGCGCTGAACGCCGGAATTGCCGGTGCCGCAAGCGTACTGGGTGTAGATGCTTCCGCACTTGCGGTCAGACAGGCACAGGAAAATGCAAAGCTGAACCATCTGGAGGATTCGGTTACATTTATCTGTAAAGATGTCTTTGATCTGCTCCCTGAACTGGAAGAACAGGGCGAGAAATTCGACGTTGTAATTCTGGATCCACCTGCATTTACAAAATCACGCAACTCAATTAAAAACGCTGTAAAAGGTTATCGGGAAATAAATCTGAGAGCCATGAAGCTCGTTAAAGATGGCGGCTTTCTTGCCACCTGTTCATGCTCCCATTTCATGGACTATGAACTCTTTACAAAAACCATCGGGCAGGCTGCTTCCAACTCTCACAAACGACTGAGACAGGTTGAATTCCGTACTCAGGCTCCTGATCATCCGATTCTGTGGGCTGCAGATGAATCATATTATCTGAAGTTCTACATATTTCAAGTAACCAGCGACAAATAGCTGGAGTTTCAGAGATTGGTCCTCTGTCATTTATCTTACTTGTAATACTTTTGGGAGGTAAACATGAAGCTAATACAGAGAAATAGGGATGCAGCATATCTACAGTATGATAAATATGTCGATTTCGACAATCCCATGGTTATGGAGAAGGCTATGGATCTTACCAAAAACTGCAGATCTGTTTACGAAAAAATAGAAACCATATATTATTTTGTCAGAGATGAAATTGATCACACCTGGGACGCCAAAGATTCCACGATCACGATCTCTGCATCAGATGTTCTGGAAAAGAAAACCGGTATCAGCTATTCAAAGGCAAATCTGTTAGCCGCACTGATGCGTGCAAATGGTATTTACACCGGATTCTGCTACCAGAGGATCAAACGATTCACATATGATAACAAGCTGGCACTTCATGCACTGAATGCAGTATTTGAACCGGATGTCAAGAAATGGATCCGCTTGGACGCCAGAGGAAACAATTACCAGTTTCAAGCTGATTTCTCGATCAACGAACGAAATCTTGGATATGAGATCCGACCGGAGCTTGGTGAATTTGAATTCGACGATCTGATCGCGGTTCCTCTTCCATCGACAATGGCAGTTCTGGAAAAGAGCACAAATGCGATCAAAATGTACTATAACGATCTGCCGGACTACAACGATTAATATTATATTTTACAAAATCATCGGTCCTGCCGACCGACAGTTTTTCCTGATCATTCTAAAAACTGTTCTGTTGGCGCGGTCGATGATTTTTTATGTCTGTCTGAAATGATTTCCGTTGATTTTTCCGGTATCGCAGGGTTTAATTTCCTGTTGTCTTATGGTAGAATTATACACAGTTAAAAATTTTACGAAAAGGGGTTACCGATATGAGTAATGTCACAATTATGAATCATCCTTTGATCAAACACAAAATATCAATGTTAAGAAACGAGAACACCGGAACAAATGAATTCCGTACACTTGTAGAAGAAATCGCTATGCTTATGGGCTACGAAGCACTTCGTGATCTGCCTACAGAAGATGTAGAGATCAAGACTCCGATTGAAACCTGCAAATCTCCTATGATCTCAGGTAAGAAGATGGCAGTTGTACCGATCCTCCGTGCCGGGCTTGGCATGGTAAGCGGCATCCTTGCTCTGGTTCCATCAGCAAAGGTTGGACACATCGGGCTCTACAGAGACCCGAAGACACACGAGCCGCATGAATATTATTGTAAACTGCCGGATCCTATCGAGCAGAGAACAATCCTTGTTGTTGATCCAATGTTAGCAACCGGCGGTTCCGGTTCCGAAGCTGTTTCATTTATCAAACAGCACGGCGGCAAGAATATCAAATTCATGTGTATCATCGCTGCTCCCGAAGGTCTGGAAAGACTTCAGAAGGATCACCCGGACATCCAGATCTATGTTGGTCAGCTTGACAGATGCTTAAATGAAAATGCTTACATCTGCCCGGGTCTCGGTGATGCCGGCGACAGAATTTTCGGAACTAAATAACAGGAAGGCTTACATTATGAGATATATACACGAGCTTCGCGAAGGCGAAATGGTTTCAGAGGTTTACCTCTGCAAAAACAAGATCACAGGAAAGACAAAATCAGGTAAATCCTACTATTCTCTGCAGCTGGTAGATGCCAGCGGAACAATGGATGGTAAGATCTGGGAACTAAACAGCGGAATTGGACATTTTGAATCCATGAACTATGTTAAGGTTGACGGTCAGGTTACCTCATTTAACAACACTCTCCAGTTGACAATTAAGAAGATCCGTATCGCTGAAGAAGGGGAATACGATATCAACGACTATATGCCATGCACGAAGAAAAATGTCGATGAAATGTTTGACAAGCTGCTTGGCATTATCGCAACGATCGAAAAGCCTTACTACAAAAAGCTTCTGGAAAGCTTCTTTGTAGAGGACAAAGCTCTTGCAAAAGAATTCAAAAAGCATTCGGCTGCCAAATCCATTCATCATGGATTTGTCGGTGGTCTGTTAGAGCACACTCTGGCAGTTACCAGCATGTGTGACTACTACACTACATACTACCCGATCTTAAATCGTGACCTGCTCCTGACTGCTGCCATGCTTCATGACATCGGCAAGGTCTATGAGCTTTCAACATTCCCGGAAAACGATTACACAGATTCCGGTCAGTTACTTGGTCACATCGTAATGGGTACTATGATGATCCGCGACAAGATCCGTGATTCTGTTCCGGAATTTCCTGCAAAGGAAGCAAACGAACTGGAGCACTGTATCCTCGCCCACCACGGCGAACTGGAATACGGCTCTCCAAAAAAGCCTGCCCTGATCGAAGCACTTGCATTATCATTTGCCGATAATACAGATGCCAAGATCCAGACATTCATGGAAGCATTAGACAGCAAGGACGAGACCGGCTGGCTTGGTTACAATAAAATGATAGAAAGTAATATCCGCAGATCTACAAAATAAAGGATACGATATTTATTTTATGGAACTTAAAAAAAACAGTATATATACAATAGAAATAACGGACATGGGAAATGAGGGAGAAGGCATCGGCCATCTCTCTCTTTCTGATGTAGCAAATAACAAAACAGGCACAGACATTTCCACGAAAGCTTCATCCGAAGATGGAAATAACGTGCAGAATATCACTGTATTTGTCAAAGATACAGTGATCGGTGACGTAGCCGAGATCTCGATCATGAAAGCAAAAAAATCGATCGCCTACGGACGGCTGGTTCGCCTGATCACACCATCCCCTTACCGCGTAACTCCGGTCTGCCCGGTCGCAAAGAGCTGTGGCGGATGCAGTCTTCAGCACATTTCCTATGAGAAGCAGTTAGAATACAAATGGAACAAGGTAAGAGAATGTCTGCGCCGGATCGGCAAGATTGAGAATCCCGATACTCTGATGGAACCGATCTATGGTATGAAAGAACCATACCACTATCGAAACAAAGCACAGTTTCCGGTTGGCAGAGACAAAAACGGCAATATCGTGATCGGCTTCTATGCCGGCAGAACCCATTCGATCATCGATTCCGATACCTGTGCGATCGGTGCAAAAGTAAATGATCAGATTCTGCCGATCATCCGCACATTTCTCACGGAATATAACATTTCCACTTATAACGAAACAACCGGACAGGGTCTGGTACGTCACATTCTGACCCGTGTTGGTTTTACAACCGGCGAGGTCATGGTCTGTCTCATCATAAATGGGAAAAAACTACCTCATGCAGATGAACTCATCTCCCGTCTGACAAAGATTTCCGGAATGACTTCAATCTGCCTGAACATCAATACAGAAAAAACAAATAAGATTCTTGGACCAACCTGCAAAACACTGTGGGGCAGTCCATACATCACAGATTATATCGGAAATGTAAAATACCGGATCTCACCTCTGTCCTTCTATCAGGTAAACCCTGTGCAGACTAAGGTACTTTATGAAAAAGCATTGGAATATGCAGATCTGAACGGCGAGGAAACCGTCTGGGATATGTACTGCGGCATCGGAACCATTTCCCTGTTTCTTGCTCAGAAAGCAAAACAGGTATACGGTGTGGAGATCGTTCCTCAGGCAATCCTGGATGCCCGTAAAAATGCGGAACTTAACGATATCCATAACGTCGAATTCTTTACCGGAAAAGCGGAGGAAGTTGTTCCTTCCATTTACGAGAAAGGGGGCGACGGGTCCCATGCAGATGTTGTCGTTGTTGATCCACCAAGAAAAGGCTGTGACAAGATACTCCTTGACACCCTGATCCGGATGAATCCAAAACGACTCGTCTATGTAAGCTGCGATCCCGCAACCCTTGCCCGCGATATCGCCATCCTCACTCCCGCCGGCTACCACCTGAAAAAAGTCGCTGTCGTCGACCAATTTGGCCACACCGGTCATGTTGAGTCCGTAGTTCTGCTGTCACGAGCATAGCGAAGTGAGAGCAGATTACGGAGGACCATGCAAGGCACGCCCAAGAGAACGAGTTGAAAACGAAGTTCGATTGGATGCGGGCTACTGCTGAAACTTGCGTTCTCTTAGAGAAGACAAGTGCAACGCACGAAGTCTGAACTTAGAAACGCAGTTGTTCTGGTGAGCGAAGCGAGAGCAGAACTTCCTTGAACCTTGTCAAGGAGCGTTAGCGACGCAGAGAAGCATTAGCACTGACCATGCGATAGCTGTCCACGATTGGCGAGCACGAAGTGCGAAGACAGCGTGGGAAAGAGGAACGTGTAATGCTCCAGATTATGTCCTTAGGCTGTTGGCATACTATATTAAAACGGAAAACATGGTGAAAGATAAGAGCAACGCGAAAATATGAGAAATTTGGAAATGATACAGTCTGGTTATCACTTGACCAGATGGCAGAACTGTTTCAAAGGGATAAATCAACTATATCGAGACATATCAAAAAGATATTTGAGGAAAGAGAATTGGATGATTGTCAGACATTCGGAAGATAAAAAATTATATCTATAGGAGATACAACAATGTTATACATCATGCGACATGGAAAAACAGACTGGAATGCCATGCGGAAACTACAAGGTCGGACAGACATTCCATTAAATGAAGAAGGACGCCAGATGGCGGAGCATGCCAGAACAGAATATGCCGATATCCATTTTGATATCTGCTACTGCTCTCCCCTTATCCGAGCAAAGGAAACAGCCGAGATCGTATTAAAAGGGCGGAACATTCCGATCATAACGGACGACCGGTTAAAAGAAATGAGTTTTGGCAGCTATGAAGGAACCGCAAACTGCATAACTACTCCCGGCTGTCCAATAAAAGATCTCTTTCTTGATCCGGCAAACTATAAAGTTCCAAAGGATGGTGGAGAAAGCTTTGAACAGCTATTTGCGAGAACAGGAGAATTCCTAAAAGAGGTTGTAAAACCACAATTAGACGAAGGAAAAGATGTCCTGATCGTCGGACATGGAGCTATGAATTCCAGTATCATCTGTCAGGTCAAAGGGATCCCGCTGTCAAAATTCTGGAGCGCAGGAATCGAGAACTGCAAACTGAAACGCATACTATAAATATCATTTATAAATCCAAACAAAGGCAACACATTTCATTCAATAGCAAATGAGGAGATATTTGAAAATGAAGACCTACAACTTCTACGGTTGGGAACAGGCAACCGTTTCTGCCATAACAAACAAGTATAAAGGAATCCATACACCACAGGATCTGTATGACAGATTATCTGATATCTGGTGCGCTGATACTTGCGCACCAAGACTGCGTGATGGCTGGACACCGGAGAATAAAACCTTGGGGCAATGTTCTATCACAGCATTTCTGGTTCAGGACATCTTTGGCGGCAAGGTGTATGGCATCTTGCGTCCCGGCGGAAACTATCATTGCTATAACGATATCGACGGTCATATCTTTGACCTGACAAGTGAACAATTTGGTGACGAGGTTCTTTCTTATGAAAATAATCCGGAACAATTCCGGGAGATACATTTTGCAAAGGAAGAAAAATACCAGAGATATGAATATCTGAAACAGCAGTTGGAACGCTCGCTTGACGATTCCTGTGAAACCAAGTATGCTAAAGGAACAAAAATACCACAGAAAGGAACCCGGACTATGATAGGTTTAATCGTTGCTCGTTCAAAAAATAATGTAATTGGAAAAAATGGACAGATCCCATGGCGGATCAAAGGAGAACAGAAACAGTTTAAAGAACTGACAACAGGGAATACTGTGGTTATGGGACGTAAGTCATATGAAGAGATCGGACATCCTCTCCCGAACCGAATGAATATCGTTGTATCAAATACTGTCAATTACTCCGGTGAAAACCTGCTTACCGTTCATTCTTTACAGGAAGCTCTTGATTCTGTAAAAGAGGGAAATGTCTATATCTCCGGTGGATATGGTCTGTTCAAAGAGGCACTTCCACTGGTTGATACCATGTATATCACAGAAGTTGATACTGTCGTTGAAAACGGAGATGTCTTCTTCCCAGAATTCAACGCAGATGAATTCGATATTACAACCGGTGAATCCGGCGGTGACGACATTACATTTACCCGTATGACCTACACCCGCAAGAAACTGTAAACAGGGACAACCCACATGAATACACAGACAACAAATGAAAATCCTCTCGGCTCTCAGCCCGTAAAAAAATTATTAATGCAATTTGCCATTCCAAGTATAGTAGCCATGCTGGTTAGCTCTCTTTATAACATTGTTGACCAGTTTTTCATTGGGCGAAATGTCGGCGAACTTGGTAATGCTGCGACCAATATTTCATTTCCACTTTCCATATCCTGTATCGCGATCGCTCTGCTGTTCGGCATCGGCGGCGCATCTGCTTTTAACCTGGCTATGGGAAAAGGAGAAAAGGAAAAAGCTGTTTATTATATCGGCAATTCCGCTGTTATGCTCTTTGGCTGTGGTGTGATTTTAACTACGATCACCCTGCTGTTCTTAGAGCCTCTGCTCCACTTCTTTGGATCTCCCGACAATGTACTTTCCTATGCAAAAACTTACACAGGCATTGTTGCAATCGGATTTCCTTTTCTGATCCTCACAACCGGAAGCGGTCATCTGATCCGGGCTGATGGGAGACCGAAGATCAGCATGATCTGTAACCTCACCGGAGCCGTGATCAATACGATCTTAGATGCACTGTTTGTATCCGTTCTCCAGATGGGTATGGCAGGTGCAGCCATCGCAACCGTTATCGGTCAGGTAATCTCCGCCGGTCTTGTCATCTGGTTTTTATCCCACTGCAAGACTGTAACGATAAGAAAAGAACATCTCCGCATCAGCAGATCGATCATAGCGAGAGTCTCATCCCTTGGTACTGCTCCTTGCAGCAACCAGCTTGCCATGATGATCGTACAGATCATTATGAACAAATCTCTCAAATACTATGGCTCCCTTTCTATCTATGGCGAAGCAATCCCTATCGCCTGTGCCGGAATCATCACAAAAGTAAACCAGGTATTCCTATCCCTGATCATCGGTATATCACAAGGCTTACAGCCAATCACCAGCTATAACTATGGCGCAGAAAAATACAAACGGGTAAAGTCTGCCTATCTGTTCGCCTCTACCTGTGGATTTGTGATCGCGCTCATTGCATTTCTGTTGTTCCAGTTTGTGCCAAGGCAGATCATATCCATTTTCGGAAATGGCTCCGAAAGCTACTTCCAGTTTTCGATCAGCTATTTTCGTATTTTTCTGTTCTTTACGTTTATAAACTTTATGCAGCCGATCACTTCGAACTTCTTTACATCGATCGGCAAACCGAAAAAAGGAACATTCCTGTCATTAACCAGACAGATCCTGTTCCTTCTCCCATTATTAATTATTCTGCCGCTATTTATGGGCATTGATGGCATTATGTATTCCGGCCCTATCGCCGATGGACTTGCCGGAGTGGTCGCCATTTTCATGGTCTGGAATGAATTTCGCACCAGACCTTTCCGCTAAAAAGATTAAACCGCCTCCAGCCCTTTATTTATCAGGGTTAAAGACGGTTTTATCAACACATTTTGTCCTATAGCTCGGTCTTTATATATGATGATATCCACAGCCATTGTTCACACAGGCAAGTTCACTTTGTTTACTCACACATCGGGAAACGGACAATAAAACGGGTGCCGATCTCCGGACGGGATACAACCTGGATCGTGCCGGAGTGAGCATCAACGATCCATTTGGCTATGGAAAGTCCCAGGCCGGAACCGCCGGTCTCGCCGTTTCTCGCTTCGTCCGATCGGTAGAATCGTTCAAAGATATGAACGACATCTGACGATTCCATTCCGATGCCCTCATCCTGGATCATATAACTGACATAACCGGATTCCAGCATAACTCCTAATGTAATATCCGCACCATCCGAAGAATACTTTGCCGCATTCTGTACAAAGATCCGGATGGACTGTTTGATCATGGCTATATCACCTGTCATATATGCAGGATCTGTTCCACGGAACAGATAGCGGTGCTTCTCATCGATCATCTGGGATTCCTCCCAGACCTCACTGACCATCTGATTCAGATCCAGTTTCACTTTATTCAGAGTATTTCTTCCGCTGTCACCCCGCGCAAGGAACAGAAGCTGTTCTACCAGCTCCTTCATGTGCTGAGACTCATTCTTAAGGGCTTCGATGGATTCTGTCAGAACCTTTTCATCCTCTTTTCCCCATCGATCCAGCATATTCACATATCCCTGGATCACAGCAATAGGTGTCCGAAGCTCATGTGATGCATCCGATACAAACCGTACCTGCCGCCTTTCGTTTTCCTTCATATTCCGAAGCAGGTTATTCAACGCGATCTCAATACTTTTCAATTCCTTGTCTCCGGTATGGACTCCCTGTTCGGCATCATCCGGAGAAATATGTGATATTGCCTGTTCCAGATGATCCATCTGATTCTGGTCAAACGTCTTTGCAGACTTCTTATCGGAACGTTTCTTCTGATCCTCCATACCATTTTGCTCAAATGACATCTTACTGATCTGTTCTGCCTTTACCGCCAGATCATTTAACGGCTTCAGCTTTCTTCTGACAACAGAAGTCCGGAATAACGCAAAAAACAACACAAATCCTTCTGCCGATAACAGTATGATTCCCGGTACAGCTACCAGATCCCTTACATCCCGGAAATCATATGCATATGATTTCCGGTCACTTCCATCGATCACATATTCCAGTGTATGCTTTTCTTTATTGACATTAAAATAATAATGCTCACCTGTTACCTGATCCGGAAGCTTTGTTGTACACCAGTACATCCAGGTTCCCATAATAAGAAAGGCAATGATAATATTGATTCCTATTACATTGCCTACTTCCTTCAGCCAGAAGCTGATATTTATTTTTCTGGCGATCGAGGTCATCCTCTTATTTTCATTCATCCGTGATACCTCTTCTTATACATTCTTTCAATCTTGCTCTTGTTTCTGCATCTACCCTTATCATCAGACTGTATACTCTATCCCGTTACACCTTCCTATGATTCCCTGATCACATAGCCTACGCCTCGTACCGTTGTGATCAGCTTGATACCGAACCGGTCATCGATCTTCGTACGCAGATACCGGATATATACATCTATGATATTTGTCTCACCGACATACTCATAACCACAGACAATATTCATCAGCTTTTCCCGATCCATGACGATATTCTTATTCTCCATCAGCGTATGCAGCAGTTCAAATTCCCGATTGGTAAGCTCCACCGGTTCTCCCGCCACCATAACCTCGTGCCGGTCAGTATCCAGGCTGACTCCATGGATCTCTAGCTTATGTGTCTCCTGCCGGTCTGTGCTTTTCCGCTTCAGCGCTACACGGATACGAGCCAGAAGTTCTTCGATCGCAAATGGCTTTGTAATGTAATCATCCGCTCCCGCATCCAGCCCAGACACCTTGTCCATTACCGCATCCCTTGCAGTAAGCAGCAGGATCGGTACAGTATTTCCTTCTTTACGAATACGGCGAAGAACCTCCAGACCATTTAGCCTTGGAAGCATAACATCCAGCACGATCAGGTCAGCATGTTCTGATAGTGCCAGATCCAGACCTGTCCGCCCGTCAAATGCCTTTATTACTTCATAGCCTTCATGAACCAATTCCAGCTCTACAAATCTGGCAATCTTTTCTTCATCCTCTACAATCAAAATCTTCCGGCTCATCTCTACTCCTTGTTGTGACGATTTATTTTAAGGGAGTATCTTGAGTACCTATGTCCATATTCTGACATACTATTATTCCGCAAGACGCTCTCGCTCTGTTGCTCATGTAGCGGTTCTAACCGCTCCACTCCGTGGATCGCTAAGTACCGACATTCGCAAAGGCTTGCTGCATAATAGTATATCAGAACATGGACAATGTATTTTCGTTTCATGTCCCTTAAAATAAATCTGTGTATTGTAAATTAATCTCTCGAATTAGTGCTTATTGATATCTGTTTTAAGTGTGTCTACAGTATCTGCAACCTTGTCGCAGGCACTGTTCAAGTCTACATTGATATTGTCGATTCCTGCGAAATGGTATCTACATTCACAGAATAAACCGACCACTAATAATGGAATCGTGATCCAGAATGCGAAGATGATCGCAAGTATCAATACCAGAACAGGTACATTCACCATAGTGCTACCGCGTCTTTCTATGATGAACTTGGAATCCACGCTTTTCTTTAAAAGTCTTCCACACCAGGAAAAAAACTGATCCATCATCTGACCAAAGGTCTTTTTATTGCAGTCTCTGGTATATTCCTGCTGTGCCTGTTCAAATTCTGTTGATGTCTGCTGTGCCTGTTCCGTCGTGTAACTGGTAACCTCCGGTGCTTTTACCTTACCGTTCTTTTCCAGATAAATGATCGCATCCAACACATCATAATTCGTTGCTTCCAAAGCGGCCTTGGCTTCTTCATAGCTGACACCTGTTTTTTCTCTTAACTTCTCTACTTTTTCTAAATTATCCATATCTTTTTCCTTCTTTCTCTATTCTCTCCTCAGCTGATGGTATTACTATACCAGCCACGAATTAATCTAAAATAGGAGAAAGATTAAAATCAGATTAATAAACTAACCTTCTATTTCAATGCAGCTTTCTCGATCGAATAGCTCCCGATCAACTCATCATCTTCATCATAAACAGTAAATTCACCAGTCAGCGTTGTCATTGCTTTCACGTCGGACACGTCACAGAATAAGGTTGCATATGTATGCCCCATTGCATCTGCCACATAAGAAATTTCTTCTTCTTTTCCATTTACAAGAACTGTGTCAAATGTTGCCTGTATCTTTTTATCCGTTTTATTGTAAACCTCAAATGCCAGTACTTGTTCTGCGTCATCGCCATCACTGTCATTCTCAATTCCAATATAAGATACTGTAACCTTGTCATTATCAAGAATCGTTACAGCTCCCTCTTTTACAGTATATTCCTTTGTATCATCTTTTTCATTTGAAAGGGCAACGTCATCGATCTCATATGTACCGATCGTATAACCTTCCATGTCATCCACACATACAATACCAGTCAAAGCAGCCGGTGCTGCATCACAATCCACCAGACAAATCTGATCCTCACTTGTCTGTGCTTCCACATCCAGTCCAAACATTGGCTGAAGCGTCTCTCCATCAACCACTACATCACTGAAATACACATTTACCATCTGATCATCCGATTTATTTGTAATCGTAAACATCATTCCATGAACTTCCGGATCATATCCATTATATACCAGTGCAATCTGATCATTATCCAGCACTTCTACTGCAACCGTTCCATCCTCTGCCGTTGTTATCTCTTCGGAGGTCTGCTGCTTTTTATCTCCGCATCCGGATACAAGCCCTGCCAGAATACACAAACCTGCCGCCAGAATACAATGTCCTCTTTTCATAATCATTTATCCTCCACATTTCTTTCAAAACCAGAACCCATCCGCTTTATCTTTAACCAATGCGCCCTATTATAAAACAAAACCGCACCCCGTATATCCCAGGCAGTCACCATAACCCGGTACAAACACAGGTTCTGGTTCGTTGCTTACACACAATAAGGATATACAGTGTGCAGTTTCATTATTTTTTATTCTTCCGTCTTCTGTTCGTCTAAAACTGTAATGTCAATACCAAGCTCTTTGAGCTGAGCCTCATCCACATAGTCCGGAGCATTTGTCATCAGGCAGGATGCATCCTTTACCTTAGGAAATGCGATCACATCACGGATAGAATCCTGTTTTGCCATAAGCATGACCAGACGATCCAGTCCATAAGCCAGTCCTGCGTGAGGTGGTACTCCATATTTGAATGCGTCTAACAGGAAACCAAATCTTTCATACGCCTGTTCCCTTGTAAATCCAAGACATTCAAACATCTTCTCCTGAATATCATCCTGATGGATTCTGACAGATCCACCACCAATCTCGTTACCATTTAATACGATATCATAGGCCTTTGCACGAACCTTACCCGGATCTGTATCAATGATCGCCAGATCCTCTTCCATCGGCATAGTAAATGGATGGTGCATAGCTGTGAAACGGTTCTGTTCATCTGACCACTCAAGAAGTGGAAATTCTGTGATCCATACGAATTCAAATACATTCTTGTCAAGCAGTCCCATCTGGTCTGCAAGGTGGCAGCGGAGTGCTCCAAGTGTATCCCATACAACCTTGTTCTTATCTGCTGCAAATAACAGCAAGTCTCCCGGTTCACCGGAAAGTGCTGCTACGATATTGTTCATCTCATCTTCAGTCATAAACTTTGCAAAAGATGACTTGTAAGTGCCATCTTCATTAATGGCAATATATGCAAGACCTTTTGCTCCGTATGTCTTTGCAAATTCAACCAGAGCATCAATCTTCTTACGAGGCATTGCTCCCTGTCCCTTTGCATTGATACCACGGACAGATCCGCCATTTTCAAGTGCACCTGTAAATACGCCGAATCCACAGCCCTTAACAACTTCGCTGATATCCTTTAATTCCATACCAAAACGAAGATCCGGCTTATCAGAACCGAAACGGTTCATTGCTTCGATCCATGTCATACGGCGGATTGGAAGTTTTACATCTACATCCAGAATCTCCTTGAATAATTTTGCAAGAAGTCTTTCATTTACATCAATAACGTCATCCACATCTACGAAGGATAACTCCATATCCATCTGTGTGAACTCCGGCTGTCTGTCTGCACGAAGATCCTCATCACGGAAACATCTTGCGATCTGGAAATAACGGTCATAACCGGAGCACATCAGAAGCTGCTTGTAGATCTGTGGAGACTGTGGTAATGCATAGAATGTACCCGGATGGATACGGCTTGGTACGAGATAATCTCTTGCGCCCTCCGGTGTTGACTTACATAACATAGGTGTCTCAATCTCAAGGAAACCTTCATTTGCCATGAACTGTCTGGCAATAGTCATAACCTTGCTCTTCATAACCAGATTTCTCTGAAGATCCGGTCTTCTCAGATCCAGATATCTGTATTTCAAACGTAATTCTTCTTTTGTCTTGCTGTTCTCTTCGATCGGGAATGGAGGTGTCTCGGCCTCTGATAAGATACGAAGGGAAGTTGCCACAACTTCAATATCTCCGGTTGTCAGATTCTCATTTACTGCACCGACACGCTTGCAGACGGTACCTTCGATCGCTGCTACAAACTCACTCTTAAGCTTTGTTGCTTTCTCAAAGCACTCGTTTCCGCATTTGGATTCCTCAAATATAATCTGAAGAATACCGCTTCTGTCTCTGAGATCGACAAATATGATTCCACCTTTATTTCTGCTCTTCTGAACCCAGCCCATTACGGTTACTTTCTGTCCTTCAAGAGCGTTTGAAACCTCTGCACATCTGTGGGAACGCTTCAATCCCTGCATTGATTCTGCCATTTTTCTATATCCTCCTATGGTTCTTATCTTTCTTCTAATACACTTGCAAGCTGATCCAGCGCAATCTCGGTCTGCTCGCCCGTTTCCATATTCTTGATACGACCGGTATTGGTCTCTAATTCATTATCACCAATAATGATCGTGTATCTCGCATTTAATTTATTTGCATATTTCATCTGCGCCTTTACGCTTCGATTCATGTAATCTGTCTCTACGATATAACCGGCCAGACGAAGATCATATACCAGCTTGTACGCTTTTGCCTTTGCGGAATCACCCATGATGCCGACATATAAATCAATCGGTTTTTCCGGCGCGAGATTGATATTTTCTTTCTCAAGGAAATACAGGATTCTTTCAATTCCCATACCGAATCCAACAGATGGCTGTGCCTCTTTTCCATCAATCTCATATACCAGATTGTCATATCTTCCCCCACCGCATAAGGTGAAGCCCTCTTTATTTACGAATTCAAATACTGTCTTTGTATAGTAATCCAGGCCACGAACGATTCCGGTGTCAACCTCAAATGGAATCTCAAGCTCTGTCAGAAGTCTCTGAAGCTCCTTGAAATGAGCATCGCATTCCTCACACAGATAATCAATTGTTCTTGGAGCATCCTTTACGATCGCCTTACAACCCGGCTCTTTACAGTCGATTACACGAAGCGGATTCTTAACCATACGCTCTTTACAGGTATTGCAGAGTCCTTCTTCATGACCTTTCAGATAAGAAATCAGTGCATCATTGTACACTTTCTTACATTTTGGACATCCGATACTGTTAATGTGAAGCTTTGCATCTGACAGACCAATCTGTTTGATGAGAGTTGATACCAGTGTCATAACCTCTACTTCTGCCATTGGATTTGGAGATCCGACAAACTCAACACCAAATTGATGATGCTGACGAAGTCGTCCGCTTTCCGGCTTCTCATAACGAAATGCCGGTGTAATATAGAACATCTTGACCGGCTGTGGTTCTGCATATAATTTATTCTCAACATAAGCACGGATCGCACCTGCTGTACCTTCCGGCTTCAATGTGATACTTCTTCCACCCTTATCAACAAAGGTGTACATTTCCTTCTGTACTACATCGGTTGTCTCTCCAACACCACGCTGGAACAGCACCGTATGTTCAAATACAGGTGTGAT
Source organism: Coprococcus sp. HCN-4056 (assembly GCF_037892645.1). Classification (NCBI taxonomy): domain Bacteria; kingdom Bacillati; phylum Bacillota; class Clostridia; order Lachnospirales; family Lachnospiraceae; genus Coprococcus; species Coprococcus sp. HCN-4056. The sequence goes on along the minus strand of NZ_JBBKBL010000001.1, from coordinate 323,184 downwards.
TACTTCCTTTATATTGAATTTCTCACACAGATTTCTCGCCATTGCTTCTACCTGTGTACGTGTTCTCATCTTGTCACCGAACCAGTCACTGGTTCCTCTTGGTGCCTGGGTTATCATATTCCATCCTCCATCTATTGTTCATATTTTTATACTATACATCAACTGATCCGTGATTCATAGCTCCCTTTTAAAATTAACTGAACCTCATCTAAAATATCAGTTGTATTTATAATTCTCTGAAATGCGAGAAATACTTTCATGTCAAAATGCCGCACCTCATCGATCACCATCAATAATGCGATCTTTGGTTCAAATGCTTTCCGGTATGCACGGTCACTGATCAGCGCGACAAATACATCACACACACGAATAATCCTTGCTCCGATCGGGATCTCCTCTCCCTGAAGACAGTACGGATAACCGGAACCATCATAGTTCTCGTGATGATACAAAATAATATCTGCAATATCATCCCCGTAGCCTTCTTGCCTTGCGATATCTGCCCCAAGCTTCGCATGAAGTCTCACATACCGCATTTCCTCAATCTTCATGGAATTGCCACGGCCATATATATACGGTGTGATGCGGAGCTTTCCGATATCATGGATCATACCGGCAACTGCGATCTTATGAATCTCTTCTTCCGGGAGCCCCAGTTCTCTGGCAAGCTCCGAAGACAACCGGCTGACACACATTCCATGACGGATGGCATCGTCCAGATCCTGTTCATAGTATTCTATTTCTTTATCTGTGTCTAAGTTTATAACTTTATCTGTCATTTTGCAAACGCCTGCTTTTTTCTGTCAATCATTTCATCAATTCTTGCGATATAATCGTCTACACTCTTACAATTTTCCACACGGTCGATCCGGTTTCCTATAACCGTCTCTCCTGTAACCGGATCCAGATCTCCCTCCCGGCGGATCAGCTTGCTGGAGCTTCCCGCACCGATTCCTATAATGTCTGTCCGTTCTTCCATGATCAGAATATTATAGAGACATTCCAGTCCATGTCTTGCATATCCGACATTTTCCAGATTTCCCGCCATATTCTTCTGTCTGTACAGATAATATGGTGCAAGTCCCAGTTCTTCTGCGGCCTGTCCAACCAGTGATAACTGCTCATCTACATCACCTGCAAAGCTGTATTTGTCCATCTCCTGTTTCAGATGCGCTGCCCGTTTGATTGCAAGTGTGTGAACCGTAAGGCTCTCCGGTGCAAGCTTCTTCACCTTTTCCAGTGTCCGCTTCACCATCTCTGCATCTTCACCCGGAAGACCTACGATCAAGTCCATATTAATATTGTCAAAGCCAGCTTCTCTGGCTCTCATAAATGCTTCTTCTGCCTGCTCCGGTGTATGTGCTCTTCCGATCAGCTTCAGTGTCTCTCCATTCATCGTCTGCGGATTGATACTGATACGATCAACGCCATGCGCTTTCATCACCTGCAGCTTATCTGCTGTTGTACTGTCCGGACGACCTGCTTCGATCGTATATTCCCGAACCTGCGACAAGTCAAAATGCTTCTCGATCATGCTGCACAGACGATCCATCTGCTCTGCACTGATCGAAGACGGCGTACCGCCACCAATATAAATGGATGCCAGTTTCTTCTCGGTATAACTTTCCGCAATATACTCCATTTCCTTTTCCATTGTATCCAGATAAGCATCGACCTTATCCTTATAAACACCGATCGGATAAGAGGTAAAGGAGCAGTACAGACATCTCGTCGGACAAAACGGTATGCCGATATACAGGCAGTATTCATTTCGCTCATCGATCGTCTCGATAATTGCTTTCTCACGTCTGGCGATCTTCACACAGGCTTCTGCCTTTTCCCGGCTTGCCACATAAGTTTCCTGATACAGCTTTTGTATCTCCTCATCTGTACATCCACGTTCTACCGCTTCCATTGCAATCTTCACCGGACGTACGCCGGTCAGACTACCCCATGGCAGAACTCTTCCGGTTCTCTCTGACAACATCCGGTACATGGCACGCTTCAGAACATTACGGAATACCTTTCTGTCATGATAATCCTGATCGATCACGATATCCGGTTTTCCACAGACTTCTCCCGCAGACCAGTCCTGCTGTTTATCCTCAGAAGCTCCTTCTGATTTCACATCCAGACCGCCGTCCTTCATCCAGATCTTTGTCTGACCTTCTGCAAATTCTGCCACAAGGGTTGCAGCAACATCTGCCCCAAGTTCAGGCTTCTTTTCTATATTCTCCGGTGTGATGATCTTCACACCCATGTAAAACGCCATGAGGATCACTCTCAGGTCATTATTATAATCTTCTACATTCTGAATCAGACAAATCATGTCAACCAAGTTCCTTATCGTTATTTATGAAAAAAATGGATTGAATTTTCTTTCTCTGCCAATCCTTGAAGTTCCGTTATGTCCCGGATACACAGCTGTTTCCTCCGGTAATACAAGAAGCTTCGTCTCGATCGCCTCTAACAGATCCTGTTCATTTCCGGTTGGGAAATCCGATCTGCCAACTGACGATGCAAATAATGTATCTCCGGTAAACAGCAGATGTTCTTCTGCGAAATAATAACACATGCCACCTATCGTATGTCCCGGCACACTGATACACCGTACCACAGTTCCTAAAACTGCAACCTCCTGTCCATCCTGCAGATAAATATCCGCTGATGTTTCAAGCGGATGGCCAAACACCGCAGACAGATTTCCTGTCCTGCTCTCAAGCACCTGCTTCTCGTTCTCGGAAGCATATGCCTTTACTCCTGTCAGTTTTCTCAGATCATCCAATGCTCCGATATGATCATAATGTCCATGTGTCAGGAAGATTCCTACACAGGCAAGTCCTGCATCTGTCAGACTCCTATAAATAAAATCTGCATTATCTGCCGGATCAACTACGATTGCTTCCTTTGTTTCTTTATTACTTACGATATAACAATTGGTTCCCAAATCACCCAACTGATATAATTTCACTTCTAATTCTGCCATCCGGATCTCCTATCCCACTGTTCTCTCTATATCAATAATGCTCTCCACATTTCGTATCTTTGCAATGATCGTATTCAACTGGTCGACCGATTTGATCGAGAAGCTGATCGTGATTGTCGCCTTACCCTGCTTGCTTGTACGGCTGTTAATACTGTTTACACTGATATTTGCCTCACTTAAGATTTTCGTTATATCAAAGAGGATTCCGCTTCTGTCATCCGCATAGATATTGATTTCTGTAAGGTAAGTATTCTCTGCAACTGCATCCTGCTGCCATTCCGCATCAATGATCCTGTTTCTGTCTTCCTCGCTCATACAGAGCACATTAACACAGTCTGTACGATGGATCGAGATGCCTCGTCCTCTGGTGATAAATCCGATGATCTCATCACCCGGTACCGGTGAACAGCATTTGGAGAAACGAACCGCTACATCATCTGCACCCTTTACGATGATTCCACCCTGTCCGTGGGAGGAATGCGGTGCCCGCTTCAGTGCATATGCCTCCAGAATTTCCTTGTCATCCGGCTGTTCCGTATGATCCTTGTTGTATTCCTCGATCAGCTTGTTGACAACCTGACCTTCCTTGATTCCCCCATGACCAACAGCCGCCATTGTAGCTTCCCAGTCATTGAAATTATATTTTTTATAGACACGTTCCTGATATTCCGGCTTGGAATACAGGGAGTAATCCAGTCCCTTTGATTTACAGTATGCAAGGATCAGTTCCTTACCGCGGCTGATGTTCTCATCCTTAAACTGATGCTTGAACCACTGATTGATCTTCGTCTTTGCCTGTGCACTCTTTACGATATTCAGCCAGTCTCTTGATGGTCCTGCCGAATTCTGGGATGTTATGATCTCTACCCGGTCACCATTATTTAACTTGGTATCGATTGGAACCTGTCTTCCGTTAATCCGCGCACCCACCATCTTATTACCGACTGCCGTATGAATGGCATAAGCAAAATCGATCGGTGTCGATCCACTTGGCAGATTCTTGACATCACCTGCCGGTGTAAAGCAATATACCTGTTCTGCAAACAGATCCAGGTCTGTCTTAACGAAGTTCATGAACTCCTTATTATCTGAAGTATCTCTCTGCCACTCCAGAATCTGACGAAGCCATGATAACTTCTCCTCTTCCTTCTGCATAACCGTACCGGTTATGTTCTCTTTATATTTCCAGTGTGCAGCAATACCATATTCAGCCGTCCGGTGCATCTCAAATGTACGGATCTGTATTTCAAATGGCTGTCCCTCCGGTCCGATCAGCGTTGTATGAAGGGACTGATACATATTGGACTTTGGCATTGCGATATAATCTTTAAAACGTCCCGGAATCGGCTTGTACATCTCATGGATGATTCCCAGTGCCGAATAACAGTCCCGGACGGTCTCCACTTTAATCCGGACTGCAAAAATATCATAAATCTGATCCAGTGTCTTGTTCTGGTTCTTCATCTTCTTATAAATACTGAACAGATGCTTTACACGACCGTCGATCTCTGCATCCAGATGCGCATTGTCAATATGCTTCTTTACATCCGCAACGATACGTTTGATATAGGCTTCCCTTTCATGCATTCTCGCATCGATCTGTGCTGTCAGATCCTTATATACCTCCGGCATCAGATACTTCATGGACAAGTCATCCAGTTCTACCTTGATCTTGCTGATACCAAGACGATGTGCGATTGGTGCATAGATATCCATTGTTTCACGCGCTTTTTCCACCTGTTTCGCAGGAGACTGATACTGTAATGTTCTTAAGTTATGCAGTCTGTCTGCCAGCTTGATCAGGATAACGCGAATATCTTTTGCCATCGATAAGAACATTTTTCTCAGGTTTTCTGCCTGTACCTCAATCTTATCCGTTGTCATCTTCAACTGGGTCAGTTTGGTAACACCTTCCACCAGAAATGCCACTTCTTCCGAGAACTCTGCTGCAATCTCCTCTGAAGTCATGACCGTATCTTCTACTACATCATGAAGGATTCCGGCAACGATCGTCTCCTTATCCAGCTCCAGTTCTGCAAGAATAATAGCAACACAGAGTGGATGCATGATATATGGCTCTCCCGACTTACGAAGCTGTCCTTCATGCGCCTTGGATGCCACCTTATATGCCTTCTCAATCATCGAAATATCTGTTGATGGATGATAGGTCAGGATCTTTTTGATCAGTTCCTTATACAGATCCTCCGGCGGAGTAAAATCCGCAGGTGTAGACAGATCGATATCCCGTTTTTCCCGCATTGGTTTATTCTCCATTGCACCCGCCTTTGCCGCAAGCTCTTTTAATTCATCCATGCTTCCTGCTTTATCTTTTACGTTTTCCATGATCTTCACCACTTTTCCCAATTCGAATTTTTCTATTTCAGACCCATCTGAAGACCAGATGATCATTTTTATTTGCCATCATAGCAAATAACAGAAGCTACATCATATTTGGCAAGCTTCTCTCTGCCCTTTAAACCTGCAAGTTCGATCAAGAATATGATCTTTACCACTTTACCGCCAAGTTCTTCAACCAGCCTTGCAGCGGCTTCCATGGTTCCTCCGGTTGCGATCAGATCATCTACAAGGACAACCTTCTGTCCCGGTTTGATCGCATCCTTATGCATCTCGATCGTTGCACTGCCATATTCCAGATCATAAGATGCTTCAATCGTCTCCCTTGGTAACTTGCCTTTCTTTCTTACCAATGCAAATCCTTTTCCATTCTTATATGCAAGTGGTGTTCCAAAGATAAAGCCTCTGGACTCTGCTCCGGCTACTACGTCATAATCTACGCCTTCAAGCAGGTCATCTAATGAATCAATCGCCAGCTTCAATCCATCCGGATCTCCGATCACGCTTGTAATATCTCTGAAAATAATTCCCGGTTCCGGAAAATCCGGTATACTTGTAACGTATTCTTCTATCTTTTTCATAATCTTCCTCCTGCATATATATGTATATTCTACAATTATTTACATTTTCCTTTTCTGCCCACATGATATCAAACTATCAGCAAAGCCTTTATTCCTCATGTTTCCGATATTCCAGCAACCGGATCTGCAAAATTCTTCTTCCCGCAAATTCATTGATATCCGGATAATAGGCAACATCCAACACCACATGACTGGGCATTCCTTTTAGTATTTTATCACATTCATTTGTTCCAAACCACTGTTTTATGTTAGAAATAAACACTTCCGGGTCAAAACTTATGCCTTCGATCGTACCACCGTTCTCCATCAGGAACGAAACCCGCAGAACATTCTGTCTTTTTCCCATGATCCTTGCGCTTTTTACACGCACACCACTCTGTGCAAATACCGGCTTCTCGTTGCCTTTTCCAAATGGCTCCAGAACCTCCAGTTCTTCGGTCAGTGGAATACTTACATAATCGAGCGGCATCGGCACATCGATCCGGAGCTTCGGTGTCAGAAGTTTTTCGTCAAGCGTACAATTCGCATTCATTTTTTCCCGAAGTCTGGCCAGATTCCGCTTCTCCATGGAAAAGCCCGCTGCCATCTCATGTCCTCCGAACTTCGTGAAATAATCACTGCATTTATTGATCTCATCATACATATTATAGCCTTCGATCGAACGACCGGAGCCCTTGATGATTCCTTCTTCTTCGCTGTCCGTAAATAACAGCACCGGACGATAATACCGTTCCTTGATCCTGCCTGCGATAATCCCGACCAGACTTTCATGCAGTTTCGGAATATACATAACAAGTACCCGGTCCGACAATGCCGCAACTCCTGTCTCCGGAACTGCTCCCATAAGCAGATGATCCGAAGTTTCAAGCAGCCCGATTGCCGTTTTTGTTCCCTGCTCTGTCATATCTTTTCGGGTATTATTGATATTTAACAGCTCAATCGCACGCTCATTTGCCTTAAAGCTGTCTGTTTCAAGCAGGAATTCCAGGCTGGTCTTCGCATCTCCAAGTCTGCCCGCTGCATTGATACACGGTCCAATGATAAATCCCAGATCAAATGCTGACAGCTTCTTACCATCCCTGCCGCTGTTTGTGATCAGTGCCTTCAAACCATAATTACTACTGTCAGATAACCGGTGAAGTGCCTCTCTTACAATGATACGGTTCTCATCTACCAGATTCATAACATCACATACGGTTGCAATTCCAAGGATCTCTATAAATGCCTCACACTCCGCTTCCGGTATCCCGCACATCCGATATAACAACTGGATAAATTTGTATGCCACACCCGCTCCGCACAATTCCTTGCACGGATATTCACAGCCCGGCTGCTTGTGATCGATCACCGCATCCGCTTCCGGTACTTTGTATACCCGAATATCATTTTCATCTGTATCATATGGAATATCATGGTGATCCGTCACGATTACCCGCATCCCATATTCTTTTGCTTTTCTCACCGCATCAAATGCCGCAATCCCGTTATCACAGGTAATGATCATACTGACCTGATCGGCTGCCGCCGCATCTACCATACGGATATTGATTCCATATCCATCATAGATCCGGTGCGGAATATCATAATCGATCCCGTCTCCTGCAGGCAAACCATTTTCATGCTCCCACACACGCTGTAAGCCTTTATACAATATGTAGTTTGAACTTACACCATCCACATCATAATCCGAAATGATCCGTATCCGGTTCCGACTCCGGATCTCCTCCAGCATAAGGCTGCAGCCCTTCTCCATATTCTTCATCATCACAGGATCATGCAGCCGGTCAAGCCCCCCATTCAGATAGGTATCAATCTCTTCATCTGTTATCACATCCCGGTTCCGAATCACCCTTGCAGTTACCGGATCAATATGAAAACGCTCTGCGATCCCAAAGAAATCAGCCCGCTTTCCATACATTGTCCACACCATATCATATTTTATCGGAGGTTTTATCTCTGTTGCCATTTACTCTTACTCCCATCCATATCTATTCTTCCGCTATTCCTGATCGCAAAGGAATTATACACCAGTAAAAAATCGACCGTCAACTTCTTACATTCCGCCGCATTGCTGTAATACCGTAATTCACCTTTCAGGTTGTGTTCTTATACACCTCACAGGTTGTTTATTTGTTTTTTTATTCAAAATATAATGTAGTTTGGAGGTATTTTTATGGAGAACTTATACGCACAGATCGGTCAGAGGATCGTACAGATCCGGCGCTCAAATAACCTTACGCAGTACCAGCTTGCAGAGATGCTCGATATCTCTGTCAAACATTGCAGCGCCATAGAACGGGGAAAATCCAGTCTGTCCCTTGAAAAAATGATTGATTTCTGTGATCATTTCGGCGTAGATCTTGATTATCTGATCCGCGGGATCAAAAAATCGGATACAATTTTATCCTGCATTCCACATACCGTAGTCGAGATCATGACTTCTGACGACGAAAAAAGAAAGCAATTATTTATAGAATACATAGAAATGTTCAATTCCATTTCCAATTCTGATTAACAGCTATTCCTATTGATATAATGGCATATTTCCATATCATAACAAAAAACGAATCTGAAAGCCTTTTGCTTACAGGTTCGTTTTTTATATCTGTTATTTGAAATATTTGTTGATGATCTCGTTTGCCTTATCCGTATCATCTGTTACACAGTATACAACATAATTTCCGTCCTCTTTTATGATCGCCTTGTCAAGACGTCCGGTTTCGGATGGCTTGTAATCTGCATATGATGTTGTCTGTTTTTCTTTTCTGTCTTCACAGGCTGTTTTTACCTTGTCAGCCGCATCTGAATCTGCTGCCTCGAATACTGCAATCTCCTCAGCAGTTGCTCCGGTCGATACGATTATCACGCTGTCTTTTACGCTGTCTGCATCAATTCCGTAATATGTGAGTGCCATGCCTGTATCAAGTTCTGAAAGCGTATCTTCAAATGTCAGCCCGCTCTTCAGTTCATTTGCCATGTCCTTAACATTTATATTCAGATCTTCCTTTGAACCACCTGCTCCACCAACCGTTGTTCCACAGCCTGCAAGCATTCCTGCCAGGCTAAAAATTGCACATAACTTTACTAATTTCTTCATCTTGTTTATTCTCTCCTATTACTTCTGTCTGATACTGTTATGATGATCCGAATATCTCTATCCGGGCATTTACTTCTTTATATATACATTCTGTCGGATGTAATCCAGCCATTTCTCGCAATATTCCTGATTGCAATGTCGTCCATCGGTACTGGCATCTGCCGGGAGAACTCCGTCTACCGTCACACTGCTTGCAACATCCAGATAAATGATATCGCCATAATCCTTACACATCCGTTTCAACAGCTTGTTGAATGCTTTAATGTTGGAGTTATTATAAATCTCATCTTCATCTGATAAAGCCTTGGATACCGGAAGAATATTCTCAACATAGATCGTTGCATTTGGCTGTATCTCTCTTATTGCATCAATAAATGCTTTATAGTCTTCAATGAATACATCCTCATAGATCCATCCAAGCTCGTTAATACCAAATGAAATGTATATATTCTCATAATCCTTCTGTTTCAGTGCTTCCAGTGCCGTCAACATTCCGTCACTTGTAGAAACAATCGGCTCTGTCATGACCTTTTCGATATTCAGCCCCTTAGAACAGAACGCGTCCAGATTCGACATTCCGGTATAAAGACTAAGTCCCTCGGTTCTTGAATCACCGATCAATACCGCTGTATCAAAATAAGCATCATCCGTTACATTTCCCGGCGTATACAGTTTCTTATCGTACCAGTCATTTCCCTTAGATGATGTATCCGGGTCCTCGATATTCACATATTTTACTGTTGAACCGCCTTCCTCGGATGATGCGGCAGTCGTTGTTTCTTCCGTTTCCGATGCTTCCGTTGTTACCTTTTCCGTAGTCGGTTTCTCTGTTGTCGCTGCTTCCGTTGTTATCTTCTCCGTCGTTTTTTCCTCGGAAGCCTCCTCCGATGCATCCGATCCGGTCGCAACATTTTCTATCTGATGGTCATTTCCATTTTCTCTGTCAAAGTTCCATATATCCTGTCTGTATCTTGTCGCAAATATCGCTATCGAACATACCAGAAATACGGCAGCCACACTGCTGATCTTTATCTTATCGCACCGCTCACTTTTTATCCTGGTGCTATATCTTTTCTCATTGTCCATTCTCTTATTCATTCCTCTTTTTGCCTTACATTTTATAAAAGGAAAGGGTCTTATCCCGTTAGCTTCGATTATAGCATACCACTTTACATAAGTGTACAGATTTTAAAATTTCTACATAATTCGCAGTTTTAGTCGTTTTTCGACTTTTCTGATTGTTGAAATTAACAAATCTTGTTTCATTTTTATGGACACTTTTTAACTTAAGTGTTACTATTCTATTAGATTTTTGAGATGGGTCTGTTTTCACACTTACACATACATAATATTATCTTGCAGACTTTTTCCGTTTTATGTATCTTAAATACAAATACTTATCACTTTATATGGGAGGCTACTATGAGTTTTAGCGCAAAAAACTATGATTTTAAAGGCGAAACCTGTATCGAACTTATCGCAGGAGATTTTCGTGCATTGATCGCACCTTTTAACGGAAGTAATGTAATGAAGCTTGAAAACACAGCTCTTAATATTGATATCTTAAGAAATGATCTGTCACTTTCACCGGAAGAACTGAAGGCTGCTGCCGAGGTATACGGTATGCCTACTTTATATCTTCCAAACAGATTATCTCATGGAAATCTGAAAACCTCAGATGCCATGTATCATTTTCCTTGCAACGATCCGCTGGGCAACCATCTGCATGGTTTTCTTCACAAACGCTGCCATACAATTGATGACATGTATGTAGAGGGTGAAAGTGCTGTTGCAAAGACTTCTTATGTATATGATGAAAATGATGAATTTTTCGAAACTTTCCCTGTCAGCTTCAAGGCAGAATTTGTCTTTACACTGACAGCAGACGGACTGGATTATTCCTTTACACTGACTAACCTTTCCAAGGTTCAGATGCCTTATGGTGTATGTAACCATATCGCATTCAAAGCACCGTTTACAAATGGCGGAAGCGGCGCAAATGTGCGTCTGCAGGTTCCGATCGGTGACAAATGGGAACTCAGCGACACCTGTATTCCAACCGAGAAAACACTGCCGCTTACCAGATATGATATGATGTACAAAGAGGGTGACATGGTTCCTGTTCTTCAGGACATCGACAACGACCTCTATACCGCTGAAATGAACGAATTAGACGGCAAGCCATTCTATGGTGTCATCGTAACCGATAAAGTTACAGGCGTCCGTGTCTGCTACGAAGTATGTGATGTTATGAAATACTGGATCATGTGGAATGATCACGGCATGAAAGAATTCTTCTGTCCGGAACCTATGAGCTGGAACATTGATGCTCCAAACCTTTCCGGTGATCCTGCCGTAACCGGCTACACCGAACTGGCTCCCGGCGAATCCAAAACCGTAACCGAGAGAATTTTTGTAAGATAAAAAAGTCTATCGGGATATGTATTCTGTGTAAAGAATAGCATATGCCATGTTTTCATATAAGGCTCGGTCTTATTCGGTCTCTACCGTTCCACCGAGATACCATTTGCCGCCCTTCTTGTAACAGATCAGTGACATCTTGTCATCCTCTGTCTCTTTCTCTCCAAGGTAGTTTATTGTCATGGTATAATCAACATCACAGATATAAGCACATCTTACTTTGCTTGCTACAGATGTATCACCATACAGACCTTCGCACATATTCTTGATAGTTGCTCTGTTTGCCTTCTCTGTTGATGTGATCTTGTAATCAATAGAATACTCAACCCCCATAGAGGTCAGAAGCTCGAAGCTGCTGGATAATGTTGCCACATCATTGTCTGCAACACATTCTTTATCAACAAGTGATACGATCTTATCTGTATCTGCTTCTTCAATTCCGGTCATAAACTGATCTACTAATTTCTTGCTCTTCTTGGCTCCCCCAAGCGAACCTGAAAACAGGAATATAACTGCTGCTGCAATTACTGCAAGTGCAACAATGATTCCAATAACTGCTCCTGCGCCGGATTTCTTCTTTTTTGGTGGCTGCTGATAACCTACGCCATTATCAAATCCCGGTGTACCATATGCATTTCCCGCATAACCATTCTGCATTGGATCTCCCTGATACTGTGGTCCACCATACTGTGGATCCATCCCCATTCCCTGCTGTGGTTGTGCACCATATGCTGCATTTTCCGGCTGCTGTGGCTGATCATTCCCTGCAAGTGCGAATCCACCACTTGTACCTACTGCTGCCCCACATACAGGACAAACAGATTCATTTGTCTCTGCTCCGCAATTTGGACAATTCATAATCTCTCCTCCTAAAAGTAAAAAATAATAAATAGTATTTGTGAACTTTTTGTGTCTGCTCACATTTTGAGTGTATCAGATGAAGCTTCTTTTTACAATGATTAATTTTCTACTGTTCCACCAATATACCATTTACCTTCCTTCTCGTAGCAGATCAATGACATCTTATTATCTCCTGTCTCTGTTTCGCCAAGGTAGCTCATGGTTATAGAAAAATCAACATCACAGATGTAAGCACAATTTATCTTGTCTGCTTCAGATGCATCATTATAAAGAGTTTCACACACATCCTTTATATCTTCCTCATCTGCTTTTTTGGATGAAGTGATTTTATAATCTATCGTATATTCTACACCCATAGACTGCAAAACTTCAAAGCTGCTGGATAACGTCTCAATATCATTATCAGAGACACATTTACTATCAACAAGGGATACGATCTTATCTGTATCCGCTTCCTCTATACCTGACATGAACTGATCAACTAACTTACTGCTTATTAACTCTCCACATTCAAACCCGTTATCATCAGAACAGTATATGTACCATTTGTCCCCTTTTTTATAACATACAAATGATAAATTTTCCGTATCAGACCTTGTCTCATCTGTATATGATATTGTGTATTCCGTTTTACAAACAAATGCAGATTTTATTTTATCAGAAACTTTTGATTCCTCATATAGATTATCACACAAATCCTCAATGGTATCTTTGTCTGCCTTTTCAATGGATTGAATCTCATAATCGAATGAATAATGAATCCCTATTGATTCTATATATTCCAGATTCTCAATCATATCAGTTACCATATTAGTACCGGTTCCTGATTCATCTATACATTTTAATACATTGTCAATATCCGCATCATTGATGCTCCCATAAGCTGTCATTACTTCATTGACCAGGCGTTCACTTTCCTTTGGACCTATATAAAAATCACTTTTAAAATATATGATCACCGCTGCTATAACCAAAACAAGAATACCTGCTGCAAATCCTATTATCAGACCTGCTTTTGATTTTTTCTTTTGTTTCTGTGGTTGATTTCCGTAATCCGGTATAATCTGCTGTGCTGATGAATTTTCATAATACATAGCTGCCTGCTGATTTGGCTGGCTGTTATAATACATCCCTGCCTGCTGATTTGGCTGGCCGTTATAATACATCCCTGCCTGCTGATTTGGCTGGTTGCCATAATACATTTCCGCCTGCTGGGTATAAGTCTGTGGCATTTTCATTCCACATACCGGACATACCTCACCTTCTATTTCTGCCCCACAATTTGAACAATACATATAAACTCCTCCTCATATGTAAAAATAATACTTATATTGTATATAAGCCTATCAAACTGTGCTTCTTTTTACAATGATTATTTTTCCACATTTTATCATGGGTTTTGTTGTCAAATATCCTATTTTATTATATAATATGTCTATATGGCTGTTTTTATAAAGGGCGTGTTATGTCCTTTGTAAGGGAGAGATCATGGAGCAGTGGATACTGCCTGATAACGGCAGACACTACTTATCTTAATACACATGAAAGGAAGGTATATATTACATGAAGTTTGGTTATTTTGATGATGCCAACAAGGAGTATGTCATCACATCTCCTAGAACTCCTTATCCTTGGATCAACTACCTTGGAACACAGGATTTCTTCTCACTGATTTCAAATACAGCGGGAGGTTACAGCTTCTACAAAGATGCTCGTCTTCGTAGAATTACAAGATACCGTTATAACAATGTACCTATCGATATGGGTGGTCGTTATTTCTATATTAACGAGAATGGTACAATCTGGAATCCGGGCTGGTCACCGGTTAAGACAGAGCTTGACGAATATGAATGCCGTCATGGTATGGGTTACACAGTGATCACCGGTAAGAAGAACAACTTAAAAGCAGAGGTTACCTTCTTCGTACCTCAGAACTACGCTGGTGAGGTTCAGCAGGTTGTTCTTACAAATGAAAGCTCAGAAGAGAAGACTTTCTCATTCTTCTCATTTGAAGAGTGGTGTCTCTGGGATGCACAGGATGACTGCACAAACTTCCAGAGAAACTTCAGTACAGGTCGTGTAGAGGTTGTTGGTTCAACAATCTACCACAAGACAGAGTACAGAGACAGACGTGATCATTTCGCATTCTACACAGTAAATGACGAGATCGACGGTTACGATACAGACAGAGATTCATTCATCGGACTTTACAATGGGTTCCACAACCCACAGGCTGTTGAAGCCGGCAAGTCAAATGATTCATTTGCAGATGGATGGTCACCAATCGCTTCACACTACAAGAAGATCACTCTTGCTCCGGGCGAGACAAAGACTCTTGTATTTATTCTTGGATATGTTGAGATGCCTGTTGACCAGAAGTTCGAAGCTGATGGCAAGACGATCAACAAGGTTAAGGCTCTTGAGATGATGGAGAAATACAACACTCCTGAGAAGGTTGCAGCAGGTCTTGCAGAACTCAAAGAGCACTGGAACAACCTCTTAAGCATCTTAAATGTTAATACTCCTGATGATAAGGTTAACCGTATGGTTAATATCTGGAATCAGTATCAGTGTATGGTTACATTCAACCTTTCACGTTCAGCATCATACTTCGAATCCGGTATCGGCCGTGGTATGGGATTCCGTGATTCCAACCAGGATGTACTTGGATTTGTTCATCAGATTCCTGATCGTGCAAGAGAAAGAATTATTGATATCGCTTCTACACAGTTCCCGGATGGTGGATGCTATCATCAGTATCAGCCACTTACAAAGAAGGGTAATGCAGATATCGGTGGTGACTTCTCAGACGATCCATTATGGCTGATCCTTTCTGTATCTGCATACATCAAGGAGACAGGCGACTGGGGTATTCTTGATGAGATGGTTCCATATGACAACGATATGTCCATCGCTAAGCCAATGCTTGACCACTTAAAGGTTTCCTTCTACAAGATCGTAAACAACCTTGGACCACACGGACTTCCACTTGCAATGAGAGCTGACTGGAACGACTGTATCAACCTTTCATGCTTCTCCGATACACCGGGTGAAAGCTTCCAGACATACACCAACCCTAAGTTCGCTGCTGAAGGCGGATACTCAAAGGTTGCTGAGTCAGTTATGGTTGCTACACTCTTTACATATGCAGGTCCTAACTATGTTGCTATTCTTAAGCACCTTGGAATGGACGCTGAAGCAGAAGCTGCTCAGGCTAAGATCGATAAGATGAAAGCTAACATCATGGAATCCGCTTGGGATGGTGACTGGTTCTTAAGAGCATACGATGCAAATGGTGAGAAGATGGGATCTAAGGAATGTGAAGAAGGACAGATCTTCATCGAGCCACAGGGCTTCGCTATTATGTCAGACATTGGTAAAGATCAGGGCTGCGACAAGAAGACACTTGCTGCTATTGATGAGCGTCTGAATACACAGTACGGACTTGTACTTAACAATCCTGCATTCACAAAGTATTACATCCAGTATGGTGAGATCTCAACATACCCAGGCGGATACAAAGAGAATGCCGGTATCTTCACACATAACAATGCATGGATCATCTGTGCTGCTGCTTACGCAGGCGCCGGCGATCAGGCATTCAAATATTACTCAGAGATCGCTCCTGCTTTCACTGAGGAGACATCCGATATTCACAAGACTGAACCATATGTATATGGTCAGATGATCGGTGGTAAGGATGCCGGTTCCGATATTGGAAAGCCGGGTAACCACTTTGGTCAGGGTAAGAACTCATGGCTTACAGGTACAGCAGCCTGGAACATGGTCGCTATTTCACAGTACATCTTAGGTATCTCAGCAGACTTCGATGGTCTTAAGATCGATCCATCTATTCCTGCTGCATGGGATGGTCTGAATGCTACACGTCAGTTCCGTGGTGCTACATATGATATCAAGGTTACAAATCCGAATCATGTAAATAAGGGTATCAAGAGTGTTACTGTAGATGGCAATGCTATCGAGAGCAATGTTCTTCCAGTATTTGGTGATGGCAAGACTCATACTGTAGAAGTAGTAATGGGGTAATCCATATATCAGATATTGATATAAAAAACGAGACACATATGACTGTATATTGCAGATCATATGTGTCTCATTTTTATTTCTATTCATCTTCCGTTTCTGTAATCTCAACTGCCATTGGATCCAACCGGCTTCGGTCATAAGCTTCCGTATTGATATTGGTCTGATCGATCTCTTCATATCCATCATCCAGATAATCATCTACAACCCCATCTGTTCCAAGATCTCCGGCAAAGGAAGATACCCTGTAGCGAATCTTTCGATATATCTTTTTAATTACCTTGATCACTAATACGATGCACCAGTTAATGATATAAGCCAGAATGATACTGATAACTATATCCTTACCACTGTCTCCAAATCTCTTCTGGATCGGAGTTCCAATATAACGGATCACAAAATACTGGGTCAGGTAAAAATCAAATACCATAGAGCTTAAGATTCCAAATGGTGATAATGTAAATATATGAGAAATCATTCCACCGTCATAAGAAAATACCATCACGATCAGCACATACAACAGCAATCTCAGAAGTGCTGCAGGAATTCCATATTTCCCAACTGTTCCCAGATAAATGAGAACCGCTGCCACAAGCACTACCAGCTCTGCTCCGGTCAGAAGATTTCTTCCAGCGGAACGATCTGTCTCGATCCGAATATTCAGTCTGAAATTTGCAAGCCAGACACCAATACAGAATAAAATAAGATTCATCAGAAACAGATATGGCATATCCTGCTTCAATACCATTGCATCAGCAAGTGGTCCTGCAACAATTATATATACAACGATCAGCCCGACTATCACCAATCCGCTTCTTTTCAGATCCCGCTTCATTCTTGCCGCCAGCATACCGATCACCGGAGCCAGAAGATAGATCAGAAAGATTGCTGATACAAACCAACTGACCGGATTCAGTGCCATATAATATCCAGCCTTCGGTATCATTGCCTGAAGCATCGGTATACTGATGATATACTTCACGATCAGTGTTTTAATTTCCTGTGAACCGGGATGGCTGCACAATGCGAGGATCAGGAATACTGTCTGCATGATCATATAAAGCGGATACAGAATCCCCAGCTTCTTTCCAAGAAATTCCAGATAATTCTTCTTGTTCAGATTGATAAACTTCTTATGATAATGAATACCGATTCCAAATCCTACCAGAACAAAGAAAAATGCCATTCCAAATATCCCATTATCCAGATATTTGTCATAAACTGCCTGCGCTTTTTCTCCTGGCATCATCCCCACACAATATGATAAAAAGACAAGGGTAATCATGATAACCTTCCATGCCTCAAATGATTTTGCTTTTACCTTCATATTCCTTCTCTCCTGTGCAATAAAACTTTTTTTGCTCATTTGGATTTATTATAGCATCTAACAACATACATATGCAAATCTTATATTTTCAAAAGCACTGGCAGATTCCTTGACACTCCATTCTCCCTGAACTAAAATTAAAGAATACCGTTTTGCCAGTTCATATGGCAGCGGCACAAGGAGAAGTTATATGAAAAAAGTGAATCTGATCGTTCCCTGTTACAATGAAGCGGAAGCACTTCCTTTATTTAAGGACGAACTAAACAAAGTAATCCAGACTCTGGATCAATATACATTTGAGATACTTCTGATCAATGATGGTTCTACAGATACAACCCTTTCCGTCATGAAAGAAATCTGTGATACGGATTCTCATTACAAATACATATCATTTTCAAGAAACTTTGGAAAAGAAGCTGCCATGTATGCCGGCTTCTGTAATTCAGATGGTGACTATGCCGCCATCATGGATGCAGATATGCAGGATCCCCCTGCCCTACTGCCTGATATGCTCCACTGTCTGGAAACCGAGGATTATGACAGCGTTGCCACCCGGCGGGTATCGAGGATCGGAGAACCAAAGATCCGTTCCTTCTTTGCAAGGAATTTTTATAAGCTTATCAACAAGATCTCGGACGCAGATGTTGTCGATGGTGCCAGGGATTTTCGTCTGATGAAGCGTGAAATGGTAGACAGTATCGTCGCCATGTGCGAATACAACCGATTCTCAAAGGGTATCTTTGGCTGGATCGGTTTTAAGACCAAATGGCTGGAATATGAAAATGTAAACCGCATTGCCGGAGAAACAAAATGGAGTTTCTGGGGCTTATTCAAATATGCGGTCGATGGAATCATCAATTTTTCCGAAACCCCGATGTCCCTTGCATCCGGGCTTGGCATTTTTCTGACGATCTTTTCCTTTCTTATGGTTATTTTCATTATTATAAGAAAAGAAATATTCGGAGATCCGGTTGCCGGCTGGCCATCTCTTGCCTGTATCATCATCTTTATTGCTGGACTTCAGTTCCTGTGCATGGGTATTATGGGTAAATACATTGCCAAGACATATCTGGAAGTAAAAAACCGGCCACATTACATCGTATCGGAAACAAATAAGGATCATGTAGATCCGATCCATTAGGAATAAAAACAAAGAAGGCGTATATATAATGAAGAAACTTACATATATTATTTTGCATCTGCTGATTCTTCCATTGCTCCTCTACGGATTTTCTTTTTCTGTATCTGCGGAAGAAACCAGTTCCGAAGACACTGTTATACAGGTTACTGCGGAAGACGGCAGCGACATATCCCAAAAGCTGAACGAAGCGCTGATCAATGCCAGAGATCTTGCCGAAAGCTCCGGGCAGATTGTTACAGTCAGGGTTCAAAAAGGTAGTTATCTTCTTTCCGCTGCGCTGCATATTTACAGCAATACAACGCTGGATGTCACGGATGTTCACTTTACATTTGCCGGTTCCCATCGGTTCAATATGCTGATCACCGGTCCATCATCAACAGAAAATTACAAAGACTATGACGATTACAACAACAGTGAAGCCTGCTCCGGCTATGATGCCTATAAGAATATCACGGTTCTGGGCGGAATCTGGGAAAGCACCGAAGCCAATCTGAGTTGTATCGTTCGTATCTTTCATGCTACTAATATTACCCTTGACGGTCTTACTTTCACGGGCGGCGGATGCGTACATCAGCTAGAGGTTGCTGCGATCGACGGCTTTTATGTCAGAAACTGCACATTTAAAAACCACGGCAAACGTGCTGACGATACCAAAAACTTTGAAAAAGAAGAAGCCATACAGCTCGATATGCCATACAGTGAACTGGTATATCCCGGCACTTATCCGGACGGAACCCCTATGAAGAATGTGGAGATCACACACAATACATTCCAGAATATTGCCCGTGGTGTCGGAACACACACCATGCTCTGCGGTGCATATCACGAAAATATCAAGATCAACAATAACACATTTATCAATGTGCTGGAAGAATGTGTTGTCTGCTTAAACTATGTAAACTGTGAAGTAAAGAACAACACGATCACCAACTGCGGCGGCGGTATTCTGGTTCAGAATGCCAAGGAATACGAAGTATCCATGAACACAACGGTTTTAAATGGCGCAAAGAAGATCGACAACGCTGTTATCAACAATGCAGTAACAGAAGTCAGCGGCAACACCTTGAAGCTGACCTACCATCCGACAACATTAAAAACTGCCGGAATCTTCGTTTATGGAAGAAAGCTGAACAGCAACATCACAGGAGGAGATGGATTTCCTCTGCCGGATGAAGATTTCTATATCAGCTCCGTTATTATACGAAACAATACGATCATCACACCGGGAGACGGTATCACCTTATCCGATGCAAGAGATTGCGAGGTATCCGGTAATACAATCAATGGATATAATTTCTCGCCGGATGACAAATTACGAACTTCCAGAGATGGCATCCGTATTGATCAGTCCAGTAAGAATATCTCCGTAACCGGAAATGAGATCAAGAACATGCCGCGTTATGGTCTGTATATTACGGACAACAGTACCGCCTCTGCGATTGAAAATAACACCTTTAAAAACTGTACCGGAACCGGAATCTTTCTGACAGACTCCAGTGCATGTATCTATGATATTGCAAACAACATTGTAAAAAACTGCAAAGCCGGCGGTATTCTGGTTGGGAACAACAGCCGTGTCACGAACATAACAGGAAATGCCTTTGGTGCTGTCAGTGGCAATCCGGCGATCAAAGTATACAGCAACAGCCGTACCGGGCTGATCTCGACAAACCGGGTACGTGACATGGGTGATAAAACAAAAGCAACCGTTGCAAATGCAATTGAGATTACCGGACGCTCTTTTGCAAAAGAGATTTCATCCAACCGGATCTATGCATCAAAAACGGACGTCTCCTCCGGAATGGGAATTCTGGTTGATAAGGCCTCCAAAATTGCAGGTTCCGTAAAAAACAACACGATCTCGGATGTAGCCCTGTATGCCGTATCTATTGCCAATCATTCCAAGGTTGCAGAGCTGGTCAGTGAAAATGTGCTCTCTTCCATTGGCAAAAGTGCGATCGCAGTAAATGGAGCCAGCAGCATCGGTCAGAACATTGAGGGAAACTCTATCAATGGAAGTGGAACCAACGGTATCCTTCTGGAAAAAGAAGCAACGGTCTGTGGCGGCATCAACAATAATACAATCAGTGAGTGCAGCAATTACGGCATCAATGTCCAGAGCATCAATAACGATACAACTATCTCGTATAACTATATTTCCGCAAAAGGCAATGCCCCAATCAACATTGCTGCACACAGTAATTACCTGCTGACAGTTGTCAAAAATACCTTATGTGGATCTGCATCATTAAATGGTATGCAACTATCCAAATGTAATGTAGCTATTTCTGACAACGATATTACTGATTTCAAATATGGTATTGCTGCTTCCTCATCCGTATCCGGTGCGATCAGCAATAATATATATAACGATATAGCAAATAAAGATCTGTCGATTAATGACACTGACCAGAAAATATGCGGTACGGTAACGGATCTCACCTGTTCTATGAATACAGCACGCAATCAGGCAACCTTATCATGGAAGAAGGTCAAAGGAATCAGTGGCTATGAAGTACAATACAGTACAACCGATCATTTTTCCGGCAAATCTACAAAACAGCTTGGCAAGGGACAGACATCCTATGCTTTACAGGATCTTCCAAAGGGCAAAACAATCTACTATCGTGTTCGTGCCTATCGTTCCTTTGGAAATCTCAGCATCTATGGTTCCTATACAAGCGGAAACTTTACCGCCTGATCCTGTCAGGCAGATACTTAGTGGCATCTGTTTTTTTAACAGTCAACCAGAACATCTGATATTTTTGAAAGGGGAAGTTTTATGAAAAAACATCTTATCTCATGTATGGCGGGAGCAGTCCTTGCATCCGGTCTTATCTTCGGAACTGCATTTCGCTCAAATGCTGCAATGCCGGCTTCCGGTTTTACAACAGCGCCGGTCTTTGCCGCCGCATCGAATGACGACATGCTTATCTCTGACAGTGTGATCACACTGACTGTTAAAAACGGAACTGACATTACAACAGAATTAAACACAGCTTTAAAAACTGCCAGAGATATGGCAGATCAGACGGACAGTATCATTACTGTAACCGTTCCTTCCGGTTCTTATACCCTGTCATCGACAGCCCGTATTTTCAGCAACACCACATTAAATCTGAAAGGTGTTACACTGACCTGTGCAGACAATGGTAAATTCAACATGATCATATCTGGTACTCCCGGCTCCTACAAAGACCAGACAAACTACAACAAAAGTGATCTCTGCACCGGATATGATGGATTTAAAAATATAACGATCAATGGCGGAACGCTGATCGGAAACAGTGAGAATACTTCCAGTATGATCCGTCTCTTTCATGCAACAAATGTGAATCTGTCCGGTATCACCCTGTCGGGCGGCGGCTGTGTGCATCAGATGGAGGTCTGTGCGATCAATGGCTTCTATGTAAAAAACTGCACTTTCAAAAATAACGGACGGGAAACCGGTGTGACAAATGCTCACGTCAACCAGGAGGCCCTTCAGCTTGATACTCCGTGTAAAGAAGCCGCATTTCCGGGTGTCGTTCAGGATGGCACAACAATGAAAAACGTTGAGATCACCGGATGTAAATTTCAGAATGTCATCCGTGGCATTGGCAGCCATACACTTCTTCTGGGTGCTTACCATGAGAATATCAAGATCAATAACAATACCTTCAATAATGTTATGGAAGAATGTATTATCGGACTTAACTACCGCAACTGTGAGATCAAAAACAATACGATCACAAACTGCGGCGGCGGTATCCTGTTCCAAAATTTCAAATCCTACGAAGGCTCTGTTATTTCTACCATTCTGGACAGTAAACAACCATACAAAGGAAAGATCATCTACGATCTGAACTCTGTCATCAGCGATAACACAATCACCTTAAAGTATTCTCCATCCTGTGAAAATCCTGCAGCTATTAAGGTATTTGGCCACAACCAGTTGAAAAAAATGAAAGGTGCGGACGGTAAATATTTCCCTACCGGAAATTATTACATTACCGGTGTAACCGTATCCAATAACAATATCACAACAGCCGTTACCGGCATCCACATCACTGATGCCTGGAACTGTACCTTTACAAACAATACCGTTACCGGAAAGGGATTCAGCACAAAGGATCCTCTGAAAAATGAACGAGACGGCATCTTTATTCAAAGCTATGCAAAAGGACTTGTCCTGTCAAACAACAAGGTCTCCGGAATGACCGGACACGGTATTGCCATTCATTTCTCATCAACGGCTAAGAATATTATCAGCAACACAATTTCCAACTGCGGCGGTTATGGTATCCACATCTATCAGAACAGCGGTTGTACCGGTTTATTATCCAAGAATAAAATAAAGAAATGTGCAAGCGGCGGCATCAGTCTCAGTACAAACTCTACGGTGGCAGATATTCTATCCAATACCATCACCGGCGGCTGTACAGATACAGGTATCAGCCTGTACAATAACTGTGAAGCCGGAAAGATCAAAAACAACACGATCACAGCCATCGGCAAAAATGCTCCTGCGATCAAGCTGTCTCAGAAGTCAGCCTCTAAAACCATAACCGGAAACAAGATTCAGGCAGGAACTGCAAAATATTCCTGTGGAAGAGCAATCTTCCTTTATAACGGTTCCAAGGTTCGCGGTTCCATTATAGGCAACGCTATGGAAAACAGCAGCGATACTGCGATCTGCATCTCCACAAAGTCAACCGTAACCGGAGGAGTTACAAACAACCAGATCCTGTCAGCCGGAAAATACGGTCTTCAGGTCTTCAACGCATCGACTATAAAGAAAACGGTTTCGGGGAATACGATCAAGAAGGCAGCAACAAGCGGTATTAATATATGCAGTACCAAAAATGTGCTGACCATCGATAAAAATACAATATCCAGAAGCTCCAAGGCAGCCATCTATGTACAACCGGCTTCCACACAATATAAAGTGACAGTTAAAAACAACACTATTACCGGCAATAAAAAAGGTCCTGGTGTCTCAGCTCTCCAGGCAAATATCAAAGTGACCGGCAATAAAATATCCAAAGTGACCTTCGGTGTATATGCAGACCAGAAGTGCAAAGGCAACATCTACTCAAATAAAATTTCCAAAGCCTCCCGCCGCAAGATATACACTGCCACTAAAAAAGTGAAGCTAAAAAAATAACCCCACTGAAAATGGAGATATCACTTATTGAAAGCCCCCTATAATACATTTATTCCGCAGAACACTTTCGTTCTATTCTCACGTAGCGGTACTAAGCTCCCGCCATTTGGCGGGTCGCTAAGGACCGACGTTCGAACAGGTCTGCTACATAAAGTATATAGGGGGCTTTTCTATAAGTGATATCTCCATTTCTTATAGAGCAATTAACTCCCATTCTTTATATATTAGTTCTACTCCATAAAAGAACACCGCCTGCCTAAAACAACATAAAAATATTACTATTCCTATATGTAAAAACAGACCGGCGATCAATATATAAATACACTGTTATGTAGCAAGCCTTATCCGAGGCCGGTACTTAGGTTGCGTACTTTGCAACCTTATGTACCGCTGCACGAGGATTAGAGCGAAAGCGTCTTGCGAAATAATATGTGTATTATATACTGGTCGCCGGTCGTTCGTATATTATATATTAGTCTAATGTAACTTTAACCTTTTTGAGGTTCCAGATCTCTTTTGCATACTCTTCGATTGTTCTGTCTGATGAGAACTTACCGGAGCATGCTGTATTCAACATAACCATCTTAGCCCAGTTCTTCTCATCTCTGTAAAGAGTATCGATCTTTCTGTGAGCTTCTACATAAGAAGCAAAATCCTTAAGGATGAAGTATACATCTTCGTTGATAAGTGAATCATACAGATCTCTGAAACGATCCGGATCATCAGAAGAATACATACCATTGATAAGCTGTGTAAGAACAGTTCTTACTGCTGCATCATTGTTGTAGATATCCTTTGGATTGTATCCACCTTCACGCTCATACTTCATAACTTCTTCAGCTCTTAAACCGAAGATAACTGCATTTTCTTCACCAACTTCTTCAACAATCTCTACATTTGCGCCATCCATGGTTCCAAGTGTAACTGCACCGTTTAACATGAACTTCATATTACCTGTACCGGATGCTTCTCTGGAAGCTGTTGAAATCTGCTCGCTGACATCTGCTGCTGCGAAGATCAGCTCTGCATTGGATACTCTGTAGTTCTCGATGAATACAACCTTGATCTTACCCTTGATAGATGCATCATTGTTGATAACATCTGCAACAGAGTTGATCAGCTTGATGATAAGCTTTGCTCTCTTATAACCGGCGGAAGCCTTTGCACCAAAGATATATGTTGTTGGATACATATCATATGATGGATTTGTCTTCAGCTCGTTGTACTGATACATAACATGTAAAATGTTAAGAAGCTGTCTCTTGTACTCATGAAGTCTCTTAACCTGTACATCAAAGATAGAACGAGGATCTACATCCACGCCATTATGCTCCTTGATATAATTTGCAAG
Source organism: Coprococcus sp. HCN-4056 (assembly GCF_037892645.1). Classification (NCBI taxonomy): domain Bacteria; kingdom Bacillati; phylum Bacillota; class Clostridia; order Lachnospirales; family Lachnospiraceae; genus Coprococcus; species Coprococcus sp. HCN-4056. Next base: position 297,874 of record NZ_JBBKBL010000001.1, on the reverse strand, counting down.
ACGGATCTTGTTCTGGTACTTAATATTCATGAATTCCTGCTGATACTTCTCATCAGTAGCATATACTTTTAACTTCTTCAGATTTGAAAGCTTAACGATCCATTCATCACCGATCTTATCTGTGATCCAGCTTGCAAGAAGCGGATTACCATGAAGAAGGAAACGTCTCTGTGTAATACCATTTGTCTTATTATTGAACTGCTCAGGTCTCATCTCATAGAAGTCCTTCAGCTCTCTCTCTTCCAGAATCTTTGTATGAAGTGCTGCAACACCATTTACAGAGTAAGAACCTGCGATAGCAAGATGTGCCATCTTAACCTGACCATCATAAAGGATAGCCATGTTCTTAACCTTATCCTGGTTGCCCGGATACATAGACTGGATCTTCAGTACAAATCTTCTGTTGATCTCTTCTACGATCTGATAGATACGAGGAAGTAATCTTGAGAATAATTCGATCGGCCATTTCTCAAGAGCTTCAGCCATGATCGTATGGTTAGTGTATGCACATGTTCTGGTTGTGATATCCCATGCGTCATCCCACTCAAGACCTTCTTCATCCATAAGGATTCTCATCAACTCTGCTACTGCAACTGTTGGATGTGTATCATTCATCTGGAACGTGATCTTTTCCGGAAGCTTATGGATATCACTGTTCTTCTCCTTGAATTTCAGGATTGCTCTCTGAACAGACGCTGAAATGAAGAAGTACTGCTGTCTCAGTCTTAATTCCTTACCTGCATAGTGATTATCATTTGGATAAAGAACTTCAACGATCGTCTTAGCAAGGTTCTGCTGCTCAACAGCCTTTTCATATTCACCCTTATCAAATGAATCAAGACAGAATTCCTGATCTGCTTCTGCATCCCAGATACGAAGTGTATTTACAACATTGTTGCCATAACCGACAACCGGAACATCATATGGTACGGCACGAACTGTCTGATAACCATCCTGAATAAAGTAATTTCTTCCATCTCTGTTCTCAACTCTTACATAACCGCCAAATTTAACTTCTACAGCATACTCCGGGCGCTTGATTTCAAATGGGTTGCCATCCTTTAACCAGTCATCCGGCAGCTCGATCTGATAACCATCCTTGATCGCCTGCTTGAACATACCATAACGATAACGGATACCACATCCGTATGCTGGATAACCAAGTGTTGCAAGAGAATCCAGGAAACATGCTGCAAGACGTCCCAAACCACCGTTACCAAGTGCTGCATCCGGCTCCTGATCCTCAATCAGATTCAGATCAAATCCAAGTTCATCTAATGCTTCTTTTACTGCATCATAGTATGTCAGATTAATCAGATTGTTTCCCAGGGCTCTACCCATCAGGAACTCCATGGACAGATAGTAAACTGTCTTAACGTTCTTCTTCTCATATTCCTTATGTGTTGCTATCCATCTGTCTATTATGTCATCCTTAACAGCGTAGCTGACAGCCTGGAATACCTGCTGTGGAGTTGCCTCTTCGATTGGTCTTCTGTACAATGTTTTCACATTTGTAATAACCTCTTTTTTGAAGCCCTCTTTGTCGAAATCAATCAACTTTTTCATTTATCGTATCCTCCTTGAAAATTGCACGCCAGAATGCATCCCTGACGATTTTTCTATTATCAGATGCCGGTATTATCCGGATCCTTTATATCTCTTTCGTCCTGATTCATCATAATAACCGATTTTACCATGAGAATTTTTGGAAGAAACCTATATTATTTTAACAAAAAAACATGTATTTCTCAATACATGTCTTAATTTTTTGTAGAAAAATACATATTTTTTAGACCAAAGTCTAATTAATCTTGCAATTTTACAATGATTTTTCAATTATTTTCTGTTTTTATAGTTATTTATACGCTCTTGCCCTATGCAACATACCAATATCTTAACAGTTTCATAAGGGTTTTCCCTTCTAATAACCGCCTGAATAATAGCCGCCACAAGGGAAACAGCACATATTTCCACCACAGCAGGAGAGACAAAGCAGGGTAGTGCAGAATGTATTACAGCATTTTGTCATATCCCGGCCTGACATATCCATGCCGTAGCCCTGTCCCTGATCCATATACCATTTCGATCCGCTCTTGATCTGTTCGTACGCCTGCTTGTATTCCATATTATCCGGCTCTAACTGTATCGCTCTCTGAAGCATCTCAAGCGCCCGGATCTGATTACCAAGTCCGGCATTGCACACACCGGAATAATAATGCCATTTTGCATTATGATCCTGAATCTGGTTCAATACTGTTCTTGCTTCCTCATAGCTGCCTGACCGCAGATAGTTTCTGGCTGCCTGAAAATATCTGGAATCCTGATCGTTTGGATCATATTCCTCCCGTCTTCCGCCGGTATAACCGCCGAACCCACCAAACGGTCCAAAGCCGCCATAGAATCCGCCAAACGGATCTGACTCATCATAAGTCGTTCTTCCACCGCTGTTGCTGTTTCGGTAACTGCCTGAACCATATGAACCATTTCCATATGGGCTGCCATATCCACCTGCTCCGTATGAATTTCCATAACCGGTATCACCATCCATGATCGCCTTATATGCCTGCTGGATCTCTTTGAACTTCTCCTCAGCCTCGGCTTTATTTGGATTGTTGATATTCGCATCCGGATGATATTTTCTGCTCAATCGTCTGTATGCACTTTTTACTTCATCATTACTGGCACCATGCGGCAATCCCAGTACTTCATAAGGATCTTTCATTTATTCTCCATTCTGCCTGTTATCTGCTTTGCTACCGCATCTTTCGGCAGTTGCTTTATAATAATTATTCCATATGCCAGAATACACGATATTCCTGAGAATTTCCACATTTTTTATAATCGGAAGCTTCTCAAATTCTCTGGCACATTCTGCCGCCTGCATCATCAGGACTTCTTTTACCCAGTCTGCAAGCTTCTGCCATTCCTCCACCGGAATGTCCTCTGTCTTCATTTCTTCACTACATGTAAGCTTGTGTATCAATGGATTAAAGCTGTGTTTTTTTCGGTCCTTTTCAATATCATCGTAAGCGTCCAGAATATATACAAATCTTCCAAGATAATAACCGATCTTTCTCAGATTTTCTTCCCATGCATCAGCTCTTACGGCAAATATCTCTGCCAGCACTTCACCAAAATATCCTGATAACCGATCCAGATCTTCACTGTTTTCTTTCTCAAGCCCGCTGATCTTTGCAAGCCGATCTGCAATAGTATCAATCTTTTGTCTGTAATCATATAATCGGCTGTCTTCCTTTTCCAACTCTTTCTTCGGTATTAAAAGCTCCGCATACAGCTTACGAAACAGCTTCTTATCATCTGTCCAGTCATCCATGCATTTGTAATATGTAAGTATACGGTTCATATCCGCTGCATAATCGGAGTACAGATTTCTGGCATATTCATGCTTTGTCATCGGATGGACCACACACCTTTTTGTACCCCGCTCCTCTGACGGCTCATACAATCCGGTAAGCAGCAGCACCAGAAATGTCATATCGTAGCTTAATGACAACTGGCCTTTTGCGCCCTGATCTTCTTTTAATGCCCTGCACAACCCGCAGTAATACCTGTGGTATTCGTCAAATTCTTTAAATTTCATTTCCTGCTGGTTTACTACTATATATCCAAACACTCGCCTGTCTCCAATCAGCTTTTCTTAATAAAAGTATTCCCACATTTCGGACATCTTATCTCGATCCTGCCCTTGCCTCGTGGAATCCGGATCATCTGCTCACAACGTGGGCAGGTGAAGATCTTATAATCTTTTCCGGCTTCTTTGCTTTTCTTCATCCGTTTAAATACATTTCGAACGCCTGTCGTGTGGCTTAGAAACCACTTATTTTCTGCCGCACGTTTGTCATATTTCTTAGAAAAGATGCGCACATATCCATAGATAAAAGAAGCAAGTCCAAGGAAATACAAAACTCCTGTCTTCGCCCAGACATCTATGATGATCAGGATCAGTCCCATCCAGGTCAGAAATGATGAAAACTGATCATTTCCATATCTTGTTCGCATAAAGTTGTAAATCTTATCTCTCATATAAGCACCACTCTTTCTTTACCCTGCAGATCTGCTGCCATTTCAGCACCTTCAAATCATGTATTCTATCTATATATTTCCGATCCGACGATCGTAATATTCTGCCTATCCAAGGATCATTGCAGATTCCTGTAACTGTCTGTAAGCACCCTTTATATTGCCCGCTTCTATATCCGTGATCCGGTCAGCATCCGTCCGACATACCAGTTTCTTTAAGTATTCCAGATCTCTCCGAATCTTCTTGATCTGAGCCTTATCCAGATTCTGACTTTGTACCTCTAACTGATTTTCTACTTTATATACATATGCTTCAGCTTCGTTCCAGATATCCATATTTTCCTTGTTGCCCTGAGTCTCTTCCTCATACCGCATGGCATCTTCCCTTGCCCGACGGATTTCTTCCTCTGAAAGATTCGTGCTGGATGTGATCACGATCTGCTGTTCCACGCCTCTGCCAAGATCCTTTGCAGATACCTTTAGGATACCATTTACATCAAGGTCAAATGTAACCTCGATCTGCGGAACTCCTGCAAGTGCTCGCTTGATTCCACTCAGGCGGAAGTTACCAAGCAGCTTATTATCTCTGGTATATTTGCGTTCGCCCTGATACACCTTTACCTCTACATCACGCTGGAAATTTCCGGCCGTCGTAAAGATCTTGGATACCCTGGTCGGAATTGGTGAGTTTCTTGGGATCAGTACATTTGCAACACCACCTAAAGTCTCGATTGACAGAGACAATGGCGTTACATCCATCAGCAAAATATCATTTACCTTATTCGTAACGGTCAGACCACCACTGAGCTTTCCTCCTTGAATCGCAGCTCCCATCGCAACGCACTCATCTGGATTGAGATTCTTCGAAAGCTCTTTTCCGGTTATCCTCTTAACCTCGTCCATAACGGCAGGGATTCTGGTTGACCCACCAACCAATAATACCTTATCTAAACTTCCGGCTGATATACCTGCATCCCGAAGTGCCTGATTGACCGGACCGTCTGTCCGTTTTACAAGATCATCTGTCAGCTCATTGAACAACTCTCTGGTTATGAGCATATCGAGATGCTTCGGCTCGTTCTTTACGACCGTGATAAACGGAAGATTAATATGAGTCTGCAGCGTACTGGATAATTCCTTCTTTGCCTCTTCGCATGCTTCCCGGATACGCTGTACCGCTGTTATATCTTTCTCCAGATTGATCCTTGTTTCTTTCTTAAATGACTTTATCACATACTGCACCAGACGCTCGTCAAAATCATCACCACCAAGATGATTGTCGCCTGCAGTTGCAAGAACCTCGATCACATGATCTCCGATTTCGATCACGGATACATCAAAGGTTCCGCCACCAAGGTCATATACCAGAATCTTCTGTGCCTCTCCGTTATCCAGACCATAGGCAAGTGCCGCTGATGTCGGCTCGTTGATGATTCGAAGTACATTTAACCCTGCGATCTTTCCGGCATCCTTCGTCGCCTGTCTCTGACTGTCATCAAAATACGCCGGAACCGTGATGACCGCATCATGAACCGGCTCACCTAGATAGTTTTCTGCATCCGCTCTTAACTTTGACAGAATGATTGCCGATATCTCCTGTGGTGAATAATCTTTTCCATCTATTCTTTTTCTATACGCTGTTCCCATTTCTCTCTTGATCGATGCAATGGTTCTGTCTACATTTACCGTAAGCTGTCTCTTTGCAGCATCCCCCACCAGTCTGTCGCCATTTTTCGTAATGGCTACTATCGATGGTGTGGTACGGTTGCCTTCGACATTCGGTATGATTGTCGCCTGTTCGCCTTCCAGAACGGCCACGCAGCTATTTGTCGTTCCTAAATCTATTCCTATTACCCTGCTCATGTATGATCTCCTTTTCTATCCGGACGAAGATATCTATACTGATATATCCTGTATTGTGTAATATCTATATAAATAGTATCTACTTTGTTTTTTCTAAAAGTATGATAGACAAGTTTTTTGAATAAATTGTGTATAGTTTATAAAGCAAGTATAAAGTGTTTCATAAAACTTTGGCTGGCTTTTGAGTTAAGAAAGAGCTATGATATCTAAAGAGTTTTACAGAAAGTGGTGTTTTTATATGCGAGAGAAAACAAAAGCAATTCTTTATATAATTCTGGCCGGTGTCGGTTTTTCTTTTATGAACGTATTCGTACGATTATCCGGCGATCTTCCTACGATTGAAAAAGCATTTTTCCGCAATCTGGTCGCAGCATTCATCGCGCTTGTTGTCCTGATCCGAAGTGATCTCGGACTGCATTATGAGAAACGGCACATTCCGATGCTGTTTATGCGGTCGATCTGCGGCACACTCGGTATCATGTGTAACTTCTATGCAGTCGATCACATGAACATCGCCGATGCTTCGATCCTGAATAAGCTGTCACCGTTTGCCGCCGTTATCTTCTCGATCTTCCTGTTAAAGGAAAAGGCAAGTCTGAAACAATATGCTGCTCTGATCGGGGTATTCATCGGTGCTTTATTTGTTATCAAACCATCCCTGAACTTCGCTGATTTTGCTCCGGGTCTCATCGGTTTTACCGGCGGTATGGGTGCAGGCGCTGCTTATGCGGCAGTAAGATATCTAAGCAACCACGGTGCAAAAAATCCACAGATCGTATTCTTTTTCTCCGCATTTTCGACTCTGGTCATGCTGCCATTTGTGATCGCCTTTTATAAACCGATGTCATTTTTCCAGTTGTTCTGTCTGTTCATGGCAGGTGCCTCCGCTGCTGTCGGTCAGTTCTCGATCACGGCTGCTTATTCACATGCTCCGGCAAAGGAAATATCGATCTTCGATTATTCGCAGATCATCACCTCGGCAATCCTTGGTTTCATCTTCTTCAGCCAGATACCGGATGCATTGAGCTTTATCGGGTATGCCATTATCATCGGCATTTCTTATCTGAACTGGCGCGCAGGATTAAAAGCAGATGCAGCCGGCAAGTAAATTTAGATACTTTTTTATAATTATTACTATAATATTTCTTATTATTTATATGGCTAACAGATTTGTATTAAACGAAACATCTTATCATGAAGCAGGTGCGATCGCTGAGATCGCTACAGAGGTCATCGGCCGTGGCTTCAAGAAAGCATTTGTCTGCTCTGATCCTGATCTCATTAAGTTCGGTGTTACTAATGTTCTGGACAACGCTGGTCTTGCATATGAGATCTATTCCAACATTAAACCAAACCCAACCATCGAGAATGTTCAGTCAGGTATTGCTGCTTTTAAGGCTGCAGAAGCTGATTACATTATTGCGATCGGTGGCGGATCATCCATGGACACAGCAAAGGGCGTTGGTATCGTGATCGCAAATCCGGATTTTGCTGATATCAGAAGTCTTGAGGGCGTTACTCCTACCAGGAATAAATCCGTACCTATCTTCGCTGTACCTACAACAGCCGGAATTCCAGCCGACTTAAAAGATATCGTAAAACCGGAGGATATTCCTTTCCTTGCTCAGTCTGCATATGATGATGCATGCCGCCCAGGCAATCTAAAGGAGACAAGCGTAGAGGATATCACCAAGCTGTACGAGTCATTGATCTAGGATTTATATAAAAACAGGGATGTTACATCGAGGGCATCATAATCATTATGATACCCTCAACGTTACATCCCTGTTTTTTATTTTATCTACATCTCACGGAATCTCTTATATCTTGCAGCAGCAATCTCCTCGCCGCTCATTCCATCGAATTTCTTCAGGAATTCCTTGGCATTCATTTTAATGAATTTACCGATATATGGAACGGATTCTTTATCTGCTCCGCCATACTCAGGAATAACCTTCTCGATCACACCAAGTCTTGAAAGATCCTGTGCGGTAAGCTGCATAACCTCTGCCGCCTCCTCTGCACGGTTACTGTCCTTCCAGAGAATTGATGCATAGCCTTCCGGTGAAAGAATGGAGTATACTGCATTTTCAAGCATCCATACTTCATTACCAACTGCCATAGCAAGTGCTCCACCGCTGCCGCCTTCACCGATCAGGATACAAAGTACAGGAACTTTAAGGGCTGACATCTCGTAAAGGTTTCTTGCGATTGCTTCACCCATACCACGCTCCTCTGCTTCCAGTCCACAGAATGCACCGGGTGTATTTACAAATGTGATGATAGGACGGTTGAACTTCTCTGCCTGTTTCATCAGACGAAGAGCCTTACGGTATCCATCCGGAAGCGGCATACCGAAGTTACGCTCCATACACTCTGTCATGCTGGAACCCTTTACCTGTGCGATCACGGTTACAGGCTGTCCATCGATATGACCGATACCACCAACAATCGCTTTATCGTCATTCATTGTTCTGTCTCCATGGATCTCATGGAAATCTTCACAGATATAATCAATATAATCAAGTGCGCAAGGACGAGTCATCTGTCTTGTACCACGAATTTTCTCCCAAGGAGTCTTATTCTCAACAGAAGTCAATCTCTCCTTTAAGATCTCGCTGATATCAAACTTCTCGTCTTCTTCCTTATCGAAGTTTGCATAACCGGTTCTCTGTTTATGCGTAACGATCAACTGATACATGGTATCCTTCATCTTATCTCTGGTGATAATACCATCAATAATACCATGCTCTACCAGGAACTCAGAACGCTGGAAGCCTTCCGGAAGATCCTGTCCGATCGTCTGTTTGATAACACGAGGGCCTGCAAATCCAACCAGAGCACCGGGCTCACCTAAGATGATATCGCCAAGCATTGCAAAGCTGGCTGTTACACCACCGGTTGTAGGATCTGTAAGGATCGATACATATAACAATCCGGCTTCTGAATGTTTCTTCAATGCTGCGGAGGTTTTTGCCATCTGCATCAGGGAAATGATACCCTCCTGCATTCTGGCACCACCGGAACAACAGAACATGAATACAGGAAGCTTTTCTTCTGTCGCACGCTCAACCGCTCTGGCAATCTTCTCACCAACAACATAGCCCATACTGCTCATCAGGAATCTGGCATCACAGATACCGATCATAGCCGGCTCACCATTGATCAGAGCCTTACCGACTGTAACCGCTTCTTTCAGTCCTGTCTTTTCCTGCGCAGCCTTAACCTTATCTTCATATCCGGCTGTATTTAACGGATTTGACATCGGCATATCTTCAAACCATGGTTCAAATGACTTTGGATCTGTTACCATCTTGATACGGTTCTTTGTCTTAACACGGAAATAAGAACCACATTCATAACAAATATATTTTGCCTTTACAACTCTCTGCTTATCAAGCTCAGCTCCACATTTCGGACATTTTACAGTCTCCGGTTTTGGCTGTTCTGCTTCGACAGCCTTCATTTTTTCCATCTCGGCTTCTTTTGCCTTTTTCTTTATAAATAACATTTCTTTTTACTGCTCCTTATATTTCTGTAAAAGAATACATGCGTTATGTCCACCAAATCCAAGAGAATTGCTGATCGCACAGTCAACCTCCTGCTCATATGGCTCCTTACAATAATCAAGATCCAGTTCTTCTTCACTCTCATGAAGTCCACGGGTTCTGTGGATATAGCCTTCTTCGATCGTCTTTGCTGTAACGATACATTCGATTGCACCTGCTGCACCAAGAAGATGTCCTGTCATAGACTTTGTAGAATTGATCTTGATGTCCTTTGCATGATCGCCAAATGCTTTCTTGATCGCTCTGGTCTCAACCAGATCGTTTAAATGTGTACTGGTTCCGTGTGCATTGATATATGCAACATCCTCCGGTGATACGCCCGCATCCTTTACAGCATTTAACATTGCTCTTGCAGGGCTCTCGCCTGAATCTTCCGGTGCTGTGATATGGAATGCATCACTGGAGCATCCGTATCCGCTGATCTCGGCATAGATCTTTGCGCCACGCTTCTTAGCATGTTCCAGTTCCTCAAGAATAACGATACCGGAACCTTCACCAAGAACGAAACCATCTCTCTCTTTATCAAATGGAATTGAGCATCTGTCTGGGTTATCAGATGATGACAACGCTGTTAACGCATCAAATGTCGAGATACCGATTGGTGAAACTGCTGCTTCTGTACCACCGGCGATCATTACATCTGCATCTCCATACTGAATTGTACGGAATGCTTCACCGATACTGTTTGTACCGGATGCACATGCTGTAACAACATCAATACTCTTTCCCTTGCAGCCAAGCTGGATCGCAATATTACCTGCTGCAATATTGCTGATCATCATAGGTACTGTAAATGGGCTTACACGATTCGGTCCTTTTGTCATGATCTTCTCATATGCACTTTCAAGCTCCTGAAGACTTCCTACACCGGAACCGACACAGGTTCCAACCATGTATGGATCTTCTGCTGTCATGTCAAGCTTTGCATCTGCAACTGCTTCCTTTGCTGCTGCAACCGCGAACTGTGAAAATCTTGCCATTCTTCTTGCGGCCTTTGGATCAATATAATCTTTTGCTACAAATCCTTTTACTTCACCTACAACCTTGCACTTATATTCTGATGCATCAAACTGTGTAATCGGTCCAAAACCATGTCTGCCTTCTTTTAAGCCATTCCAGAACTCATCCACATTCAGACCAAGTGGAGTAACCGCTCCCATTCCTGTAATCACTACTCTTCTACTCATATTCAATAATTCTCCTTAATATAAAGTATGATTTCCATTTTCTTCCATATATATACCATCCAGATTATCTGTGAAAGATATAGAAGAAATCCTGCATTGTTAAATTCTATAAAAATTTACTTTGTCAGCTTATGTATAAACCACACAGAATGCATGGTTACGCCGATATTGTACTACATTTTACAAAAATATGGAAATAAATCTTGTAAAGTTTTTATTAATTATCTCACGATTTCGCGGCATACTTCGTCTTCCGACAACATTTCTCCGCTATTTTTCTTTTCGTATTGAATGGAAAAGATGAATTTCTTACTGATGAAATAATTCAAAAAGATCACAAGGATAGATGTAAATACCTTCACTCCCATCGCATTCCATTTCAGTCCGGTAACAAGCGCAAAGATAATCCCCGTTTCGATCAGAAGTGTAGATATCCGGCTCAGATAGAATAATCCCAGTTCAATAAAATATGCCTTTATCGTTGCAGCCTTTGTGTGGAATACAGATTTGCGGTTTGTCGCAAATGACACATAGTTGTACAGAATCCACGACATATAATTGGCATAGATCTCATTTATCCCGCATTTGTACATAAAAACCCAGGCAGACCCTAAGTTCACTGCCCCTACGAGTATGCCCCATGCGATATATATGTATATTTCCTTTGGTATTTTGCGTAAAAGTTTCATACCATTCTCCCTATAGTCCTGATATCGGAAGCTGCTTGAGTGTCGTCTCTTCTTCCGGAAATTCCCGGACGATGCGATCATACATTTTACGGTTAAAAGCTTCCCTTTCTTTATAATTGAATTTTAGAATGTTCTTATAGCCCCATAAATGTGTGAATATATCCTGGTTCTCGATCTGTGCCGAACCGGGAAAAAAAGATGATATCTGCTTTCCCTGCTTCTCTGCACACATCGCAAGAAGCCGCTGTTCCGCAAATACCATATGACAGAGATTCTCCTCTGTCTCCAGACAATTCTCCATAAATGTGATTGAACTGTCAACATAATAATTCTTAAACGCTTCATCCGCGATATATAACATACAGGTATTGACCGGAAGAACCTCAAAGCTCCAGTCCGGGTCAAACCGATACTCCGGCTTCATATGGAAAAACTCTTTTCCCGGATACACATCAGGGAATATCCCTTCTCTGTGTATTGCACAGATATCCGTATCTTTTATAATATTCCGTATATCCTTCCAGATGATCAGATCCAGATCCACCATGACCGCAGGCATCTGCATTTTTTTCAATGAATATAATTTGCCGGCTGCCCAGAACACCTTTTCCGGTACCGCTTCCGGCACTGTAATTTCCTCGATTCCGAGATTCCAGATGTGCGCAAGTCCCAGCTTCTCGATAAATGCTCTTGCCTCTTCATCCGCACACAAACGGATCCCCCCATTGTATTTTCTCCACATCAATGCCGAAAGAATCATCGTAAGGACTTCATAGTCCTGCATCCAATATTCTTCCGCTTGTTTTCCCGCCATATATGGTTTTGACCATAAGGAATGAAATCCGTCCATATGTTGTCCTTTCAAGATAATTGAAAACCGACTAAATATTGATTAGTTACAGGCTCTTGACCTTCTCAGCCAAGGGACGCTTCCGCTCTATATTAAATCCAGCCCATAGCCAAATGTGCTGTTTCCGCCTTTTCTGCTGCATGGTCGTTTTGACCGGTTTATAAGCTGCCATTCCGGCGGCATGTAATACCAATGCGGAATATCATAATCATCTGCTCCACCATCTGTTGCCTGATAAAATGTCGGTGTGTACCGGCTGCCTGCTAAAAATCCACGCTGACTGCCATTCTCGTATTCCCACTCATACATCCAAGGTCGATTACTGCTTGTCCAGAATTCACGATTGCTGCCCGTCAGATAGCCTCGGTTGCTGCCATAGAAAAAGCCGTTCCGGCTTCCAAAAAAGAAGCCCCGATTGCTACCTGTCAAAAACTCCCGCTGACTTCCAAAAAGGAATCCCTGCTGACTTGTCCCCCAAAATCTACCTTGACTTCCAAAGAAATTTCCACGTTGACTTGTACTAAACAGACTTCTCTGACTACCACCGAATAGACTTCTCTGGCTGCCATTCTCATATTCCCACTCATACATCCAAGGTCGATTGCTACTCGTCCAGAATTCACGATTGCTGCCCGTCAGATAACCTCGGTTACTGCCAAAGGAAAAGCCATTCTGACTTTCAAAAAAGAAGCCCCGATTACTATCTGTCAAAAATCCTCGCTGACTGCCAAAGAAGATTCCACGCTGGCTTGTGCCAAACACCCCTCTCTGACTGCTCATCTGACTTCCAGATACATCCGTACGATTTCCTTTACCGCCATTCTGCGAACCCTGTATCCTCACGTTCTCTGCTTTCTTCTTATAATCAACCGGGATTAATATATTTCCGTTAAATTCCACACTAAAAGGCCTGCCATTCCACATCACATATGTGCGATACGGATACAGCCTGCCCTCATGTGCGATCAACTTCATATAAACAGGAATTCCACCTGTTTTTTCTTCCAACTGTCTTGCCTGTTTTCCTGTTGCCTTTATAAAATAACCACCCGAAGGCAGTCTGTCATTCAGGATGGAATTCAATTCCTCATTCCACTCTATATAAACATTAAATTCCCCATTATCATTACGATAGTTTCGCATATCAAAAAAAACCAGACCGGCAGCCACTGGAAGCATGTTAGAAATTCTGTTATCAAATTGTGAAAGTTCCTCTCCGGCTCTCTTCAAAAACAATGAATACACGAAACTCATTCAAATCTCCATTCTGACACCCACAAATATGCTGTCCCAATTTTTCTGTCTCACAGGCGTCATTTGTTCGCCCTTCACGCTAAAAAAACGCTACAATCCCATACTAAATACTCATGATATTATGGTAAACCATTTACCCATTTATTTCAAGAAAAATCACACTTTCTTGCAATGAAAAATCAGCAGAATCAGGACTTCAAAAGCCACAAATATTAACAGCCGCAGAATTCCTGCAAATAGAATAATCATCTTTAGACAATAGACAAAAGCCGGACACTATCTCTTTAAACCAAAGATAGTGTCCGGCTTTTATCTATCTACAATTTATGCATCTTTATTATCTGCTAATGCTGCTGTGATGATCGCCATAGAATAAACCTCATCTGCTGTACATCCTCTGGACAGATCGTTGATAGGAGAATTAAGTCCTAACAGGATCGGGCCATATGCTGAGAAGTTACCCATTCTCTGTGCAATCTTATAACCGATATTTCCTGCATTGATATCAGGGAAGATAAAGGTATTTGCATTTCCTGCAACCTCTGACTGTGGACATTTCTTCTTTGCAACTCTAGGTGATACGGCTGCATCGAACTGAATCTCACCTGAGATCGGAAGATCAGGGTTACGCTCCTTTGTCTTTCTTGCTGCATTTCTCATCTTATCCACATCTTCGCCCTTACCAGAGCCATAGGTTGAATAGCTTAAGAATGCAACCTTTGGATCTACACCGAAGATTCTTGCACAACGAACCGTCTCCTCTGCGATCTCAACCAGCTCATCTTCATTTGGCTTGATGTTGATACCACAGTCACCCATAGCGAACACTTCATTACCACCTGTTGCAAACGGACGTACCAGAATGAAGCAGGATGAAACCAGTGTGTTGCCCGGTCTTGTCTTGATCAGCTGTAAAGCAGGTCTTACTGTATCTGCAGTTGAATATGTAGCACCACCGAGAAGCGAATCTGCAATTCCCATCTTAACAAGCATCGTACCAAAGTAGTTGTTCTGATACAGGATCTCTCTTGCCTGCTCCGGTGTCACACCCTTGCTCTTTCTGAGTTCACAGAACATCTCAACCATCTCATCCATACGATCAAAATTCCTTGGATTAATGATCTCGGAACCTCTTATATTAAAACCGCTTTCCTCTGCAACTTCATAAATCTTATCAGGATCTCCTACAAGAATCGGATGCAGGAAGTTACTTGCAAGAAGTCTTGAAGATGCTTCCAGAATACGGGGATCAGTACCTTCAGTCAAAACAATTGTTTTTGGATTTTTCTTCAAAATATCGATCAATACACCGAAACCAAAATTTTTACGTTCTTCCACGATTATAGTCCTCCATTGATTATTTATACGAATCATATATCATGCATTACATACACGTTCCGTATATTTTCAGTATTAAAAGCTATACTTGCGCATAGCGAGTCATCTTACTTTTATTATAGTGATTTTTAACGAATAAACAAGGTTTTCCATCGAAATAATTGTACCTTTTTTTGAACAATTATAAAATTAGTTCTTGACAAATATATCATACCGGTGCAATATGAATACAATAAAACAAACCAATGAGCAAGAAGAGTAGCTTATGAACAACATGTCCAGAGAACTGCAGGTGGTGAGATTGCAGTGATGATTTCTTAAGTGAATGGACTTGCGAGGGCAAACCGAACGAGCGAATCTAGTAGGGGCGACGGAGACTTCCCGTTATAGAAAGTACATATATGTTAGTATATGGTTGAGTGCATCAGATTTTGATGAATATAGGTGGCACCGCAGGAGTGTTGTATTTGTATCTTGTCCTATAAGCGTTTTGCTTTTGGATGAGATTTTTTTATGCAATCTTCTGATGGTGCTTTTTCTTTTTATAAAAAGCAACTTAGGCAAAGCGCACCTCACCATACATCAACAATTTCAAACAACTTATTAAACTATTATTTATGAACGAGGTGAAACATATGATACGACCAACACTTAGCGAAGCAAAAGAATACGCCGAACAGGGATACCACATGGTTCCGGTCTGTTATGAGATGCTCTCCGATATCATCACTCCGATCAATCTGCTAAAGAAACTAAAAGCGGAAAATGAGCATTGCTACATTCTGGAAAGCGTGGAGAATCAAGAGCTCTGGGGAAGATACACTTTCCTTGGATACAGTCCAAAACTGGATATCATCTGTATGAACGGAACCCTGACATTAAAGGATGAGAACGGAGCAGTCATCAAAGAGACCTCCGGCATCCATCCGGAAATCTTCATCCGTGAGGTTTTAAAAGATTATAAGAGCCCTAAGATCGAAGGCTTCCCTACTTTCACCGGCGGACTGGTTGGATATTTCTCTTATGACTATCTGAAATACAGTGAAAAGAAGCTGGTGCTTGATGCAAAGGACGAGGAAGGATTTCAGGATGTCGACCTGATGTTATTTGACAAGGTGATCGCATTTGACAATGTAAGATCCAAGCTGATCCTGATCGCAAATGCCGGCACAGCAAATATCGAAGAAGGATATCAGAAAGCCTTACAGGATATCAAAGAAATGAAAGAACTCATTCTCCATGGCGCAGAAGCCGATATTCCTGCTCCTGTTCTTAAGACAGAATTCAAACCATTATTTGACAAAGAAGCCTACTGCCGGATGGTAGAAAAGGCAAAGCACTATATATATGAAGGAGATATTTTCCAGGTCGTGCTTTCCAACCGACTGGAAGCCGAAATGGAAGGAAGCCTGTTCGATACCTACCGGCTGCTCCGAAGCACAAACCCATCTCCTTACATGTTCTACTTTGACGGTGACACGATCGAGGTTGCCGGGGCTTCCCCTGAAACTCTGGTCAAGGTAGAGGATGGCGTTCTCCACACATTTCCTCTGGCAGGCACAAGACCAAGGGGAAAAACAAAGGTCGAAGATCTGGAACTGGAAAAGAGCCTGATGGCAGATGAAAAGGAACTTGCAGAACACAATATGTTAGTGGATCTCGGAAGAAATGATCTCGGAAAGGTCAGTCAGTTTGGAACGGTCGAAGTCGAACGATATATGTCCATCCAGCGTTATTCACACGTTATGCATATCGGCTCTACCGTACGCGGAACACTCCGTGAGGATCTGGATGCGATCTCCGCTGTCGATGCGGTTCTTCCGGCCGGAACCTTATCCGGTGCACCGAAGATCCGGGCATGTGAGATCATCAACGAGCTTGAAAATAACAAACGAGGTATTTACGGCGGCGCGATCGGTTATATCGATTTCTCAGGAAATCTGGATACCTGCATCGCGATCCGAATCGCATACCGCAAAGGAAATAAAGTATTTGTCCGTTCCGGTGCCGGCATTGTAGCCGACAGTGTACCGGCAAATGAATTCCAGGAATGCATCAACAAAGCAAAAGCCGTAACGGACGCATTGATTAATTCTCAGAAAATACGAGGTGACGAAGCATGATATTACTGATCGATAATTATGACAGCTTTTCCTACAATCTGTATCAGCTTGTAGGAAAGATCAATCCTGACATCAAGGTGATACGAAATGACGAATATACCTGTCAGGAGATTGAAGCAATGAATCCGGATAAGATCATCATTTCACCGGGTCCCGGAAGGCCTTCCGATGCAGGTATCTGTGAAGAAGCCATCTCCTATTTTGCCGGCAAGGTTCCGATCCTTGGTGTCTGTCTCGGACATCAGGCAATCTGTGAAACCTACGGTGCAACGATCACATACGCCAAAAAGCTGATGCATGGCAAAATGTCCGTTGCAAATGTCGACATCAACTGCAAACTGTTCAAGGGACTTCAGAAACGGATCGAGGTTGCCAGATATCATTCTCTTGCCGCTTCCGAAGAAAACTTCCCGGATGTTCTTACCGTTATTGCCCGAACCGACGATGATGAGATCATGGCAGTCAAACACAAGGATTATGAAATATATGGTGTCCAGTTCCATCCGGAATCGATTCTGACACCAAAAGGAACGATCATCTTACGAAACTTTTTAGAGGCATAACCAGACATTTGCAGGTTACAATACACTACTTAGATTAAACATTTTTGCCATTACCAACCAGGGAACGCTTCCGCTCATTTCCACTCTGTGTAACTTCGAACTAACCTCGGCTTAAGCCTCGCTAAGGTCTCAGTTACCCCTGCAGCGGTACTAAGATGCTGCTAATGCACCATCAAGTACCGACGGACTCAAATGTCCCTGTCTTGGTAAGTCAAAATGTTTAATCATAACAATTCTATACAGAACCTGCAAATGTCTTATTAAAAGATAATATCAAGGAGAATTTCAATATGATTACAGAAGCAATTGCTAAAATAGTTAAAGGCGAAAATTTAGATAAAGAAATGGCTGCGGCCGTTATGGATGAAATTATGAGTGGAGAAGCAACACAGGCACAGATTGGAAGCTTCTTAACAGCACTTCATATTAAAGGTGAAACGATCGATGAGATCACAGCATTTGCTGAGATCATGAGAAAACACTGTGGTGAATTTACACCGGATGTCGATGAGGAGATCGACATCGTAGGAACCGGTGGAGACTGCGCAGGAACCTTTAACATCTCAACTGTTTCCTCATTAGTAACAGCCGCAGGCGGTGGTAAGGTGGCAAAGCATGGCAACCGTGCAGCATCCAGCAAATGCGGAACAGCCGACTGCCTAGAAGCCCTTGGCGTCAACATCGCAGCAGACTGTAAAGTCAGCGAAGCCTGTCTGAAGGATCTTGGTACCTGCTTCTTATTTGCACAGAAATATCACACAGCAATGCGATTTGTCGGCGCTCCAAGAAAAGAGATCAAGATTCCTACAGTATTCAATATCTTAGGACCTCTTGCAAATCCGGCAAAAGCAAATCTACAGTTACTTGGTGTCTATGATGCCTCCCTCGTTGAACCGCTTGCAAAAGTACTCAGCAACCTCGGTGTAAAACGTGGTATGGTCGTTCATGGAAATGACGGTCTGGATGAGATCTCAGCGGTTACAACAACAACTGTATGTGAATTCAACGATGGCACATTTAACACCTATACCTTAGACCCAACCGCATACGGCTTCACCCTCTGTGACAAGTCTGAGCTGGTCGGTGGCACACCGGAAGAAAATGCACAGATCACAAAGGATATCTTATCCGGCAAGATCACAGATGGCAAACGTACAGCCGTTATCTTAAATGCCGGTGCAGCTTTGCATATCACAAACCGGATCTCACTTGAAGAAGGCTTCGCCCTTGCAGCCGATATTCTGGCAAATGGCAGCGGTCTGAAGAAGCTGGAAGACTTTATCGCAGCAACAAACGCATAATTATTGGTAAATGCAAAACACATAACCGGCTCGAAATCTTCAATCTCCGGGCCGCTATGGAGGAATATATATGATCTTAGATGAAATAGCAGCAAAAACAAAAGAACGGGTTACCGGATGCAAAGAACAGATTCCATTTGAAGAAATGAAGGCAAAAGCTCTTGCGATCGTAGAAAAGGAAACAGAGAACGGAACAAAACCTTATACCGTTTTTCCTTTCCGTGACAATCTGGCAAAGCCGGGAATCTCCTTTATCTGCGAAGTAAAAAAGGCTTCCCCTTCCAAAGGACTGATTGCACCGGATTTCCCATATATCGAGATTGCGAAAGAATATGAAGCCGCCGGTGCTTCCGCCATATCCGTGCTGACCGAACCTTTTTATTTTCAGGGAAGCAACGAATATCTGACAGCGATCCATGAATCAGTATCCACTCCGATCCTGCGGAAGGATTTCACCGTCGATCCTTATATGATCTATGAAGCAAAGGTGATCGGTGCCTCTGCGATCCTTCTGATCTGTGCGATCCTTACCGACGAGCAGCTCAAAAGCTATTACGAGCTTGCAACAAGCCTCGGGCTGTCCGTTCTGGTAGAAGCACATGACGAAAAAGAAGTCAGACGGGCGATCGCGATCGGCGCAGACATTATCGGTGTAAATAACCGCGATCTGAAGACCTTTACCGTTGACATTATGAACAGTGTAAGACTTCGGACATTGATCCCGGATTCGATAAATGGTAAACCGGTCGTCTATGTATCCGAAAGCGGCATCCGCACACCGGAGGACATCGACCGTTTAAAGGGAAATGGCACAGATGCAGTATTGATCGGAGAAACCTTTATGCGAAGCCCTGATAAGAAAGCCGCATTTGCATGGTTACGGGGGTGAAGATGTAGAATAGAACCTAATCCTGTTTCTGCAGGAACAACGGACTTTATTAGAAAGCACTGAAGATATTTTATAATATAGAAACAACACATACAGGAGGAAACATATATGTCAAAAGGACGTTTTGGAATCCATGGCGGACAGTACATACCGGAAACACTGATGAACGCCATGCTTGAGCTTGAAGAAGCATATAAGAAATACAAAGATGACCCGGAATTCAACCGGGAGCTGACAGAAATGTTAAATGAATACGCTGGCAGACCTAGCCGTCTGTACTATGCCAAGAGAATGACAGAGGATCTTGGCGGTGCAAAGATCTACCTGAAGCGTGAGGACTTGAACCACACCGGAGCACATAAGATCAACAATGTTATCGGTCAGATGCTCCTTGCAAAACGAATGGGTAAGACAAGAGTTATCGCCGAGACAGGAGCCGGTCAGCACGGTGTTGCAACTGCTACGGTTGCTGCCATGATGGGTATGGAATGTGAGATCTTCATGGGCAAGGAAGACACCATCCGTCAGGCTTTAAATGTCTATCGTATGAAATTATTAGGAGCAAAGGTTCACCCGGTAGAAACCGGTACCGGTACATTAAAGGATGCCGTTTCCGAAACCTTCCGTGAATGGACTTCCAGAATCGATGATACCCATTATGTTCTGGGTTCTGTTATGGGACCTTATCCTTTCCCTGAAATGGTTCGCGATTTTCAGGCTGTTATCAGCAAGGAGATCAAGGAACAGCTTATGGAGAAGGAAGGCAGACTGCCGGATGCCGTTCTCGCCTGTGTCGGCGGCGGTTCCAATGCGATCGGCGCATTCTATAACTTTATTCCGGATAAGAGCGTTCGCCTGATCGGATGTGAAGCGGCCGGACGTGGAATTGATACATTTGAGACAGCTGCAACGATCAACACCGGAAGACTTGGTATCTTCCATGGTATGAAATCCTACTTCTGTCAGGATGAATTCGGACAGATCGCACCGGTTTATTCTATTTCAGCAGGTCTTGACTATCCGGGAATCGGACCGGAACATGCATACCTGCATGACATCGGCAGAGCAGAATATGTCGCTGTTACAGATGATGAAGCTGTTGATGCATTTGAATATCTGTCCAAGATCGAGGGTGTTATCCCTGCGATCGAGAGTGCTCATGCAGTTGCCTATGCAATGAAGCTTGCACCACAGATGGACAAAGACCAGATCATGGTTATTAACATTTCAGGACGAGGCGATAAAGACGTTGCCGCCATCGCCAGATACAGAGGGGAGGATCTCTATGAGTAATATTAAAAATGCATTCAAAAACGGAAAGGCGTTCATCCCATTTGTTACATGTGGTGACCCTGATCTTGAAACAACAGAACAGATCGTATATGCCATGGTAGAAGCAGGTGCAGACCTGATCGAACTTGGTATCCCATTCTCAGATCCAACCGCAGAAGGCCCTGTTATCCAGGGTGCAAATATCCGCGCACTAGCAAACCATGTTACGACAAATGATGTATTTGACCTTGTAAGAAAGCTCCGTAAGACAGTTACCATCCCTATGGTATTTATGACTTATGCAAATGTTGTCTTCTCTTACGGCTCTGAAAAATTTATCGGCATTTGTAAGGAGATCGGCATTGACGGACTGATCCTGCCGGATATCCCTTACGAAGAAAAGGATGAGTTCGACGGCATCTGTAAGAAGTATGATCTGGATCTGGTATCCATGATCGCACCAACCTCCCATGACCGGATCAGCATGATCGCAAAAGAAGCAAATGGATTTATCTACTGTGTTTCTTCTCTCGGTGTTACCGGAACAAGAAGCAAGATCACGACCGATATCGGTGCTATGACCAAGCTGGTCAAAGCCGTAACGGATACTCCGTGTGCGATCGGCTTCGGAATCTCCACACCGGAGCAGGCAAAGGAAATGGCTGCTCATGCTGATGGTGTGATCGTCGGCTCTGCCATTGTCAAGCTCTGCGCCAAATATGGCAGGGACTGCGTGCCTTATATCAAAGACTATGTCGCAAACATGAAGGACGCTATCCGATAGAAGGACACCCATGTGAAACTATACAATCTATATAAAAGAACTGCCTTACTAAGACATTAGTGAGGATTTCGTAATGAGATGCATATACGAGCAAATGTGGGTGCCTGTCTGAGCCTGAAAGGCGAGTTGGCACAGGAACATTTGCGAATCACGTATATGCAGATCATAGAAACCACAGCGAGTCTAAGTAAGGCAGTTCTTTTATATAGTCACATGGTTTCACATGGGCTGATTTTTTCTCATCTCCTTAAAATCCTATATTGGTAGTCTTAATACTGCTGTATATCTGTATATGCCTGCCGATATTGTAACTATACACACAATCTATATATTTTCCTATTTCTTAGCCATTTTCTCACAAATATTTAATATTTAATCTGATTGACACTACCATACGTTAACTTTATAATTGTTACGGCGACAGAAGTCGACATAATAATGAAGTTAGTTGGGGTATCACATGGTTTTTTCCAGTTTGACATTTTTATATATATTTTTACCGGTTACACTGGTTATCTATTATATTGTCCCGAAGCAGTTACGGAACCTGTTCATCCTGATCAGCGGACTGTTCTTCTACGCATGGGGCGAACCAATCTATGTATTTGTACTGATCGCATCGACAATGATCGATTATTTTGCAGGTCTGGTCATTTATAAGGCAGGCGAACGTCAGGCACTTCGAAAGCTTGCACTGATCGTATCGATGGTCATGAATCTGTCCTTGCTTGGCTTTTTCAAATACAGCAATTTCATCATAGAAAATATTAATAACATATTCGGAACGCACTATGGTTCACCGACCTCTCTGCTTCCGATCGGTATCAGCTTCTTTACCTTCCAGTCCATGTCGTATACGATCGACCTGTACCGGAAGAACATCTCTGTTCAGAAGAATCCGATCACCTTTGCAGCCTTTGTCACGCTGTTCCCACAGATCGTAGCAGGTCCGATCGTTCGTTATGAAGATGTGGCTGCCGAGCTGAATGAACGTGTGATCAACATCGACCTGATCTGGGATGGTATTCTCCGCTTCGCGGTCGGTCTTGGCAAGAAGGTTCTGATCGCAAATAATATCGGTGTTGTCTGGACAAATGTCAAAGCTATGGACTTATCCGAGCTTCCGGTTGCAACCGCATGGCTTGGTATTGCCGCTTATACCTTACAGATCTATTTTGATTTTTCCGGGTATTCTGATATGGCGATCGGTCTGGGTAAGATGCTCGGTTTCCATTTCCCGGAAAACTTCAATTATCCGTATATGTCCAAGAGTATCAGTGAGTTCTGGCGCAGATGGCATATGACACTCTCCGGCTGGTTCAAGAGCTATGTCTATTTTCCTCTCGGAGGAAGCCGCAAAGGACTTGCCCGTACGATATTCAACACTGCAGTTGTCTGGTTCTTAACCGGTGTCTGGCATGGTGCAAGCTGGAACTTCATTCTGTGGGGTTCTCTGTACGGTGTTCTGATCATTATAGAAAAGCTGGTTACAACCGCACTGACAAAAGCAGGAAAACAGGATATCTTTACAAAGATTCCTTCTATTATAAAACGTATTTATGCGATCGTTCTCGTCATGCTTGGATGGGTACTCTTTGATACATCAACGATCGCACAGGCATTCTCCTATATGGGACGGATGTTCCGCTTTGGCAGTAACTTCTATGACAGTTATACCATATATATCCTTGTGAACTTCGGATTATTATTCATCATTGCGATCATCGGTTCTACGGATCTGCCAAAGAAGCTGGCTGTTAAGCTCGCAGACAAAGTTCCGGCTGTCGGCAATTACGGAAGCGTCATTTTGATGGCGATTCTGATGCTGCTTTCCACCGCCTACCTTGTCAATGCAAGCTATAACCCATTTTTGTATTTCAACTTTTAAAAAAAGAGCCATGCACCAGATGAGACTTTTCAAAGTCAACGTGAGCTTGCTCACAGGTAACTTTGAAAGGATCAGATGGTATACGGCGAATGCCGCAAACCGAGCCGCCAGGCGAGGTTGGCATGGCGTTTTGCAAACGCCTATTTATAGAATTTTGTGAGGTGAGCCCTTATGCATAAAAAAATCGGAATTATCATATTTGCATGTATCATCATCGCTCTTCCCATTTTGACACTTGTTAAGCTGCCAAAAGAGAAAGCGCCTTTTTCCGAAAATGAAAATCGTTATCTGTCGGAATTTCCAACCGTCAGTCTTTCCTCCATCAAGGACGAGACATTTATGAACGGTTTTGATTCCTGGTTCTCTGACCGGTTCTATGGCAGGGAACAGTGGATCTCAGCCATGAATGATTCTGAACGGTTGATGGGCAAAACAGAGATTTCAACAGTATATACAAAAGACGATCGGATGATGCAGGTACTTTCAGATTATGACGATATCGGTGCGGCATATGATGCTGATAAGATCCATACAAATCTTGCTGTCATTAACAGCTTCGCTTCAAAGCATCCGGAGGTTCCAACCTACTTCATGCTGTGTCCGACCTCTGTCGGTGTCTATGGAAATTCCCTGCTGCCTTCGGCTGTTAAGAATGTATCAGTTGATGAAAAAGACATGATCGAATCCTGTTATAACGAACTATCCAGTGTGACACCGATCAATATATATAATGCCTTAAAGGAACATGATAGCGAGTATATCTATTATCGTACTGACCACCACTGGACATCCCTTGGTGCTTACTATGCATATCAGTCTGCCGGAGCAGAACTTGGATATACTCCTTATGAATTGAAGGATTTTACAAAGGAAACCGCCAGCACAGAATTTCAGGGAACCCTGTTCTCAAAGACCTTAGATCAATCTGTTACAAAAGATGAGATTGATTTCTACACTCTGGCAGATAATAGTGCAACACCATCCATGACAACCTCGAATGGACTTGATAAAGAAGCTTCCTATGACTCCATTTTCTTCCGTGACTATCTGGACGTCAAAGACAAATACGCATCTTATACCGGACAGAATGTTGCAGTTGCAACGATCAGCCGTAACAAAGCATCCGATGCGGCAAATGATTCAAATATTTCGGATTCTGAAAACCGTTCCATTCTTGTGATCAAGGACAGCTATGCGAATTCAATGATACAGTTTCTGATCAATAACTACGATACCGTGACCATGATCGACCTGCGGTACACGAATCAATCGATCAGCAATCTGGTAAATGTCGAAGACTACGATCAGGTATTATTCTTATATAACTGCATTACTTTTTCCGATGAAAACGACCTTATAAAAGCAGGCTTATAAAAATAAAGGTACCTCAGGATGTCATACAATTATGTTAAACATTCTGAAGTACCTTTTACTTTATGAATAAAATATACAATCTGTTTCTAAATACCAAAGTTCTGAACGTAGTAATATTTATATCCACAATTATCACTGGATACTGCTACAAATACACCAACACCAATTTTACTGAATAGTGGCAATTTCATATTTGCATCATGTCCCGGTGAATTTTTCCAGGCTGTCATTGCTGCATCTGCAGAAGGATAGCCGGCTGCAATATTTTCGCCATTCATTTCTGATGAAGCAGTAAAACACTGAGTACCATCCGGTCTTGTATGTGAGAAGGAATAAGAGCACTCATATGCTCGTACTCTTGCAGAATTCATCAAGCTCTGTGATCTTGTCAATTCATTAAGACCATTTGCCTTTCTGTAAGCATTTAACTGACGGATGATCGCATTTTCTGCATCATAATCAAAATATCCATATACCTGCTTTGTACTGCCATTACTAAGCTTGATCGTATACCAGCCGGTTGCAGAATGTCCGGTTGTTTCTTTTACAGGTGTTCTGGAATCCGTAACAACTCCCTGTGAATTTACATAGATCTCTTTATCTGATGATATCCTATACCAACCGGATTTGGTAACACGTACACCATCGGAACCAAAATACAACAGATATTTACCAATGTATTTTGTTGTATTTCTCCACATTACATATTTGCCATTTTTGTATTCATAGCATTTCATGGACTCCACATAGTAGATTCTGGATGCCTTTCCGGTTGCATCAAAGTAATAGATCTTGCCATATGCCTGTGCCCACTTGCTTCTGAACTTATCCCAGCCTTTCTTTGTGCTGACATAACATTTCCATGCACCGTGATCCTTCTTCAACAGATAATCTACGGTATCGGAACCCTTTTCGCCGACCAGAACATGACGATTATCATTGATCTTATACCAGCTATGCTTCGTCTGACGGATACCATTTGCACTGAAATAATACACGTTCCCATTTGCCAGACGCAAAGTATCATTCTTCACATATTTCCATTTACCACCGGAATACCGCTTTGCCTTTTTGCTGGCACCATAGTAGATCGTGGTGACCTTGCCTTTTGCATTCGCATAATACTGGTTATGTGAGATTGTCACCCATACCTTTTTCTGCGCTTTCCATTTGCCATTCTTTTTCAGATAATAACGGAAGAACCCATTCTTCTTCACCAGTTTCTTCGTTACCTTGCCTGCCTTGCTGTAATATTCAAAACGGCCGGAACTCTTCTTTACCCAGCCTGAACTTGCAGCAAGTTCTGCACTTTCATCTGATCTGTTACAATTGATATACCGGACATTTCTGCATTATACCCCTTCATTTGTAAATGGAGGTATAAAACTTTCTGATGCCGTTTCCCCTTCCTGGATGAAACCATTTTCTACACCGATCGAAATCGCATAATCAACCAGTTCATCATACTCCCGTTCCGTCAGTTTGCGGTTCAGTTCCGGGAATTTCTTACCGATACCCTCCATCGGCGTATACTGGTTCATAATACTGATGTAAATATTATTTCCATATGTTTTATATAAGTAACGAATGACAGCCTTGGAATCCTCGATACATCCCGGAAGCTCCAGATGACGGACAATAACACCACGCTTCATGATGCCATCCTCGTCAAATGTCGTCTGATCTCCTCCAACCTGCCGTACCATCTCCGCCAGTGCCGTTTTCGCCACCTCCGGATAATCCGGTGCGTGACTGTATCTCGCCGCCAGTTCTGCCGACATATATTTAAAATCGGGCAGGTAAATGTCAATGTATCCATCTAACAGCTTCAGGGCGTCGATCTCCTCATATCCACTGCAATTATAGACAAACGGAAGATTGAACCCCTGCTCCTTTGCCATATCGATTGCCTCTATGATCTGAGGAATAAAATGATCTGGCGTTACCAGATTGATATTATTGGCTCCCTGCTCTTTTAACTCAAAGAAGATTTCCGATAAGCGCTTTATCGTGATCTCTTTTCCATTCAAGCCCCCGGATATATCATGGTTTTGGCAATATGCACATCCAAGTGAACACCCGGAAAAGAATACCGCGCCCGATCCATTCTCTCCGGAAATGCAAGGCTCCTCCCACATATGCAATGCCGCCCTTGCGGCTGATATTGATAATGTTTCATTACATGCCCCTGTCTGTCCGTTTATGCGGTTCACCCCGCATTTTCTCGGACACAGGTGGCAGCTTTCCAGTAATTTTCTAAGTTTCATCCTATCTTTCCCACGATCGTCTGTGCGAATTCCTTTAGCTTTGATTCCGGCATATCCTCGATCTTACCTTCATCCATCAGCCCGGCAAGTGCAGGGTCGATTGGAAGCTTTACGACCGTCTCGATACCGAAACGATCCTGTATCTCCTCTACTTTACTCTCACCAAAGATGCTGTGTTCTTTGCCGCAATCCGGGCATTTGAAATATGACATATTCTCAACCAGACCTAAGATACGGATTCCCATATCGTCTGCCATACGGACTGCCTTCTCCACAATAAGAGACACCAGATCCTGAGGTGTTGTAACAATAACTGCGCCATCAACCGGCAGAGACTGGAATACCGTAAGCGGTACATCTCCGGTTCCGGGCGGACAATCAACCAGCATATAATCAATATCTCCCCAGACAACATCTGTATAAAACTGTTTTACTGCTCCCGCGATGATCGGACCACGCCAGATAACCGGTGCCGTCT
This sequence comes from Coprococcus sp. HCN-4056, assembly GCF_037892645.1. Taxonomy (NCBI): domain Bacteria; kingdom Bacillati; phylum Bacillota; class Clostridia; order Lachnospirales; family Lachnospiraceae; genus Coprococcus; species Coprococcus sp. HCN-4056. The sequence continues at coordinate 270,144 of NZ_JBBKBL010000001.1, read as the reverse complement.
GATCTTCGATCAACAGATTGATCGACATCATCTTGATTCCGGTCTTTGTTTCAACCGCATACAGGAAATCATCGCCTCTCTCCGGTTCTTCATTTATTCCAAATGCTGTCGGAATCGAAGGTCCGGTAATATCTGCATCCAGAACCGCCGTTTTATAACCAAGACGATTCAAGGTAACTGCAAGGGATGTCGTTACGGATGATTTTCCAACACCGCCTTTTCCACTGATAACTGCTATGATATGTTTGATCTTTGTTCCTTCATGTGGTGTTTCAAGTAAACTCTGAGGAGCAGTTCTTGATGAACAGCTCTCTCCACAACTACTACAATTATGATTACAACCTTCTGCCATTTTCTTGTACTCCAAATTTCATTTCATATTTTTTCAAGTCTTACAAATACATATACTTTCTATATGAACCGCCATGTACTTATTCATACTGACGGAACCATGCACATTCTTCCTCATTGCACTGTACGCCTTCCGGGTTTTTCAGATTAATGTGAAATACATGTCCGCTGTCCGGATGTTTCTCTCCAAATGACCGGATCACATGCCGGATACCCAGCTTCTCCATTCGTTCATCCAGATGAATGGTCTGAAATCTCAGATCATCATTTACACTGTACATCAGATATGCCGGTGGAAAATCTTTCGTCAGATACTCAAGCTGTGAAAGGAACAACTTTCTCTGCTCTTCAGATACTGCATAACTTCCATCTTCCTTCTTCATATACCAGTCAGAAATATTATCCTCCCGCTTGTCCATCTCATATGCTCCGCAGTTCAGGCACACAGCCTTTGGAAGTCTGTCATATGTAAAGAAATCCAGCTTGCTCCGATACGCTGCATTCCCGGCAATAATACAGTAATTTGCCGTAAGCTGCGCTCCTGCTGAATCCCCCAGCATATAAAACTTTTCCGTATCCAGATGAAGCATCTCTGCATTCTCGTGAATATAATGGATAATGTATGCCACATCCTCAATCGCTGCCGGATATTTGTTCTGAGGTGCCAGCCGGTAATTAAAATTTACAACCGCAAATCCCTTTGATGCCAGATGGCAGCAATAATAACTATACAGCTCTTTATCTCCATAGAACCATCCCCCGCCATGAACGCTGACGATCACCGGATATGTTGTCTGCGCATCCGGCTCAGCCGGATAATATATATCAAATAAACTGTTTGATGCATAACGTTCAGAATCAAGATTCGAAGCATCGTCCGGTTCATTATAATAGAAAATCCGACTATACTTTTCCGATGTCTTTTCCCCTATAGTTCTCTGTGAAGCTAATAATTCAACTGCCTCACACCACTTCTGATGATCCGGCTCTTTTTTATAGTCCAAATTCTTGATCTGAATTACATTATCCGGATATGCCAATCCTTCATCCCGCTTTGCATCATTGGCACTCCATGCATGCCGCATATTTAACCATGCCGGAAGCTCTGCATTTTTATTTCCTTGATTTATAATTTCTGAAACATTTTTCATGTTATTCTATTTCCTCTAATATCACATAATATATGAGTCTATCTTACTCTCTGACAAATACGAATGCAAGAAAACAATAAACTTCCAGTAAAGATTTAATTAAATTAAACACGATTCTCTTGTAATCAACAGTTTTCTCGTGTAATATTTGACCATAGTAAAAAATGTATATGACAGAACAGGAGGCTTTTATATGAATAAACTAAAAACCATCTTTCGTTCCCTACACTGGAAAAATATCCTCGGGCTGACCATTGCCGGGCTTATCAATGCCTTCGGTATTACGATATTTTTAAGTCCTGTTAATCTCTATGACAGTGGCATATCCGGTACTTCCATGCTGCTAAGCCAGATCACTCCGGAACACCTGTCACTTTCTGTTTTCCTTATTATTTTAAATATTCCACTTTTCTTATATGGCTGGAAAAAGCAGGGATCTACCTTCACCATCTATGCGATCTATGTAGTTGCGATCTACTCTCTGGGTGCATGGTTGATTACAGATGTCCTTCCTGTCGATGTCCGATTTGTATCTCCGCTTGCAGGCTCTGATCTGCTTCTGTGCGCACTCTTTGGCGGTCTGATCTCCGGTGCGGGAAGCGGACTTGCGATCCGTTTTGGCGGTGCAATGGACGGTATCGAGACACTTGCGATCATATTTGCCAAACGCCTTGGCATCACCGTCGGAACCTTTGTTATGGTCTATAATGTAGTGCTTTATATCATCTGCGGCATCATCCTGAACAGTTGGATCTTACCTCTTTATTCCATCGTTACATATATGGCTGCACTTAAGACCATCGACTTTATCGTAGAAGGTATTGACCGTTCCAAAGCCGCCTATATCATTACAACGAAGCCACAGGAAATCTGTCAGGAACTCTCGGATACATTTTCCTGCGGTATAACGACGATCGATGCAAAAGGCTTCTATTCAGATCAGGAAAAGACCATGATCTACATTGTTGTAAACCGTTTCCAGATTGGAAAAATGAAGAATATCGTCCATGAACTTGACGATAAAGCCTATGTCTCCATCAGCGAGATTGCCGAAGTTTACAGCTTTAACAAACAATAATAACATCCTGATAACTTATCTACATAATCGAAACAGGCACCGGTAACAATACCGATGCCTGTCTTGTGTAAATACTTATGTGTTTATCTGCCTGCGAATTATTCAGCAAGCTTTTTTAAAGAGATATTTGATACTGTGATTGTAGATGCAGGGGTATCAACATCCGCAATCTTACCCATAGAGAGGAAGAATCCAGCATCAGTATCTGTCTCTTCATTCATTGTGAATGTAATGGTTTTTACAACCTCTTCATTCTTTGGAAGAACAATTGTTTCTCCACCATACCATTTATAAGTGTTGCTCATGAAATTCAATAATACCGTTCTTGCTTCGGTTGACTTTAAAGTAATACTTGCTTCATAGGTCTTTCCATTTTCCAATGCCAGTCCCGTCTGCTTCAACTGTACATTCCAGTCAGCAGTTCCAACATCTGATAATTCATAAGTGATAACACCCTTATCAACTGTCTGTGTTCCAACAGCATCACCCATAATACCACCTTCCCAGTTTGAAAGTCCATTGTCTCCCTCTGAGAAATCTGCGTTCTTGATCAGATTCACATCTGACTCCGTCTCATCAACCTTTGGAGCATCAATTTTCTCAAGAATAATATCATCAATACAGATTCTATGCTGCTGTTTGATCTGAACACCGCCTACAGCACCCATAGAAATACTTAAAATTGTTCTAGGATCACTCTTGTTCTTCATCTTGAACTCAACAACAATAGACTGATATTCATCTGTAAGATCAACTGTCTTTGATCCTGAATATGGTGTCCAGTCATCATCAGATGAACCATCTCTCTGAAGTGCAACCATAAGCTTACGGTTCATATCTGATTTTGCCTTTAATGATAGTCTGTACCACTGACCTTCTTCAAGACTAATATTGTTCTGCTTTAACTGGATCATCCAGTCCTGAGCACCTGTATCCTTGATCGTAAAATCTGCTGCACAATCTTCTGTCTGACTGTCGACTACATAAGATACATCTGTGCTGCCTTCTGCATATACTTCGTAACCAGAGAAACCTGCCTTAAAACTTCCGTTCTTAATCAGTGTATTTTCAACAACGCGAACATTGTCCAAATAGATCGTTCCCTTATTTCCAAGGAAATATGTTATCGTCTTAAATGCATCAGTTAACTCTTCCGGTGTTTTAAATACATAGTTAAATGTCTGTTTGTCTGTTGTTACATCTGCAGTAAATGTTTCACCTGCAATAACTACATCAAGCTGCATATCTGTATCTGCCTGTGCGTCAAAGCTCAATGCATATTCTGTCTCAACGTTAAGTGGAAGACCATCCTGTGAAAGGATTACATCCGCTTTATTCTTTGTATCAGCCTTTACCATAAGACGACGGCCATCTGCCAATCCTGTTACGCTAACTACTGCCTGGCAGTTATTTGTCACAGTCCAGTCACCGAGACGATTCTTACCTTCCTGAAAACCACCATTGTAAATATAGTTACCATCTGATAAAGGTTTTTTACTATTATCAATTTCCTTCTGTGCTGTCTTTTTAATTGATACATTTGTAATGTATACAGTAGCTGTTGAATCTGTAGCACCGAAATTGAACTCCAGACGTGCATTTGCATCCGGCTTATCCGTCATGGTGTATGTATAAGTATAGGTCTGCTTCTCTGTTGTAAGGTCAACAACCGTATCATTCAGATAACGCTTGTAGGAACGATCTGGTGCAGATACATCTACTTTCATAGTACGTGCTTCATCTGCCCATGCATCAAATGTTACTGTATATTCGCCGCCTTTTTCTGCAGGAATTGATGGCTGAACAAGCTGAATACTGTAATCAACTGTTCCGGCTTTATCTGTATGTATTTCAATTGCCTTGTTTTTAATAACTGCATTTCCTTCTCCTTCTAAAGTGGTAAGGAATTTCCAGTCTATGTCATCTGTGAGATCTTCTGTCTTAGCAAAATCTCCATTGTTTACATAGTTTCCATTTGCATCCGGATCACGGATAATTACTTCGTTAACAGGTTTTTCTACATCTTCATTATAGCTGTCCTTCTGATATACTTTTACATAATCAATACTATAACTCTGAGTATTGATATAATCTGCATCATCATCCGGATATCCAACCCATGATCCACCAACTGCAAGATTTAAGATCATGTAAAATGGCTGATCAAATGGTGCAGGATAAGCAACCTCTGTTTCACCCTCAACGGCTGTGAACCAGTCACTTGTCTCATGATATTTTATTCCATCTACATACCATGTGATCTTACCCGGCTGCCAGTCACATGAAAATGTATGATATTCATCTGCAAAATTTCCATTCTCTAATGTATATGTTCCCTGCTTTTCCGCATGTGGACTTCCATAGTGAATCGTGCCATAAACCTTATCTGTTTCCTGCCCCATAACTTCCATAGCATCAATCTCACCACATCTTGGCCACTGTCCATACAGATTTTCATCTGTTGGCATCATCCAGAAGGCCGGAAGGAAACCTTTTCCACTTGGAACCTTAGCTCTTACCTCAAACAATCCATATGTAAAATCATGCTTACCCTGTGTATTGATTCTTCCTGAAGTAATAGAATATGAACCATCTTCATTCTTTGTCTTGACAGGCTGGATAACCAGCTTTCCATCCTTTACATATACATTCTGATCAGACTTTACATATGCCTGTAATTCACTGTTTACCCATCCTGGTGCATGCTCTTCATAATTCCAGTCATCCTCATTTAACGCATCACCATCAAAGTCATCTTCCCATTTCAGATTATATCCATCATAAGAAAGCTTGTTGTCTTCATCGCCCTTGTTATCCTGGTCGTCTTTATCATCCGGCTTGTTTGGTGTTACCGGCTTGTTTGGTGTTACCGGCTTGTTTGGCGTTCCCGGCTTGTTTGGTGTTCCCGGTTTATTGGATGGCTCAGTTTTCTTCTTTTTAATAGTAATTGTACATTTTGCCTTCTTTGCACTTCCATCTTTAGCCGTAGCTGTAATTGTAACTTTTCCAGCCTTTTTACAGGTAACAACACCCTTTTTACTTACTGTTGCAACCTTCTTATTGCTTGAAGTAAACTTTACACCCTTTACACTGGATTTTTTAGGTGAAACTGTTGCTTTTAATTTTACCTTCTTGCCAACCTGTGTTTTCACCTTGCTTTTATTGAGCTTTACAGATTTAACAGGTGTTCCAACAATAACCTTCAAGGTTGTCTTTTTCTTCTTATTTACCTTGCTTCTTACTGTTATAGTTGTTTTTCCCTTTTTCAATGCCTTGATTTTACCGTTTTTACTTACGGTAGCAACCTTTTCATTTGAAGATTTGTAGGTTACTTTCTTACTGATTTTTCCATTTACAGTTACTTTTGTTTTCAACTGGTATGATTTCTTTGCTTTTAAAACAAGCGTTTTTGTCTCAGGCTTTACAATCGATACCGTCTTGATTGTTGCTTTTTTTGTTGTTGCAGCCATAACCGGCATCTGGATGGTGCTTACTAAAAGTGTAAGAGCCATTAAAAAAGCAATAATCTTTTTTGCATTTTTCATGAATACATACCTCCCGTATAAATTTTTGTTATGCAAATAGTATAAGAAGACTACTGTTTTCTTTATATCGTTTATATTACTTTTATATCGTTTTATTGACCATAGTCATGTTTTATGATACAATTTATACAAATTTACTAATAGTCTTATTGTTTTATCTGTCATATTTACTATATAGTCTTATGACTGTTTTATACGAACGGGGATAGAATATGCAACTGAAAAAAGAACTTGTATACCGAGAATTTGTTCAAAGGGAAAATAATCTTCTGCGGGCTCCATACAATCCGGAGGTTTCCTTTTATACAGCGATAAAAGAAGGAGATGTAGCAAAGGTTGAACAGCTGTGTCAGGAATCCTTATTAGATAAAGAAGGATTAGGCACCTTGTCCGACCACTATCTTCAAAACATAAAATACCATTATGTCATTACAACAGCAATTATTGCACGTTACTGCATTGAAGGTGGTATGGAATTGTCAAATGCCTACAGTCTGAGCGATTTCTATATCCAAAAAGCGGACCGTTGCAAAACGCCAGAGGAAGTTGCAGCACTTCATCCTGCCATGTGTATGGATTATGCGAAACGAATGCGAAACCTTCGAAAATCCAAAATATCATCACTCCATATTGCTGTCTGTCTGGATTATATCTATGATCATCTTCATACCCATATCACAGCAGAACAACTTGCTAAGCTGACAGGATTAAATATCTCCTATCTATCCCGGCTTTTTAAAAAGGAAACCGGTCAGACAATCAGCAACTATATTCGTGATAAAAAAATTGAAACAGCGAAAAATATGTTACTTTATTCTGATTTCTCGCCTTCTGAAATTGCCTCAATTCTGGCATTTCCCAGCCAGAGTTATTTTACAGAAGTATTTCGAAAGACAACTGGAGTCACTCCAAGAAAATATCAGGAATCTTTTTTACGAACAACTGCCCTTGGAAAATAATACAACAACTATCTGTGCATATCTTGTGTTATACTGGATATGCACATTTTATATTGTAAGCTTATTTCAAGGAGGCACATATGTCTGTATTATCATCTATAGAACCACAAAATGTATTTCATTATTTTGAAGAAATCTGCTCCATCCCACATGGCTCCGGTCATACCGATGCGATCAGTAATTATCTGACAGCATTTGCCGAAGCGCATGAACTGAAATATATCAAAGATGCTTCCAACAATGTCATTATCTTTAAGCCGGGAACCTCCGGCTATGAGACTTCTGCCCCTGTCATACTGCAGGGACATATAGACATGGTTGCTGTGAAAGAAAAGGACTGCCCGATCAATATGGATACCGACGGTCTGAAACTCAAATTGGAAAATGGCATTATCAGCGCAGAAGGCACGACCCTTGGCGGTGATGATGGAATCGCTGTCGCATTTGCACTTGCAATACTCGACTCCCACGATATTCCACATCCACCATTAGAAGCTGTCTTTACGGTTGACGAGGAGATCGGTATGCTCGGTGCGGCGGCTCTTGACTGTTCGCCACTCTCATCCCGTATCATGTTAAATCTTGATTCTGAAGACGAAGGCTATCTTCTTGTCAGTTGTGCAGGCGGCGCAACCGCAGATGTTCAGATTCCTGTTAAATGGGAAAATACGAATGCAAAAGCATCTGCTTATAAACTCTCTGTCTTACATGCCTGTGGCGGTCATTCCGGTGTCGAGATCAACAAGCAAAGTGCAAATGCCAGCAAGGTATTAGGGCGTGTTCTGAACGCACTTGCAAATGATTATGATATGAAATTATCCACGCTCTCCGGTGGCTTAAAGGATAACGCCATTCCGACCGATGCAGAAGCTGTCGTTATCTTTTCTGATACCGATATGTCTGACATAAACACACCAGACCATGCAGATATTTCATCAAATTCTGTGCACTCAAGCCTTCAGGATCTCATCTCCAAATGGAATCAGATCATCCGTCATGAATACACCCATACAGACCCGGATATCTGTATCACCTTAGAGCCTGTTGATCTTCCGGCAGCCACAATGACAGATACATCTACCCATACCGTGATCGATGTCTTAATGGCTTATCCAAATGGTGTCCGGAAAATGAGCAAAGATATCGCAGGGCTGGTTCAGACTTCCCTGAACCTCGGTATCCTGTCAACGATCAAACCAGACGATCCATCAACAAATGGCATGGTATCTTTTAAAAGCTCCGTCCGAAGCAGTATCGGAAGTGAAAAAGCTGCCCTGCTTTATAGCCTAAAATCTCTCGCCACGCTGGCAGGCGGAACCCTGACCGTAACCGGAGATTATCCCGCATGGGAATACCGAGAGGATTCTCCTCTTCGCGATCTGATGGTAAAAATATTCAAACAGCAATATGGAAAAGAACCTGTAATACAGGCACTCCATGCCGGTGTAGAATGTGGAATCTTTGCTTCTAAACTGCCGGGACTTGACTGTGTATCCTTCGGACCGGATATGGATGATATCCACACAACCAATGAATCCATGAACGTGGAAAGTGTCCGCCGGACATGGGAATACACCTTAGAGATATTGAAAGAATTAAAATAATACATCTTACAAAAAGGAGCTGACACCTAACAATTCTATTGTTATCGTGTCAGCTCTTATCATAATTACCCTCCCTTATTCCTCTCTCAGATCCTTTAAGATTCTTTGTCTTTTTAATTGAATAACATCCATAAAAATTGCCACTATCTGAATAAACAGAACAAATGCAAGCACCAGTGCTATGCTTTTCCAGCCATCAACCAACACAATATTTTTTGTTATTTCTGGCAAATATAAGCGGCACAAAAGTGTCACTATAAAGACAGCTACAATAGATACAACAATTCCCTGACCAATCTTGGTCAGAAGCATCGGCAAAATAATACTGCTGTCTGTGCGGCCAATTGCCTTCAGGATGGCAAAGTTATGTCTGCGTCGAACGAATGTCAGTGCATGGATATATAAAACTGCCAGGAAATTAATTACCATAATGATTACAAAAATTCCATAAGTACCACCCTGAATCGTTTTCTTATTATCCTGATCCCGGATGTAATCTGTCAAAGTATCAAAGAAAGAATATTCATATACAGGTGCATGTGTATTCAGAAACTCTGCTGCCTTTAACTCATAACCCGACTTTACATTTATATTAATAAGTACATTTGTATAATCGAATTGTTTTTTAAACAGCTCTTCAGGAAGAATGATAGCGATTCCATTCTGATCCTTCCAGTTTAAGAATCTGCTCCTTCCGAAAACCGGCACTTCTCCCTCTGAAAATACCGGTCCTTCTTCCTCCTGACGACCCGCATACCTTAGTGTATCCGGGATATCATTTAAAATACAATCTTCTGTATTCTTATAATTATCAATTATGATCACTCCTCCAGATTGGACAAACTTATTATAGCTGACCTCCTGTGACATCTCTATTTTTCGGTTATATTGTTTTTCACTGACACCAACGATCTCACACCACACACCCTTTTCATCATCTGAAAATATCAAATCATCTGCATAGTCCATATTGATAAGAGAAGGATCAATGAAAAACTCACCCATAGTATCATAAACCTCATCATAGTAGGAAACGCCCGGTATGAGATTTTCAAAATCATCCATATGGCTGACATCATCGGATATTAGTGAAAACTGTACATCCTGACTTTCCTCAGACAATAACTGATATGATACATAACGATTTACCATAAGAACCAGCATCGTTACCATTCCGATCAGGACAAGAGACAGGAATGAAAATACCTTTTCATAATCTCCGGTATCCCGAATGGAATACCGCATCATGATATTTCCTTTTTCAGATCCACGTTTATCCTTTACCTTATAATTGTTTCTGCCGCCTTTCATAATATCGATCAATTTCATTCTTGAACGATATATTAATACAGGACAGATTCCAACTACAAAATCCAAGACACAGATTCCCAAAATGACCAAATATGAAATTGGCTGGAACTGTGGAGCAAAATGCTCCAGTGGGATGGTTCGTAATGACTGTATAAGTTTAAAGATCAAAATGGTTATATATCTTCCAAGTATAAGTCCAAGCACACATCCAATGATTATCAGAATGAAACTCTCCAGGAAATATGCCGAAAAAATATAGCCATTTGAAAATCCAAGACTCATAAGGATTCCCTGCTGATTATTTCTTTCACTCATATACGACAGGAAAATATGAATACCAAGAATGAGTGAAGTGAGTATGATCAGTATGATAAAACCCATGAGGAGTTGTCCAATATTGGTATCCTCTAGTCCGCCTGATCTGTCAATCTCTATCGCGTTCAGATCTCCATTTGTGATCATATGGTATCCTTCCATAAATCCATGGGCGGTATCACCATTAAAGATCTGCTTAGTACTCAGATCCAAATATTTTTTTATTGCTTTATATCCCGGCTGATAGTCCCGTCGATCATTAAAATGAATATAGATGTTGTATAAATTTCCCCGTGTACTTCCATTTACGATCGCAACCTTATAGACATCCTGTGTACTATAATCATAATCATTTAAAATTCCACTGATCATATAGGTCTGATCCTTGAAGGTAACTGTGTCTCCCAGATCAAATTGTTTTGCAATATAAACATTTTTGTATTTGGCTGTTGCCGATATAGCAATCTCATTTTCTTTTTTGGGAAAACTACCCTTTTCTAATTGGTAATGATTCATAGTGATCGAAGCTGCATCACTATCCACGATACATAATTCATTATTTACATTTGCAACTATTTTTTCTACACCAAGTGTTGCCTGATCCTTATACTGCTCCAATATCCAGTCACGAACCTTATATGTTACATTATGTAAAGTAATATTGTATTCTCCATTTGTCTGATACGCATTTTGCAGCCGCATATCCTGAAATGATATATATGCATTGATCGAGGAAAAGATAAGCATAACAGAAAAACAAATACTTATAATTGCCCGAACCGCTTTTTTCCTGTTGTGCAGGATATTGTGAAATATCAATCGGCACTTCATATTGTTTCCCCTCCTTAATTCTGCCGGATTCTTCCGTCAACAAGATGAATACAGTGATCTGCCTGCTTCGCAATATCAGCATCATGCGTCACCATGAGCAAAGTCATGCCATATTCATTTGTTGTCTGTTTCAACAGATCAATGACACGTCTGCTGTTCTCCGAATCCAGATTACCGGTTGGTTCGTCTGCCAGTATGATCCTAGGCTGATTGATCAACGCCCTCGCGATCGCAATCCGTTGTTGCTGTCCACCTGATAACTGATCCGGATATTTATTTAAAAGATCTTTTATATCTAATTGTTCTGTCAATGTATCAAAATAATCCTTCTTACATTTCTTTACACATTCGTTTGCGATCATAATATTATCCCGACATGTAAGAACCGGCATTAACTGAAAAAACTGGAATACCATTCCAATCATTTCCCGACGATATCGTAGACAGTCTTTTTTACCATAGTCCAATATATTCCTGTCTTCAACCAATATGCTTCCAGAATCCGGCTTATCAATCAATCCGATCATATTTAATAATGTTGTTTTTCCGCTTCCACTTTTGCCTGTAATAACTGTAAATGTATTTTCCTGAATATCTGCACTAACGTCATTAAGCGCCAGACAACAGGAATCTCCTTCTCCATACTTTTTTGTCAAATGTTCTATTTTTATCATGATATCCACCTCTCTGCGCTCAATATTTTTATTTAACAAAAGCACGTCATATTTTCCATTTACAGTCGATTTTTCTTATTATAAATAACATGGAAAATATAACGTGCTTCATTATTTGAAGAATCGCTTTCTGCTTTTATCCCCTCAATTTAGATCTCTGACTATCTGCAAATGCATCTAATCCTTCTGGTTCTTCTGCCTGATAATACTTATTCTTACATACATCAGATACCAGTGGTGCAATGACCATAGCTACAGCACAAAGCTGTGTTCCAAACTTACAGATCAGTCTGGCTATTGCCTTCTTCATAAGCATCTCCCCCTTTCTTATTATTTAGCCTTTGTTTATCACGGCTAAAACCCAAACCGTAGTTATATTCTAGCATATTATTTGCAAATTGTGTTGATTTAGGAGTGAGTGGTCGAAATTAAGGAGTGAACGGTAGTAGTTATACCATTTACTCCCTAATTTCGACCGTTCACTCCAAAAAAATGCACTTTTTTTAAAATCATGTTATACTGGCTTTATCTATAAAAAGGGGGACAATACACATGAAACAACTCGGAACATATCTGGCAGATACCTTAACCGAAGATGGACAGATATCAAAAGAACAACAGGCAATCTATGCTTATCTGTTTGATTATCTGATTGAAGCCCTACTATATGATATAGTTGTTCTTATTATCGGTTTACTCGTACACCGCCTCGACCTAACGCTCTGCTATCTTCTGGTCACCATTCCTCTCCGCCACTTCGCAGGTGGATTTCATGCAAATACCAGACTTGGCTGTACCATACTATCCTATGGGATTTATCTTATAACTATTTTTTCTTGTTCGCTTATTCTTAAACATATAAAGCCTGTCTGGATATTTATCCTATATCTGCTCACCTGGTGTATGATACTTCCGGTTGCACCAGTAGATACAAAAAACAAGCGTTTATCTGAACATCAGAAAAAGAAATTATTTCACCGATGCCTGATAACCTGTTTCATTTTAACAATCTTAACAGGTTTTCTATATCTACATCACCAGATCACCTATTGCGGAATTATTATGCTGTGTATGGTCGAGGGTGTAATAAGTGTATATATTGGCATCTGGAAAAACAGGAGGAATTTATGATATTACGAATCGGCATCTGTGATGACACACAAACAGACATTATTCATTTGGAAAAACACATTAAACATTATATGGCATCTTATAATATTGAATTTGAAATCGAATCCTTCCGTTCTGGGGCAGCCCTTCTGCAGGCACAAAAGGAGCAGCCATTTCACATTTTACTGCTTGATATCGAATTGCCTGAAATTAATGGTATGATGGTCGCCCGATATCTACGTGATGAATTATATGATGATGTTTTCATTGTCTTTGTAACATCCTATCCACAATACATGCAGGAAAGTTTTGATGTACAGCCTTTTCAGTTCCTTACAAAACCTGTTAGTTATACAAAAATAGAAAAACTACTTTCCGATATCATCCATCGATATAAACATTCTCATATAACTAAAATTGTAATTGACTCACATGGAAAAGAACATTTGATCCCTGTAAACAATATCTTATATATTCAGGCTGTTAAAGGAGAAAAACGATATCTGGAATACCATTTAATTGATGCCATATTAACAGGAGAAGGAACGATTCAGGATTGGGAAAATCGCTTATCTGATCATGATTTTTGTTCTCCTTACCGTGGATATCTGGTAAATATACGGCATATTCAAACAATTCAGCCTTCAAATATTGTAATAGCTAATGGGACTTTGATTCCTATAAGCAGAAGAAAAGTAACAACTTTACAGCAACTTTATGCCAACCGTATTATTCACGTTTTAAAATAGAAAGAAGAGGAAATCAAACATGATAGTTCTAATAAGCGTGCTTAGTTTTATATTTGATAATTCATTATTATATATCTTTTTTCAAACTATGTTTGAAAAGAAAAAAAGAGATTACAATCCATATTATATTTTATTTGCCTTTATAATAGCTGACTCTATCTTCTGGATAATTTCATATTCACTGGTAGGAAATGTTTCATATTGGGCTTCTGCTACAAGGACAATGCTTACAAATATTATAAATTTATGTCTCTCTTTATTTTTTACTTCCGGAATTATTTATAGAATTTCTGTCATTTTAAGTTATTCTATAATAATTTCCATCTGCGAAGAAATGGCATATTATATTATTTCACATTTTACAGATATAACCATACAATTTGACTCCTTACCTGAGATCGTATTCACGTCTATTTCTCTTGTTAGTGATTTATTAATTCTGCTTATCATTATAATTCTTCATGTCATTCGAAAGCAAAAGGCTGGAATCAAATCTAAAAAATATAGCATTTTACTATTGATCATCCCATTACTTTCCTGCACACTTGTATTACTTCCTACCTTTTTCAGTTTGAATAAAACCAACCCAAACACTTACCTGATCCTTGTTATCTTTCTGCTTATTATTAATATCGTAAACTACATTCTTCTTCAGAGCGTCTTAAAAGCTGAATCACTTGCCCAGGAAGCAGGACAGCTTACCGAGCAGGTAAACTATCAGCGACAGAAATACCAGCAGCTTGGAGATGCCTATAAAAACATTCGTGGATTCATGCATGATATCAAGAAGCATTTATTCTATATTGAGACCTGTGTAAATGAAGAACACTATGATCGTATCATTCCATATGCCAGAGAAACCATGTCCGATCTGGAAGCCAGATATTGTACTGTAAATACAGGGAATCTGGTCATCGACGCTTTTATAAGCAATCTGATGCTTCGGACTGCCCGCCACAACATCAAACTCACAACCAAACTAAAAATCGACAATGACCTTGTTCCATGTGACGATTATCATATGACTATTATTCTTGGAAACCTGTTAGATAATGCATTAAATGCCTGTCTGGAAGAACAGAGTGGCGAGATCAATATCAATATTCAGACGATCGAGCATACCTTTACGATCTATATTACAAATACCTACCATTTTCCTATCGGAGAAAAACCACCGGAAGATATAGAAAATCTGGACTTTATTCATGGATATGGTTTGAAGAATGTAAAAAAATCTGCTGAAGCCTGCGGCGGATTTTGCCTGATCAATTACGAAAATGGAATCTATTCTGTAACGGTTATTATTCCTGAAAAAAAGAGAACTACCTGAATCATATATGATATTTTCCTGCCAGACAGGAGGTATCCATATGTTTCCGGTAGTTTTCTTTTTATCAGAATATATACCCTTAAGCCGAAAAAAAGCCCCAACCCAGCAGCTTCAAATATCTGCCAAATTAGGACTTTTGTAGTGGGCCGCCGGGGGCTCGAACCCCGCACACCCTGATTAAGAGTCAGGTGCTCTACCAAATGAGCTAGCGGCCCGAAGTCGTTTTTATTTTGTTATCTCGCCGACAACGAAATTGATTATATAACATAGTTTATCCAAATGCAAGCATTTTTTTCAAAAAATTTTAACTTTTTTTAATATCGGTTATTTGCATAGATTTTATGCGCATTTTTGTACTATTTTCCTATTGATTTTTATCTTCTTCTGTTATAGCAGCGCGGTTTCTTTTCTCTCTTGCAGCAATCCTGATTCAAAATTTTTTTCACTTCCTCATATCCCCTGTATAAACAAACACACCATTTGTTAAATCCTTTTTTGCAGTAACAGCATGCAGTCACCTTTTTCTGAAATTTATGATCTCCCATTCACAAAAACACCTCCGCTTTTCGTTCAACCTCTGACGGACAAAAATCTCTTCCCCACCAGAAAAAAAGCCTCCTATACCATATTATATGAAGAAACCAGAATAAGTTCCCGGTAATTCCTGATTTCACCATCAAAACCCACGAAAAAACATAAAAAAAACAGCCCCGCTATTTACTTTAAAACCCTAATATTGATATAATGGAACAATGAGCAATGCAGAATTATATATATGTAGAACGAGCGAAAGCTTGCTTACGGCGAGTTCTATATATATATATAATTCTATAGTGCGAAGCACTACAACGAGCCGTCAGGCGAGGTGGCATTGCGAATTGACCACATGGTGGGCATTGCGAATTAAGATTATTTTGGAGGAACACCCTCGTGAGACTTAGAAACGTAAAAGGCTCCAGAGAGACAATTGCCGACAACAAATACGTCGTGCACGACGAAGAAAGCATGAAAGGCAAATGGAGCGAATTTTTTGGAAATACAAATCCCATCCACATCGAGATCGGTATGGGAAAAGGACAATTTATCATGGAGCTTGCCAGACGGAATCCGGATATCAACTATCTCGGTATCGAGAAATATTCCAGCGTTCTGGTGCGCGCCATCGAGAAACGTGAACAGGAAGAAGACATGACCAATCTTTATTTTATAAGAATGGATGCCGAATATATCGAGAATGTCTTTGCAGAGAATGAAGTAGCAAATATCTACCTGAACTTCTCTGATCCATGGCCAAAGGATCGCCATGCCAGGAGACGACTGACTTCAACTCACTTTTTCGAACACTACGATCATATCCTTGCGCCGGACGGACGTGTTATGTTCAAGACAGATAACCGCCCATTATTTGACTTCTCTTTAGAGCAGGTACCGGAAGCAGGATGGACACTTGAAAACTACACATATGATCTGCACCATTCCGAATACAACGAAGGAAATATCATGACAGAATACGAAGCAAAGTTTTCTGCTCTTGGTACTCCGATCAACCGGCTGGTTGCATATCGAACAAAAAAATAGCATTGGAGAATAACCGTTCATGAAGATAAGAAAGAACCCGAAGAAAAACAGGACAAGGCATGCAATTCCTGTCGTTATCCTGTCCACTGTTCTGTTATTTACCATGAGCGTTTTCTATATAGACAGCACGTCATCCTCTGCTGCCGGAACAGACCATTTGTTTCTTCCAGACAGTACAGTTACGAATACGGCATCTGATGACTCTACAAACGAAGGATCAGATAACAGCACAGATGAGGATGGAACAACTGAATACTTAGTTACAACCGAGTACCCTGATGAACCGGGCAAAGCACCGGAGCTTGCGTCCAACTATGCCATCGTACTGGACGCAAATACTGGGAATATTCTATATCAAAAAAACGCTTTTGATAAACAGTACCCGGCAAGTATCACGAAGATTATGACCTTCTTACTTGCCATTGAAAATACAAAGCTGACCGATACTGTAACAATGTCACACGATGCCGTCTTCGGCATTGATCGAGGAAGCAGCCATATCGGTCTGGATGAAGGTGAACAGATCTCTATGGAGGATGCCCTCTATGGTATGATGCTGGAATCCGCAAATGAAGTTGCATGGGGCATCGGAGAATTTGTCTCTGGTGGGAGCATCGAAGATTTTGCTAAGATGATGAATGAACGTGCAGTCAAGCTTGGCTGCCTTGGCACTCATTTTGTAAATGCAAATGGTCTTCCGGACGAGAACCATTATACAACCTGTTATGACATGGCATTAATAACCAAAGCCTGTCTGGAACACGATGAATTCCGTAAAATAACAGGTACCAGAAATCATGTCATTGGACCGACAAATATTTGTGAGGAAGAACGTCAGCTCTGGCAACACTGTAAGATGACAAATCCTGACAGCAAATATTACTATGAATACTGCGAAGGCGGTAAGACCGGTTATACAAATGATGCATTAAATACCCTGGTTACTTGGAGTAAAAAAGGTAATACCGAACTGATCTGTGTTCTGATGAACTGCAACGGTGCGGCAAATACCTACACTGACAGCAAAGCCATCTATGAGTATTGCTTCCGGAATTATAGTCTCCAGACCCCTCTGGCCGACTATACCTTTGACAGTACCCAGACATCACAGGCACTTGATTATCTGAACTCCTATTACAAAGCTGATTCCGGTTCTGATATTACATTGCAGGTTGATAAGGACTATAAACTGAATTTTAATAAAAATTATGATATTAAGAAATTAACTTACAGTATCGAATACAACAAAGAACCGGTAAAAGATGGAGATACTTATACCGTGGGGCATCTGATTCTCTCCTATGGCGGAAATATGATAGGAACAACAGATCTTACCGTAACCGGCTATAACCCGGATGGGAAACAGATTTCATCAAATAACACAGAACATGCAGCCGATGCAACAGTTGCAGCCTCTGCAGCAAAAAAGAAGCTGTCGATCCATCCATTGTGGATCATTCTTGCAGTTCTGCTTCTTCTTGCCGTATTGTTTGTGGCCTATCTGATCCATATACAGAAAGCAAGAAAGCATCAACGCGCGCTTCAGGCAGCAAGAAAAAAACAATATGAAGAACGCCGACGACAGCTTCAGGAAACATTTGATAATGACCTTGACGAGTAAGGTACAATAGAAACAACAAAACCTCTTAACAGATATAGAGGAGAATGGAGAATATCATGGATATTTCAACAACGGAAAATCTGAAAACAGTGCGGGATTCCAATCAGGAAATTCTGGACTACTTCAACGAACTGTATGTAGAGAAACTGGAACAGATCCAGACTCTGAAAACAGAACAGTTTGAATTAAAGATCAAAATTGATGAACTTATGAAAACACTGGAGGTCTACTCCTTTAAAAACAGTGCCGGACATAATGTCTTTTCTCCATTTTCTACAACGACAACAACGCAGGAGGAAAAAGCTGCACAGATTGAACAGGAATTAAAAGAGCTGAACGCTTCTAATGCTGCTCTTACAACAAAGATCCACTGCTTACAGGCAGATGCCGACGAGCTGAAGGGCAGGATTACACGCATCCATACAGCAACCAAAAAGCTGGATGCTTTTCTGGATGAAATGGCAGAAGAATTCACAAAGGAAGCGGTTGCATTGGAAAAAGAGCCAATTGAAGAAGACCTTCCGGTTATCAATCATGGCTTCAATATTCTTCGTCTGAAAAAATACGATCAGGATAAATTAGTACAATCCTTACATACCGATATTCTGGAGCAATTAGATCGAACCAGACATACTCTGGATTCCCTGTCATGGCTGATCAAGTCGGATGTCAACCGGGCAAAGGTCACACTTGATGAACTCATCGACTCAACTGCATCCATGGAAGATTCTCTGAATGCTATCCTTTTGGGACTTACCGGTGACATTGATGCAACTGTACCGATTGAAACCTTATTAGAAGATACCATTTTCCGATACAAAGATGCTTATCCAGAATGTGTCATTGAATCTGACATTGACTGTCCGGATGCTTCGATCGAGATTCCGGAAATTATCACGATCAGTCTGATCCGTATACTGTGTGAATGTCTGGACAATGTATATAAGCATGCAAATGCAAATCGTGTTGGTATCAACATTCAGATCTACAGTGATCAGATATCGGTACATATCAATGATAACGGCATCGGCATTGATGAGAATTACAGTCATACCTCTCCATGGAACAGTGGACTTCACCGCATTCAGGAGATTATTTATTTGTTAAATGGACAACTTAAGATAGAAGGTGATATCATCAGTGGAACAGATATCCGTTTTTCTATCCCGATTGAAATAATGTAGATTATGGGTTCTCCCCCTTAATTATGAAATGAAAGAAAAATAAGGACATTTCCTTAATATATAAGAAAGAATTTGAAAGGACAACCTTAATTATGAAAGAAAAAATCGTAAATCTGATTGCAAATCATGTAGAAGGCATGACTGCTGAAGAAATTGCAACTTTTATTGAGATACCACCAAAGCAGGAGCTTGGCGACTATGCATTTCCTTGCTTCAGACTGGCAAAGACTATGCACAAAGCACCAAACCTGATCGCAGCCGATATCAAAGAAGCTATTGGTGATATTGATTTTCTCGATAAGATCGATGTTCAGGGCGCATATCTGAACTTCTTCGTAAAGAAAGATATCTTTGTCCAGACCATGATCGAATCAGCATTAAAGGACAACTTCGGCGGTTCCGATGAAGGTGCAGACAAGGTTATCTGTATCGATTACTCCTCGCCAAACGTAGCAAAGAACTTCCACGTTGGACACCTCAGAACTACTATCATCGGTAATTCCCTCTATAAGATCTATTCCAAACTCGGCTATAAAGTAATCCGTATCAACCACTTAGGTGACTGGGGTACACAGTTTGGTAAGCTGATCGTTGCATATAAGAACTGGGGAACAAAGGAAGCAGTTGAGAAAGATGGTGTTGCCGAGCTTATGCGTCTCTATGTGAAGTTCCATGAAGAAGCAGACCAGAATCCGGAGCTTGTAGATGAAGCAAGAGCATGGTTCAGTAAGATGGAGCATGGGGATGAAGAAGCACTCTCGATCTGGCAGTGGTTCAAGGACATCAGCCTTGTAGAATACAAACGTACCTATGACCTTCTGGGTATGGATTTTGATTATTATCTCGGTGAAAGCTTCTATCGTGACAAATGTCAGGAAGTTGTTGACCAGTTGACAAATGCGAACCTGTTAAAGGAAAGCGAAGGTGCTATGATCGTAGATCTGTCCGACTACGATATGGCTCCATGTATCGTTACAAAGAAAGATGGAAGCTCCATCTATGCAACCCGTGATCTGGCTGCTATTTTCTATCGTAAGAATACCTATCATTTCACAAAATGCTTATATGTAACCGGACAGGAACAGAAGCTGCATTTTGCACAGGTATTCAAGGTAGTTGAGCTTCTTGGAAATGACTGGGCGAAGGATTCTCTGGTTCACATTCCTTATGGACTGGTAAGCTTAGAGGGTGCAAAGCTTTCAACCAGAAGCGGAAATATCATTTATGCAGAAGATATTCTGCATGATGCAATTAAAAAGAGTTTTGAAATCATCTCAGAAAAGAGCCCGAACCTTCCTGATAAGGAAGAAGTTGCCAAGATCGTTGGCGTTGGCTCTGTTCTGTTCAATGACCTTTATAACCAGCGTATCAAGGATGTATCCTTTAGCTGGGATAAGGTATTAAACTTTGACGGTGAGACCGGTCCTTATGTTCAATACACACATGCAAGATGCTCCAGCGTTGTAAGACTTGCTGAGAATTTCGATCCTGCAAAGCCGGTTGATTACAGCACGATCTCTGAACCGGATGCTATGAATCTCTTAAAAGAGATCAGCCGTTTCCCTAAGGTTGTATCGGATGCAGCAGAGAAATACGAACCATCTGTTGTTGCAAGATTCGCTGTCGATGTTGCTCAGGCATTTAACAAATTCTACAACTCCACACGTATCAACGTACCGGAGGAAAATGTAAAGAATGCCCGTGTCATGCTGACATACCTTACAAAGAAAACTCTTCACGATGCATTAGAGCTTCTCGGAATCAATGCACCGGAAGCTATGTAAATCAGGTGATCTTTCATGTCGAAACGATTAAATAAGACAATTAAATGGGATAAACTCGATAACACTGCCAACCTGTTTCCTGTCATTGTAAGCGAAAATGTAAGCAACGTTTATCGTATTTCCGTTACATTGACAGAAGACATAGATGCAGAGCTCCTGCAAAAGGCACTGGATAAGATTCTTCCATTTTTTGATGTGTTTAATCACAAACTAAAAAATGGGATCTTCTGGTATTACTTTGAAGCAAATGAACGACCTGCTCCAAGGGTAATGCCGGAAGACACATACCCTTGTCTGTATATCAATCCCTATACAAATAATGAATATCTGTTCCGTGTTACCTACTATCAGAAACGGATCAATCTGGAAGTCTTTCATGTCTTAACAGATGGAAATGGTGCTCTTATTTTCCTGAAGGAACTGACTTATCAGTACCTCCGGTACAAATACCCGGAACTTGCTGAAAAAGCAGGTAATACCTTAAATGCAGATTCCTCGTTGGATATCGAGGACAGCTACAAGAAGAACTATATAAGACCTGCCAAACGTTCCTATAAAACGGAAAAAGCAGTTATCTTAAAAGGTGAAAAGCTGCCTTTTAATCATTTTGCTATCCTGCACGGCTATATCCCGGTTTCCGAGATCAAACAGGCGGCAGCAAAATATGGTGTAACCATCAACCAGTATCTGCTTGGAACATTTACATGGGCAATCTACAAAGAATACCTGAAAGGGCAGCCTTCCAAGCGTCCGATCAGCACCGTTGTTCCTGTAAATCTTCGCCCATATTTTAATTCCAATACAACGAAGAACTTCTTTGCCGTTGTCTCTGCTTACTTCAAGCCGGAGAAGGATACTTATACATTTGAAGATGTTCTGCACATCATCGCAGATAGTCTGAAGGAACAGATCAATAAAGAAAATCTGGAGAAGCTGTTATCCTATAACGTTTCCAATGAAGTGAATTTTATCATACGTGCTGTTCCGCGTGTCTTTAAGAGCATCGCCATGCGCCGTATCTATAAAGCTTCGTTAAAAGCAAATACATCAACGATCACCAACCTTGGAGTTGTATCCGTTGATGATATGTATAAGGAATATATTGACCGCTTCCATGTTGTTCTGTCGATGTCCAAAGGACAGTTCATCAAAGGAAGTGTCATCAGTTATAAAGATACATTGGTCTTCACCTTCAGTTCTGCCATTCGTGAAACATTTATACAGAAAGAATTCTTCCGCCAGATGGTTCGGGATGGAATTCATGTATCGATAGAAAGTAACGGGGTGTATTATGAGTAAATGTAGACGTTGTAACATAGATGTTCTGGACCACTCCCTTTCATGCCCTTTATGTAACGGAGTTCTGGAATATGATCCGGTGAAAGATCCGGAAAGCGAAAAAGACTTTCTTGACCATAGTCAAGAAACTGGTGAAAAGTCAAAATCTGTTATGTATCCGGACATCACGCCTGCAATGCGTCGTATGCGATTTGTTATCAAACTGACAATTTTTTGCAGTATTGTTGTAGAAGGAATTCTGATCCTGATCAACTACCTGACATATTCAAAGGTCAAATGGTCAGCTCTTTGTGGAATCGGACTTGCGTATGCCTGTTTCTCACTGATCTATTCATTTAGGCACAATAAGAGTCATCGAAAGAAAATGCTGGTACAGGCAATTTTTATCATGCCGGTTCTTGTATTGATTGATTATATCCTTGGATATACCGGATGGTCAATCGACTTTGCAATACCTTGTGTTATTGCAATGCTCGACATTGCAATTCTTGTATTGATGATTATTAATACATCAAACTGGCAATCCTATATTTTATTACAGATATATATCATTATTATCTGTGTGATCCTGACAATACTTATGCTTACCGGAAAGTTCTTTAAACATGATTTCTTTATGATCATTGCAGATATTATGAGTGCTCTGTTGCTCGGTGGTACACTGGTGTTCGGAGATCGACCTGCAACAACAGAACTAAAACGTAGATTTCATGTATAGAATTAAGAATTATATTTCAGGCATAGATATTATTTTATAAATGACATCACAGATAATAATCTACAAATATAATTTTTTTAATTACAAATTATCTTATAGTAAAAGCAGTGCCAGCAATTATTTTTCGTTGTGCACTGCTTACTATTAACTAAATTTAGAAAGAGAGATTTTATTAAATGGCACTTTTAGATAAATTAACCTCTGGTTCTTCTACCCCTCCTGATACTTCAGGAATGAGCAAACAGGCAAAGCTTGTATGTGAACTGGTCGCTGATTTTAACAGCAATAATCTTCTTACGCAGATCAGAAATAACAATCGTTCCAAAAGCGACATTGATAAAACATACAAATATCCCGATCACTTCACCAGTGAATTGATTGAAACCAAAAACTTCAAAATGGAGCTGTTAAAGTGGAAAAATTCTCATAATCCATATGTTGTCCTGCAATTTCATGGTGGTGGTTATGTTGGAGCTTTTAAAACACAGTATCGTATGTTTGCCGGATTATATTCAGAACTTGGAAAAGGTGCATCCGTCTTATCCATTGACTATCGGGTTGCTCCTGAAAATCCATATCCTGCAGCATTAAATGATGCTTTATATGCATATGATTGGCTGCTAAATCATGGATACTCGGAAAACCATATTATTCTGGCTGGTGATTCTGCAGGTGGCGGACTGGCTATGGCTCTCTGCCATTATCTCACAGATCGTGACCGTATTCTTCCTGCCGGAATCGTAGCTATGTCACCATGGACAGATCTGACTGCAAGCGGATCATCCTATACAGAAAACTTTGAGATTGATCCTCTCTTTGGCAATACAAATGAAAGTCTGATCTATAACAGTGTATATCCCGGAAATCACGATCTGACAGATCCATATATTTCACCATTGTTTGGAGATTTCACCGGTTTTCCTCCAATGCTGATTCAAGTTGGATCAAATGAGATGCTTTTATCCGATTCTGTTCTGGTTGCTGAAAAAGCCAAGTCACAAGGTGTAAAAGTGCGCCTATCGATCTACGAGAATATGTTTCATGTATTTCAAATGGGTATGACTCTTATGCCCGAGTCCAAAAAGGCATGGGTGGAAGTTTCCAAGTTTTTAGAGCAGATGATGGTGTTATAGAATGTTTCACGTGAAACACTCTATATAAATTTTTTCAACATTTTACAAAATAATAGTAGATATTTCTACACAATGGTGTTATAATAAGAACATCGAATACGCAGTCTACGTTTCGATAAGATTGATGTGACTACACATGATATAGCAAAATTTAATCCCCCCCTTTTTTTAAATTGCTCTTTCCGGAGCCGCTATATTATGTTAAGTCACATCTTTCCTTTTTTATTAGACTATTACAAAATTCCCGTTCTACTGATTATTAAATAATTAGTGTAACGGGATTTGTAATATATAGAGATATTTTCATTTCATTAATCCTATTATAGTGATATAATGGAACACGGAATCAATAAACAAACATTTAATCTGTTGGCATAATACAATAAAATTACATATTATGAAAATCATATATATTATTATATGAATAAAAGAATATAGGAAACAGCTACATATCTTCTTTAGCTAATAATCACTTTATTTTATTATTATATAATATATATGTTCACATATGTAGAGAAAACAATTATTGGAAATATAGAATGTTTCACGTGAAACACAAAAAGGAGAATATCAAGTGGGAAGAATTATCGCAATAGCCAACCAGAAGGGTGGCGTAGGAAAAACTACAACTGCAATCAATCTTGCGGCATGTCTTGCAAAAAAAGGAAAGAAAGTCTTAGCAATTGACATGGATCCACAGGGAAATATGACCAGTGGACTTGGAGTTGATAAGAATTCCCTTGAGTACAGTGTTTATGATATGTTAAACGGTGACTGCAATTTAGGCGAATGTATGCTTATCGACGTTTACCCTGATATCAAAGGACTGAATCTTCTCCCAGCCAGCAGAGAGCTTGCAGGTGCAGAAGTAGAATTTGTTACAGTGGAAGATCCACAGTATATTCTTAAAAACCATATCAAGAATGTAAGACGTAAATTTGATTATATTATCATCGACTGCCCTCCTGCTCTTGGAATGTTAACAGTAAATGCCTTAACAGCAGCCAATACTGTATTAGTTCCAATTCAATGTGAGTTCTTTGCATTAGATGGATTATCCCAGTTAATTTATACCGTTAATCTGATACGGAAACAATTAAACAGACTACTTACGATTGAAGGAATTGTATTTACCATGTACGATTCCCGTACCAATCTGTCAATGCAGGTTGTAGATAATGTAAAACAAAATCTGAATCAGCATATTTACAACACTATTATTCCAAGAAATGTTCGTCTGGCTGAATCCCCAAGCTATGGAATGCCAATCATTGCATATGATCCACGATCTGCCGGAGCTGAACATTATATGATGCTGGCTGATGAAGTCATAGCAAATGATTATTACAAATAGAAAGAAATCAAATGACTCACAGGAGGAAATAAAATGCCTGTAAAAAAAGGCTTAGGCAGAGGTCTGGATCAGTTAATTCCTACAAATGATCCACCAAAGAGTAAATCAAAATCTGCTTCCAGTGGGACAACAAAAACTGTCACAAAAGAAGTTGTGAAGGAAGTTGTAAAAGAAGTAGAACAGAAAATTAAAATAACACAGATTGAACCAAACCAATCACAGCCAAGAAAGCAATTTGATGAAGATGCTTTACAGGAACTGGCTGATTCTATCAAACAATACGGAGTGTTAGAACCTCTTATTGTAACAAAAAAAGGAAAATTCTATGAGATTATTGCCGGTGAAAGAAGATGGCGTGCTGCCAGGATGGCCGGAATAAAGGAAATACCTGTTGTAATCCGAGAATACACAGACCGTGAAATTATGGAGATCTCTCTCATAGAGAATATTCAGCGTGAGGACCTGAATCCGATTGAAGAAGCAATGGCATATGAAAGTCTTATCAACGAATATAGTCTTACACAGGAAGAAGTAGCTGAAAAGGTTTCAAAGAATCGTTCAACGATTGCAAACTCTCTTCGACTTCTGAAATTATGTGATGAAGTTCGTCAAATGATCATTGAAGACAAGCTGACAACCGGACACGCCAGAGCGTTAATTCCGATTGAGGATGCTGCTCTACAGACAGAAGCTGCAAACTTTATATTTGATAATAAATTAAGTGTTCGTGATACAGAAATCTATGTCAAGAAACTACTTAGTGCACCAAAAGAACCAAAGCAGAATAATGTAGATACAAAAGATCTTTCTATCTTCTACAATGATATTGAAAGCCGTCTGAAAAATATTTTGGGTGCAAAGATTGAAATCAAATCAAAAAACAATGATAAAGGAAAAATTGAAATAAATTATTATTCTCAGGAAGAATTGGAAAGAATAACAGAGATGTTATATTCTATTCACAGAGAATAATTGGAAAGGAAATATCAGAATGAACAGTTCTTTACTAGATAAGATTGGTATTGACCCTGCCATTATTTTAATCATACTTCTTGTACTCGTCATCGTTTTATTTGGACTTGTATTCTATCTTATGGCGAATATAAAGAAAAGAAATAAAGATATCAAACGCCTTTTAAGTGGTAAAACGGCAGGTGATATGGAAGAAATTATATTGGATCGATTTGCTGAAATGGATGCTGTGAAGAACAATTCCAAGCGGCTTACAAAAGAACACAAAGAGATCCAGGAAACACTTGCAGCATGTATCAGCAAAATCGGACTGGTCAAATATGATGCATTTGAGGGAATGGGCGGAAGTCTAAGCTTCGCAGTTGCATTTCTAGACAGTCGTAACAATGGTGTAGTTTTAAATTGTATGCATTCCAGAGAAGGATGCTTCGCTTATGCAAAAGAATTGATCAAAGGTGAATCCTATGTAGCTCTTTCTGATGAAGAAAAAGAAGCCATTGAACGTGCAAAAACGCTTGATGAAGAGATTGCTGATATTATGGAAGAAGAATAATGAATCATAATAAAAAACAATTAACTACAATTAATTATAATTGAAAATGATTAAAAATAATTGAATATAATTAAAAATAATTATAATTGACTATAGTCAAAAAATATAAAAGCATGTGAGAATAAGTATAAACAACCTTATTCCATATGAACCAGGAGGAATATCAAAAAATGATAGACATTAAATTTTTAAGAGAGAATCCAGATGTAGTAAAACAGAACATTAAGAACAAATTTCAGGACAGCAAACTTCCACTTGTTGATGAAGTAATTGACCTTGATGCCCAGGCAAGAGCAACTCAGCAGGAGGCTGACGATCTGAGAGCGAATCGTAATAAGCTCTCCAAACAAATCGGTGCATTAATGGCACAGGGCAAAAAAGAAGAAGCTGAAGAAGTAAAAAAACAGGTAACAGAACAGGCAGAACGCTTATCTGAATTACAGGAAAAAGAAACTGAACTTCAGGCAAAAGTAAAAGAGATCATGATGGTAATTCCAAATATCATTGATCCATCTGTTCCTATAGGTAAAGATGATTCCGAAAACGTAGAAATTGAACGTTTTGGTGAGCCGGTTGTTCCTGATTTTGAGATTCCATATCACTCAGAGATCATGGAACATCTTCATGGACTGGATCTTGATTCAGCAAGACGTGTAGCAGGAAATGGTTTCTACTATCTGATGGGTGATATCGCAAGACTTCATTCTGCTGTTATCTCTTACGCAAGAGATTTCATGATTGACAGAGGATTTACCTATTGTGTTCCTCCTTTCATGATCCGAAGTAACGTCGTTACTGGTGTTATGAGCTTTGCAGAAATGGATGCCATGATGTATAAGATTGAAGGCGAAGACCTTTACCTGATCGGTACATCTGAACATTCCATGATCGGTAAATTCATCGATCAGATCATTCCGGAAGAAGAACTTCCAAAGACACTTACAAGCTATTCGCCTTGTTTCAGAAAAGAAAAAGGTGCTCATGGTATTGAGGAACGTGGTGTATACCGTATTCATCAGTTTGAGAAACAGGAAATGATCGTTGTCTGCAAACCGGAAGAAAGCAAAATGTGGTTTGATAAATTATGGCAGAACACCGTTGATCTCTTCCGTTCACTTGATATTCCTGTACGTACACTGGAATGCTGCTCCGGTGATCTCGCAGATCTGAAGGTTAAATCACTGGATGTAGAAGCATGGTCTCCACGTCAGAAGAAATACTTTGAAGTAGGAAGCTGCTCAAATCTGGGTGATGCTCAGGCAAGAAGACTTCAGATCCGTGTAAAGGGTGAAGACGGTAAGAAGTATCTTGCACATACCTTAAACAACACAGTTGTTGCCCCACCTAGAATGCTGATTGCTTTCCTTGAGAATAATCTTCAGGCAGACGGCTCTGTAAGAATTCCGGAAGCACTCCGTCCATACATGGGTGGAAAAGATAAGATTGAAGCTTAATTCCATATTTATTAATTAAATATACTTTTTTGACCATAGTAAAATAAGTTAAGAATCAGAAAGGAGGTGTCTGTGTGCACAGTTATTTACGTTCCATTGGATTTTCCGACATTAAAAACAGACGGCAGTTAACTCCGATCACAAAGGAGATCATTGCCAACCCAACAACAAAAAACATTGTAACTGTTGATGCAGACACCCGTCTGGTTCAATTAAATAAGGACTTTGGAAAACACTTCGGTATCTCTCTTGTCGGAGAAATGGACATCGATAATACCATTTCATTTGAATACTATTTTCCCTATGTCCGCAGTTCTTTCATTATGAATCAGGAACGGATCTATATAGAAAAACATGGTGATAAAGAATCCTATGCCGGTGTCTGTGAAGACTATAATCTGGGCATGACACTCATCTTCTTTCTGACAAATATTTCTGATTATGCAAATACAAAATGGATGAACTATTCCAACCATCTGATCACTAAGGCTTATATGTCCGGACTGTCAACAAGCGGTAAAGTTATTCTTGATATTGAACAGCTTCCACCTGCAAACAGAGAACATAAATGTTCCTCTGTTAACCGAAACAAACTGATCGAAGCTGCCAGACAAGGAGACCGTTCCGCCATGGAAAGCCTTACATTAGATGATATGGATATCTATACACAGGTAAGTCGCCGTGCACATTACGAAGATATCCTTTCTATCGTAGAAACGAATTTCATGCCATATGGCATTGAAACAGAACATTATTCTATCATAGGAAATATTCTGGACTGCAGCCTGTGCGAAAATGATTATACAAAGGAACCTGTATACCTTCTGAATGTGGAAACAAATGAAATGCTGATGGCTATAGCGATCAATGAAAAAGATCTGCTTGGTACACCTGCTCCAGGTCGCCGGTTCAAAGGCGAAATCTGGCTCCAGGGAAATGTTATTTTTTAAGAAATTGACATTTCTTACATTCTTGGGTATCATAGTAATGTTGGGTTTATAATATATTTTTCCCTTCTGCATTTGTAGCTCAGCAGGATAGAGCGTCCGCCTCCTAAGCGGAAGGCCGTGGGTTCGAATCCCGCCAGGTGCATTTTAGTGCATATAAATTAATTTGAAAGTATACGACAGTTATTTTCATATAACAAATCAAAGGATCAATACACATGAACTATATCGTAATGGATCTTGAGTGGAATCAAAGTTATTCCGGTCATATCGGAGAACATCCCCGAATGCCGTTTGAAATAATCGAAATCGGTGCGGTTAAAGTAGATAAGAACTATCGCATCATTGATGAATACTCCAGTTTGATAAAACCCCGGATCTATAAAAAATTACATTCAAAAATCAGAACCATTTTAAATTATGATGAAACGGATCTGGCAAAAGGAAGAGGATTTAAAGAAGTCTGTACGGAATTTCTGGAATGGTGCGGTAAAGATTATATCTTCTGTACCTGGGGTCCCATGGACCTTACCGAATTACAGACAAATATGGCTTTCTACTATATGGACAAGCTTCCTCGTCCTTTGAAATTTTTAAATCTTCAGCAGATATATGCAAACATGGTCGACCCAACCGGTTCTACCGTCAGTAAACTGGAAAAAGCAGTTGCAGATTTTAATATACCGGAAGATGAACCTTTTCATTCTGCTGTAAACGATGCCAGATATACCGCTCTTGTTTTAAAAGAGATGCATCCAAGAAATTTGAAAGATTTATACAGCTTCGATCTGTATATTCATCCTACAAAAAAGGAAGAGGAAATTGTAGCCATACATAATAATCAGTATGAATACATTACAAGAGAATTTTCAAGCAAGCAGGAAGCAATGGACGATAAAGATATTGCCTGTATAAGATGCTACAAATGTAACAAGAAGATCAATAAGAGGCTTGAATGGTTTTCAAACAGTCCGTCTTCTTACATCTGTGCAGGGAAATGCTGGCACCATGGTTATTTCAGTGGAAAGATAAAATTTAAACCACTTGATAACGGAAAATACTATGTTGTTAAAACAATTAAACCAATAGATAAAAACGGTGTTGAAGCTATCAAACAAAAACAGACAGAAATTCGAGAGAGACGTAAAGAAAAACGGCACACTCGTGCTACAAGATAATATTCTAACATTTGATAATAAAACGAACAGATCATTTTTCTGTATATTTTCCTAATAAAAATGGAGCAGGTTTACAAATACCTGCTCCATTTTTATATAATGTCTTTCATTGATATTATATATTTTTCATTTCTACTATACTTTTTTATTTTTCTTTCAATCCAAGAGGCTTCTTTGTCGCTGTTCCTGCTTTTCTTGGATACTCCTCCGGTGTTGCTGCCATCTTCTTTACAAATACAAAGCAACGCTCCATATCCGTATCCGGGATCGTTGTATGGAAGATATTTTCCACCTGTCCTCCAAGGATACGAATCGCCTTTTTTCCTGCATGTATCTCTTCATCCAGTCCGGATGCCTTATATGGAATAAAATATCCACCTGTCTTAACAAATGGCATACAAAACTCTGATAAAGAGGATAAATTTGCAACCGCTCTTGATACCGCAAGATCATACTTCTCACGATACTGTGCATTTCTTCCACCATCCTCAGCTCTGCTGTGAATAGCTTCTATATCGTCCATCTCAAGTGTCCGGATAACCTCATTTAAGAACTTTACACGCTTATTCAGGGAATCCATTAATGTTACCTTTAAACCCGGAAAAGCGATTTTAAGCGGTATTCCGGGAAATCCTGCTCCGGTCCCTACATCTATGACTGATAA
This sequence comes from Coprococcus sp. HCN-4056, assembly GCF_037892645.1. NCBI lineage: Bacteria > Bacillati > Bacillota > Clostridia > Lachnospirales > Lachnospiraceae > Coprococcus > Coprococcus sp. HCN-4056. The sequence continues at coordinate 238,697 of NZ_JBBKBL010000001.1, read as the reverse complement.
AGATTCATCCAGCTTTTTATATTTTGCAAGCAGAAGACTATCTGCAAAATGCTTTATAATGACATCTTCCTTCTCTGTGATGGCTGTCAGATTCATAACCTTATTCCACTCTACCAAAAGCTCATAGTATCTCTGAAACTGCTCTAACTGATGATCATTTAATTCAATATCTATCTTCTTTACTACTTCATATAGTCGATCCATATTTATGGTATCCTTTCTATATATTTCTGAACATATATATTACATCTCAAATTATATGCTTTCAAAAATAACACTTACCTACAGATAATTTTATATTATCTTCATATCTGCTTTTTTATTTATTTTTTGATTCTACGTCATGCTGCTTCATCTTCAGATAAACCAGCAGCACAGATATATCTGCCGGTGATACACCGGAGATTCTGGATGCCTGACCGATATTTTCCGGCTTGATATCCTTTAACTTCTGTCTGGCTTCTTTTCGAAGATTCGATACATCATCATAATTCAGATCAGCCGGGATCATCCTCTTTTCCAGCTTTTTAAACTGATGTACCTGTTCTGTCTGTCTCTTGATATATCCTTCATACTTGATCGATATATCAATCTGTTCGATCACATCCGCAGGCAACGGATGTCTGTCCGGATCAATCGGTACAATCTTTTCATAAGAAAGTTCCGGTCTGCGGATCAACTCTGCAAGACTTACTGCTGTCTTTAACTCCGTTGTCTCCATAGAACGTAAGAATTCCTGAATCTTACTGTTTCCGCCAACCATCGTTTCATTTAAACGCTTTGTTTCTTCTTCGATCATTGTACGTTTCTGACAGAATTTCTCATATCTCTCATCGTCGATCAGACCGATTTCATGACCGATATCGGTCAGTCGAAGATCCGCATTATCCTGTCTTAACAGCAGACGATATTCTGCTCTGGAAGTCATCATACGGTATGGTTCTTTTGTCTCCTTTGTAACCAAATCATCGATCAATACACCGATATAAGCCTGTGAACGATCCAATACAACAGGCTCCTTTCCAAGTACCTTTCTGGCTGCATTGATACCTGCCATAAGACCTTGCGCTGCTGCTTCCTCATAACCAGAGCTTCCATTTAACTGACCTGCGCCAAATAAACCTTCCACATCCTTAAATTCCAGTGAATGTTTCAAATTGATCGCACTGATACAATCATACTCGATCGCATAAGCATTTCTTACGATCCTGACATTCTCAAGTCCTTTCATGCTCCGTATCATCTTATACTGAACATCCTCCGGAAGAGAACTGGACATTCCGCCCATATACATCTCATTTGTAAATTCACCCTCCGGCTCTATAAAAATCTGATGTCTCGTCTTATCCGGAAACTTCATAACCTTGTCTTCGATCGAAGGACAGTATCTTGGTCCTGTACCCTCAATCACACCGGAAAACAATGGAGAACGGTTGATATTCTCACGAATTATCTCATGTGTCTCCTCATTTGTATAACAAAGCCAGCAGGATACCTGATCCCGCTTGATATCTTCTTCTGTATTTGTAAAGGAAAATGGAACGATATGCTCATCACCTTTTTGTTCCTCCATCTGAGAGAAATCGATTGTCCTCTTATCCAGTCTTGCAGGTGTACCTGTCTTAAACCGGCGGATACCGATTCCGGCTTCTTTCATGGAATCAGACAAATGATTGGCTGCCATAAGTCCATTTGGTCCTGTATGATTTACGACATCTCCATAGATACATCTTGCTTTCAGATAAGTACCTGTACAGAGAACTACTGCCTTTGCATAATAGGTTGCACCGGAAAATGTCTTAACACCCTTAACAACGCCATCTGTTACCATCAGCTCTGTTACCTCAGCCTGACGTAATACCAGATGATCGGTATTCTCTAATGTATGTTTCATTGTACGGGAATAATTTGACTTATCTGCCTGCGCACGAAGAGAATGAACAGCAGGTCCTTTTGATGCATTTAACATTTTGGACTGAATATAAGTCTTATCAATATTCTTACCCATCTCTCCACCAAGTGCATCCAGTTCTCTTACCAGGTGTCCTTTTGAGCTTCCGCCTACATTTGGATTGCAGGGCATCATGGCAACACTGTCCATACTCACTGTAAACAGAATTGTTTCAAGTCCAAGACGGGCAGAAGCAAGTGCAGCTTCACAGCCTGCATGACCGGCACCCACAACTACCACATCATAATTTTCTTCAACCACTGGCATTTATCCATCCTCCTATTTACCCATGCAGAATTCTTCAAATATCTTATCTGCAAGATCATCTCTGTTCGTTTCTCCTATAATAAGCCCCAGATGTTCATAAGCATCCATCAGGTCGATTGAGAAGAAATCCTCCTCCATACCCATATCAATGCTTTCTCTTACCTTTAAAAGGCTTTCTCTGGTCTTCATCAGTTCTTCTTTATGTCTCGCATTTGTAATGTACAACTGGTCATTATACTCCAATTCGCCGGAAAAAAATTTGTCATTTAACAGATCATATAATTTTTCTTTTCCATCTCCTGTAGAAGCAGATAACTCTACAATATCACAACCAAGCTCGCATGTTATCCACATTTTATCCACAACTGTTTGTAAGTCATTTTTATTCATAATAGCAATAACATTTTTGCCCTTAATCTCTGATATTATCTGCTTATCGTTGTCATCTAACGGTACAGATCCATCGATCACATATAAGATCAGATCTGCCTGTGATGCAAATTCCAGTGCCTTATCCACACCCATCTTTTCCACAATATCTTCGGTATCCCGGATACCTGCTGTATCCACAATGTTCAGTATAATACCATTTATGTTGACAACTTCCTCTAAGGTATCTCTTGTCGTTCCTGCAATATCCGTAACGATTGCTCTGTTTTCTCCCAGAAACATGTTGAGAAGTGAGGATTTTCCTGCATTTGGCTTACCTACGATAACCGTCTTGATTCCCTCTTTTAAGATCCTTCCATTATCAAAAGTTTGCAGTAATTTATCCACATTATCACCCAACTTATCCACAATTGTCTGTAGTTTCTGTGGGTAACCATCCAGACTGTAATGTTCCGGATCATCAAGTGCTGATTCTATAAACGCTACATTATATAAAATCTGTTCTCTCATATCTATGATCTGATTCTTCAGATCACCACGAAGCTGCATAAGAGAAGATTTCACCGCAAAATCATTCTTGGCACTGATCAGATCCATGACGGATTCTGCCTGTGACAGATCAATTCTTCCATTTAAGAATGCCCGCTTGGTAAATTCTCCCGGTTCTGCGAGTCTTGCACCATTTTTAATTACTGCAGCAAGTACATTTCTTAATACAACCATTCCGCCATGACATTGTAACTCACATACATCTTCACAAGTATAAGTATGTGGAGCACGCATCAGAAGCAGAATACCCTCGTCCAGCTCTTTATCACCATCATATACCTGTCCAAATGCTGCTGTGTAGCTTTTCATGCTTTCTATTTTTTTCTCTTCATTTGCCGGCCTGAACACCTTTGAAGCGACTTCAACTGCATTCTTACCACTGATCCTTATAATACCAACCCCGGCATTTCCCATACCGGTTGCGATCGCTGCGATCGTATCATTTACAAGCATATGATTTCTCCTGTTTCTATCTGATCAATATTCTATATATCATTCACTGACATAACAAATAACATATATTATCATATCACTTTATTTATACTAACATACTTTTAGATAATACACCTATACATACTTTTTTTCTATCCCTAAAAAAAATTTCCGGAAGCCGATTCATCAGAGCCGTTACCCTGATTCTTCATTTTCCGGAAATCATATTTTTCAGAAATTCATATTTACATATGTTTTTCTGTTTTTATACAAGTATCTGTTAGCAAAATACTTTATTATTTGTTATTTCTGTCGTATTTCTTTAAATATACAATAACCTTACGATATGGTTCTTCACCCTCGCTTCTTGTAGATACATACTTATCATTCTGTAAAGTAGCATGGATAATTCTTCTCTCATAAGGATTCATTGGTTCAAGTGCAAATGAACGCTTTGTTCTCTTTACCTTGAATGCAATGTTCTTGGCAAGATTTTCAAGAGTTTCTTTTCTTCTTGCTCTGTAATTCTCTGTATCAAGCTTTACTCTGATATAAGAGTCGCTCTTCTTGTTTACTGCGAGGCTGATCAGATACTGAAGTGCATCTAATGTCTGACCTCTCTTACCGATCAGAATACCCATCTCAGGACCTTCTACATCGATATCAAGAAGATTTTCTGTCTCGTTAAACTCGATCTTGATGTCAGCCTGAATATCCATAGCCTTGAATAATGTTTCAAGATATTCTCTTACATCATCCACAAATGTTTTCTTCTTTCTGGCACTGATGACAAATGGTTTTGAACCGATCAGCCCAAGAAAACCTGTGCTTCCCTCACTGACTACATTATATTCCAGGTCTGTACTGGCACATCCAAGCTCTACACTTGCCTGCATAAGTGCCTCATCTAAAGTTTTACCTTTAAATTCTACAAACTCCATTATTTATTTCCTCCCTTATCATTACTCTTATTCTGATACTGAAGCATGATATTTGCTTTGGAACCAATGCTTCCAGATTTGTAATGAACGTTGTTTTCTGACTGTTTCACTTCATCAACTGTCGGATTCGTATAACTTTTCAGTCTTGAAGATGCCATTCTGTTAATACTTTCAGACTGGGTGCTATCTGAACTTACATTACCATTCTGAGCGTCCATCATTTTCTCATAAAATGACTTCTTACCGGGATGCTTTGCTTCTTTCTTTGCCTGCTTCTTAGCTGCTTTTACTCTACATTTCTCAAGAACTGCTTCTTTATCACACTTCTTATAATAATTGTTGATAATAAGCTGTGTAATAATCGTGATAACAGAACCTATGATCCAGTAAAGACCAATAGCGATTGGCAGATTAATACAGATAAATAATGACATAAGCGGCATACCGTAAGTCATCATATTCATCATACTGTTTGCCTGTGCTGCTGTAGGATCATTTGAATTTGTGTTAGAAGCACTCATGCTGATCTTTGAAGATACAAACTGCAATACTGCTGACAGGATTGGAACGATCAGTGCTGCTGAAAGCTTCAGTCCGGGAGCATCTGCGATATTCAGATTAAATAAAAATCTGTTCATATTTTCAAAGTTATGAATATAATCTGCTTCTTTTCCACTTGTAAATCCAAAAATATCCTGTAACTGCGACCAGTCATGTGTGGATATCTTATCCAGTACATCGATAACTTTATTATCTGTAAGATTACCTTTTGATACTGCATCCATCATCTGATTGGAAGCTGTAACAGCTGTAGATACCCTGCCATCTGAATCACTTGCTACTGCATTGATGATATCATAATAATTTGCACTAGAATCAAGCTTAATTGAACTTAATTTAGAAGCATCAATCTTATCAATAGCCACTTTCTGCATACTTTCTACAATATACTGGTACTTATCCTTCATATCTCCTACATAAGCAGGGATATTCTGGATAACACGGTACAAACCATAGAATACAGGAAGCTGGATCAGAGTTGGCAGACATCCGGATGTAAGACTTACACCATACTTCTTCTGGATTTTCTGTGTCTCCTGCTGCTTCTTCATCAGGGATTCCTGATCTGTTTTATTGTTATACTTCTTTGTTGCCTTATTAATCTCCGGCTGGATAAAACTCATAATCTTAGAAGATTTCTGCTGCTTGAAATTCAATGGAAACAAACAAGCTCTTATGAAAAACGTAAATAAGATAACGCAGATACTAAGATTAACATATCCTATTCCCATGCTGTTACTGATAATCTCGATCAATTTATACATCAGATCGAAAATCTTACCGAATAACCAACATATCGGTCCTAAGATCATACCGTCTTCTACTGTTAGAAACATCTTGTCCTCCTTTATGGAACGGGATCATATCCTCCTTTAGAAAAAGGATTACATCTAAGTATTCTCCATACAGCCAGGAGGCCACCTTTTATCACTCCATACTTTTCCAAAGCTTCGATCGCATATTGTGAACAGGTTGGAAAATACTTGCAGGTAGGATGTCCTTTTAACATGGACAAATACCTCTGATAAAATCTGATTAAACCAATTAACATTCTTTTCATTTTTAATTTTCACCATCTCTGACTATCGTCAGCTTCTTCAGCCTGAACAGATGCATCATAGCACTTTCTATCTCATGATACCCCTTGTCCTTCGCTGTTACTCTGGCAACGAACACAATGTCATAACCACTGCAAATACAGTCTTTGTTTAATCGATAAGCTTCTCTAATCAATCTGGTTACCCTGTGTCTTACCACACTGTTACCAACTTTTTTACTAACAGAGATTCCAAGTCTATTGTATTCCAAGCTGTTGGCTCTCAGATACATAACTAAATATTTATTGGCCACCGAATCCTTTGTGTTATAAACACTGCCAAACTCTCTGCTGTTTTTTAACGTAATAAAATTACTCATAACATAACCACCAAATCATTGATTGAAAATTAGAAAAACTAAAAAAGGCCACAACCTTGTGACCTATGCTGATAATTTCTTTCTACCCTTAGCTCGTCTAGCGGCCAATACCTTTCTGCCATTAGCAGTGCTCATTCTCTTTCTGAAACCATGAACCTTTGATCTCTGTCTCTTTTTAGGCTGGAAAGTCATCTTCATATCTACACACCTCCTTTATTTATTATGACCATTATTTATCCACATCCATTCGTTTCCTCTGTTTATAACAGACTCAAACGAACACATACAGATACCTACAAAGTCCTTGCATATTATAAATAAATAACCCCATACAGTCAAGTTTTTTTTGAATTTTTCCTTTAAAATCAAGGGTTTTCATATCATAAAACACTTAGTTAGAAAAATGTGATTTTATATTTTTCAAAAATTGGTGTCTATATAATTTTCAAATACAAAATCTAGTGGTTTTTCTTTTTCTCCACATTTATCCATTGATATGAACTTTACCATAATCAATTTACATAATGTTATCCACAAATTGTGAATAACTTGTGGATAACATCTTGATTCATTGTTTTCTTTCTTCCATAAATCCATATTTTATCTTATTTTTTGATGTTCACAATTTATAAGGTAACATTTTTTTTACTTAACATAACAATACTTTTTCATAATTATTATGTAACTTATACACCTTCTTTTTCAAAACAGTTTTTTAACATATATCAAAATGAGTTTCTTCCTATTATATAAAAAATTTTTCTCATATGTCTGTCAGAGGGTAATAAAACTTGAAAAAATGGTCATTTTGTTATAAGATATAAATACGTGGTTCTATGCCTATAACTCCATAGACACAACGACTGGACGGAAAGGATTTTCGGAAGAATGGAAGAATTAATTTTATCAAAATGGGACGAGATACTCTCTCTTCTCGAGACAGAACATGGATTATCCCCTATTGTTGTTAAAACATGGATCAAACCTTTGAAGTTATATTCTGTCGAAGGAAAAAAACTGTATTTTGCAGTTGATGATAGTATGGGTTCAAGAGCCATCGATTTTATTAATAAAAAAATGTACGATATGTTCCTGGTTACTTCTATAAAAGAAGTGCTGGATGACGATTCTATCGAGATTGTAATTGACGTAGAAAGTAATCTGAACAAAACCTCCAAAGAAGAGGTTACCAAAGAAGAATACAACGAAGCGATCACCAAGAGCAATCTCTATCCAAAATATACATTTGATACATTCGTTGTAGGTGAGAGCAATAAGCTCGCTCATGCAACATGTCTTGCTGTCGCAGATTCACCGGGACTGGACAAATTCAACCCACTGTTTTTATATGGTGGAGCAGGTCTTGGCAAAACACATCTGATGCAGTCTATTGCACATTATATTTTACAGCATAATAAGAATATGAAGGTTCTCTATGTACCTTCCAATAAATTTACAAATGAAATCGTAGAAGCGATCAAGAAAAACAAAACCGACGAGTTCCGGGAAAAGTATAGAACCGTTGATGTATTACTGATCGATGATATTCAATATCTTATCGGTAAAGAGAGTACCCAGCAGGAGTTCTTTGATACCTTCAATGCACTTCACGATGAAGGAAAGCAGATCATTCTGTCATCGGATAAGCCTCCTAAAGAAATTAAAACTCTGGAAGAGCGTTTCCGTTCCAGATTTGAATGGGGAGTGCCGATCGATATTCATGCTCCTGATTATGAAACCAGAATGGCAATTCTCAAAAATAAAGTTGAGATGAACGGATACAAGAATATCAGTGACAACATTCTGGAATATATTGCAAATAACGTTACCTATAATGTAAGAGAACTGGAAGGAGCATTAAACAAGATCAGTGTATATGCCGAACTTGGAAATGTTACGATCACAGAGGATCTTGCAAAGAACATATTAAAAGATATGATATCCAAGGAAACCAACGTTACGATCACACCTGATCTTATCATTAATACCGTTTCCGAACACTTAAATATCAGTGTTGATGATATCAAATCTTCAAAACGTAGTCAGGATGTAGCCAATGCAAGACAGATATCCATGTATCTATGCCGTAAGTTTACAACAAAGGGATTAAAGAGCATCGGAGATGTATTTGGCGGTAAAGACCATTCGACTGTTTTAAGTAATATCAACAAAGTAGATAAGAGGATTGAAAGTGATCCTGAATATGCAGAGACGATTGATGTCATTATCAAAAAGCTCAGTCCTCACAGCTAATGTTATTTATATGTGGATGAATGTCTGTACTATTGTTATGAAATGTTAGTATCTGACAATTCAATCAATTCAGACGATTTTCAAATGTTTATAAGTCCACTTACAATAACATTGAATATCAGGAAAATTAACATAGACACATAATTGATTTCATAAGAATTAATAAGGATATTTTGAAGTTTCAACAAATCCACACCTACTACTACTGTTATTACTACTTTTATTATTAAATATATATCTACAGACAACCGGGAAAGGAGTTTATAAACAAAATGAAGATTTCGTGTATGAAGGGAAAATTGATGCAGGGAATTAGTAATGTATCAAAAGCTGTATCTACAAAAACCACACATCCAATTCTCTCATGTATTTTCATTGAAGCTGAAAATGGAAATATAAAACTCACAGCAAATGATATGGAAATTGGAATAGAATCTTATGTTGAAGGAACTGTTATCGAAGAAGGAAAGGTTGCGATCGAAGCAAAGCTTTTATCGGATATCGTAAGAAAGCTTCCGGATAGTGAGATACATATGGAAACAAATGAAGATTTCAAGACAACTATCAAATGTGAAAAATCATTATTTACCATTGCAGGAAAATCAGGAGAGGATTTCTCCAGTCTTCCGGTTGTTGAAAAATCCAAATATATTACAATTTCACAGTTTACATTAAGAGAGATTATCAACCAGACGATCTTTTCAATTTCAGACAGCGAATACAATAACGTTATGACAGGTGAATTATTTGAGGTTTCTAATAACAGACTTCGTGTTGTAGCTATTGACGGACATCGTATCGCTATCCGTAATGTAGAATTAAAGGATGAGAGTCAGGATGTGAAGGTTATCGTTCCTGGTAAGGCACTCAGTTATATTAGTAAGATTGTAAATGGTGGAGTAGATGATGATGTAAATATCTACTTTGCAGATAATAATATATTATTTGAATTTGACAGAACAAAGGTTGTATCTCGTCTGGTAGAAGGCGAATTCTTTAGAATTGATAATATGTTAAATGTTGATTATCAGATCAAATTCACTATCAACAAGAGAGAATTTCTTGATTGTCTGGATCGTTCATCTCTTCTAATCAAAGAATCTGATAAGAAACCGATCAAGCTCACGATAGAAGATAACATGTTATATCTGAAGATAGATTCTCTGATCGGTTCAATGAATGAAGAGATAGAGATTCATAAAGAGGGAAGCAATATCATCATTGGATTCAATCCAAAATTCTTAATGGATGCGATCCGTGCAATTGACGATGATGATATTACTATATACATGAATAATACAAAATCACCTTGTGTAATCAAGGATGAAGAAGAGAATTATATTTATCTGATCCTTCCAATGGGTATCGGAAGCAGATAATCCAGGATTGGAGATAAGAAAAAATGGAAATAATCAAGCTGAGAGATGAATTTATAAAACTAGGTCAGGCATTAAAGGCAGCCGGTTTTGTAGAGTCAGGAGTAGAAGCAAAAGAGGTTATATCTCAGGGTCTTGTTATCGTAAATGGTGAGATTGAGACCAGAAGAGGAAAAAAACTGTATGATGGAGATGAAGTAGAATTTGATGGAGATAAGATCAGTATCCAGAAATAATTCTACACATGTGGCTGGTAGATAGTATGTATGTTGAATCACTGAATATTAACAACTATAGAAATTATGATGAGTTATTCATTATGTTTGATAAGAATACCAATATTTTATATGGCGATAATGCACAGGGAAAAACAAATATACTGGAATCTATTTATATGGCAGCTACAACCAAGTCCCACCGTGGAAGTAAGGATCGGGAAATCATAAAAATAGGTGAAGAAGAGTCACATATACGTCTTTGCATCAAAAAAAGTGATATAAGTCATCGGATTGATATGCATTTGCGTAAAAGCAAGAATAAAGGAGTTGCTATAGATGGACTGCCTATCAGACGTACAACTGAACTTTTTGGTTTATTAAATGTGATATTTTTTTCACCGGAGGATTTATCTATCATAAAAAACGGTCCTTCTGAGAGAAGAAGATTTCTGGATCTGGAGTTGTGTCAGTTAAGCAGATTGTATTATCAGAATCTGTCTTCCTATTCCAAGATATTGAATCAGAGAAATAATCTGTTAAAGCAGATTGCTTATAATAAAAGTCTGATGGATACTTTAGATGTATGGAACATGCAGCTTGTGGATTACGGAAGAAAGGTTATAAAAGAAAGACAGAATTTTATAACGATGTTAAATGATCTGATCGGAGAGATCCATTTGAAGCTGACTTCCGGAAAAGAAAAGCTGGAGATCATCTATGATAAGAATGTTGGTGAAGATGAATTTGAACAGGTGTTGTCAGATAAGGTTCATGTAGATCTGAATTATATGAGCACCCAGACAGGACCTCACAGAGATGACATCATGTTTATGATAAACGGAATCGATGCAAGAAGATTTGGATCACAGGGACAGCAGAGAACAGTCGCTCTTTCTTTGAAAATCGCAGAGATAAAGTTGGTAAAGAATATTATAAATGATAATCCGATACTTCTCTTGGATGATGTTATGTCAGAGCTTGACAGCAGCAGAAGAGAAGCGTTGTTAGAGGAAATCAAAGATATACAAACAATTATAACCTGTACAGGTTATGATGATTTTATAAAAGAACAAGTAGTGATCAATAATGTGTATCATGTTATAAACGGAACCGTTACGAAGATATAAGTTTCGTTTGTTATGGAATATTAAGGAGGAAAAAAATGTCAAATAATTATGATGCTGAACAGATACAGGTTCTGGAAGGACTTGAAGCTGTCAGAAAAAGACCGGGAATGTACATAGGAAGTACGTCTACAAGAGGATTGCATCATCTTGTTTATGAGATTGTTGATAATTCTGTAGATGAAGCTCTGGCTGGTTATTGTAATCACATAGAAGTTTTTATTAACCCTGATAATTCCATAACGGTTGTTGATAATGGACGTGGTATACCTGTAGGTATTCAGGAGAAGACAGGAAAATCAGCACTGGAAGTAGTATTTACCGTTCTTCATGCCGGTGGTAAGTTTGGCGGTGGAGGATATAAGGTATCCGGTGGTCTTCATGGTGTAGGTGCTTCTGTTGTAAATGCTCTTTCCGAATGGTTAGAGGTCGAAGTTACAAGAGATGGTCATATATATAAGCAGACTTATAAGCGTGGTAATGTAGACAGTGCATTGCAGATCATTGCCGATGCACCGGAAGATAAATCAGGAACAAAGGTAACATTTCTTCCGGATAAGACGATATTTGATGACTGGATTTATGATTATGATACATTACGGACAAGACTTCGTGAGACAGCATTCCTTACAAAGGGTCTGAAGATTACATTAACAGATTTTCGTGTAGATCCTCCAAAGGAGAGACATTTCCATTATGAGGGCGGTATCAAAGAGTTTGTTGAATACATGAACAGACACAGAGAAGCACTCTATGACAAGGTAATCTACTGTGAGGGACTCAAGGATGGTGTATATGTAGAAGTTGCTATGCAGCATAATGATTCCTATAACGAAATGATACACAGTTATGTAAATAATATTAATACACCGGAAGGTGGTACACATTTAACAGGTTTTAAGGCAGCCATTACCAAGATTTTCAATGACTACGCAAGAAAGAATAATCTGTTAAAAGAAAAAGAGGATAATCTGTCCGGTGAAGATCTGAGGGAAGGTATGTCTGCGATCGTATCTGTAAAGATCGGTGAACCTCAGTTTGAAGGTCAGACAAAGCAGAAGCTTGGAAATTCAGAAGTAAGACCTGTTGTAGAAAGTATCGTAAGTGAACAGCTTACTTATTTCTTAGAGCAGAATCCAAATATAGCAAAAATAATTATAAATAAATCTGTAATGGCTCAGCGTGCGAGAATTGCAGCAAGAAGAGCCAGAGATGTAGCAAGAAAAGCAAATCTTGCAGATAATATGGCACTTCCAGGAAAGCTTGCAGATTGTTCCGATAAAGATCCGAAGAATTGTGAGATCTACATCGTAGAGGGAGATTCCGCCGGTGGTTCTGCAAAGAAAGCAAGATCCCGTGCAACACAGGCTATCCTTCCACTCCGTGGTAAGATATTAAACGTAGAAAAAGCAAGAATCGACAGAATCCTTGAGAATGCCGAGATCAAAGCAATGATCACAGCATTTGGTACAGGTATTCATGAGAATTTTGATATTGATAAGCTCAGATATAATAAGATCATTATTATGACGGATGCCGATGTAGATGGTGCTCATATTGCAACTCTGCTTCTGACATTCTTCTATCGGTTCATGCCGGATCTGATCCGAAAAGGACATGTATATTTGGCGCAGCCACCACTTTATAAGCTGGAGAAGAATAAGAAAATCTGGTATGCCTACAGTGATGATGAACTGAACAGTATCTTGAATGAAGTTGGACGAGATCAGTCAAATAAGATCCAGCGATACAAAGGTCTTGGTGAAATGGATGCAGAACAGTTATGGGAGACAACCATGGATCCGGAAAAGAGAATTTTATTAAAAGTTGCGATTGATGATGATGATGAATCAGAGATTGATATGACCTTCAATGTACTGATGGGAGATAAAGTTGAACCTAGAAGACAGTTCATAGAGACAAATGCCAAGTTCGTTAAGAATCTTGACATTTAAACGAAAGGGAGAAGAACATGGATGACGATAAGATTTTTGACAAAATAAGTGAAGTCGGGCTCAAGAAGACCATGGAGCGGTCTTATATAGATTATGCCATGAGTGTTATTGCAGCACGAGCACTTCCTGATGTAAGAGATGGTTTGAAGCCTGTTCAGCGAAGAATCCTTCACTCAATGATAGAACTGAACAACGGTCCGGATAAGCCACATCGTAAATGTGCCCGTATCGTCGGTGATACCATGGGTAAATATCATCCACATGGAGACAGTTCCATCTATGATGCTCTCGTAAAACTGGCTCAGGACTGGAATACAAGATATCCATTGGTAGATGGTCATGGTAACTTCGGTTCAGAAGATGGTGATGGCGCTGCTGCGATGCGATACACAGAGGCAAGGTTATCAAAGATAAGTATGGAAATGTTAGCTGATATCAATAAAGATACAGTAGATTTTGTACCAAACTTTGATGAGACAGAAAAAGAGCCAACGGTACTTCCATCACGTTTTCCTAATCTATTGGTAAATGGTACAACCGGTATTGCGGTTGGTATGGCTACCAATATTCCACCACATAATTTGAAGGAAGTAATCGGTGCAACTGTAAAAATCATTGATAATCGTATAGAAGAAGACAGAGAAACCTCCATTGATGAGATCATGCAGATCATAAAAGGACCTGATTTTCCTATGGGAGCAGAAATCCTTGGACATCGTGGAATTGAAGAAGCATACAGAACCGGTCGTGGTAAGATCAAGGTTCGTGCCGTTACAGATATCGAGACAATGCCAAATGGTAAGCATAAGATTGTAGTAACGGAGCTTCCATATATGGTAAATAAAGCTTTACTGATTCAGAAAATCGTAGAGCTTGTAAAGACCAAACGTGTAGATGGAATCACGGATGTAAGAGATGAATCATCCAGAGAGGGTATTCGTGTTGTCATCGAATTAAAGAAAGATACAAATGCAAATGTACTTCTGAATCAGTTATATAAGCATACACAACTTCAGGATACATTTGGTGTTAATATGCTGGCACTTGTAGATGGTGTTCCAAAGATCTTAAATATCAGCCAGATGCTCGGATATTATCTGAAGCATCAGGAGGATGTCGTAACCAGACGTACAAAGTATGATCTGAATAAGGCAGAGGAACGGGCACACATCTTAAAGGGATTGTTGATCGCACTCGATAATATCGATGAAGTTATTAACATTATCCGTAGTTCCAAGAGTGTACAGGATGCAAAGAATTCATTGATCGAACGATTCGGGCTGACAGAGGTTCAGGCACAGGCAATCGTAGATATGAGACTTCGTGCTCTGACAGGTCTGGAACGTGAGAAGTTAGAGGCAGAATATAAAGAACTGATGGATAAGATCAGTTATCTGAAAGCAATTCTTGCAGATGAAAAAAAATTACTTGGAGTTATCAAAGATGAGCTTCTTGTTATTTCTCAGAAATATGGTGATGAGAGAAGAACCGCTCTTGGCAGAGATGTTGACGAAGTAACAGACGAAGAACTGATCGAGAGAGAAAATATCGTCATAGCCATGACAAAGCTCGGTTATATCAAGCGTATGCCGGAAGACCTCTTCAAGGCACAGAATCGTGGTGGTAAGGGTATCCGTGGTATGCAGACGATCGATGAAGATTACATTGAGAATCTGATCGTAACAACGACACATAATTATTTGATGTTCTTTACAAATACCGGTAGAGTATACCGTCTGAAGGGATATGAGATACCGGAAGCAGGAAGAACAGCCAGAGGTGTTGCAATCGTAAACCTTCTTCAGCTTCAGGCAGGTGAGAAGATCACAGCAGTCATTCCGTTAAAGAGCTACGAGGATGGTAAATATCTGTTCATGGCAACCAGAAATGGTATGGTAAAGAAAACAGATATCTTAGAATATCAGAATGTGAGAAAGACAGGACTTACAGCTATTGTTTTGCGTGATAATGATGAATTGATCGAAGTGAAAGCAACAAATGGAGATGATGATATCTTCCTGATTACAAAGAAGGGTATGTCGATTCGTTTTAATGAAAAAGACGTCAGACAGACCGGAAGAACTTCCATGGGTGTAAAGGGTATCCATCTTGGAAAAGATGATATTGTAATTTCCATGCAGATGAGTTCACAGGGAGAAAAGATCCTGCTTGTTACCGAAAATGGTATGGGTAAGAGGACATTAATCTCAGAATTTAACGTACAGAACCGTGGAGGTAAAGGTGTTAAATGTTATAAGATCACTGAAAAAACAGGTGATCTTGTAGGAGCGAAGATCGTTACCGATGAAAATGATGTTATGATCATTACCACAGAAGGAATCATTATTCGTACAAGCTGTGATGGAATATCCACACTTGGACGAGTAACCTCCGGTGTAAAGATTATCAACCTGAACTATGATAATAATGTCAAGGTAGCATCCATGACAGAAGTACAAAAAGAAGAATTTGACGATGAGGATCCGGAAGGAGAAAATCCGGAAGAAACAGAAGAAACAGAAGTATCAGAAGAACAGTCATCGGAAGAAGATTCAACAGAAGAATAATATAAAGGATACCGGCTGAATAAGATCAGCCGGTATTCATAAAGAAGGTAAAAAGTTACTAAAAATTGGAGGTGGGATATGCCAGTTAAAATATATTTGGGGTTATATAATGCTATCAACGGCATTGTATTTAAAACAGCAACAACAGAGGCAACAACGGAAGCACAGAATATTATTACCAAAAATGACAGATTAAGTAAATTTTTGGAATCATCCAATAATACGGCAGGTCTTTCCAGTTATATTATGGATATCCTGTATATAATGATCGTACTGGTCATTGCACTGGCATTTTTGACACTGATGGCTCATATATACAGATATATGAAACGAAGAAAAGATCCATATTACAAAAAGAATGATGATGATTTTCTGGATAACTAAAAAAAGAGGATAAGAAAATGCGTACAATTAATACAGATGAGATTATTCAGACTGTAAAAGAAATGTGTATTGAGGCAAATCTGAAGCTGTCAGAGGATATGGAACAGGCAGTCAGAAATGCTGCAGAAGAAGAGGACAGTGTACTTGGAAGACAGATTCTTTCGCAGTTATGTGAAAATTTGGATATAGCAGCAGAGGATCAGATACCGATCTGTCAGGATACAGGAATGGCGGTATTTTTCATTAATGTCGGACAGGATGTTCATGTAGAAGGCATGAATCTGACTGATGCAGTGAACGAAGGAGTCAGACAGGGATATACAGAAGGATATCTTCGTAAATCTGTTGTAAGAGATCCGCTGATCCGTGAAAATACAAAGGACAATACACCGGCAATCATACATTATGATATTGTACCGGGCGAAAATATAGAGATTACGATCGCACCAAAGGGATTCGGAAGCGAGAATATGAGCCGTGTGTTCATGTTAAAGCCTGCTGATGGAGAAGAAGGCGTAAAAGCAGCCGTTCTTCAGGCAGTCAAGGATGCAGGTCCCAATGCATGTCCTCCGATGTTTGTAGGTGTAGGTCTGGGCGGAGATTTTGAAATGGCTGCAAAGCTTGCAAAGAAAGCTCTTACCAGAAAAGCCGGAGAACATTCACCATATGAGCATATTGCAAGAATTGAGAGTGAGATTCTGGATGCCGTTAATCATACAGGAATCGGACCGGGTGGTCTGGGCGGTAAGACAACAGCACTTGCAGTTAATATCGAGACTTATGCAACACATATCGCAGGAATGCCTCTTGCAGTAAATATGTGCTGTCATGTCAACAGACATGTAACAAGGATTCTGTAATGGATCTCAAAGACTGTCATTAAGGTCAATACATGGCAGATATGAATTACAGAATTTATTTTATAGAAGAATAAAAAGAGAGAGATGAGAAAAATGGATAAGCATATTACAGCACCATTTGATAAAAAACAGGTAGAAGAACTTCATGCAGGAGATTATGTATATATATCAGGTGTGATCTACAGTGCCAGAGATGCTGCACATAAGAGAATGTATGATACATTGATCGAGAATGAAAATGATGCATCAAAGCTTCCAATCCAGTTGGATGGAAATGTGATCTATTATCTGGGACCAACACCTGCAAGAGAAGGTCAGGTCATTGGATCAGCAGGACCAACAACCAGCAGTCGTATGGACAAATACACACCACTCATTCTTTCAAAAGGTTTGAATGGAATGATCGGAAAAGGAAAGAGAAGTCAGGCAGTTATTGATGCCATCGTAGAAAATAAGGCAGTATATTTTGCTGCGGTAGGCGGTGCAGGTGCACTCCTTTCCAAATGTATCAAGAAATCAGAGGTCGTTGCATATGATGATCTGGGAACAGAAGCCATCCGTAAGATGACAGTTGAAAATCTGCCTGTTATTGTAGTAATTGACAGCAAAGGAAATAATCTGTACGAAACAGCGGTTGCAGATTATCTGAAACAGCAGGAATAATATAGAATAAGGCTGTTTTCGTTCTATTATATCAAAATTGATATATTAAAGAATTATAATAGGGATATTCACAGCTATACATAATTATGTGCATCAGGTTACAATAGCATTGTGATGTTCAAAGCCATTTAAATAGTAAATGTTTAAGAGAGATGCGCTGGGATGTTCCTGGCGCATTTTTTCCGTAAAAAAAGGAGAGTGATGGATATGGGTAAGAACAAAAAGAAAAAAGAAAGTTATTATGATGCAGACCAATCCGGCAGAAAATTTGGTAAATGGAATTTTATCATGCTGGCAGTAATCATCGTAATAGAAGCAGTATTATATTATGTATTAACGCCGACAATCAATCTTCACAGTGTTGAATTCTGGATATGGATGATCGTAACAGTTGTTGCACTTTTTATTTGTACATTGAATTTAAAGGCAGAACAGATGGATGATATGCCTGTATCACCAAAACTGACGAAGATATTTGGTATTGTGATCGGAATCATGATTCTGGCAGCACTTGTTGGATGGATCGGATCATCCAAATTATTTGCATCTTCCAAATATGCCGGACTGATACAGATCGAAGATGGTGATTTTGAGACTGATATCGTAGAAAGCAAAGAGATCAATGATATAGCACTGATGGATACAGATACCGCAGTTATTATCGGTGAACGTGCGATCGGTTCTTTATCTGATGTAGTCAGCCAGTACGAAGTAAGCAGTGACTACAGTACGATCGATTATAATGGAAGTCCGATGAAGGTAGCAGCTCTGGAATATGCCGGATTCATCAAATATATGAATAATAAAAAGAGCGGTATACCGGGATATGTACTCGTCGATCCGGTAAAGAATGAAGCAAAATATGTAAAGCTTGAAAAACCAATGATCTATTCACCTTCTGCATATTTTAATCAGAATTTGTACCGTCATGTGCAAATGGCATATCCGACGGCTATGTTTGAAGGCTTTTATCTGGAATTGGATGATAACGGAAATCCATATTATATCTGTCCGGTACTGACAGCAAATGCAGGTCTGTTCGGAGCAAAGGATGTAAAGGGCATCGTAATCTGTGATCCATGTACCGGTGATACTGAATATCATGCAGTCGGTGATGTACCAAAATGGGTAGACCGTGTCTATGACGGAGATCTTGCATGCAGAAAATATGACTGGTACGGAAAATTATCCGGTGGCTACTGGAACAGCGTATTTGGAAACAAGGGATGTAAAACGACAACAGATGATTATGGTTATAAGGTCATGAACGGAGATGTGTGGGTATACACCGGCGTAACTTCCGTAAATGGAGATGAATCCAATATCGGTTTTGTTATGATCAATCTTCGTACCGGAGAGAGTAAATATTATTCAATCGCAGGAGCGGAAGAGCATTCTGCCATGGCATCAGCAGAAGGTCAGGTACAGCACCTTGGATATAAAGCATCCTTCCCTTCATTAATAAATATTGGCGGTATTCCTACTTATATTATGGTATTAAAAGATAACGGTGGCCTTGTCAAAATGTATGCACTGGTTGATGTCGAGAAATACAACATCGTAGCAACCGGAAATACACAGAGAGAAACACTGGCATCTTATAATAAACTGCTGGCACAGAATGGATTAAAGACGGGCAAAGATCTGTCCGATGATCTTCCAAACAAGCAGATCACGGTCAAAGACATTCAGTTCATCCAGTTAGAGGATAGTACCTATGTGTATATTACAGATGAAAAACGAAATGTCTACAAGCAGGATTTTGCTGAAAATGAAAGTCTGATCCTCATTCAGCCGGGAGATTCTATCAAGGTATTCTATCAGGAAGGAGAGGATGCAATCAATCAGTTGATCTCGTACGACAAATAAATCATTTAGAAAAAATACTGTATAAAAAGGAAATGCTTTGAATGCGTACACTTATATAAAGTACATGCAAGGTGTATTTAAAATCTGTGTAAACGTGTACAAACTGCATAAATAAAATTGGCAGTATTCACTAATCACATCAAATTGACACGAGATCAAATATATCGTAAACTATTATTATAGGCTGATTCTTGGGCTGAATCAGTTGATGCAAAAGGTTTTAAACAAGAAAAAAGGAGAGTTCTATGGAAAAGAAGAGAGTATTCAGTAAATCACTAATTTTACTGGCAATTACAAGTATTATGCTGTTCGCGATGAGCATTACATCTATGGCAGCGACAAATGTTACAAACATCAGGCAGACAGAAGTAGGGCAGAATAGAGCCAAGATAGAATTTAATGGTGCTGATGGCGCAAAAGGATATTACATCTATTATTCATCAAATAATGGTGCTAAATGGACAAGAGTAGATGATGATATTTATCCAGATAGTTATAAACCAGAGTATACTTATACTGGCTTAAGTGTGGGATGTACATATAAAGTAAAAGCCGTGCCTGTATATGAAACATATGTAAGTGGCACTGGTTATGTTTATAATGCAAAAGAGAATTTGGCAGCTACAGGTGAAATTGTTACAGCACCGTCATCAGACGCACTGGGTACAGTTAAACAGATTGGTGCAACATATAATTCAGTAACAATAAAGTGGTCACCTTCTTATGGTACTACAAAATATGTTATATATCGTGATAATAATATGACAAATGGTGTAAAGGTAGCAGAAGTTAAGGGCTCACAGACTTCTGTAAAGATTAAAGCTAAAGCAGGAACACAAAGCACATATTATGTATATCCTGTAAGAGTATCTTCAACAGGATATGAAGCAATCTATAGTTATAATTATGAATCGATATCTGGTGTTAAAACTGCACCTAAGGCTCCTGTTAAAGTTGCAAGTTTAGCCTATAATAATATAAGTTGGGATAAATATAGCAGAACTAAAGTAACAGTTGGTTGGGATAGAAATGATAATAATAAGTTCTATGAACAGGGATATAGAATTGCTGTTTATTCAGTTGATGGTAAGAAAAAGCTGAAAACATATAATATTACCAATTCATATACAAGAAGCAAGACATTTAGCTTGAAGACAATAAAGAATAAAGGATTCAGAGTAAAGGTTTCAAGTTATGTTGTAGTAAATGGTAAGAAGTGTTACAGCAAATGGTCAAAAACTAAGGTTGTAATTCCTCAGGCAGAAGTTAAACTTACAAGAAAGTCAAAGACTTCTGTAAAATTATCATGGAAGAAAGTTTCAAATGCTACAGGCTATACTATCTATGCATGCAAGAATGCAGGTTCATTTACCAGCAATAAAAAATGGTATAAGGTTGCAAAAGTAGGAAAGAAAACAACATCATATACTGTTAAAAAGCTGAAAACCGGTAAGTATGCAGGATTTTATGTTATACCAACTGTAAAGATCGGTAAGAAGTCATATAAGGCAGATGCCACATGGTATATGAGTATGTACATGAGCAAGTATTATTAAAATTTTACTTTAATAATCATAAAAGTATTTAGTTGAAAAAACACTGGAGAAATCATAAGTTTTGATGGTTTTTCCAGTGTTTTTTATAATTTCAATCTTATAATCAGGGACTAGGATTCAAGACCAGAATGATATATAATAAAGACCATAAAAAAGACTAAAATGAAATAAATATTGACTATGTATCAGAAATTTGATATTTTTGTAATATAATTTTAACAAAAAGGAAATGATTGGCATGAAAAACAGAAACTTATCAATATTAAAGGCATTTATATTTGTTATGATGGCAGTATGTTTTTTTTCAAACGGAACATTGAAGGCATCTGCAGCAAGCGAAGTAAAGGGACTCACACAGACCCGGTCAGAAGAGGATTCGGTTACGGTGAGCTGGAAGAGCCTGAAAAATGCATATGGTTATGATGTGTTTATTTCATCAGGAAATGGAAAATATAAGCGCCTGACAAATAAAACATGTGATGTTGTAGGAAGTAAAAATACAAAGAAAAAAATTAGTAACCTTACGTCAAGCAGAACATATTATGTAGTTGTAAAGGCTGTTTATAAAAAAGAAAATGGAAAATATAAGATCGGACCTGCAGGAAAGAGATTAGAAGTAGTAACTTCGCCATCTAAGACAGCAAAATCTACGATCAAGCAGATCAAGGCGACTCCTCATTATATCAGATTTAAGTGGGATAAGGTGAGAGGTGCAAACCGTTATATTGTATATGTAAATGATAAGAAAAAAGCGGTTGTAAAGAAAAATGCGGTATCGATTCGTGTCAGAACCGGATCTGTTAATAATGTCCGTGTTGTACCTGTAAAGCGTTCCGGCTCCGGCTTTATGGCAAAGGGTGGAAATATCGAAGCATATGATTTCTATTCATCACCAAAAAGACCAAAGAGAGTGGCGGCATTCCGGTATAACAATTTATTGTGGCAGCCAACAGAAAGCAATACTGTAACAATTGGATGGACAAAAGCGGCTGGTGATAAGTATGATCCAACCGGATATCAGATGGAAGTATATTCACTGGAAGGAAGAAGATTGAATTTGTATTATTCTACAAAAACAAAGCTCAGTATCAACATTCCTTCCGTTGAAAATAAAGGCTTCAAGGTTCGTGTCAGAGCCTATGTCAAGATCAATGGCAAGAAGTATTTTGGTAAATGGACAGATATGCAGACTGTGATCCCACAGGCAAAGATCAGTATGAAGCGTACCGGAAGAAATTCTGTAGAGATCAACTGGGAAAGTGTAAAGAATGCAACAAAATATCATGTATATGCATGTAATGATATCAAGGCAGAAAAGCCGGAATGGTATGAGGTTGCAACGGTTGGTGCCGGAACAAATTCCTATGAATATAATAATTGTATTGAGGGAAAATATACAGCAATGTATGTTATTCCAGAGGTTCAGGTTGGCAGGAACACATATAAGGCATCCTATACATGGCATTTATATATGAATATCGAGTAAAAAAAACTTGACAAACAATATATCCTTTGTTATCATGTACTAGCGTCAAAATTTAATATCCCTGGTGGGAACATTTCATTTAGGCATTTTGCAGAAGTACTCAAGTGGCTGAAGAGGCGCCCCTGCTAAGGGTGTAGGCCGTTCGCGCGGCGCGAGGGTTCAAATCCCTCCTTCTGCGTATTTTATCTAAATGATAGAATTCGTAGGGAGATGGCATTGCAGGAGCCCTGCTGGATGGATTTTGACGAAGGATATTCCTCGATAGCTCAATGGTAGAGCACTCGGCTGTTAACCGAGGGGTTGTAGGTTCGAGCCCTACTCGGGGAGCTTAAAGCGAAAGCTTTAAAACTTAATAAATGGCGCGATAGCCAAGTGGTAAGGCCCCGGTCTGCAACACCGTCATCGCCGGTTCAAATCCGGCTCGCGCCTCTTGAAAAGAGATTGGAATGTTTCCAGTCTCTTTTTTGTTGTGCATTTACTTTTACAAAGTGGTTTGTTATAATAACTCTGGGAGTTTGTCCCATTTTCTGAAACTATTTTTGAGTAACAGAAAAGGGGCGTTCAGGAGACATATAAATGAAAGATTCCTTTGTGGAGGAGGGCTTTATGACGCAAAAGAGCAGGGAACAGAGAGTTCGTTACAAATTAGATGAATCAATGACACTGAACCAGGAAGAGATAAAGATATATAATGTGCCTTTTGCGGGAAATACAAATACCTGTAAAGAAACATTTGTAAAAGGTGAAAGAATACTGGAATACTGTATCGAAGGTGATCTGACGATGGAACAGTTGATCGGGAAGCCGATATTCCGGGATGAACTGGTAGAGTATTTGTACAGTATCAGCAGACAGATGGTGTCTATGGTACATAACGGTCTGAAATTGGGAAAGATCGTATTTGACCTGAAATATATGTATGTAAGATTGAATGATTTCAGTGTACAGTTGATATTTCTCCCATTTGATAATCCATCAGATATGACAGGTGTAGAAGAGTTTATCAGAAGTTTTCTGTCAGTGCTTGTCTATGCACATACACCGGCGATCGAATGTGCAAATCAGATCATAGAGTATCTGAATGGACACAAGGAATTCAATGCGATCCAGTTCAATCTGTTTATCCGGGAGTTACGGGCGCAGAGCCAGTTGCTGGTAAATACGGAGAAAACATCATCAAAGACCAAAGAGATTGCAGCAAATCATGCGAAGATGGAGATTAATATTCTTCGTGCCGAGGAAGCTGCCAGAAATGCCGAGATCGCAAGGCTCCACGCCGAGAGTGAGGCAAAACGGCTGGCAGAGTATGCAAAACAGCAGGCAAATGTTGCCAGATCTGCAGAGGAGATGCGGATGCTCGCTGAAGCTGCCAGAATACAGGCAGAGATTGACAAACAGGCCGCAGAAAAAGAATATAATAACAAATCACAGACCGCAGTTTTATATGCATGTAAGATGCGGGAAGCGGAGGATGAGAATTCTAAAAAAGAGATAAATACAGCCAGATTACTGGCAGAGGAACAGGCAAGTCAGGCGGAAGAAGAATTCCGGAGAGCTTCGGCAGAAGCAGAAAGACTGGCAGAAGAAGTTCGGTTGGCACGGGAAGAAGAGATGCGCGCAGAGGAAGCCAGAATGCGTGCAGAATATGAAGCCAGAAAGAACAATGAAGAAGCCAGAAAACTGGCGATGGAGGTTCGAAGAAGAAACGAAGAGATTGGCAGACTGTCCGAGGACAGACAAACCAGAAAGCCGGATGACAGCGAGGATGAGACAACAGTATTGTCGAAATCATTAAGTGATGGTCTGAAGCGTCCAATTCTTGTCAGAAAAAGAACCGGAGAGAAGATTTATATTAATAAGCAGGTATTCTGTATGGGTAAGGCAGACCAGGGTGTTGATTTCAAGATTACAGACAATAAATCTGTCAGCAGAAGACATGCTTATATTACAAATATAAATGGTGTTTATTATTTAAGGGATAATAATTCAACCAATCACACATACCTGAATGGGGAGATGCTTTACAGCAATATTGAGGTTGTGATCCCGGATAATAGTACGATACAGCTTTCAAATGAAGAATTTTTCTTCAAGATTAAATAAGGAGGAACTGTCATGTATTGTGATAATTGTGGTTGCGAACTTGGACCGGATATGAAGGTTTGTCCTGTTTGCGGGAAAAAAGTTGAGGATATGGCAGCTGACAATGGTAACAGTGTCAGAATGGAGGATGTAGCTTCCCAGGTAGCAGATGTATCAAAAAATGAGGATATAGGAAAGGAATTGCCGGACATCAGCAAAGAGGCAAATGCTGCTGTTGTTGATACAGATGAAATGGAAGAAGAAGGGACGACTGTATTAAAGGCAGTTGATCTGGATAAGAAGGTTGAAGAAAATGAGGATGAAGAAGGTACAACGGTTCTGTCAGCCGATATGCTGAAGAATCAGGGAATGCCAATGCCGAATCCGAACGGAATGCCGATGCCGGGACCAAACGGCCGCCCAATGCCGGGACCAAATGGCCGTCCGATGCCGGGACCAAATGGGATGGTTCCGCCATTCCAGCCAAGACCAATGCAGGGTCAGCCGGGTGCAGCACCACAGAATGGGATCCCGCCATTTCAGCCAAGACCAATCCCTGGCCAGCCAGGTGCTATGGGTGGTATGCCTGTAAACGAAAAGGATGAGAAAAAGAAAAATAAAAAGTCAAAAAAGGAAAAGGCTCCGAAACAGCCGAAAGCTCCAAAGGCTTCAAAAGAACCAAAGACACCAAAGCAGCCAAAAGAGAAAAAAGGCAAGGGTGGAAAAGTAGCACTGATCATTATTCTGATCGTAGTTGTTCTTGCTCTTGGCGGTGGAGCTGCTTATGTTGTTCCAAAGTATCTGAATTATAACAAGGCAGAAGAGGCTTATAAGGATGGACGGATCGATGATGCAGTTGAACTGTATAAGAAAGCCGGCTGGATGAAGGATGCAGAGACTAAGGTAAATGGCGGCGTATATTATGAGTATGCAGCAAGTCTTGCAGAAGAAGGCAATTATATTGATGCGGCGGCATCTTATGAGAAAGTAATTGCATTGGAAACAGTTGCAGATGAATATAAGGATGCCGCAGATAAGGCAAAAGAGTGTTATTTCAATCAGGCAGAGAAGCTCTACGGTGAGAAGAAATATACAGAAGCTGCTGAGTATTATACAAAGGCAGGAGATTATACCGGAGCGGCAGAAAAAGTAAAAGAGTGTTCTTACATGAATGGTGAGACACTTGCAGAGCAGAAGAAATATGATGAGGCAGTCAAGGCATACGAGACAGCCGGAGATTATAAGGATGCCGCAGATAAGATCAAGGAATGTTACTACAATAATGCATCTGACAAAATGGAAGCTAAAGAGTATGCGGCAGCAAAAGAGCTGTTCCTGAAATCAGAATATTCCGATTATTCCGATAAGGCAAATGAGTGTCTGATCAAGCAGGCAGAGGCATATCTGGCAGATAAGAAGTTTGAGGATGCGATCAAGACTTACGGTGAGGTGGATTCCAAGTATAAAGATTGCACAAAGAAGATTGACAGTGCTTATACAAAATGGGGAAGCTCTCTTTACAAGAGCAAGGATTACAAGGGTGCTGTTGAGAAATACGAGCAGGTTACAAAGAAAGATGTAACGGATAAGATCAACAAGGCAAAAGCAGCTTATGTAAAGGATCATAAGGATCGCAGTGATGAGACAACGATGAGTTATCTCTGTGATCTTCGTTATGCAGATTATGGTTCGGCAGAAGATGATTATACAAAGTTGATCGGATGGACAGTAGAATCATTTGTAAATGATAAACTGGATGATTACAAAAATAAGAAGACATCTGCGGATTCCAGCAAGACGATCTATGTACATACTATGTATCTGAATGAAAATGATGCATCTATGAGTCTGAAAGGGTATGTAATATATTCAGATGGTACAAAGAGCAATGACATTACATTTGGAGAGGTAAAGGATCGTTATACAACATGGATGAGCATTGATCCGTCATCTGCGATCAAGGGAGAAGCAACCTTATATGTATATGATGATACCGATAAGCTGGTTGAGAAATTTACATTTACTATTAAATAAAAAATTCGTTAAAGTGAGAAAGGGGTAACCATGGTTTCAAACGGACAGGATATGAGTGTTCGGGGAAAAGTGGAACAGAACGGACAGATAGAGAAAAAAGGATATACCTATACCCCAGGAGTAGAGATCAAGATCGTAGTTGCAGTTGTATTCCTTATGGCATTTGGACTTATTATGATCTTCAGTGCGTCCAGTTATACATCGTCGATCAGCAGAGTCACGAATTACGATTCGGCATATTACTTTAAAAAGCAGTTGAAGGTAATGGCACTTGGAGTTATTATTGCTGCATTCCTTAACTGGGTTCCGTATAAGCTGATCAAGAAATGTGGAATCCTGGCGTATGTTATATCTCTGGTTTTGATCGTTATGTTAAAGACACCACTTGGTATTAATTCCGGTGGTGCGACCAGATGGCTGAATCTGGGATTTATGCAGCTTCAGGTTGCGGATGCAACAAAGGTCTGTATGATCGTTTTTATGGGCTGGTATGTGAACCGTTTCTGGAAGGAATTTGATAAATTCAGATATACCTTGATCTTATGGCTGTTAGTTGCACTTCAGGCAGGACTGATATTGAAGATATCATCCAACTTGAGCAGTTGCCTGATCCTTATGCTCATGGTATTTATTCTGACATTTATTGTTGGAAAACATCCAAAAATGCATCTGATCATTGCAGCGGTTGGTATTGTAATGATTGTTATCTTTATCATGTGGTTAAAGGCGAATATGCCGCTTGACAGTGAGATGGACAAATACCCATATCAGATTCGGAGATTCTTCGGATGGCTGGATCCGGAACGGTATGCAGGTACGCTTGGCTATCAGCCATTACAGTCTCTGTATGCGATCGGAAGCGGCGGATTGCTTGGCAAGGGACTTGGAAATGGTACACAGAAGCTGAGCAACATTCCGGAAGCACAGAATGATATGATCTTTGCTATCATCTGTGAGGAGCTTGGACTGATCGGTGTTATTATTATGTTTTTGATGTTTGGATATCTTTTGTATCAGATGGTTATTGTTGTGAAAGAGTCCAGAAATATATATGCAAGTGTGGTTGTGATCGGGGTGATCTTACATATCATTTTCCAGATTATAGTCAATGTCTGTGTGGCTGTGAATTTCTTTCCGAATACAGGTGTATCGCTGCCATTTATCAGTGCAGGTGGTTCTGCCATCATATGTACATTAATGGAGATTGGACTTGTGATCGGAATACGGAGACAGCAGGTGAATCGAAAATATTCAAGAATATCTTAGATGAGGAGAGAACAATGAAAAAGATACTTAGAGGTTTACTGGCGGTGATGGCATTTGCCGTATGTATGGCAGGAGCAATATCAATACCATCCAGAGCGGAAGAGGCTTATACATCTGAAAATGAGGCAGAGGCTACGGATGCAGAATTACAGACAACAGCCGGTGCAGAACTGGCAACAGTGAAAAACGGCTGGGTAAATGTAAAAGGCGGACGGAAGTATTACGAGAATGGAAAGGCAGTAAAGGGCTGGAAGGTTCTTTCCGGAAAGACCTATTATTTCAGTAAGAAAAATGGTCAGGCAGTTACCGGTAAAAAGAAGATCGGTGATGCCAGATATTTCTTTGATAAGTATGGCAGAATGCAGAAGAAGGTCTGGAAAGTAGTCAATGGTAAGAAATTCTTCTTTGGCTATAACGGACAGGCAAAAACGGGCTTCTGTACGATTAATGGCAACCGGTATTACTTTAATGATAAGGGTGAGCTGCAGAAGAGCAAATTTTTCAAGGTAAATGGAAAGACTTTTTTTGTTGGATATAAGGGACATACGTTTTCCGGCCTGAAGAAGGTAAAGGGAACTTATTATTACTTCAGCAAAAAGGGCAGAATGGCAGTTAAGACCTGGAAAACGATCAACGGCAAAAAGTTCTACTTTGGCTATGATGGAAAGGCAAAGACAGGTTTCTGTACGATTGACGGACATCGTTATTTCTTTAATAAGAATGGCGTACTTCAGAAAAGCAAGTTCTTTACAGTAAATGGAAATATTTATTTTGTTGGATATAAGGGATATACATTCTCCGGTCTGAAAAAGGTAAAGGGAACGTATTATTATTTTACAAAATATGGAAGAATGATCCAGAATGAATGGCGCACGATCAATGGCAAGAAGTTTTATTTTGGCAGTAACGGAAAGGCAACAACCGGACTTGCAACTGTCGATGGACATACCTGTTATTTCAATAAGAATGGTGTGCTCTACAGAAATCAGTTCATAACATATAATGGAAAGCTTTATTATATGGAGGATACTGGATATGCGGCAACCGGACTGAAACAGATCAATGGCAAGTATTATTATTTTGAATCTGATGGTGCGGCTGTGAAGGAAGCATGGAAGACCGTTGACAAGAATAAGTATTATTTTGATAAGAATGGAACGGCATATACAGGTCCACATACGATCAGCGGTAAGATCTATATTTTCCGGACAGATGGAAAACTTGCAAATGCGACAGGGCTTGTCACTATAGATGGAAATACATACTATTGCGATAATAACGGACATCCGCAGACAGGTTATAAGAAGATCAAGGATGCCTATTATTATTTCGGTACGGATGGTGTGATGTACCGCAAGAAATGGGCATATGTGGATGGTTATAAGTTCTATTTCTGCTCAAACGGAAAACGTGCGGTAGAAGTGGATGATGTTATTGGCAAGCAGGATTCTTATGAGATCATTGTAAATAAGTATTCAAATGTTGTTACGGTATATGCGAAGGATGGAGATAAGGGTTATATCATTCCGGTCCGTTCCTTTATTTGTTCTACAGGTCAGAGCACACCGCTTGGAACCTTCCATACACAGAGTCACTACAGATGGCATGAACTGATGGGACCTTGCTGGGGACAGTGGTGTACCGGTATCTATGAAGGATATTTGTTCCATTCCGTATATTATAATGATGTAAATAATAATAACGCACTCAGTGTATATGCATATAACAAGCTGGGGACAACCTGCTCTCACGGATGTGTCCGACTGACCGCCGGAGATGCAAAATGGTTATATGATAATTGTGAGGTCGGAACAAAGGTTACGATCATAAATAAAAAGGGCAGTGATCCATTTCCAAAGCCAACTGCATATAAGCTGCCATCCTGGCACACATGGGATCCAACCGATCCAAATATGCAGTATAAGTGCAAGCAGAATGGCTGCCATTAGGAGGAAATAACGTGCAGAAGTTCAGAAAATGGATTTATAGTCTGTGCATTTTAACAGGATTACTTGCGGTCTGTACTGCTTGTGGAAAAGCCGACAGTCAGCCAAAAGAAGAGACAACAGAGGTTGTAACTGACGGCCCGGTCAGTGGTCCGGAGGATTTTAAGCGGCTTGGCATGATCATTGATGTTGCTTCTTCAAATATGGTTAAGGATGTTTCATACGAGATCAAAAATAAAGAGATCGCCTGTATAAAATTTGTTTATAACGGAATTGATTGTCAGTTCCTTGCGTCTGCGGTATACAGTGATTTTGATCTGGCAGGGGTAACGAATACCGGTACCGGAGATATGCTGGTATCAGGGGTTCAGGGATACAATGCAACGTATTATAAGCTGAATCCAGGCAGGGTTGTTTTCTGGAGTGATACGAATATTCATTATTGTCTGTACATCTATGTAACAGCAGAGGATTCAGTTGTAGACAGTATCCTTCCGTTGCTTTCATTTGAGGATCATTATGATGAGAGAGAAGATGTAATTGAGCATGCAGAGGCGGAAAGTAAAGCATTTGCACAACAGATCATAACGGTGTTCCAGAATAAGGATGTCAATGGCTTGTCTGAGATCCTGAACTATCCGCAGGAACTTGGAAGCGGAGAGTCCATTGCAAATATAGATGAGCTGATGGCGATCCCGGCTGATCAGATCTTCACAGATAAGCTGTTGGAGGCAGTGGGAACTGATGCAATCGATAACCTGCGGAAGAGCAGGGATGGTGATGCATGGCTGATCGGTTCAGCAAGTAAGAATATTTATTTTCGCATGACATCGGATGGGGTTTATAAGATCGTAAAGATCAATAATTAGCCTGCAAATATATGATATTACATCCCGGTTGGAGATGTTGCCCGGAAGCTGAAAAGGAATCCGGATAACGTTCTGACCGGGATGTATTTTTATGTAGAAAGCTGTAAAAAGAATGCTCACGATAAGAATTGTAGAGAGGGGAAGATAAATGTAGAATTATTTTGTGAAGTGGACAGGCCTTCTGGGAGGTTCACAAAAAATATCAGGAGGGTGCTATTCAAATGGGAAATAAATATCTGATAAAAGAGGCGGCAAAAATGGTGGATGTTGAACCACATGTGCTTCGCTACTGGGAAGAAGAACTGGATATGAGGATCAAGCGAAATGATATGGGACATCGGTACTATGATGAGCAGGATATCAGAATTTTGAAGAAGATAAAGGAGCTGAAGGATCGGGGGATCCAGTTAAAGGCGATCCATGAACTGGTGCAGAAAATGTATGATATTCTGGAAAATGGAGTTCCGGTTGAAACGGCATCGAAGGAGGTTGAAACAGATTTCACCTCGGAACTGGTCAATACAGTTACCCAGATCACGGAGGAGCCGGGTGAGGATCAGGAGCGGATTGTTGATTTTAAGCTGGTACAGTTCCAATCGATGATGACGAAGATTGTGGGAAATTCGATAAAGGAGAATATCAAGCCGATCAGTCAGGCAGTAACTGCGGAAGCAACAGAGCAGATCGCAAAGCAGATGGATGTTATTATGAAGGAACAGGATGAGCGGGCAGAGGAACGGTATCAGAGACTGGATACCGTGATCCGGGAAATGCAGCAGACCAGACGGGAGATCGCGGCAGCAGAAGCCGGAGGAAAAAAGAAAAAACGATTATTTGGTAAGAAGAATAAATAAGAACATATGCCAGCTTCATCTATCTGCTAGTCTTTCTTTATAAAAACTTCATATAAGAGAAATTGAATCCGTGATATAATGAGCGTATGCCGAGCAATGCCAGATCATAAAAATAAACCAGGTTGTGCTTGCACAAGACCTGATTTATTTTTATGATCTGATAGTGCGAAGCACGGACATCGAGTAATCTGAAAGATTACGAGATGAGCAATGCGAGAGTAATCCGAAGGATTACGAGATGAGCGATGCGAGAGCAATCCGAAAGATTACGAGATGAGCGATGCGAGAGAAATCTGGAGCAATGCGAGGAAAAACAATTATAAAGGAAAACATATGAAGATCATAAAAAAAGTTAAATGGGCGTTGGTTTCCGTCTGGATCTTTATCGTGCTGATCATGTTGGTAGGTACGATCGTGATTGGACGAAGTTATTTGTCAGAAATGTTCGGTGACGGTTACAGTATACAGTCATTATATTCGATCAGCGATCCGATTAAGGAAACATACCGGAATCTGTCGATCATCATGTCGGAAGTGCAGGAGGATCTGCAGACAGATCCGGGCAAATTCTATGATAAGAAATATCTGGACAGTCTGAACCAGAAAGCCGGAAATTACAGGACATCGGTGCTTGTCTATATTGATGGTGAATTTACATATTCCGGTATAAAAGATGAAGTAGAAAAACTGGAAGCGTCTTTACTTACCAAACGTGCAATCTATATAAATGGTGAGAAGGGAATCAAGCAGGAGGAAGTAGAAAACAGTTCATCAGAGTCCGGTTCCGGGGAAATGGGCGATCAGGGTTCATATGCATTTGGAAAATATGGCAAAACTTATGAATATATGCTGACATCTCCACAGGCATATCTGTGTAATGAGATCGATTATCAGATCAATGGCAAATCGATCAGTATTTTCCTGGTTACATATTATGGTAATTACGTCAGCCAGTTTAAGAGTGCGCTGGTTGGATTTATCCTTATGATGTTCTTGATCATGCTGGTTCTGACAACTGCTTTGTCGACACTGGTATATGTACAGTTCATCCGTCCGCTGGTTCGTCTGAAGGAGGCAGCAGAGGAGATTGGTACCGGGAATCTGGGAGAGCCGGTAGAGGTCAGTGATGGAAGAAAAGATGAGATTGGAGAATTATGCCGGTCATTTAACGACATGAGAGAGCGCCTGAATGAATCGGTTGAGCTTAAGATGCAGTATGAGGAAGAAAACAGGGAGCTGATCAGTAACATTTCTCATGATCTGAAAACTCCGATCACAACGATCAAAGGATACGTTGAGGGTCTGATGGATGGTGTGGCAGACACACCGGAGAAGCAGGATCGTTATCTGAAGATGATCTATAATAAGGCAAATGAATTGGATGCGCTGATCAACGAATTGTCGCTATATACCAATATCACGAACAATGCGATTCCGTATGAATTCCACAGAGTATCGGTAAAAGACTATTTTAATGACTGTATGGAAGAGGTTCGGGCAGATCTGTTATCACATAATATGACACTGAACTATAACAATTATTGTGCGGAAGATGTAAAGGTTGTTGTTGATCCGGATCAGTTGAAGCGTGTTATCAACAATATTGTGACAAATGCGATCAAGTATACAGATAAAGAGGAAGGTCATATTGACATTTCTATAGAAGAAAGTGAGAAAATGATCAAGGTATCGATCAATGATGATGGACGGGGGATCGACAAAGAGAGCCTGCCGCATATATTTGACCGAACATATCGTGCAGACAGTGCAAGACGTTCCAGAGGTGGAAGTGGACTGGGGCTTGCTATCTGCAAGAAGATCGTGGAAGAACATGGTGGAAAGATCTGGGCGACCAGTAAGAAAGGTGAAGGTACAACGATCTATTTCACATTGAAGAAATACATCAAGGAGGAAAATAAAGATGAGCAGAATACTGATAATTGAAGATGAACTTAGCATAGCAGAGCTGGAGCGGGATTATCTGGAGTTGAATGATTTTGAGGTTGAGATAGAGACAAATGGAGCAAAGGGTCTGGATAAGGCATTAGAGAATGATTACAGCCTGATCCTGCTTGATCTGATGCTTCCGGATCTGGATGGATTTGAAATCTGTCGTCAGATTCGTGAGAAGAAGGATATTCCGATCATCATGGTTACAGCAAAGAAGAATGATATTGATAAGATCCGTGGACTTGGACTTGGTGTTGATGATTATGTAACAAAGCCATTCAGTCCAAGTGAGCTGGTTGCCAGAGTAAAGGCACATATTTCCAGATATGAGCGTCTGATTGGTTCAACCGCATTGCAGAATGATGTCATTGAGATCCGTGGATTAAAGATTGACAAGACCGATCGTCGTGTCTATGTGGATGGAGAAGAGAAGGTATTTACAAATAAGGAATTTGATCTTCTGACTTTCCTTGCAAGCAATCCGAATAAGGTATTTTCAAAGGATGAACTGTTTAACAAGATCTGGAATATGGAGAGTATCGGAGATATCGCAACCGTTACGGTTCATATCAAGAAGATCCGTGAGAAGATCGAATTTGATACATCTAAGCCACAGTACATCGAAACTGTATGGGGCGTTGGATACCGATTCAGAATGTAGTGAAAAAGTGTGAGGACAGAACCTGCACAGATGGGAGAGTGTGCATCAGAGCTTTGGATTTTGATAGGTTCTGATAAGGAGATAACAGATGAAGATAGAAGTATTATATGAAGATAATGATATATTGGTTGCGGTGAAGCCGTATGGGCTGCCATCCCAGCCGGACAAGAAGAATTCTGAAAATATGGTCAGTATGTTGAAGCTTCGCATTTTTGAGAAAGAGCATCGGACAGAGGAACCATATCTGGCTCCGATCCATAGACTGGATCGTCCGGTTGGCGGCATTATGTTATTTGCCAAGAACAAGGAGGCTGCTTCGAAGCTGTCAAAGCAGAGTGAAGATGGCGAGATGGTCAAATATTATCAGGCAATCTTAACCGGAGAACTTCCGAATGATGCCGGAACGATTACGAATTATCTGATTCACGATAACAAGACAAATGTCACAAGAATTGTGGATAAAGATACACCGGGAGCCAAATTAGCGGAGCTGGATTATGAAGTGTTAGATGTCATGGAGACAGATGATGGAATCTTAAGTTATGTTCTGATCAATCTTATCACAGGCAGAACCCATCAGATCCGTGTACAGATGGCTGGTAAAAAAGCCGGAATCTGGGGCGATACAAAGTATAATCCAAAGTTCCAGAAAAC
This sequence comes from Coprococcus sp. HCN-4056, assembly GCF_037892645.1. Classification (NCBI taxonomy): domain Bacteria; kingdom Bacillati; phylum Bacillota; class Clostridia; order Lachnospirales; family Lachnospiraceae; genus Coprococcus; species Coprococcus sp. HCN-4056. Next base: position 203,563 of record NZ_JBBKBL010000001.1, on the reverse strand, counting down.
AAAGAAATCTTATAAGCAGATCGGTCTGCATGCATCCAGACTGGAATTCGAGCATCCGGTGACGGGTGAGCATATGATCTTTAAGAATGAGCCGGAGGGCAAAGCCTTTGAGATCATCGAGCTGGATGAATTTTAATATTATTTTGTAATTGGAATGGTATTCGGAATAATGACTTCTTCAAAGCCATTATAGCTGTGTACCCATTTTACGGTTCCATCTGAACTGGTTTTCAACAGATAACTCAGATCTTCTTTTTTGAAATGCATGATCAAAATGTCGTCATCTGTTACTTCATAGGTTCCAGTTTCGGTGGAGCCTTTCTTTTTGATCACTTTGTTGTCTTCTGTGAATGTGAAACTGCCAAGATCTTCTATTGTCCATTTTGATTCACAGAGAAGCTCCTGCATGGATTTGTCGTCGTGTGGCTTCAGATTCCGGAGATGTGTGGACAGGAAGTAGATACCGGCAGCCAGGATCGCAAAGATTACAACAAGTGTTATGGTTTTCCGGATGATTGCAAAGGTATGGCGGTTCTTGCGCTGTCTTGTCAGAGATGCCTGTTGTTCCCGAACTGCCTCGTGGTAGGAGGTGCTGATGCTGTGCGTGGCACCGGAGATACCATTTGCCTTATTTGCAAAAGTTTGCTCCGCTTTTAAACGAAGAATGGCTGTCTCTGTCAGACCTTCTGTTGATATATCTGTCTGATTTTTTAATTGTTCTGTCTGATCCTGGATTTCCTTATCTTCCAGATATTGTTCAGAAACCGGAAGTTTTCCGGTTTTTGTTGATTTGTCTTTCAAATGGAAAGATGTATTTGACTCCTGTTTATTCATTATTTTACCCTCATTATTTGTTTGGAATATGGAAAGATCATCCGTTGCAGACAAATGATTTTTCATTCCTGTGTTTAGTGCTTTTCATCATGGATAATATATACAGAAACAGTGCAAATTGCAAGAAAAAATGTTTTACATTCTGGCAGAACCGGCAAAAATCCCTTGAAAATATCAGGTTATATCTATATAATGACAGAAGGTATGTAACTTTTTAAAGGACAGGTATAGATGTCAGACATATTTAAAAGGCTGCACGATAGAATTATTTTATAAGTATATAAAGGAGAAAATTGAGATGGCTAATGAAAAGAAATTAGTAGAGGCTATTACTTCCATGGACGAAGATTTTGCCCAGTGGTACACAGATGTTGTAAAGAAAGCAGAGCTTACAGATTATTCAAGTGTAAGAGGATGCATGATTTTACGACCGGCCGGTTATGCCATCTGGGAAAATATACAGAAGGAACTCGACAGAAGATTCAAGGAAATAGGCGTAGAAAATGTATATATGCCATTGTTCATTCCTGAAAGTCTTCTTCAGAAGGAGAAGGATCACGTAGAAGGATTTGCACCTGAAGTTGCATGGGTAACACAGGGTGGCTTGGATCCACTTCCGGAGCGTTTATGTGTAAGACCTACATCAGAGACTCTGTTCTGTGATCTGTATTCGAATATCATTCATTCATATAGAGATCTTCCAAAGGTTTATAACCAGTGGTGTTCAGTTGTTCGTTGGGAAAAGACAACCAGACCTTTCCTTCGTTCGATGGAATTCTTATGGCAGGAAGGTCATACGGCACATGCTACAGCAGAAGAAGCAGAGGAAAGAACCATCCAGATGTTAAATGTCTATGCTGATTTCTGTGAGCAGGTTCTGGCTATTCCTATGATCAAGGGACGTAAGACAGATAAAGAGAAGTTTGCAGGTGCAGAGGCTACTTATACGATCGAAGCTCTGATGCATGATGGTAAGGCACTTCAGTCCGGTACAAGCCATAATTTCGGAGATGGATTTGCCAAGGCATTTGGCGTTCAGTATACAGACGCAAATAATAAATTACAGTATGTACACCAGACTTCATGGGGTATGTCAACCAGAATTATCGGCGCGATCATCATGGTTCATGGTGATGACAGCGGCCTGGTGCTTCCACCAAGAATCGCTCCTACACAGGTTATGATCATTCCGATCAACCAGAAGAAGGAAGGCGTTCTTGAAAAGGCACAGGAGATCAAGGCAGCTCTTTCTGAGAAGTTCACAGTTAAGCTGGATGATTCTAATAAGAACCCAGGCTGGAAATTCTCTGAGCAGGAGATGCGCGGCATTCCGGTTCGTATCGAGATCGGACCAAAGGATATCGAAGCTGGTCAGGCAGTTATCGTACGTCGTGATAACAGAGAAAAGACAGTTGTGTCATTAGATAATATTACAGAAGCAGTTGGAGAAATTCTTGAGAAGATGCAGGCAGACATGCTTGCAAAGGCAACTGCTCACAGAGATGCCAATACACATGAGGCTCATAACTGGGAAGAATTCACTGACATTCTGACAAGAAAGCAGGGATTCATCAAAGCTATGTGGTGTGGCGACAGAGCCTGTGAGGAAGCGATCAAGGATGAGACCGGTGCAACAACCAGATGTATGCCGTTTGAGCAGGAGCATTTGTCCGATGTCTGTGTACATTGCGGTAAGCCAGCAAAGACTATGGTATACTTTGGCAAGGCATACTAAGAGGAACATCGGCTATTAGCAGATGATAGATAAGTAGTGTATTTGATTTTGCGGAATTTATGATACTTGCAATAGGTGATAACAAACATATTAATAGATTGTTATCACCTATTTTAATGTAATATATATTTGGAATGGAATATGCTGTTTTCAATTGATATCATGAAATATATGGCATAGATGGTGGCGCAATCATGAAATATGGCATAGATGGTGGCGCTTAAGGGTATATTGGATGAAAAATCTTGTTAATACCCCGCCGAAGGGTAGGCGCGTGGGTATGACAGCTAGAAAACAGAAGTGATACCCAAGTGAAGGATAGATCATAGGGTATAATAGAAGAGAAGATGAGAGATACCCTATCAAAAAAATAAAGTAATGATATTGTGTACAGAAAGGCATAGAAATACCCAAGGAGGAGGTTGTGATATGGAGATCAGGATGCCGGAGAATGCGAAAAAGGTAATAGAGACACTGGAAGCTGCCGGGTATGAAGCCTATATTGTTGGTGGATGCGTGAGAGACAGTATTCTTGGCAGAGAACCGGGAGACTGGGATATTACGACAGCAGCAAGACCGGAACAGGTAAAGGCGTTATTCAGACGGACGATCGATACCGGAATTAAGCATGGTACGGTTACGGTTATGTTTGGTAAAGAGGCATATGAAGTAACCACCTACCGGGTGGATGGAGAATATTCCGATCACAGAAGACCGGATTCTGTGGAATTTACTGCGAATTTAGAAGAAGACTTGAAGCGTAGGGATTTTACGATCAACGCTATGGCATACAGTCCTTCAGCAGGTGTGATCGATCTGTTTGGTGGAATGGATGATCTGGACAATAAGGTCATCAAGGCGGTCGGTGATCCGCTGGCACGATTTGATGAAGATGCTCTGAGAATCCTTCGGGCGATCCGGTTTGCAGGCCAGCTTGATTTCACGATCGAGAGGGATACCAGAAAGGCGATGATCCTGCGGGCACAGTTCTTACAGGATATCAGTGCCGAACGTATCCGCGTGGAGCTTGACAAATTGCTGACTTCTGCGCATCCGGAGAAATTGATGGAAGCATATGTGACAGGCATAACAGCATATATCCTGCCGGAATTTGACCGAATGATGGAACAGCCGCAGAATAATCCATACCATAAATACAATGTAGGCGTTCATTCAATGGAAGCAGTTAAGGTTATCGAGCCAACTACAGTATGCAGATGGGCTGCGCTGCTTCATGATGTGGGAAAGCCGGAATGTCATACCGTGGATGAAAATGGTATCGACCATTTCTATGGACATAATGAGAAGGGGGCAGAGATTGCCCGTAAGGTGCTTCGCAGACTGCGGTTTGACAATGAAACGACAGATCTGGTATGCAAGATGGTACTGTGGCATGATTATGGTTTAGGGGAGATGTTGAAAAAGACAACCTTCCGAAAAGCACTCAGCAGGATGGGAGCAGATTTCTTCCCTTATTATATCAAGATCCGCCGGGCGGATATGGCGGCGCAGAGTGATTATAAGTTAGAAGAACGGAGAGGCAGCATCGAGCATCTGGAGAAATTGTATCAGGAGATCACGGATGCGAAAGATTGTCTGACGATTAAACAGCTTGCCATCAATGGAAAGGATTTGATCGCACTTGGCGTAAAGCCGGGAAAAGAGATCGGCGATATCCTGCAGGAGCTTCTGAATCAGGTGCTTGGCAGTCCTGAGTTGAACAACAGAGAAACGCTGCTGTCTATGGCAGAGTCATATATTAGAAAATAGAAAAAATAAAGGTGGAGTTATAACTGCATCCAGTTAATTATATATTGACATTACCAAAGATTTCGTAATGAGATGCATAGTGCCGGTAAATACAAGTGCCTGTTTGAGTCCGAAGGTAAATGTGACTTTTTATGTGAAAGACCGGAAATCATTTAAAACAGATAAAAATATGGAGGTGTGGAATGAGACTGAGGAATGTGTTAATTGTTGTGAAAGATATTGAACGGTCAAAGCAATTTTACCATGATCTGTTTGGACTCGAACCAATATTAGATAATGACGGAAATCTGATCCTGACGGAAGGACTTGTATTGCAGGATGAGAGGATATGGAAAGATTTTCTAAAAAGAGATGTGATATCCCACAATAATTCCGCCGAGCTATATTTTGAGGAGCGGGATATCGAAGCTTTTGTTGAAAAGCTGGAGCGGTTATATCCATCGATTGAATATGTAAATCCACTTATGGTTCACAGTTGGGGACAGAAGGTGGTTCGTTTCTATGATCTGGATGGAAATCTGATCGAGGTTGGGACGCCGACGTAACCGGAAACAGACAAAGAAGCATTTGCAGATGCCGCATATGGAGATATTAAAACAGATAAAAGAAAAATATGTCTTTGATACAGTAGTAACAAAAAGATAGGGTTTATATAATGGGGAAGGGGAAATTACTATGTGGAAAATATTTTTAATTTTATTCGGATTGCTTTTCAGCATATTTATTCCAAAATCAATATATGAGAATTATACAGATACAAATAGGGAAGACAGTACTTATGAAGAAGATTCATATGCAGACTCAGAGGACAGTGTTAATGAGGACTATGATCCGACAAAAACAGACTGGGAAAATTATGGGGATACCGGTTCGATCATGGAGATTGCGGACACGGACTGGGCATTAGAAAATGCTCCCGTGTTTCATGTAGAAACAAAGGAACAACTGGCTGGAGTTGTATATTATGTCAATGCAGTCAAAGGGTATAATGATTCCGTGGAACTCTACCTTGAGGCGGATATAGATCTTGACGGCTTGGAATGGGTTCCGATGGGCGGATGGTACAGACCGGACAGATATCTTGAGCACACTACATTTGTGGGACTTATAGATGGACAAAACCATATAATAAAAAATATGCATATAGATACAAAATACGGTGGACATTGCGGATTTGTAGGATATTCTTATTCCTTGCAGATGAAGAATATCACTTTTGAAAAGGCATATGTGTCTGGAGGAACGTATGTAGGAATTGCAGGCGGAGAAATTTATGGTTCTGAAGACTGGATAAATGTAAATGTATCAGGTATGGTTGGAACACCCGGACCTGAAACCGGCTCGATCGTTGGCAGGGAAGCCGGTATTAATTTCAGAGACTGCGATGCGACGGTTGTGTATAAAAAGGAAAACGGAAGATTTGGAAGTATCCGGTATTTTTCACACAGATATCAGTTAATTGCAGAAACACCGGTTGTTGAAGCATTTACCCTGACTTATGAAAATGGCGTGATCACAAGAGATGAGGTCGAAGGATATGATAATCTGGGCTGGCATATTGAGCGGGATGGTTCGCTTCTTTTGGACAGAGCAGCAGAAGGTGAATTGCAGCTGCCGGCAGAATATACATATCCGGATACATCAATCTGGCTTGAGGCATATATAAATGGAACGTATATCAGAGTCAGCAATATAATCGAAGTGCCTTGATCAGATAGCGTTATTTTGTCCGGTATTTCAGGAGAAAGGGAAGTATATTATGTGTTTGCGGAGTGGTGGTGTTTCAGATATTATAATAATATACTTAAATTTGGAGAGCAAAAATGGTTGTATATAAATATGGTGATCCGGAAGCAAATATTGTATTGATCCAGCCAGTGGGAGATCATGATGTGCATGATATAGAAAATGAGGTTTCAGAGATAATGAAGAGGACTTCTCTGGAATTTCGGATGATTGCAGTTAAGGTGGATAGATGGAATCAGGATCTGTCTCCTTGGAGAGCACCTGCTGTATTTGGAAATGAAGACTTTGGCGAGGGTGCGTCGGCGTTACTGGCACAGATATTGGAATTGTGTAAGGATGAAAGTAAGACTTATTATCTTGGTGGATATTCCCTTGCGGGGCTGTTTGCACTTTGGGCATCCTGCCGGACGGACAGGTTTGCCGGGATAGCGGCAGCATCTCCGTCGGTTTGGTTTCCGGGATTTCTTTCGTATGTGAAAGAATATGGGATTGCAAGCCCTGCTGTTTATCTGAGTCTTGGCAATCGGGAAGAAAGAACGAAGAATCAGGTTATGGCTGCGGTAGGCGATTGTATCCGGGAATTGTATGGATGGCTACAGGAGCAGGAGATTGACAGTATACTGGAATGGAATCAGGGAAATCATTTTAAAGAACCGGGAATCCGGACGGCGAAAGCATTTGCATGGGTGATGGAAAGGACAAAAGGAACGATCAGAGGAAGGTGATACTTTATGAATATTACGATGCTTGGAACAGGAAATGCACTTGTTACGGAATGTTATAACACCTGTTTTGTGTTGCAGGAAAATGAGGAATATTTTATGGTGGATGGTGGCGGTGGAAGTGCCATTCTGCATCAGTTAAAGCATGCCGGAATTGACTGGAAAGAGGTTAGAACTATCTTTGTGACACATAAACATATCGATCACATTACGGGTATCATATGGATGATCCGTATGATATGCCAGCATATGAAGCAGGGCGAATATGAAGGCGAAGCTGTGATATATGCACATGATGAAGTCATTGATCTGCTGCTTGATCTGGCCAGAAAACTTCTGCCAAAGAAAGAGACAGATTTTATCGGTAAACGGCTGCATCTGATAGCAGTTAAAAATGGAGAGTCTGTTGAAATTTTGAATAAACGGGTTACATTTTTTGATATCCAATCCACAAAAGCGAAACAGTTCGGTTTCTGCATGGAACTGGGAGATGGAGAGAGATTAACCTGCTGCGGAGATGAACCATACAATCCATGTGAAAAGAAGTATGCAGAGAACAGTACATGGTTGTTGCACGAAGCATTTTGTCTGGATGGTCAGGCGGATATATTCCATCCATACGAGAAGCATCATTCAACAGTGAAAAATGCCTGTGAGTTTGCAGAAGAATTGCATGTGAAAAATCTGCTGCTGTATCATACAGAGGATCGGAATCTTTCACATCGAAAAGAATTGTATTATGAAGAAGGAAGAAAATATTTCAGTGGGAATCTTCTGATCCCGGATGATCTGGAAACGTTTATAATTTAATATGGTGCTCCGGACGGCGAAAGCATTTGCATGGTTGATGAAGAATATGCTAATATAGTTAGCAGAGACTAACTGCATTGGCATATTTTTTTTATAAAGGAGAATAGATATTATGTTACAGTGGAAAATATTTATGGTGATGGCATTGATCGGGCATATATTGTGTGGGATTTCAGATGGATTTCTGACATATGCTCCAAATGGAAAAGTCGATCTGACAAATTTTAAGGATTATGAAAAATCCAAGGTAGCCTTTCATGGAATGCCACTGAAGAATCTGTCGGTTGCGATGTTGTTGGGCGTGTGTGCAATGACGCTTGAGATATTCGGATACATAGCTCTTTGTGACTGGATGCGGCAGCATTTTTTATTGCTGTTGTGACAGGAAAAACTTCACTTCCGGCATGGGCATGTATTTTTAATCTGCTGCCGCTTGCAATCGTGATCCTGCCAACAAAACTTCCGGCAAAAGCAAATGTAATCGGGGTGATCATGTTTGCCGGGTTGCTTTTTCTTATATAATGGTCACGTTCGAGAGCCGGGAACTATCGGCGTTCTTACTTTATAGAAATTATCTTGTAAAAAAGTATAAAATAAAGGAAAATATAAAAAAAAGTATAAAATGAGGTAATATATGCAGAAGCCATTTACAATTACATTTAGTAAAGCACCGAAAAACGCATGTATTCATACAGATAAAACAGCATATTATCATTTGCCGGGACTGTTCGAATTCTATGAGCTGTATCGTATCTTCCTGCCATTGTTCCGTGAGCACAGAGAATATTTCTATGACTGGTGCGAGATCGGTTCGATCTATGGTGCTCCGGCGGACTGCCTGTGGGGTGGCGGACGTGTTGGATATGGTGATTGTGATCCGGAGGATGTTCGGGAATTGATGGACGAGTATGGAATCTCAGCCCGGCTGACCTTCAGTAACTCGCTGCTTTGCGAGGAGCATCTGGCAGATAAGAGATGTAACGAGCTTTGCAGATTATTTGAAAAAAATGGAAAGGCAGAAAATGGGGTGATCGTCCATTCGGAGCTATTGTTAGATTACCTAAAAAAGCAGTATCCGGGTTTTTATTTTGTATCATCGACTACAAAGGTTCTGACAGATTTTGAGGAGTTGGTAAAGGAGACAGATCGGGAAGATTTCCGTTATGTTGTGCCGGATTTCCGATTGAATAAGGCATGGGACAAATGGGAAACACTGACACAGTCGCAGAGGGATAAAGTGGAATTCCTGTGTAATGAATGTTGTTCCTTTGGCTGTAAGGACAGACGCAAATGTTATGAAACGGTCAGTCGCAAGAATCTTGGAGAGGACTGCCCGGAGCATGAGTGTACGGCTTCAGATGTCATGGGCGGTTATCGTTTTTCAAAGGCAATGACAAATCCGGGATTTATCGGAATCAATGATATAAAAGAAACATATCTGCCGATGGGATTTTCTCATTTTAAGATTGAGGGGCGGAGTCTTGGCAGTGCGTTGGTCCTGGAATTTTTGCTTTATTATATGACAAAACCGGAATATCAACTGCACGTCCGGGAGGCTGTCTATCTGGATAATATGCTGGATCTTTTTTAGCGAAGCAATTGCGAATCAGAACCTGTAATGTTAATATAAGGCTATATGGGTAAGACAAGGCAGGTGACATTCGTGAGAGCAGAAGAAGTTATGCAGGAAGTTGCAAAGCTGTGCAGAAGTTTTCATGCAAAAGAAATAATATTATATGGTTCAAGGGCAAAAGGTACAGCGATGGAAAGAAGCGATATTGATATTGCTGTTTCGGGTGTGGATAACTTTGAATCACTTGTTGAAAAAGTGGAAGAATTGCCAACACTTTTCAGTGTGGATTTAGTGAATATGGATACCTGTAGGAATCAGTTATTATTGGAGGATATCAGGCAATATGGACGAGAAATTTAACAGACGGTTTTTATCTTTCTGCAATTCACTGGATGCATTGTCGGAGGCAAGGCAGAGAGATCTTTCGGATTCTTTTGTGTTAAGCGGAACCAGTGCAAAGTTTAGTATTACATTTGATCTGGCATGGAAGGTCATGAAAGATATATTAGTGCAGTATTATGCGATCACAGGATTTGTAACAGGTTCACCAAGGGAGGTACTAAGGGAAGCTTATAAGGCAAATCTGATCTCGGATGATGACTGGATGGAAATGCTGAAAGTGAGAAACGAGCTTGCGCATGATTATGATTGTGAGATTGTAAAAACACATTGTGATAAAATTGTAAAGACATACATTGATCTGTTTTATGATTTTGAAAATGTAGTAAAGCAGTTGATCGGGTAAAATATAGAAAAAGAGTGCCAGATGAAATAAATAAAATTTATATTTGTCTGGCACTTTATTTTTTATTATCTTGAAAAACTATCGCTGTAGAGATACAATATATGCAGTCGAAAACGGAGAAATTTAATATAGGGAGATGAAATAGATGTCTGTTAGATTGTATCATGGTTCGGAAAATATAATAGAAAAGCCTGAGTATGGAAAAGGGGCGCGCCATAATGATTACGGAAAAGGATTTTATTGTACGGAAGATATAGAACTTGCAAAAGAGTGGGCATGTGCAAAACAGAAAAATGGATATGCCAATATATATGATCTGGATATGACAGGGCTTAAAGTATTGCACCTAAATGCTCCTGAGTACAATATTCTTAACTGGCTGGCAATACTTGCAGATAATAGGACATACTGGCAAAATGGCAGTATTGCAGAGCAGGCAAAGAATTATATAAAAGAGAACTTTTTACCGGACATTTCAGAATATGATGTGATAGTTGGTTACAGAGCGGATGATTCTTATTTTTCATTTGCACAGGATTTTGTAGCAGGGGTTATTTCTTTACAGAAATTATCAGAAGCCATGCGTTTTGGAAAATTGGGAGAACAGATTGTATTAAAGAGTCAAAACGCATTTGAGCAGATAACATTTGTCGGCTATGAAGATGTGGATGCAGTAAAGTATTATGTCAAAAAGCGTGCGAGAGAGCAGGAAGCGAGAAAGGAATATAGGGCAAGAAAGCAGGATCAGGCAAATGTGAATGATCTGTATATATTGGATATCATGAGGGAGGAGATCAAAGATGGAGATGCGCGCTTATTCGTATGATTATCTGATAACGGCACAGCGGATCATGGGAGATATGCTTGATTTTGCGGTGAATACCTGTGATATGGATGTAGACAGGTATTTTGCTATGTTCCTGGTGTCGGATATTTCTGTGCAGTTTCAGAATGGAAATCCAACCTATATAGCTGGAAAGACAGGATGTGAGATTGTAAAAGAAGTTGTTGAAGAATCGGGAATCCAACCTGTCATTGTTGAAGATGAAATGTATCTGGACAAATCGCCGGAGTATTGGACAGGCTGGGCACTCGCATATTATCAGTGGTTCACCTGCCGACCGTTTATGAAGATTAATGAAGCGGTGCCTATTCATAGGATTGTACAAATGTATGATGTATATCATGAGATGGATATTACACATTTTGTTGATACTATGAATGAATTATGGGATCAGTATTATAAGGAGACGAATCTCAAGAGGATTCGGAAGATTTCCGGTTTATCGCAAAAGGAACTGGCAGAAGCGTCCGGCGTTCCTTTGAGACAGATCCAGTTATTTGAACAGCGGCAGAGAGATATTAACCATACACGGGCGATCGACGTTGTAAAAATGAGTCGTGTGTTAGGATGTAAGGTAGAAGATTTATTACAGATATAAGGCGCGAGAGGTCGCAGCCGTGATGGGGTATGACCAATTTTTCGTTTGACTTTTTCGAAAATGAGAAATATAATAACGTCTTGAACGAGTAGCAAACATGCGTAAATCCAGTTTTGCTGCTCGTTTTTTTAATTATATATTGTCATTAGAAAGTGTGTAGCTTATCAGCGTAAGTCCAACTTATAAGATAAGTACACACTTTTTTTTGTGTGAAAAAGGAGGATTAAATTAAGATGGCAGAAAGTAATAAGATGAGGGAGACGCCGGTAAATAAGCTGATGGTTCAGATGGGAATACCGATGATCTTATCGATGGCATTGCAGGCGGTCTATAATATTGTGGACAGTGCATTTGTAGGCAATATGGAGGTGGGGAGTGAAGCGGCATTAAATGCACTCACACTGGTATTTCCGGTTCAGATGCTTATGGTGGCTGTAGGAATCGGAACAGGTGTAGGAACAAATGCACTTCTTGCCATGACACTTGGGCAGAGAGATATGAAAAAAGCAGCAAAAGTCGCAGGCAACAGCTTATTTCTTGGTGGAATTATTTATGTGGTATGTCTGTTATTTGGTATCTTTGGAGTGAAAGCCTACATCTCATCTCAGACCGTTGATCCGGAAGTTATCTCGATGGGAACAACATATTTGCGGATCTGCTGTGTGTTGTCCTTTGGCATTATCTTCTTTTCATTATTTGAAAAATTATTACAGGCAACAGGACGTTCCCTTTATTCAACAATCGGTCAGGTTGCGGGAGCTGTTATAAATATTATTCTTGACCCGATCATGATCTATGGTATTGGACCTGTTCCGGAAATGGGAGTAGCGGGAGCCGCATATGCTACCGTCATAGGACAGATCGTATCTGCCGGTTTGCTTCTGGTATTTCATCTGAAGTTAAATAAGGAATTTGAACATGGAATAAAACATATGAAGCCGAGTGCCAGAACTATGAAAGAAATCTATTCCATTGGTCTTCCTGCAATCATTGCACAGGCACTTATGTCAATTATGGTTTATGCGATGAATCTTATTTTAAAATTCAATCCTTCCGCCCAGACGGCATATGGATTGTTCTATAAGGTGCAGCAGTTTGTATTGTTCCTTGCCTTTGGACTGAGAGATGCGATCACACCGATCATAGCTTTTGCATATGGCATGGGAAGCAAGAAAAGGATCAAAGATGGAATCCGCTATGGTCTTATTTATACCATAGCATTGATGATCCTGGGCGTTCTCATCACAGAGATTTTTCCAAATGCCTTTGCCTCGCTGTTCAATGCAGGTCAGTCAAGAGCGTATTTTATCGGTGCAATGAGAATTATCTCGATCAGTTTTGTATTTGCCGGAATCAATGTGGCATATCAGGGCATCTATCAGGCATTGAATGGCGGTCTTGAGTCGCTGATAATATCACTTCTCAGACAGCTTGTGATCATATTGCCATTGGAAGCTATTTTTTCTGTTTTTGTAAGAAATGACCAGATGGGTGTTCCGTTGATCTGGTGGGCGTTCCCGATTACAGAATTTGTCTCATGCTTAGCGGGATATGTATTTTTGAAGAAAATACAGAGAAACAAGGTAGAAAAATTAGGTTAAACTATGAATGTGGTATCTGTAAGCTCGGTAAGAGGGAAAACTGTTTTGAATTTGTTCCGTGTCTGTGCAATATGGATGAGCGGAACTCAGGACAGGTGAATGAAAAGTCTAATCCTTCAGCTTTGTAAGATTGACAAAAACAATACAATGCAGTATATATAGAACAATATAAATGCTTGTCTCGGCGTTAAAGAAGACTATAGATTTTGCTGTTTCTGAACACAACAGTATGCTCTATAGTCTTTTTTATTTATGTAATTACAGAAGATGGAGGAAGAACATGATGTCATCAAAGAATTGGTTGAAAAAAATAGTGATAATTATAGTAGGTTCTGTTATTGCAGCTTATGGAATCACACTTGCCTTGTATGCGGGATTTGGAGGCGCAACACTTGCAGTTTTGTGGCAGGGTATTTCAGAAACATTTCATATAAGTATCGGAATGGCTTCGTTTGTTGTAGCTGTTGTGATGATCTTATTTGCGGCTATTTATGACAGGTCGCAGATTCATATAGGAACATTTTTGTATCAGGTTGTGTACAGTGGGTGTGTGGATTTGTTTGCAAAATGCCATATATACAGCAAATATATGTGGATAAATTTCTTCATTATGCTGGCAGGGGTGATCTTATTTGCAGTTGGAACAGGTTTGTATGCATCTGCATCTCTTGGCAGAGGTTCTTATGAAGCAGTAACCTTTGCATTGGCAGAGAAAAATAACTGGCAGGTTAAGATCGTTCGTATGATATTAGATATTTTAATGGTCGTGACAGGCGTGCTTTTGGGAGGAAAGTTTGGAGCATGTACGATCATCACAGTTATAATTTCAGGACCGGTTATACAATTTACAAATGGCAAGGCAAAGCAGATTTTGATCTAGCAGACAGCAATGCTATATATCGAATGGGTGTTACCGTTCAGGTTAATCTGACTTTTGAACTTGCCTGGAAAGTATTGCAGGTTTTACAGATCTTGAGGAGACATTGCAGGAAAAACTTATAGAAGTAGATGAGTGGTAATCGTCTTTAATAAACTCCGGTTTGCAATAGTGAAATGAATAAGTTCTTGCACAAACACCCTGCATAAGGTAAAATAATTTTATATGAATATTTGTGAACTGGGGGCACCACTTTTCACAAGGAAGATAACAGGCGCCGGATCATACGTTATGGTTGTATGATCCGGTGCCTTTTTGTGTTACAGGGCATATGTCCTGTAGTGCAGAAAATGTGTAATTATGAAAGATAGGAGAACATACATGGTAAAAATCAATGGTGAAGAAAAAGAGATTGCCGGTAAGAATCTTCTGGAATATTTGAAGGAAGCCGGATTTGAGCCGGAACGTGTCGTTGTAGAACGGAATCTCGACATTATTCCAAAAGATGAACTTGGCAATACGATCATTCAGGATGAAGATGTGATCGAAGTATTACGATTTGTTGGTGGAGGTTGAGACATGACAGAGATGCAGAAGAAAATGCAGGAGCTGATCTCACAGGAAGAACTGGATCGTGCATTTGATGCACGATTTCCGAAAGAAATGCAGGTAAAGTTACGTGCGGCGAAGGTGGCTGTTGCAGGTATCGGTGGACTGGGGTCAAATATTGCAGTCATGCTTGCGAGAAGTGGCGTCGGACATTTGCTTCTGGTGGATTTCGATGTGGTGGATGTGACGAATCTCAATCGTCAGATGTACTTTATATCCCAGCTCGGGAAGCCGAAGACGGAAGCCCTGCTCGAAACCCTGTATCAGATCAATCCATATCTGACGTATGAGACAGTGCAGACGAAAGTAACCCCGGACAATGTAAAGGAATTATTCGGTGGATATCCGATCGTGTGTGAAGCATTTGACAAACCGGATCAGAAGGCAATGCTGGTGCGTGAACTACTGATGCAGTGTCCGGATGCAACTGTTGTATCAGGAAATGGCATGGCAGGGTATGCAGATACGAATGCGATAAAAACGCGCCAGATGATGCGCCGCCTGTATGTGTGCGGAGATCAGAGCACTGATGTCGGCGACGGTATAGGACTCATCGCTCCGCGGGTAGCTGCCTGCGCAGCTCATGAGGCAAACAAAGTATTACAGCTGATTATGGAAAATTAAAAGGAGACAACATGGAAGATAAATTCATTTTAGGCGGCAAGGAATTCAAGAGCCGTTTCATTTTAGGATCAGGCAAATACAACCTGAATCTGATCAAGGCAGCAGTCGAACAGGGAGGGGCAGAAATTATCACCCTTGCATTACGACGTGCAAATACACAGGAAAGTGAGAATATTCTGGACTATATTCCGGAAGGAGTTACCCTGCTTCCGAATACTTCCGGTGCAAGAAATGCCGAAGAGGCTGTCCGCATTGCAAGACTTAGTAGGGCAATGGGCTGTGGTAATTTTGTAAAGGTAGAGATCATGCGTGATGCGAAATACCTCTTCCCGGATAATTATGAGACTGTGAAAGCAACCGAGATCCTTGCAAAGGAAGGCTTCGTGGTACTGCCATATATGAATCCGGACTTAAATGTAGCAAGGGATCTTCAGAATGCAGGTGCGGCTGCTGTTATGCCGCTTGCAGCACCGATTGGAAGTAATAAGGGGCTTGCAACAAAGACTATGATCCAGGTATTGATCGATGAGATCGACCTGCCGATCATCGTGGATGCCGGCATCGGAAAACCATCTCAGGCATGTGAAGCGATGGAAATGGGTGCGGCTGCGATCATGGCAAATACAGCCATTGCAACAGCAGGTGATGTACCGGAGATGGCAGCAGCATTTAAACTTGCGATCGAAGCCGGAAGAAAAGCATACCTGACCGGAATGGGTCGTGTCCTTGCAAGAGGCGGAAGTGCTTCCGATCCTTTGACAGGTTTCTTGCGTTAGGAGGCAGTCGGAAATGAACGAAGAAAATCAAGTATATTTTGTTGACAGTGACAAGCTTCCACAGGAAGCGCTAGCGCGTAAGCATCGTCTGGAACAGGATGCATCGTTCCGGACAAATCATATGGAATATATGGAAGGCATGCAGGTGATCGATTCGGATATCAAGGACAAAGTACTTGCGGCTATGGATGCATATGACTATGATTCCTATACTGCGGCAGATGTAGAACGTGCGCTGTCACATGAGAGCTGTACGATCGAGGACTTTAAGGCATTGCTGTCACCGGCAGCAGCACCGTATCTGGAACAGATGGCAAGGAAAGCAGAGGAGATCACGAAGAATCATTTTGGAAATACGGTTTATATCTTCACACCGCTTTATATTGCAAACTATTGCCAGAACTACTGCATTTACTGTGGTTTCAACTGTTATAACAACATTCGCCGGAAGAAGCTGACGATGGAGGAGATCGAGCATGAGATGCAGGTTATTGCGCATACCGGCATGGAAGAAATTCTGATCCTGACAGGCGAGAGCCGGGCATATTCGGATGTTACATATATCGGGGAAGCGGTGAAGATCGCAAGAAAATATTTTAAGAATATCGGAATCGAGATCTACCCGGTAAATGTGGATGAATACAAATATCTGCATGAATGTGGTGTTGATTATGTGACTGTTTTTCAGGAGACATACAACACGGACAAATACGAGACCTTACATCTGATGGGACACAAGCGCGTCTGGCCATATCGTTTTGATGCGCAGGAGCGTGCGCTGATGGGCGGCATGCGTGGAGCCGGATTTTCAGCACTTCTGGGACTGGATGATTTCAGAAAGGATGCACTGGCAACGGCACTTCATGTCTATTATATCAACCGCAAATATCCACATGCAGAATTATCATTGAGTTGTCCGCGCCTGCGTCCGATCGTGAATAATGAGAAGATCAATCCAAGGGATGTAGGAGAGAAGGAGCTTTGTCAGGTGCTTTGTGCATATCGGATGTTCCTGCCGTTTGTCGGAATCACGGTATCGAGCCGTGAGAGCGCAACATTCCGAAACGGAATCGCAAAGATCTGTGCAACAAAGGTTTCTGCCGGAGTATCGACCGGAATCGGTGATCATGAGGAGAAATACGAAGGTAAGGAAGATGCGGATGTAGGAGATGAGCAGTTCGAGATCAACGATGATCGTTCCTTTACATCCATGTATCAGGATATGGAGAAGGGCGGCTTGCAGCCGGTTTTAAACGATTATATCTATGTGTAAATGTTATGAGCACGCGATTGTGATCACCAATCGCGCGCTGGTAAACGGAGATTTTCTGGAACAGCTTCAAAAGGTCGCTCAGGTGCATCCGCATGCATTGATCCTGCGGGAAAAAGACTTGCCGGATGCAGAATATGAGAAGCTTGCAGCGAAGGTTTTAGAAATATACAGAACGGCAGGCGTACCTGTCTTTCTGCATTCCAGAATGGAGATTGCAGCACGGCTTGGCTGTGAGAATATTCATTTGTCGATTCCTGTGTTGCAGGATTTGTCAGATGTCTGGCGTGATGCACTGACAACGAATTTTAAAGAGATCAGTGTGTCCTGTCACGGCATGGAGGATGTCGAGCTTGCAGTTAAGAGCGGAGCGACACAGATCGTACTTGGAACGATATTTGAGACAGAATGTAAGAAAGGGCTGAAGGGCAGAGGACTGGAATTCGTTCGTGAGATCTGTGCGAATTGTCCGGTCCCGGTATATGCGATCGGTGGTATCAATGAAGAACGCCTGCCGCAGGTGATGGAAGCCGGTGCGGCAGGCGGTTGTATGATGTCCGGATTTATGCGGATGTAGGGAGATATGCCATGGTATACAGCGTGATATCATGTGCCATCTTCTTCTCGGCAGTTTTCGTCATGCCGCAATGTTCGTATTTGACAACCTTTTGGATGTTGTCGGTGTCAAGAATGCAGGGGCAGCCACGTTTGGCGGCTTCTGCAAATGGCAGCTCCAGAACCTTCTTCATGAAGCCCTGTCCCTGGTAAGCCTGTAAGACGACTACCATTGAGACGGCGATATAATCTTTTTCTTTGCGGTATAATTTCTTATATTGCTCGTTTGATCCGGTTGCGATATTTAATAATGATTTAAATGGAATCTCGCACAGCATTCTCCAGATCATATGTAGGGCAGGCCCGAGTGGCTGTCTGGTATTCTTATCCCAGTATGCAAGGAAGCCTTCATATTTTTCGGAGGTTGCATATAATGTACCCATCCGGTAGTAGAATTCAGTAATGATCTCGAAAGATTTGACGAGGTCATCATGTGGTATCGTCTCGGCGATTCCGGGAGATGCGGCAAATGCTTCCCCAATCCGTCTGCCGTAATTTGCTATGTCTTCTGGTGACCGGTTTTCAATCTTTATCATATCTTTTTATACCTCCCAAATTTTTATTCAATATGTTTGAAAAGTCAGCATGGTTTTCCATAATCTGAATGAGTTTCACATATGGTTCATTCAATGTATTTTGAAAAATAAAATCTCTGCAACGTAGAATATACCATTTTTTGAAATGTGAGTTTGAACTCATATTTGTATGGCTGTAGAATATCACGCCGGGATTTTGCTGTCAATAGAAATGTGAGTATATACTCATGTTTTATTGACTTTATTTTTTTATATGCTTATACTGGAAACAGTAAAACTATATGAACGGAATTGTTTTTTACATAAAGGAGTAACACATGCCGGAAGAAATTCGTATCCCAAAACAGAAAAGAAGTATTGAGAAAAAAGAAGCACTGAAGAAAGCGGCGGTCGAGCTGTTCTCGACAAAAGGGTTTCATAACACCAGCAGCAACGAGATTGCAAAGAAAGCAAATGTGTCGATCGGCACATTTTACAGTTATTTTGTTGATAAGAAGTCGTTATATGAGGAATTGATCACGGATCTTTATAATGAATCTTTGCAGGAGATCACGATCATGGATGTGTCCGGGTTCACATCTCCACGGGAATTTGTCAGAAAATACGTTGCTCTGATCCTACATAATCATGAATACATGACAGCATTCCAGAAGGAGATATCCGCCTTGTCCCTGCAGTATGATGACTTGCACGAACTGGAAGCAAGGGCGCGCGCGGGTGCATTTCAGACATTTTTCTCGCTGCTTGAGACAAATAAAAAAATGCTCAGAATCTCTGATCTTAAGACCACATCCCTGATCCTTCAATGTGCGTTGGAGTCCGTTGTGCATGAGGTGACTTTCTATGAAAATGACTATGATAAAGAAAAAGTCATCGATGCGCTTACGGATCTGATCTGCCGATATTGTATTGCAGATGAATATGATAAGAAAATGTAAGAAAGTGTGGAATCTGGCAGTCATTTAGAGTATACTGTCCATGGATGTTAGAATATACTAACTTGTGTTAGAGACAGGAGAATAACATGAAAAAACAATTTTTTGAAAACGAAAAAGATGGATTTTATGGAACGTATTACGAAAATCCCAAAGGGGCGGATTGTGCCGTGATCGGATTATTTGGGGATGATCCGAATGATTATATGGCGAAATGTGGAGCAAAATGGCTTCACAGACAGGGTGTAAATGCTATGTGTGTATCTCCGGGCAGAAAAAATTACAGTCATGTTAACAATCCGCTGGAAAGAATTCAGACCGCAATAAAGTGGTTACAGGATCATGGAAACCGGAAAATCGGTATTATGGGGATGAGCACGGCCGGAATGGATGCAATCGTTGCAGCATCTTATTTCCCGGATATTACGATGACGATTGGGCTTACTGCCAGTGATTTTGTATGGCAGGGATTTGAACAGGGAGAAAAGGATGGCTGTAAGGAATGGCCGATACCGAATGCATCCACACTTTCATGGCAGGGAAAGCCGCTGCCTTATATGCCATTTGTCTATGAACATCCGGTGTATTGGCAGAAGATTGAGGAAGAAACAAAAGGCTCCGGTGATATCACACGGTCGACCTGCTTGTTTATAGATTCGGAAAAGGCAAGACCGCATACAGAGGAAGAAATGGTAAAGGTTGAGAATATAAAAGGCCGCTTATTCCTGATCGGTGCGGATGATGACAGCTTCTGGGAGGCTGGCAAATATGTCCGCCGTATGGATCAGCGTTTAAAGGAACATCCACATACATGTGAATACGATGCTCTTGTTTATGAACATGGTACTCACTTTGTATTGCCGGAAACTTTGCTTCGGATCGCACTTCCGGTTGGACTCAAATTTGTATTGAAATTTGTCTTTAAGGCTGCAAAAGATTATCCAAAGGAATGTGAGGCAACCAGAAAAGATATTGACCGCAGACTGTCCGCAGCGTTAAAGGAGTGGACAGCGGATTAATATCCGTATTTGCTCTTGTTTTTTACCAGGAAGGTCACAGTGATAATAAGGGTTACAAGCTGAGATAACACCATTGTTAAGACCAGTGAAGAAGCCCGAACCAAATATATTAAATCCACAGAACAGGAATGAGGTAGAGTAAAGCATCATTCCTGTTTTTGTCATTTCACAGAGTTCTGCCTCGTAGCCGACAAATATCTTTGCGATAAGCAGGGGATGCTTGTCTGATAACACTATACTGGAAATCGTATTTCGTCAAGAGATAAGTGAACAAGATAGTAAGCAAGATAATAACCTGAATGGTTCCCTTCATTTATGCCAGATGCTTTTTGCTGAGGAGAATTTGGATATGTCAGAGACGCAAATGGATGCTTATCTGAACTATGTATATCAGGAAGAAGAAAAAGGCGTGCGTTTTGCAGTTGTGGAAGAATTGGTGGAGGACATATCAGAATTTACAGGCGATGTTGTATTTCCGGGAGATCCGGTCTGGCATGGAGGTGTTCGCTGGATATCGAAAGCGTTATCACTGGTCTTATGGGGAGTGCTGATCATCTGTCCGGTTACCCATGTTGTTGAAGTAATAAATGGAAAGAGATCATTGAGCATTCCGCTCTTATTGATCTACGGATTTATCATTGCTGTATATTCGTATGGGTTTGTTCGATTTCGGAAAACGAAGAAACGAAGAAATCCTGCAGGCAGTAAAACACATTGGACAAATAGACATATTATGATATAATTTGCATATAATATAAACGGAGGTGGTTTTTATGTTAACATTAAAGGAATCAATCAGACCATCGGCTGATTTAAGAAACCATTATAATGATATTTCAAAACAATGTAAGGAAAATAAAGAAGCGGTAATTATTACAGTAAATGGCAGAGGTGATACGGTAGCCCTCTCATATGAAGAATATAAAAATATGAAAGCTCGTATAGAGTTACTTGAAATATTAGCTGAGGCAGAGGATGATATAAAAAATAATCGTGTTGCACCGATAACTGAAACATTTGATGATTTGCGTAGAATGCTTCAGGAGGGCTAAGTATGGAATATGAGGTAATACGAACTGATACTGCGGATGCAGGAATCAGAAAAATAATTTTATATATAGCTCAGAATTTTGGCAATGAAGTAGCTTTGGAACAACTTGATTATATAGAGAAAAAAATTCTTGAACTTGGAAATGATCCATATATTGGAACAGATCCAAGATACCTTGTTCTTAAACGACAAGGATATAAAGTCCTTATACTAAAAAAGAATCTGTTTTTTTATAAAATTAATGAAGAGAAGAAAACGGTTATTGTATATGCGGTAGTGGATGGCAGACAAGACTATTTGAATATAATACGTGGATTATAGAAAGTGCGCAAATTTTCTGGACAGAAATTAAGAATGAATTTGAAGGTTCCCTCATACAATTACTTATCGGGATTTCCGATTCATACAAAGTATGAAGACAATTCAAGGAGGGGATTTTTTGTCTGAGAAAATGAGTGAAGTCTACGAAGCATATGACATGGAAATACTGGGTGCCGTCAGAGGCCGGGGATCTATGATCCTGAAAACGGATCGGGGAATCAGGCAGATATCTCCATTTGACGGCAGCGAGGAGCGGCTGGAGCAGGAACGGGAATTTAAGGAAAATCTGTATGAGACAGGATTTCACCATATTGACTGCTGCGTGCCGAACCGGGAAGGAGAGCTGATCACCTGCGACCGCTACGGGAATCCATATGTGATGCGGGAATATTTTGAGGGACGGGAATGTAATTCCGGAAGTATCTGCGATCTGAATCAGGCGGCTGCAAATCTTGCGGTATTTCATATCCGGGGGCGTGAGCTGTATGCAAAAGAGGGGAGAACGTATGCGTACCGTGAGCCGGGCAACTTCAGACGAAAAACGCAGGAAATGAAAAAAATCCGGAGCTTTATCTCAAAGCGTCCGACGAAGAATGATTTTGAACTCTTATATATAGAAGCATATGACGCATTTTACAGACAGGCAATCGACTGTCAGGCGATGATGGATGCCTGCGACCGGACAAATATTGCCGGGCATATCGGATATTGCCATGGAGCATATAATTACCACAGTGTGTTGTTTTGCGGTGGGTATCTGGCGACTGTGAATTTTGACCGGTTTCATGTCGGATATCAGTTGATCGACTTATATCAGTTTATACGGAAGGTCATGGAAAAGAATAATTATAACTTCAATATGGCGGTGAAGATCATAGAAGAATACGATCGTATCCTGCCGCTTACCATAGAAGATTATCGATATATCTACATATTATATAGTTATCCGGAGAAGTTCTGGAAGGTCAGCAATCGCTATATGAACTCCAGAAAATGCTGGATTTCCCCTGCAAATCTTGAAAAACTCAGTAAACTTATAACAGATGAACAAGAAAAACAAAAATTTTTGAGTGATTTTTGCAATCATTATGGGTTCACAAGTTAGGAATTTGAATGTATAATGTCATGTGTGAGAAAATCTAACTTTGGGATTTAGGAAATATATTAAGTGTAATGTTTTAAAGGAACGCACAGGAGGAAATATTAAAATGAGCGAACGCAATTATATGGAAGTATATGAGCAGTGGGTCAACAATCCATTATTTGGTCAGGAGACTAAGGATGAACTTCTTTCAATCAAGGATGATCCAAAAGAGATAGAAGAAAGATTCTACTGTGATCTGGTATTTGGTACTGCCGGACTTCGTGGTATTATCGGTGCCGGAACAAATAGAATGAACAAGTACGTTGTCCGTAAAGCAACACAGGGTCTTGCAAATTATATCATCAAGCAGGGCAAACAGGATAAGGGTGTTGCTATTGCATATGATTCCAGAAGAATGTCACCGGAGTTTTCCATGGAAGCAGCATTATGTCTTGCAGCAAATGGAATCAAGGCATACAGATTCGAGTCTTTACGTCCAACACCGGAGCTGTCATTTGCAGTTCGCTATCTGGACTGTGTAGCAGGTATTAATGTAACAGCCAGCCACAATCCACCGGAATACAATGGTTATAAAGTATACTGGGAAGACGGTGCGCAGATCACACCTCCACATGATACGGGAATCATGGCAGAGGTTAAGGCCATTACAGATTTTGCAGATACCAAGACAATGGAAATGATCGATGCGATCAAAGCAGGACTTCTGGTAACGATCGGTGCAGAAGTTGATGATGCATATATGGGCGAACTGAAGAAGCTGGTTCTTCATCAGGATGCTATTGATAAATATGGTAAGGATCTGAAGATCGTATATACACCACTTCATGGTACCGGAAATATTCCTGCAAGAAGAATTCTTTCTGATCTTGGATTTGAAAATGTATATGTTGTTCCGGAACAGGAACTTCCGGATGGTAATTTCCCAACAGTTGCTTACCCAAATCCGGAGGCAAAGGAAGCATTCGCCCTTGCTCTTGATCTTGCAAAGAAAGTAGATGCAGACCTCGTTCTTGCAACTGATCCGGATGCAGACAGACTTGGTGTATATGCAAAGGATTCCAAGACAGGCGAATATAAGGTATTTACCGGTAACATGTCAGGAAGCCTTCTGTGTGAATATGAAGTAAGTCAGATGAAAGCACGCGATGGCAAGCTGCCGGAGGACGGTGCGATCATTAAGACGATCGTTACAACAAATATGGTTGATGCGATCGCAAAATATTACGATACAGACCTGATCGAGTGCTTCACAGGTTTCAAGAACATTGGACGTGAGATCTTACGCTTCGAGCAGGAAGGAAAGGGAACTTACCTCTTTGGTTTCGAAGAGAGCTACGGCTGTCTGATCGGAACACATGCAAGAGATAAGGATGCCATCGTAGCAACAATGGCACTTTGCGAAGCTGCTGCATTCTATAAAGGACAGGGTAAGACTTTATGGGATGTTATGATGGATATGTATGAGAAATACGGCTACTATGTAGATGATATCAAGACTGTAACTCTGAAGGGTGTAGAAGGTTCCAAGAAGATCGGACACATCATGAATGTACTTCGTGACAATACACCGGCAGAGATCGCCGGATATAAGACAAAGGTTGTTCGTGACTACCGTCTGGAGACGATCAAGAACCTTGAGACTGGCGAAACTGTTAAGACCGGTATGCCGAATTCAAATGTTCTCTACTATGAATTAGAGAATGATGCATGGCTTGCAGTAAGACCATCCGGTACAGAGCCAAAGATCAAGTTCTACTATGGAATCAAGGGCAGCTCATATGATGAGGCTCAGAAGATGTCCGCAGAAGCAGGCGACAAGATCATGGATCTGATCTATGATATTTTAGAGAAATAATAAAAGTTTAATTTAAATATAAAACACAGGGATTGCCCCTGCACAGACCATAAGCCCCATTATAAATGACTCGCTACGGTTTCTGTTCAATGCATATGCCTGATTCGTAAATACTCCTGCGCTAACTCGCCAACTAAACGTTGGCTCAGACAAGCGCTCGTATTTACTGGCAATATGCATTTCACGACGAAACCGTCACTGATGTCATATTATAATGGGGCTTATGGTCTGTACAGGGGCAATCCCTGTGTTTTCTGTTAAAAAAGAAGGGCACAATGTCTCTAAAATATCAAAATGAAAATAGCCTTGATCTGTAAATGTTAGATATCGATATCTTAGAGAAATAATTAATATAAAAAAGGCTCAGCCCCTTGATTACAAGGGGTTGAGCCTTTTTTATAGAAAACAAAAATTATTTAACGATTACAACGTTAGTAGCTCTTGTTCTTGAACCACCCTTAGGATCTTCCTCTGTGTCGAATGTAACCTGCTGACCTTCAACAAGTGTCTTATATCCTTCACCCTGGATAGCTGAGAAATGAACGAATACATCTCCGCTTCCATCATTGTTTGAGATAAATCCATAACCTTTTTCTGCGTTAAACCATTTTACTGTACCGTTGTTCATGTGGGTACCTCCTTATATATTTCTTGCTTGTACCCAATGAAAACGTGCATCATTTATGAGAGAAATACGATTAAAACCTTAATCCATACGTCCGCTTAAAAGCGATTACATAGTTAATCTTGAATACGCTCTCATAATAGTATGGGCGCACCTATTTGTCAAGAAAAACAAGGTAAAAATAATGATAAAATCCGGTAAAAAATGATCCATGGGTTCTTGGCAGAAAAGGAAAAGTAGGATACTATAAATACAGGAAAAATGCAAAAACAGGAGGAGAGTGTATGAGAAAGGGAAAACGTCTGATTGCATGGATCATAGCAGTTGTTATGCTGTTTACAATCTGTGTATTTGGTGGAAATGGAACGGCGGAAGCGGCAGCTACAACACCGGTTGCAAAGCATGGAAGACTGTCTGTAAAGGGAGCAGACCTGGTCGACAGTAAGGGAAATAAATTCCAGCTTCGCGGTATCAGCACACATGGAATCAACTGGGATGTCGGATCGCCATATGTGAATAAGAAAGCATTCAAGACACTCCGTGACGATTGGGGCGTGAATGCGATTCGGTTGGCGATGTATACCGAAGAATACAATGGCTATTGCAGTGGCGGCAGTCAGGCAAAGCTTCGGAAACTGGTGGATAAAGGTGTCGGGTATGCGACTGATCTTGGTATGTATGCGATCATCGACTGGCATATCTTAAGTGACGGAAACCCGAATAAGAACAAGTCACAGGCGAAGAAATTCTTTACCACGATGGCAAAGAAATATAAGAACAATAAAAATGTTATTTATGAGATCTGCAATGAGCCAAATGGCTGTAGCTGGAAAGAGATCAAATCCTATGCGACAGACATTATCAAAACGATCCGCAAATACGACAAGAAAGCAGTTATTATCGTGGGAACACCAACCTGGTCACAGCTTGGAACGGATGGAACGTCAAATGAAGTTGCAGACAGCCCAATCAAGGGATATAAGAATATCATGTACTCCCTGCATTTCTACGCAAGTGAGTGGGCGCACAATGAATATCTTCCGGCAAAGGTTGCTTATGCAAGAAAGAAGAAGCTTCCGATCATTGTATCTGAGTTTGGTTTATCACCGGCCAGTGGCGACGGAGCCATTAACAAGGCATCCGCAGACAAATGGATGAAGCTGCTTAACAAATATAACATCAGTTATTTCTGTTGGAGCCTCAGTAATAAGAACGAGTCGGCATCTTTGCTTAAGCCATCAACAAAGAAAACCTCCGGCTGGAAGTCAGGTGACTTATCCACAGCAGGAAAGTATATCAAGAAGAAATATCTTGCAAGAAAGAAAGCTCTTGGCAAGAAAGCATAGTGATCATGTATATGAGATAAACAGTAATATCGGCAAACAGCCGGATGGTCTGTTTGTATAATGAATCAATCATATTTTGCATCTGTGCATCATAGAATAAATAATACAGGAAAATCGTATGAAGCGAATCGGGTTTTTCCGGAATGATGACAGGACAGGATGTGATGGTATGAAGAAAAATAACAGGATTCTAGCCTGGTTCACCATGGTTTTGTTAGCATTTGCAATTCCATATGTGGGAACCAGGCTTTTTGTGCGTTATCGGGATGTGTCGGATGCACGGATCGCGGCACTTAGTAGCAGCCGGGATGTGTGTATCCTGCAGAATGGCAATTACAGGCTGATCGACTGTGAAGAATATATTTTGTATGTCCTTGCCGGATTGTATGATCCGTCGTGGAATGTGGAGATGGCAAAGACAATGGCAGTTCTGACCCGGACTGCGATCTATTATGAAATGAACGATCAGGCGGATACTGCTAATGGCGGAGGCAAGATCATCAATGAAGGAGACTTGAAAGAGATCCGGATAGAGAAAGATGAATTAAAGCAAAAATGGGGGAAAGAATATAAGCAGAATATGGAAATGGTATATCAGGCTGTGAAGGATACAATGGGACAGGTTATCGTTTATGATGGCAGGCTTATTATTCCTGTCAGTCATGCAGTCAGCATCGGTGTGACCGTCAGTGCAGAGGAATTATATGGTACTGCGATTCCATATCTGGTATCCGTTGACAGCAGCCAGGATATCCAGTCACCGGAATTCTCATCGACAAAGATCTACAGTGCGCTTCGTATAAAGAAAGAATTTGGCATGAATGGAGAGGGGAAAGCGTTCGACGGATCGGAAAATCTGGGTCAGACCGGCGTGGATGGTGAAAAAAACAAATCAGAGACGGCTGGTTCAGCACAGAACGAGGAACAGGCAGTGGATGCGGATGCACTGACTGTGCTTGAGGCGACGAAATCAGGATTTGTCCGAAAGGTAAATGTATTCGGTACGGTCGTGACGGGAGAGACATTTGCACAGACCCTGTCACTTGGAACGACAAATTTTCATATCGATCAGGTCGAGGAGGGATATCGGATCATCTCGATCGGTAAAGGCTCATCCCTTGGAATGTCGATGTACGGAGCCGGATGGAAAGCCGATCAGGGCAGTACATATCGTGAGATCATCACATATTATTACCCGGAAACTTCGATCGCAGATGGGGCGGCATATTAAATATCCGCGAAAACATATAAGGATAATTACCAATATATTAAGGATATTTGAAAGCATACAGATGGAATTGCAAAAGTGGTTGCTTTGCAAATCATTTCATTTCGCTGGTGGCAGGATACGACAAAATGCATAAGATATAAATAAAAAGCTTGTGGAAAATATTTGCCTGTGTATATAATCCGGAAGTTCAGGCAACAATATCCATGAGGTGATAAACATGAAGAAATTTTTGAATGTTATTAAGAGAAATATTTTCTACATTGCCCTGATCGCCGGAATGGTGGCACTTGTAGGACTTGTAGCTCTATATAATGTGAAAACCCAGTCAGATGATGAAAATGCTGTCAGCTCGGAGGCAGTAGAAGAAACCGCAGACAGAAGTAATCTCGGAACAACAGAAGCAGTAAAGGAAACACTTGGCGGTACCGCCAAAGCAGAGGACAAGACAGAAGCAACAACAGAGAAAAGCTCAGAAGTAGAAACCGGAGCAAATGCTGCCAAGGTGGAAGAACAGATCGAACTGAATTATGACGGCAGTACAGCTCTTATGTGGCCACTAAACGGAAATGTGATCATTCCATTCAGCATGGACACCACAGTATTCTACGAGACATTAAACCAGTACAAATGCAATGCCGGAATCGTATTGGAAGCAGCAGAAAATGACAAAGTTTCAGCCGCTTACAAATGCAAGATCACAGAGATCACAAGCACACCGGAATTTGGAAATGTGGTAAAGGCATCCCTTGGAAATGGCTATGAAGTCATGTATGGACAGCTTAAGGATATCAATGTTTCTGTTGGTCAGGTGGTAGATGCCGGCTGCACCATTGGCACTGTAGCAGAACCAAGCCGTTATTATTCAAAAGAAGGAACAAATCTGTATTTCGCAATTACCAAAGATGGCAAACCTGTCGATCCTGTATCATTGATCGAAGGGGAATAATCAGAACAATCCATATAAAGTATAAGAACAGACGCATGTCGTATCCGCAGGGTAGGGTGTGTGTCTGTTTTTATATAGATATAGATATTGACAGGTTAAATGAAAAAGTAAATTCCACTTGGAATAACATTCATTTTGCTTTTGATACTGATCTGACGGCACTTCTTTTTATAGCGATAATCTGGTTTATTAATAATTTGAGTTATTTATTATGCGCAGCAAGATTGGAAAGAAGAAAATAGAAAACAATAAATATTTAAAGCGAAACTTTAAAAATGTATTGACATGCTTTATATATGGTGCTATATTGTCTTTGCCGGTAAATTTAAACTAAGACTTTAAAAAAGAAAAAGGAGAATTTAATATGGATGATAAAATGAATAGTTTAAAGAATAGAACGAAGGCGGATATGGTATTTAGTTTTGTAGTTGCAGTGATAGCTGCAGGAGTGGCGATAACCGAATTTTGGGTATATTTTTCAATGGATGGATCAGTTGAAAAATATTTGACAAATGGTATTTATGCTATATTTATAATGGGAATTGCATTGATACTTGCATTTATGCTGCTCGAGGTTCATAAAAATGGAAAGCCATTTTCAAAGAGAATTATAAATGAATTACGAATTCTTGCTGTTTTTATAATTATAGGGGGAATTCTTCCTGATGCGATTTCAAATCTTATAAGTAATGCAGTTCATGGAACATCTACATTGATGAATACTGAAATGATATTAAACGCAAAGAATGTTATTGTAAGTGTAATAGGCGTTGTGATTGGAATTGTTTCCGAAATATTTGTATATGGTTATGAATTGCAGGATGATATGGATTCAATTGCATAAGGGAGAAATGGAATATGGCTATAATTGTTAGACTTGATAGAATGATGGCAGATCGTAAAATGTCATTAAATGAATTGGCAGAGAGAGTTGGGATGACAAATGTTAATCTTTCAAATTTGAAAAATGGAAAAATGAAAGGTGTTCGTTTTGAAACAATGGATTCAATTTGTCGAGTGCTTAATTGCCAGCCGGGGGATTTATTTGAATATACAGAAGATGATAATGTACAAAATTAACTTGAATCGACTTTATACGTCCGTGTTATTATAATAGAAGTAGAGGAGGGCTTGATCGTGATACAGAATGAAAAAATTAAGAATTCCAATGAGTTAGAATTTGCTATATTTTGCATTGAAAATGTTGCAGCAAGACTGGGCGTCGATGCAGAGCGGGTGTATCAGGCATTTACTCAGAAAAGTGATATTTTGAATGGATATATTGTGCCGGAATATGAGATTTTACATACTCAGAGTTTAGATTATATTGTAGAAGATATCCTTGATGTGATGAAAGAAAGGGGCGTGGAAGTATGATTCTTTATCATGGTTCTTTTTTAGAGATAGCCAAACCGGATTTAGTTCATTCTCGCTCTAATGTAGATTTTGGACGTGGTTTTTATGTTACGCCATTACGTGAACAGGCAGTAAAATGGTGTGGCAAGTTCAAACGCCGGGGAAAAGATGGTGTTGTATCCAGGTATGTATATGATGAATGCCGTGAAAACGAATTGAAAATATTGAAGTTTGATTCATATTCAGAGGAATGGTTGGATTTTATCTTAAATTGCCGCAGAGATAACGATACAACAGATTATGATCTGATAGTGGGTGGCGTTGCAAATGATAAGGTATTTAATACTGTGGAATTATTTTTTGATGGGTTAATTGATAAGACAGAAGCAATTGATCGATTGCGATATGAAAAACCAAATCTGCAAATATGTTTTCGGACAGAGAAGGCACTATCATTGTTACATTTTGAAGGGAGTGAAATGATTTGACAGCTAATCCAATCTTGCTTCAGAAAAAATATAGTCGTATTATTGAGAACTTTGCCAATCGACAGGGAATTTCATTGGATGCGGCATTAGCCTTTTTTTACCATTCCGAGGTATACCGGTTAATTCGTGATGGTGTATCAGATATGCATTGCATGAGCGATGCATATCTGGTTGAAGAACTGGAAGCGGAGTATGCTACTATTTTATCTCCTTCCTCTGGAACACCAACAGGGAAATAACGGTTGGCAGGATCAGAAGTACGGCGGCGATCTCCATAGCGTGAACAATCAGGCCGGTGGTTAGTGTCTGCCATGCAACAGCGGTCAGGCAGACGGTAGGAAGATTGGTGTAGATGATACGGAGTGCTTCTACTTCCGGGAAAATGGCATAGAAAAGCATGATGCCATTTGGCAGCAGGGCAACGACTACAGCATAGATACCGCACCACAGAAGGTCTGTGGAGAAGAACATGCACAGGGAGGATGCCATTGTCTGTCCGGCGATGATCATAGGAAGCATGATCACAAAACGCAGAAAATAATTCTGATATGCCGAAGCGGTCAGACTTCCATCATGACGAAAACAGATGTAATTCGTCAGCAGATAGGCTGCAGATACCACAACGATTCCGATAAGCAGCAATAGTGTATTCACGATACATTTGCCAAAGAAAATTGTGTTTCGGCTGGTTCCGAATGACACGATATTCTTCATCGTATTATTCCTCCATTCACCGGAGAAACCGATATCGGTGGTGAAAATAATGCAGTACCAGACGATCGTTGCCATCATATACAGACCGGCATTCATAATATCGGCACCTTCGATCGTAAATGGGATCCGGATAACATGGATGGCATACCAGACAGATACGTTGATCAAAATAGCAATGACCACTCCGATAATGAGCAGGGTATATGGATAAGCCCGATGGCTTACTTTGTAACATTCACTTTTGAGGAAATTATTCAATCGTTGTCCCTCCTAACAGTTCAATAAAGAAATCTTCCAGTGTAGTTTTCACAATCTCCAGTGAGTACAGATCGTATCCCTTTTCAAATAAGAAACGGCTGATCTTCTCAGTCGGGTAAACCGCGTTATTTTCAAAATAAATATAAATGGTATCATCATCTGCATTGTAGGATGCGTCGAGTTGGAGCTCTTTTGAAAGATATTCAGCAGCTTTTTCACCATTACTGGTACGCACCTTTACATAGCTTTTTTCTTTTGCTTCTAGTTCCTCAGCAGACATTTCCTGTAAGATCTGACCATGATCGATGAATCCGTAGCAGGTTGCCATATTTGCAAGCTCGGATAGAATATGGGAGGAAATGATGATTGTGAGTCCGTTCTCTTTGTTCAGTCGCAGCATCAGCTTTCGCATCTCAACGATGCCGGCAGGATCCAGACCATTGATCGGTTCATCTAAGATCAGAAATTCCGGATCGTGCATGAGCGACAGGGCGATTCCCAGACGCTGCTTCATGCCGAGAGAGAAATTTTTAAACTTTTTATCCTTAGCTTCGTAGAGTCCCGTTTCTTTCAGAACTGTTTCAACAATGGATGGATCGTCGATCCCACGCTGGATACGATAATATTCCAGATTGCGTTCCGCAGAGAAAAATGGATAAAATGCCGGAGTTTCGATGATAGCACCGGTTCTTTTCCGGGCTTCATTTAGTCCATGTGTTCCCTTCTTTCCAAAAAGTTCGATGTTGCCATAATCAGGGGCATTCTGTCCGGTAAACAGGCGGAGAAGTGTCGTTTTTCCTGCGCCGTTTTTACCGATCAGAGCATAAATGTCGCCCTTTTTCACGGACATATTTATCTTATCAAGTGCAGGCTTATCACCGTATATCACTTCTACATCTGTTGCTTTTGCAATGACTTCTGCCATGGAACAGCACCTCCTGATTCAACCGAATTTTCCTATAATCAGCATACTGTTTTGCCACAGGAAAGTCAATTCATGGAGCAGACTCCAAGATGAAACATTTTTAATTTTTTTCAAAATTAAAAATGTGCAGTTTGTAAGTTTATATATGTGCTGGTACAAGGTAACAATTATACAGAATCGTCTAATGAAAGTGTATAATGAAAAATAGTGAAAATTAGTGAAAAAATAGTGAAGATATAATGGAGAAAAAAGCCCATATTTATTATAATAAAGAAAATGTCCTGCCAGACAGGACGACAAGGGGAGAGCTACAAATGATGCAAATGTTAAAAATCATGTTCATTATTCTAGTGGGAATTGGCATGTTGATCATGGGGATATACACATTTATCCGGTTGAAAAAACGACGCAGGGAATTAAAGCGGCTGTTGGATAATATTGCTTCGGGATCAACGGTGGATCAGTTGTTAAAGGAAAACCATCCGAAGCTGTCAGCTATGGATGAGATGGAAAAATATATCTATATCATAATGGGACTTGGAGCCGGGTTTATTTTGTTTGGAGCATTTTTCATGGCGCAGGAGCTGATGGAGAGAAATGTCATACCGGATATGACAGGAACGATCGGGTGGATGCTTGTGCAGCGGTTGGTTGCATTTGCATCCGGCATCATTCTCCTTTTTACAGGAAGTGGCATGAAGAAGAAACAGGTAAAAGAAAATGATTACATGGATATGATGATTCCGGGGAAGGTAGTCGGAGAAGTGCCGGGAGCTAAGACGCTGACACCGGGAAAGGCGATCCTTACGATCCAGTATACCGATCCTTATGATGGCAGTGTGCATAACTATCAATTGGCGCAGGAATTGAGCCGGAAGAAGCATCCGGTTGGCAGCGAATATCCGTTGTACTATTCCAGAGAGCAGCGCAAGGTATACGATCCGGGATCAAACAAAGTGAACCGGAAAACAGAACTGTTTCTCAAATGGCTGGGGATTATCATATGTCTGGTGTCCGTGTTGAGTATGTTCACGGCATTTTGACGAGGATAAGATAATATGCTAGAATGGCATTGGTTAGCAAACACTAACCAATGCCATTTTACGTTAAAGGAGAGAAAATTTATCATTATCTGAATGCATTTGGTCTGACTCCATGGATGTGTCTTCACTTGTTCTATATTATGATCCTGTATTTGTATACATGGATGATGGGACATGGATATGCCGATGCTGCACTTCCGGCATGCGGAGCCTTATTTGATCACCTGTCATGGGTTATCATAGTAAGCGAAGTCGTTATGCTTCCGGTATTCTTATACTGGTTTTATGTGGTCGTGTGTGGCAAAACCACATTGCCAAGATGGATGGCAGCAGGAAATGTACTTGTATTCTACTGCATTCTCTATGTTATAAAATCAATACTTCCGGATACAGCATTCCGTCTTGGATTCACAAACGGCTTGATGAGCGAAAGCATGATCTTTTTCTTTATCCTCATATGGATTGTAGGAAGCAAAACTGCGGAGAAATAATAAAAAGGGATTGCCCTGTTAATCAGATTTACTGCTGTCTCTGAAATGACTAACTGCGGTTTCTGTTCGATGCACATGTCTTATTCGTAAATACTCCGGTGCTAACTCGCCTTCGGCTCAAACAAGCACTCGTATTTACTGACAATGTGCATCTCTCAACGAAATCCTCGTAATGTCATCTACAGAGACAGCGGTAGATCTGTTTTAACAGGGCAATCCCTTTTTCGTTTTTATAGACTTTTTTTTAAAATAATATTCACTAATATTACTTCTGTCTGATGCTAATATCGCCGCTGGTTGTGCTGACGCCACATTCATATTTGGAATAATTTGCGCCATGTGGAATATCAACATCGCCATTTTGTGTATCTGCTAAGAAACTGTAGTTTCGGTCAGAAGCAAGAGCCAGATCAATGTCGCCGCTCGTAGCAGAAATGCTGATCGTATCAGCGGCCGTGATGGACATATCAATATCGCCACTCGTCGTATTACTGGAAAGACTGGTATTAGCAGTAATGTCACTGGCTGATACATAGCCGCTTGTGGTATAGAATTCTGCCTGATCTGTTGTTATGCGGTTCAACTGGATATCACCGCTTGAGGCATGAAGCTCTAGCTTAGTTGTAAATGAACCATTGCTGATAGAGATATCACCCGATGTAGTTTTGACTGTGAGGGTATTAGCTTCGATATCTGCGATATGGATGTCACCGCTGTTTGTCTTAAGACTGGTATATGAAGAGTTAAACACTGGCTTGCTATCAGTCTTGTGAGAATACAGATAGTCGATATCTCCACTTGCTGTGGTTACCTGGATAGATTCGTATTCTTTATCTGCCAGATAAACAACGGTAGTAGTATCCTGACCAAATCCGAGTGAGATTGTCGGATGGTGGGTACGTTTGTCTTCGCAGCGGAAGGTGAGCACGCCGTCAACAACCTCTGCATGGTTGGTCAGACCATCTGTATCATAATATTCGATGTAATTCGTTCCGTTGTCGGAGTTTTTGATCATGACGTCGGTAGATGCTTCGCCTGCGATGTCAATGGCGTTGAAATCATCTGTGATCTGAACTGTTTTCTTTACATAGTCCGGCAAGGCTTTCATACCGAGCAGGTCGACAGAACCATTTGGAAAATGAAATCCGTTAATTGCAATACTTAAGAAAGCTATAATGACGCCGACCACTATAAATATAGAAGCAACAATAACAGCTTTTTTGGATTTACTCATAATTATCTCTCCTTTACAAACATTCTCTTAATTCCATTGACGGATGCCTTGTACAGCTTGAAAATGCCGATCGTAACAGGCTTCACGGCTACGATGAACAGGATCGCAAGTCCGATTCCGGCAAATGCAGCTCCAAGCATGAAAAGGGCAGCCGGAACATTCTGTGTAACAAAAAATGGAATAACTCCCAGCAGCCCGCCGATACCTGCAACAGCCATCGAGAGTACGATCGCATAGAAGGACAGAAGAAGTGCCAGTATGACAACCGCCATGGTGATGATCAGAACGATCGCGGTCAGTAACAGTGGAGCCCATATAGGAGAACCAAGAATCAGCAAAATGATCTCCCATGCTTTTAATCGGTGGGATGATTTGATCTTTTCTTTTACAAGTTTCGTCAGTGGCATATCTGCCAGAATCTGATCAACGACATCGTCCGGGGCATCCATATCGGCAACCGCATCTTCCTCCGACAGACCATCTTCCATACGGTCATCGATCATTTCACTATAATAATCCATAAATTTATCAATATCGTCTGCCGGCATTTTCCGGATCTTTCCCCGGATCGCTGACAAATATTCCTGTTTAGTCATTGTCATTCTCCTCTCTGATAATAAAACGATATATAGATTCAAGTTCTTTCCATTCTTCTTTAAATTCCTCGATTCGTGCTTTGCCTGCATCGGTAATATGATAGTATTTCCGAAGTCGTCCGTTGTGTTCTACGGAGCGAACGGTGAGGAATGCGCCGGTTTCCAGTCTTCGCAGGATCGGATACAATGTAGATTCCGATATCGTTACAAAAGGTTTCATATCCTTGATGATCTGATATCCATAAGAATCTTCATCCTTGATCGCAGCCAGTACACAGACATCCAGCATACCGCGTTTTAATTGAATATCCATATGTATACCTCCTTATGCACTATACTATATGACGCATAGTATAATATGTCAAGAGGTATTTTGTAAAAAATAATTTGACAAGAACGCTCATGGTTGCTATACTCAAGGTTGATAAAAATAAGAAGAAAAGCGATGACAGAGACAGTAGATCATGTTTGAAAGGCAGAGCGAGCCGGAGATGGTGCAAGACCGGTGCGAGTAGAAGATGATGGAAGATCACTCTTAAGCTTCAGACCGAAAACGACAGCCAGTAGGCTCTGACGTCATTCCCTCGTTACGGGAAGCACATATGTTAGTATGCAAGTAATAGGTGGTATAACGAGAACTTTAAGCCTTCGTCCTTTTTGCGGCGGCGGCTTTTTTTACTTTATAGAAAAGTTTGTCTAATAATATTTTGCATACATTGAATAAAAAGAAAGGAAGAACAACATGTACGAAAAAGTATCGACCAAATTGAATTTCGTAGACAGAGAACAGAAGGTTCTGGATTTCTGGAAAGAAAATCAGGTATTTGAGAAGAGTGTGGAAGAAACAAAGGATCTTCCGACTTACACATTTTATGATGGACCTCCAACAGCAAACGGTAAGCCACATATCGGCCATGTGCTTACACGAGTTATCAAGGATATGATTCCAAGATATCAGACAATGAAGGGCCATAACGTAGTAAGAAAGGCAGGATGGGATACACACGGCCTTCCTGTAGAGTTGGAAGTTGAGAAACTTTTAGGAATCGATGGCAAAGAGCAGATCGAGGAATACGGTCTGGAGCCATTTATTCAGAAATGTAAAGAATCCGTATGGAAATACAAAGGTATGTGGGAAGAATTCTCCGGCAAGGTAGGATTCTGGGCAGATATGGATGATCCATATGTAACATACCACAATGATTTCATCGAGTCTGAGTGGTGGGCACTGAAGAAAATCTGGGATCAGGGACTTTTATACAAAGGCTTCAAGATCGTGCCATATTGTCCACGTTGCGGAACTCCACTGTCAAGCCACGAAGTAGCACAGGGTTATAAGACTGTAAAGGAACGTTCCGCAGTTGTAAGATTCAAGGTTATTGGCGAAGATGCATATTTCCTTGCATGGACAACTACACCTTGGACACTTCCATCAAACGTAGCCCTCTGTGTAAATCCGGATGAGACTTATGTCAAAGTAAAGGCAGCAGACGGATATACCTATTATCTGGCAGAAGCACTGGCAGACAAGGTGCTCGGCTCTCTTGCAAAGGAGGCTACAGACGATACACCTGCTGTACCTGCATATGAAGTTCTGGAGACATACAAAGGAAAAGATCTGGAATACAAAGAGTACGAACCATTATATGAGTGCGTAAAGCCTGTATGCGAGAAGCAGCATAAGAAGGGTCACTACATTACATGTGATTCATATGTAACTATGACAGATGGTACAGGTATCGTTCATATCGCACCTGCATTTGGTGAGGACGATGCAAATGTAGGAAGAAAGTACGATCTTCCGTTTGTACAGTTCGTAGATGGCAAGGGTGATCTGACAGAGGAAACCCCTTATGCAGGAATCTTCGTAAAGGATGCAGATCCAAAGGTATTGGTTGACCTTGACAAAGAAGGACTTCTGTTCGACGCACCAAAGTTCGAGCATGAATATCCACACTGCTGGAGATGTGATACTCCGCTGATCTACTACGCAAGAGATACCTGGTTTATCAAGATGACAGCAGTCAGAGATAAACTGGTTAAGAATAACGACACCGTAAACTGGATTCCTGAGAGCATTGGTAAGGGACGTTTCGGTGACTGGTTAAAGAATGTACAGGATTGGGGACTTTCCCGTAACCGTTATTGGGGAACTCCGTTAAATATCTGGGAATGTGAATGCGGATGCCGTCATGCGATCGGTTCGATCGAAGAATTAAAGAGCATGAGCGACAACTGCCCGGATGAGATCGAGCTGCACCGTCCGTTCATCGACGCTGTAACGATCAAATGTCCGGAGTGCGGTAAGCAGATGCACAGAGTATCTGAAGTTATAGACTGCTGGTTCGATTCAGGTTCCATGCCATTTGCACAGTGGCATTATCCGTTTGAGAATGCAGACATCTTCGAGAAGCACTTCCCTGCTGACTTCATCAGCGAGGCAGTTGACCAGACAAGAGGATGGTTCTATTCTCTGATGGCGATCTCAACCCTGTTATTTGACAAGGCTCCGTTCAAGAATGTAATTGTCCTCGGACATGTACAGGATAAGGATGGACAGAAGATGAGTAAGTCCAAGGGAAATGCCGTAGATCCGATGGATGCACTGAACAAATACGGTGCAGATGCGATTCGATGGTATTTCTACAGCAACTCTGCTCCATGGCTTCCAAACCGTTTCCATGAAGATGCGGTTATCGAGTGCCAGAGAAAGTTCCTCGGAACCTTATGGAACACTTACGCATTCTATGTATTATATGCAAATATCGACAACTTCAATCCACTTGAGCATGAGCTGGATTACGAGAAGCTGTCACTGATGGATAAATGGTTATTATCAAAGCTGAACTCAACCGTAAAGGCTGTTGATGAGAACCTTGCAGCATACAAGATCCCTGAGACAACCAGAGTATTAGAGGAGTTCGTAGATGACCTTTCCAACTGGTATGTTCGTCGTGGACGTGAGAGATACTGGGCAAAGGGTATGGAGCAGGATAAGGTAAATGCCTACATGACATTGTATACAGCCCTTGTTACAATCTCCATGACAGCAGCTCCGCTGATTCCGTTTATGGCAGAGGATATTTACCAGAATCTGGTAAGAAGCATTGATAAGGATGCTCCATTATCTGTTCATCTGTGCGAGTTCCCGAAGGTAGAGGAGAAGATGATCGACACAGACCTTGAGGCAGCTATGGATGAGATCTTAAAGATCGTTGTTCTTGGACGTGCAGCCAGAAATACTGCAAATATCAAGAACAGACAGCCAATCGGAACCATGTATGTAAAGGCAGCAAAAGAGCTGACAGAGGATGAGAAAGCGATCGTCAAAGACGAGCTGAACATCAAGAACGTAGTATTTACAGAGGATATCGCAAGCTTCAGTTCTTACACATTCAAGCCGCAGCTTCGTACCGTAGGACCAAAGTACGGCAAGCAGTTAGGCGGAATCAAGGCATATCTGTCATCCGTTGACGGAAATGCAGCTATGGCAGAGCTGAAGGAAAAGGGTGCTCTGACATTTGACGTAAACGGCACAGAGGTATCTCTGGCAGAGGAAGATCTGCTGATTGATATCGCACAGACCGAAGGCTACGTTACAGAGGCAGACGGTGCGGTAACAGTTGTTATTGACACAAATCTGACAGAAGAACTCTTAGAGGAAGGATTTGTCAGAGAGATCGTATCCAAGATCCAGACCATGAGAAAGGAAGCCGGCTTCGAAGTAATGGACAAGATCACAGTCTATGCAGAGGGAAGCGACAAGGCAACCGGACTTATGAATGCAAATGCTGACAGCATTAAGTCAGACGTTATGGCAGATGCACTGGTAACCGGAAGCGTAGATGGCTATTCCAAGGAATGGAACATCAACGGCGAGAAGGTAACACTTGGTGTAAAGAAAAACGCATAAATAATACAGGGCATTGACCGATGCCGAAAAAAGCAAATTCATACTTGCTTTTTTCGGAAAGCGTCTGTATTATAGATAACATATTAAAAGGTGCAAGGAAGTACTGGAGATAGCAACTTCCCTGCACCTTTTTCTCGTTAATGAAGTTGTCAATTACACAACAAGAAATAGGAATGAATATGGAGGCGATGGGTATGGAAAAACTCAATCAGATTGTAAGTGCAGTTGATTCGTTTGTGTGGGGACCGGTGATGCTGGTGCTTCTCGTAGGAACCGGTATCTTTCTGACGATACGGACGCGATTCCTGCCGTGGAGGAATCTCGGATATGCGATCAAGAGCACACTTAGTAAAGAAGCAAGAACAAAGAACAGAGGAACCGGTGATGTATCCCCATTCTCAGCACTGACGACAGCGCTTGCCGCAACGATCGGAACCGGAAATATCGTAGGTGTGGCGACAGCAATGGTATCCGGTGGTCCGGGTGCTCTGGTCTGGATGTGGATCTCGGCGTTGTTCGGAATCACATCGAAATTCTCAGAATGTATGCTGGCGATTAAATACCGTGAGGTAAATGCCAAAGGAGAGATCTCAGGTGGACCGATGTATACGATGAAGAAAGCATTGAAACACAAAAGATTCGGAAGTGTGCTCGGTTGGCTGTTTGCATTCTTTGCGGTTGTTGCATCCTTTGGTATCGGAAATATGACACAGGCGAACTCAATCGCATCTTCCATGAATGAGACCTTTCACATCAATCCGATCATCATCGGTGTGATCCTTACGATCCTTGCCTTAATGATTATTATCGGTGGTATCAAATCCATATCAAAGATTTCCGCGATCGTTGTTCCGTTTATGGCAATATTCTATGTGCTTGCAGGACTTATAGTAATTATCGGAAATATATCGAATGTGCCGGAAGGCCTGCGTGAGATCTTCACAATGGCATTTTCCATGAAATCCGTATCCGGCGGTGTGCTTGGTACCGTAGTTGCATCTATGACAAATGCAATGCGATTCGGTGTTGCCCGTGGTTGTTTTTCAAATGAAGCAGGTATGGGATCAGCAGCGATCACTGCAGCAGCAGCTACGACAGATAACCCGGTTCGTCAGGGATATATCAACATGACAGGAACCTTCTGGGATACGATCGTTGTATGTACGATCACCGGTCTGGTAATCGCAAGCTCCGGTGTGATCGGCAAGACATCGACAACAACGGAAGGCTCATATGCGATCACCTCTGAAGCCGAAGATACACTGGCTCT
Source organism: Coprococcus sp. HCN-4056 (assembly GCF_037892645.1). Lineage (NCBI taxonomy): Bacteria > Bacillati > Bacillota > Clostridia > Lachnospirales > Lachnospiraceae > Coprococcus > Coprococcus sp. HCN-4056. Next base: position 162,556 of record NZ_JBBKBL010000001.1, on the reverse strand, counting down.
GACATATGAAGAAAAGGGTAAGATGGTGACGACAGAATATACTGTTACATACAAAGATGGAACATTGACTTTGTCCGGTGGAGCAGAGGATATCGTTCTGACACCATATGCAGACGCTTCCGATAGTGAAGCATTTGCAAAACTTCAGCATCAGCCGGATAGTCTGGAAGCAGTTTATGAGAATGGCGCGATCACAGGTGCATGGACCTCTGGCTGCAATGCTTATATTTTTGATGAAGATGGTACATATTATTATGAAGAAGCCTATACAGGATCGGCGTTGACGATCAAAGCATTTGAGACAGTTCTGGGTAAGGCGGGAGCATGGCTGGTAACGATAGGTATTGCATTATTTGCATTCTCGACCATCCTTGGATGGGAGTATCATGGAGAGAAAGCCTTTGAATACCTGTTCCATTCCCACAAATACAACATGATCTATCGTATCGTATTCTCCCTTGTAGTATACATCGGTGCGACGACTTCACTGGATCTGGCATGGAACTTCTCGGATATTGCAAATGCACTGATGGCGATTCCGAACCTGATCTGCCTGCTTCTGTTAAGCAAAGAGATCGCAACGGATATGCGGGAATTCCAGAAAGTACTCGCAGAAGAAAAAGCAGCAAAGAAGCGTGCGTAAATAGTCGACCTGCCGGTAAGTCTTTGGAACAAAAATGAAAGATAAAAGATACATTATTAAGATGAAGCAAAACCTGTTTATGTATTGATATATAAAGCAAAAATGGGAAATAGCATTACTATTATGTAGCAAGCCTTTTTCAACGCCGGTTCTTAGTGAGTCGCCACAGGCGAGGAGCTTAGCACCGCTGCGTTGAAATAGAGTGCAAACGACTTGCGAAATAATATGTAATGTATTTTCCATTTTGATTCAAAAACCTACAGACAGGTTTTGCGTCATAATAATGATGTATCTTTCATTTTTTAGTAGCAAAATGACAGTTTATGAGTATAATTATAGTAAACGCGCAGACGGAATAATGAGAGGAAGATGCCGGAATATGAAGCATAGCCGGATATGAGAGCGCATGAAGATGCGAGACTTACTGATGAAGTACCGGAATCTGTCTGCTTTATTATAATGGATTCAGAAATGAGTTCAGGGGGAAGCTGCCGGAGAAACTCCGGCGGCATACCCGGATACATAGAAAGTCGATATCGGCTTTGGATAAAAAAGAAAACATGTGGGTAAAAACACAATGAGTACGACAGAAGAAAAACACAACTATACTTACATAGTCCGGTGTAAGGATGGAACGTATTACACCGGATGGACGAATAATCTGGAAAAGCGGATGAAAGCACATAATGAAGGACGAGGGGGCGCCAAGTATACCAGAAGCCGGCGCCCTGTTGTCCTTGTTTATTATGAGGAATCAGAGACGCCGGAGGAAGCAATGAGCAGAGAGTGGCACATCAAGCAGATGAGCCGGAGCCGGAAAGAAGAATTAATCAGAAATTTTCAATCAGATAGTATACAGAAGCCATGAAAATAGTATAAAATATAAGAATTGAGAAAATAAAAGTCGAACACCAGGAGGTTATAGATGGGAAGACAATTATGGAAACCGGGAAATATGCTGTACCCGGTACCGGCAGTTATGGTAACATGTAAGCGGGAAGGCGGACAGCCGAATATCATCACGATCGCATGGGCAGGAACGGTCTGCAGTTCTCCGGCGATGGTTTCAATATCTGTTAGACCGGAACGCTATTCCTATGATATTATAAAAGCCAGTGGAGAATTTGTGATCAATCTGGTGACTGAGAAGCTGACATTTGCGACCGATTATTGTGGCGTAAAGAGTGGGCGCGATATTGACAAATTCAAAGCAACAGGACTTCATACCTGTCCGGGACTTACAGTTGCCACACCGGGTATCGCAGAGAGCCCGGTCAATATCGAATGTAAGGTAAAAGAAGTGATCCCGCTTGGAAGTCATCATATGTTCCTAGCAGAGGTAACCGGCGTACAGGTGGATGAAGCATACATGAATGAAAATGGCAAATTCGAGCTTAACCAGCTTGGACTGGTGGCATATTCCCATGGAGAATACTTTAAACTTGGAAAGAAACTGGGAAAATTCGGATATTCAGTGAGGAAAAAATAAGAAATATGAAGATAGAATTACAGGCATATGGTAAAGTAAATCTGGGACTGGACGTGCTCAGAAGAAGACCGGACGGTTATCATGAAGTAAAGATGATCATGCAGACGGTAAAATTACATGACACATTGACATTTGAGACAGTGGATGAGGATGTGATCGTTCTCAGCACAAATGCGGACGAGCTTCCGGTAAATGAAGATAATCTGGTATATAAAGCATGTCGGATGTTGAAACAGGAATATCAGATCACGCGTGGAATCCGGGTATTTCTTCAGAAAGAGCTTCCGGTTGCAGCCGGAATGGCTGGCGGAAGTGCTGATGCGGCAGCAGCGCTGATCGGAATGAATAAGATCTTTGATCTTCAGATTCCAAAACACAAGCTGATGGAATATGGAGTAAAGCTTGGCGCAGATGTTCCGTACTGTATCATGAAGGGAACTGCATTATCAGAAGGAATCGGTGAGAAGCTGACAGCACTTGCACCGATGCCGGACTGCTATATCCTACTTGCAAAACCGCCGATCGCGGTATCGACGAAGATGGTATATGAGAACCTGCATGCAAATGAATTAAAAGAACATCCGGATATAGACGGCATGGTGATGGCACTGGAAGAACATAGCCTGCAGGGCATCACGGAACGTATGGAGAATGTGTTAGAGACAGTAACTGAGGTACGGTATCCGGTTATTGCAGAGATCAAAGCTTGCATGAAAGAATGTGGTGCAATGAATTCACTTATGAGTGGAAGCGGTCCGACTGTATTTGGTATATTTACAGAGAAGGAAAAAGCGGAAAAAGCGGCGGATGCGATCCGCAGCCGGAAGCTGGCAAAGCAGGTATTTGTCACACAGCCATATAATGTGTAAGATCAGGCAGGACAGAGGGAGTTGTTCTGCAGAAGAAATAGAGAGAAATGGGGTAACTTATGGAGTTGAAGTTAAATATGGATGAGTATCTTCCGCTTCGGGAGGTTGTATTTGAAGCGTTGCGGGATGCCATCGTACATGGAGAATTTGAACCGGGCGAACGGTTATTAGAAGTGGCACTCGCAAAACGTCTGGGTGTCAGCCGGACTCCGGTGCGTGAAGCAATCCGGATGCTGGAATTAGAGGGCTTAGTCGTGATGGTTCCAAGGAAAGGTGCAGAGGTTGCCCGTATCACGGAGAAGGATCTCCGGGATGCATTGGAGATCCGTCTGAGTCTGGAAGAACTGGCAGTCGAACTTGCCTGCAAGCGGATTGATGAAGACGGCAGACTCAGATTAAGAGAAGCCTGTGAGAATTTCCGTGAGGCAGTCCGTTCCGGTCGTGTGCCGGATATCGTAGATACAGATGTTGCCTTTCATGAGACAATCTGTGAATTAAGCAACAATCCAAGGCTTGTGAGTCTTACCAAGAACTTCGGAGAGCAGGTGTACCGATACCGTGTGGAATATGTGCGGGATACCGGATATCATGGCAAACTGCTCCGTGAGCATGATGAGATCACGGAGGCGATATTGCTCGGAGATGTAGAGAAGGCAAAAGCAGTTATGCATCAGCATATTTACGATCAGGAGCAGATCGTGATACAGAATATCAAACAGAAACAGGATACTGTATAAGGCCGGGTGGTCAGAAATAGGGAGTGGACAGTAAGAAATTTACCGTTCACTCCCTGTTTTTGACCACTCGGTTCATTTTGCAGTTTTTTCAGGAATAATCTGTTATAGTAGAGGTGTTCTGAATACATCAAGCGTGTAAAATAAATTGACAAATACATATGTATGCCATATACTTGGTATTACTAGGTATAAAATAATAGGAAGAGAAATTATGGCAAATCAAAGTATAAATCAGTTTAAAAAAGGCATACTTCCCATGCTTATCCTGCAGATCATAGCAGATGAAAAGGATTATGGTTATAACATTGTCAATCGTTTTAATGCACGATGTGTTGCCGGAATGGATATCAAAGAAGGAACACTGTATCCGATCCTGCACAGATTAGAAGAAGATGGTGCGATCGTTAGTGAATGGGTGATGGCATCCGAGAATGGAAAACCAAAGAAATTCTATAAGATTACAGAAGAAGGGAAGCTTCTATTGGAAGAACAGTGGAGTTGCTGGGCGCAGATAGAAGGAATGGTACGAGGCTTTGAGAAAAAACATATATCTGATTAAAATATTTATTTTACTGCATGCACCATTTGGACAGCGGATGCAGTTTGTAAAAGAGATAAGACGATCTATAGATGATAAATTGGACTCGGGCATGACGATCGATGAAGTGTTTGAGGAGCTTGGTGAAGCTTCCGCACTGACAGAAGAGTATAACGATATCGGTATGCGGCAGCAGACAAAGGAGTATGTATGGATGATGCTCTGGATCCTGGTTGGAATCTGTCTTGGTGTTCTGTTGGTGATTGACGGATATACATTATATACCGGATATCATGAGATCAATCAGTATATAGCACCGACAGGATATGAGTGGATTGATTTTAGACCAAAGGCAGGGGGAACGTGGGACAAAGTGATTGTGGAAAGCGTAGGTTTTTGTATTTGCATGGGAAATGTGATCTATCATTATAAAAGACGAAGAAACGCAAAGAAAAAAGATAATGAGCTATAAATAAAAAGGGGAACAAAAGAAATGAAAAAGAAGAAATATCTTATGAAGATATTCATGCATCTGCATGCACCATTAAAGGAACGGATACAGATGGTAAAGGATCTGGGACGATCATTAGATGATAAACTGGCAGAAGGAGAAACCATAGAGGAAGCAATCGCAGAACTAGGAGAAGCCTCAGACATTATTCAGGAATATGAAGATCTCGGATTGAGAAAGCGAACGAAAGAATGGGCGCTTGCTGTGATCTGGATATTGATCGGAATCGTGGTGGGATATCTGTTGTTTACGGAATGTAGGATACTGTATAGGGGATACAATTATATAATAATACGGACATCACCTAACACGGGCGTTGGAGTAGCCTATGGAATAAATGTAGGTGCAGAGGTAGTGAAAGTAGTGTTTGAATCGATAGGTTTTATTATATGTGTAGGAAATGTTATCTGGCATTTTATAAAACAAAAAAGAAAAAAGGAGATGTAAGAAAATGAAGAAAGTAGTGCGAAAGATAGTAAGTATGGCATTAGCATGTATGTTAATTTGGGTGATTCCAATATCAGCTCATGCGGAAACAACGGAGTCGATAATAATGGATGAAGGAACAGAAAATACAATGGAGCTGATAGGTTAGGAAGTTGTACATATAAAATATGATGGGACAATAGTCCATGAACTAATATATACAAAATTGCAGAATAAAAAATTATTGTATGCAAGTCAATCGGATAAAGTTACATGTAGCTATGCATATTACTATTTGGGAAAGGATTCTAAGAAACAGCCTCAGTATCAGATTGTTATGAATATATCTTCAAAGGAAAACTTAAAATCAAGTGTACTAAGTACCAAAGCAGAAGGAATATCAACTTGGCATAATAACACAGTGACACATTCCGGTAAGACAGGAACAAATACGAGAACTTTTGTTTATACAAGCAGTAATCCGCCGTCAAATCCGTATTGTTATGCAAAAGCAACAATTAAAACAGTTAATGGAACATATAATTTTTCTTTTGGCAAACTGACGAATCCTAAGAGTAAATAACAGATATACCTTGACCATTATATAAAGATGGTTAATGGATATAGATGTAGGGTCACTGGCTAATAATACAAGTGCCTTGCAAAAAAAGAGACTCTGGCACAATTTTGCGAAGAGAACCAGAGCCTCACAGCTCTATATACTTATGAAAAAGTACATGAGATAAATATACCGCTTTTTCATATGTATGTAAATACAAAACAAAGGAGGGCAGCATTACATAAGTAGAACTGTAAATATGCATGTTTGAAGGTATAGGAAAACATACAAAGGAGATTTTTAAATGAGCAAAGTGGTAAAGATAATGAAAAATAAATTAATGATTGCAGCTATGGTAGTAGTAATGGTATTTGGAACGGCAATGGTTCCGGTGCATGCAGCTGCTGTAGAGACAAATTATTATGGGGGAGGTGCAACTTATACATATTATATTCGAAAATCGGGAAGTTCCGCTGAATTGGGGTATATGCGTATAACAAGGACAAAGTCGGCAATAAAAAATACATTTACAGCGTCAAATCCATGTGACAAAGTTACATTGTGGATTAGGGAAAGTTCAACGGCATCAAGTGTTGACGATAGTATTGATGATTTAGTACAGGGAAATACATTCTCAGTAAGTAAGAATGGAAGAAATTATACAGCAGCATATGGTAAAGGACGAGTAGAGTATTAATTTATATTGCTGAATAATTTAACAATGATGACATCATAGGAAATTTGCTATAACAGAGCATTTTCCTATGATGTTTAGGATGAAAGCGGGGTTATTAGATGAATAAAACGATGCGCATTATTTGTATTATTTTATGCGTTGGTTTGATTATGGGATTAGGATATGTTGTCATACGAAAAATAAAAAAATATCCAGATGAAGTGGAATATTCTTCATTAAGAGCTTTTGCGGATGATGGTATGTATTATATAAAAAGAAATGTTCTTTATTTTTTGGATTCAAAGACGGGAAAATCGGTAGTGGTTTGCAATAAAGCTAATTGCAAGCATAATACAGAAAACTGTAATGCGTATATATTTGGACTGGGATCTAGTATGCTTTATTATGAAGATAAACTATATATAAGTGAATTTGATTCTGAGGTAACAATTAATGATGAGGATGATGCCGTATATAAAGGGGCTGTACAGATTCGTGAAGTAGAAAAGGATGGAAGCAAAGTGAGTATTCTGTATTCGGCAGATGAAGGCGCTGTTTTTGATATGGAAATGATAGATGGAATATTATATTTTACTACATGGAAATATCATGATGGATTTAAATTGAATCAATATCAGCTTGATTGCACGTTGTATTCATATGATCTGAGATGGAGGCGGTTACGAGTATTGTTAAGTTATGAAGGAGATGCAGAACATGACAATTCAACACTTCATATATTAAATAATAAAAACAAAGAAAAAATTTATCTGACATATGGTTATAAAGATAGCCAGAGAAACAGGCACACTATACTGCTTACATATAATATAGAAACCCATAAAGATGAAATTGTTGCAGATAATTTAAATACAGAATATGGGAAATCCTTTAATATAATCAGTACTGCAAGTGGTATTTATATAGAAACGAAGGAATTGGATAATGGTGTAGAATGGACTGTGATATATTCGTGTGATGCAGACTTGCAGAATCAGAAAGAAATTTTTCGGATTGTAGATGGAGATATTTATTGTATGGATCGATACTTGTATGCAATTAATACAGATTACAATAAGTTTTTTTATCAATGTGATACAGGAACTGTTTATCTGGCAAATACCTGTTTTACAGAAGAAGGAACTTATATATCCGATATTTATGGCTTGGATGAATCAAGTGACAAGATATATATAGATGGACATGATTATACTGGTATGAAGCCAGGAGATGTAATCACATCGGATCAGAGTGAACAGACGGTGACAGGATGGACAGAATTCCGGGATACATATTTTACAAAACTGGAGAATGCAGATCAGAATACTGTGGAAGCATTTGACTGGGTGAAATGGCCGGAAGAGTGATAAAGGGGATGAGGATATGGAATTAAAACTGGAGCATATCTCGAAAGAATATAAGAATACAACGGCGCTTGATGATTTTTCCATGACATTCTCAGAGGGGATTTATGGATTGTTGGGGCCAAATGGTGCAGGAAAAAGTACCTTGATGAAGTTGATTACAAGAAATATCAAACCGACAGCAGGAGAAATTTATCTGGATGGAACAGATATTCATACCCTGAAACGGGAATATCAGCGGCTGATCGGTTATATGCCACAGCAGCAGGCGATCTATCCGTTTTATACCGGACGGATGTTCCTTGCATATATGGGATTGTTGAAAGGAGTAGAGAAAAAAGTACTGAATGATGAGATCGAGAAATACGCATCAAAGGTAAATCTTCTTGATGTACTGGATCGAAAGGTCGGAACATATTCCGGCGGTATGAAGCAGAGACTGCTGATCGCGCAGGCATTTCTTGGGGATTCAAAGATCATTATTTTTGATGAGCCAACAGCAGGACTGGATCCGAAGGAGAGGATCCATGTACGGAATCTGATTCATGATAATTCTGCAGGGAAGATTATTTTGATTGCTACTCATGTTGTTCAGGATATTGAGGATATAGCAAGTCAGATCATGCTGCTGAAAAAAGGTGTGTTGATCGAGATGGCAGCACCGGAGATCCTGACCGGAAGAATCACGGATAAAGAGAATCCGGATCTGGAAGATGTATATTTAAGTATATTTGGAGAGTAGCTTTTTGCAGGTTGGTCATTTCCGGATAGAGAAAGTGGCTGCCTGTGGAAATGGAGGACGATATGAGTAGATCAAAACAAATGGAAAAAGCTGCTACCATCAGTCATTCCGGACGAAGAGGCGGATTTTTTCGATTTTTTATAAATGAAATACGGGCTATTTTATATAACCGGAAATTAATATTATGTTTTTTGTTGTTTTTAGTTATGAATGTGGGCCTGTTGATCGTAGCCTTTGCTACTGATGAGGTGGATAGTACACAGTATGCAAGGCTTCGGACAGATCCGGATTCCATTATGGATATGTATATGGAAGATCCAGAATCAGAGACATATAAACAGTTGTTTGATGAATATATGGCAAGCACAACGTATGACGAATATCTGCAGAAGGTTATAGAAGATGCAGAGATGAATCAGTCGATTTCCATATTTCAGACAAAGTTCTCGATCAGTAATCTGGAACGGACAAAGAGGGATTTTGAAAGACTTGTGGGAACAGAAGCATCCTTTGTTGGCGGATATGGAATCTGTAAGGCATTGAATTTTACCGGAAGTTATGTTCTGATATTTTTCCTGCTGGTTGTTCTGGTGCTGGAACTGGTGCTGCGGGATAAGAAGAATGGTCTGGCAAATCTGTATAAGACAACGTGGAATGGAGACAGTCGTTTATTGTTGTCTAAGTATGCGGCAGCATTTGTCTATATGGCATTATTTGTGGCGGGAGTATTCTTAAGTAATATTTTGATTGCCGAATGGAAGTTTGGAGCTGTAGATCTGTCAGCACCGGTACAGAGCCTGATGGATTATATTGGATATGGCTTTTCCTGCAGGATCAGTACATTTGTTGTTCTTGTCTGTTTGGTAAAGATTCTGATCTTTGCAGTGATCCTTGCAGCATTATTTACATTTGCAGTTGTTTCTTCAAATGAAGTTATGTTGTGTGTATGGTCGGCGGTTGCCATGTTTGTAGAATTGCTGTTTTCCGTATTGGGAGAGAAACTGAATCTGACATTTTTATATCGATTCTCTATTTTTTCAATGCTGGATACAACCAGATTTTTTCAATATGAGAATTATAATCTGATATCTCATGCAGAGCCTGCAATCTATCTGGACTGTATTATCTGTGCAGTGTTGTTGGCAGGATTTCTTATCATATCGTCGGTAATCTATCTGGAGGGAAGCAGTGATTATCGGGAGAGTCGTATACGATTACGAAAAAAAGGTACGAAATCCCGCAGGATATTTTCCTCAGTATGGAGACTGGAAGGCTATAAGTTATGGTTGGGATATAAGATGATATTTGTTATTTTTCTGTTGGTTGGATTTCAGGTGTACATTTATCAGAACAAATCTGTACGGTGGAGTGCAAATGAATATGCATACCAATATTATATCAGTCAGATTGAAGGTGTGGTTACACAGGAAAAGCTGGATTATATAGCCTCAGAGGAAGAATGGTACGAAAAACTTCACGAAGAAGAAGATCGGGTTGACCGGGACTACGCTGCAGGGAAGATAACTGAAAAAGAGTATAATGATAAATGGGATGAGATGAATAAGCAGCTTGCAAATGAGGAGAGTTTCTTTCGCTGTCTGGAATATGTGGATTATATTAAGCAGCAATGTGGAATCACGTCACAGGTTTCGGAAGCCGATCCTGCTGTACTGGAACGGATAGGATTTGTCTATGCCAGAGGCTGGAATATCCTTGCCGGAAGCAAAGACTATAAGGATGACGTGATGAATGCAGCGAAGGTAATCGTTGTACTGATGCTTACAACTGCATTTCTGTATCTGGAGGATTACAGATATAAGATCAATGGCATTATTGATATTACAGAGAATTACAGGAAACTTCATGTGATCAAGGCATTTCGGATGCTGCTTATTATTCTTGTTGTATACATGATCGTTTATCTGCCTGAACTTATGTGGGTGAAAAGAGAAATTGGGCTGGCAGGAGGAAAATATCTGGCACAGTCTCTTCCGTGTCTGGAACAGGTTGGCATATCAACCAGTATTACCGGATATTTCCTGCTGGTATCTGGAATTCGGTTGATCACGATTCTGGTACTGACTGTACTCTATGTTCTAGTTGGAAAGCTGATCAGGAGCACAAATGGTGCGATATTCTGTGCGGCAGCCGTTGCGCTTTTGCCATTGCTGCTGTACCTGTCAGGATTTACTGCAGCAAAGTATTATCCGTTGGTTCAGCTATTATCAGGCAATATGCTGCTTAGATAAATGAATATTTAAAGAGATCCCACTGTGACAGATGATAGATGTCCCCTTTTTATTGGACAATCAGTGAAAGAGGTGCATATCATCTGTTATAGTGGGATTTTTGTATGCTGTTACCAGCTCTTTCGTATCTCGTCAAATAGCCGCATGATATATAAAGTATGTTCATGTGGCATTTCCGGACATTCAGTCAGACCTTTTTCAAGTGCTCTCTTACAGGCGAGCACTTCATATTCGTAGCCGCTGATCTGGGCAGGACAGTTGATCGTCTGAACCAGTCGGCGGTCATTTTCATATATACGGAATGCCTCGTAATTATTGATATTGTCAACCTCGATGTAACCTTTTGTTCCGTAGATCACGCCGCGGCGGTCGGTGGCTGATTCCATAGTTGTGAACAGACCAGCGATCGCACCGTCCGGGTATACCAGGTTGATAAATTCTGTTTTGTCTACGCCTGTTTCGTGTGGAGTCATCGTTGTGTGGATTGTTGATACGTTGTCGCCAAGCACCCAGGTCGCAAAGTTTAAGGTATATGGTGCAAGATCTAAGAGAGCACCTCCGGCAAGCTCCGGGCGAATCAGACGTTCTACCTGCATCAGGGAATAACCAAGATTTGCGGTCAGCCCTGTTATTTTTCCGATAACGTCGGAATCTATAATTTCTTTTAAAGTAAATGACATTGGCATATAGCGAACCCACATCGCTTCCGCCAGTAATATATTTTTCTCTTTTGCAAGCCGGATCATATCTTCGGCTTCTTTTGTATTTACGGCAAATGCTTTCTCACACAGAACAGCCCGGTTATAATTCAGACACAGCATCGTATGCTCTTTATGGTGGGAGTGTGGAGTTGCAACGTAGACAAGATCGATCCCGTCATCGGCAACCATTTCTTCATAAGAGCCATACCATTTGGATGCATGATAAGTATCTGCAAACTGTCTGGCTTTTTCTTCCGTTCTGCTTGCTACAGCATAGAGTTCCACATCTTCCATCTGGTTGACGGTTTCCGCCATTTTGCGGGCGATACCGCCTGCACCGAGGATGGCAAGGCGTAGTTTCCTGTTTTCTAATCTGGCGTGTGGGGTTGCCGTAGCATTTCTGTTGTCTGATTTATAAATTGGATCTGTTGTATGTTTTTTGTTGTCGGATATATTATCTGATTTTATCATTTTTTTGTTTCCTTTCTGGGTGGTTTGTGAAGCCATGGTATTTCTATATTTCCGGTTAAGATTCTATATGGCGCTGATGAAACGGAAGCTATTTGAATATTGCCGGGTTCATCATATGTGAGCAATTCTATGATTTTATGTAATTACTATAGAAGCTTTTGGGGATTTGTGCAAGCGCATCCCATCGTAATGATCATTATATCGTACTCGTTCAATGCATTCGAAAAATCGACCCTTGCAAGCAAGCGATTTTTCATCATTATATCATGTGCTTCGCACATTCTATGCATTCCGCAAAATCAGCATCCTTGCAAGCAAATAATTTTGCGTTCATTATATCATGATTCAATGTAACATTTTATGTATAGTTCAGAGGGTTACTGGCAATACTGGAAATAGTAAGAAAATAAAACAAGCAATAGTTAGATCATGGAGGAATAAGGTTGGGGAAAGTCGGTCAGAGTCATAAAAAATATAAATGTACATAGGAGCGGCGGGAGGTGGAACGTTTGGGGAAAGACAGAGATGCAGAAGGCGGTATTTATAGTGCAGACAGCCGGATTGACAGAGACATAGATGCAAATATCAGCCGGGTAAAGACACTGTTTGCTGATTGGGGAGACGTCGTGGAACGTCGATTTACTGTAAGAAGAACCGGAATGGATGTGTATGCAGAAGATATCACCGGATCAGCAGATGAGACGTCCACGTCGGTAGGAGCAATCTATGTAGTGTACATTGATGGGCTGTGTGACAATGGTCTGATCGAGGATACGATCATTAAGCCTGTGACTTGGGAGTGGCGGCATGAGCATGGCAGTTCCCTATGGGAGGCAATGGATTCATTTGAGACACAATCGGCGGATATAAAGGCAGAAAATGACTTCAAAAATGTGATGTTTTCCATATTGAAAGGAGACACAGCGGTATTTGTATCGGATGCAGACCAGGCGTTTGTTGTGTCTTCCAAGAAGCTGCCGGTACGTGGGGTGGAAGAAAGTTCTACCGAGGGTGGAATGCGTGGGCCGCGGGATAGTTTTAATGAAAGCATTCGTACATCGACAGCCCTTATCCGACGAAGAATCAAAGATACCAGATTAAAATTGATCCAGAATACGATCGGTGTTCGTTCCAGAACCGAGTATGGAATCATGTATATTGAGGACATTGCAGAGAAAAAGCTGGTTGAACAGGTGAAAGAACGGATGAATGAATATGAGATAGATGCCATATTTGACAGTGGCATGGCGGAACATCTGATGGAGAAGAAATGGTACCGGCCGTTTCCGGTGTTCCAGTCAACCACCAGACCGGATAAAGCGGCGGCGGCACTGGCAGATGGCAGGGTTGTAATTGTATTTGATAATTCACCGGAGGTTCTGATCGCGCCGGTGACGATCAATACATTATTCCAGACTGCCGATGATTATTATAACCGTTGGCCGGTTGCAACTTTTGCCAGAATCATTCGTTATATAGCGGCATTTATCGCGGTGGGGTTGCCGGGCTTCTATATAGCTGTTACCTGTTATCACCGGGAGGTGATACCGGATAAACTTCTCTATGCGATTGCAGTTGCAAGAAATCAGTTGTCTTTTCCAATCGTGTTAGAGGTTTTGATCATGGAGTTGTTGTTTGAATTGCTGCGGGAGGCAGGAATCCGTCTGCCGAGTCAGCTGGGAAATACGATCGGCGTTGTTGGTGGTCTGATCGTTGGACAGGCTGCGGTGGAAGCAGGGATTGTCAGTACCATTGTGGTGATCGTAGTTGCGCTGACAGCGATTGCTTCTTTTGCAATTCCAAATGAAGCTTTTGCGTCGGTGTTCCGTCTTTTAAAATTTCTAACTATACTGGCGGCTGCTTTTTTTGGACTGTATGGCTTCCTTCTGGTGATGCTTTTATTGATCTATCATCTTGCCGGTCTGAACAGCTTTGGTGTTCCGTACATGGCACCGGTCGTAACCTGTGGCTATGCAGAGGATGGAATGGAAGATTTTGTCATTCGTAAGCCAATCAAAAAATTTGTCTTTCGACCGGCATGGGCGAACCATAGAGAACGCAGGAGGCTTCGCAAAAAGTAATGATGAATGGGTGTGAATCAATATATGGATTATAGAAATGTGACGTTTCGGCAGCTTTTTATAACGGGAACTTGCCTGATTTTCCCGATTACTTTCTGGAATATGGTACAGATTATGACGGATTTTTCCAAAAACAACGGTGTTTTATCACTTTTTTTGATGCTAATACTTGCTCTGGTTTATGTGGTGCTACTACATCTTGCGCTTTCCGGTGTAGTGAAATTGTCAGATCCCGTTAAAGAAAAGACAGAGATAACGGGTGCAAAAGTATGGAATAATAAGAAAAAAATGGCTATTGCATCTATTTATGTGATCAGATATGCAATTCGAGTTCTTTTTTTGCTTTATTTCTTTGTACAGGGGAGCCGGATCCTGATGCTGCCGGATTATGCAGGAGTGGTTCTGGTTGTTCCGGTATTACTGACACTTTTCTATATGGCAGGAAAGGGTCTGCGTGGTTATATCGGATTTGCGGAAGCAAGTGTGATCGGAATCGGGATCGCATTGGTGCTGTTTGTTATTTGTGGATTCTGGAATGCTGATTTTTCCCGACTAAAAGAATATGCAGAATTTCAGATGCAGGCATCTGTATGTAACACAATATGTCAGATTTTGATAAAAGGATATCTGATGATGGTAGGGTTATGTATGCTGGAATTTGTCATGTATCTTTATCTGAGAGTAGAGAAACGAAGACGAGGGATGCTGGTGTGGACGGTATCTGTTCCGGTTGTGTTAGCCCTTGTTGCTTCCTGTTTTGTGATATCACTACTTGGCTTGCAGAGCAAAACAATGACTTCAAAGGGAATACTAAATGTTGTGGGTGCGATGATGTTCCCCGGAGGTGCAAATGCGAGGCTTGGTTTACTCGCCTGTTATCTGCTTATAATCTTCGGACTCTTGCTTCTGGCTATCCACATTGTATTCATTTGTCAGTTTGTGGATGAGATCTGGAAGATCATCTGTGTATGGAAAAAGAGCGGCGGGATGAGAGCAGCCGGGAATGATAAGAGTACAGAGTTTCATGGACGTGATTCTGATAATGCAATGGATAAAAAAGTGATGGAAGAAAAAAGAAGCCTGTGGATAAGAAGCGGCTGCGTGGTTGTTTTGTTTCTGTTGTTTTTGTGGATGGGCAGGTTCCTTGGAGAACGGGATGCCGGCCGGGCATTCATGATCTACATTGCTGCTGTGGATATTCCTTTGTCTGTTCTTGTACCGGCATTTGCAGGACGGAAACGGACGAATCCGGGGAAGCTTGCAAAGATGGCTGCAGAAGTGATCGGTGGAGTTCTGATCACCTGCATATTGTCCGGGTGCATGGACAGATCCATTGAAGCGGTAGACTATCTCCGTGTGGTTATGATCTCTGAGACAGAAGGGGGCTACGAGTACACATTTGTTACAGACAGTCTGGAGGGAGCGGAGTCAGCAGCCGAATCGGAGGAGCGGGAGTATCCGGTTGTTGCGGAGAGCCTGCAGCAGGCACGGGCTGAATATGATCAGGCGCATGACCGGAGCCTTGATCTGAGCCATGTTGAATATATCGTGGTGGATTCCGAAGAAACCCTGCGACAGATGTATCCGGAGCTGATAAAAGAATTTGTAACGAATTATGTAGAAGTAATCTGCACCGATTCGCTTTATCAGGGTGAAGCGTCCGGCAGCATCCGGAAATATATCGCAACGCATTACAAAGGAGAGTGTCTGGCGACACTGGGGGAGTAGACATTCGTTTAAAGTATTAGTTATTGATAAAGAGTGTGAAACAGAATTTGTTTCAATAATAAAGAAATTTAAATATATCAGATATAGACTATTTCGTTAATGTAGATAAAGAAAAATGGAGGTTATGGAAATGGGTAGAGCAGTAAGGGCGGCAGTTGCCGGAATCCTGATCGGTTTATTTTGTGGAACATTATATGTGGAAATGGGAGCACTGAAAAGATTATACAGCGCGAAAAACAGCGTAGAGCAGGTGATGAACCTGATCGAATATGCGGAAGAAAATGAAGATATAGCCTGTGACAGTACAGAGGAAAATTATGCTGGAATAACCAGTGACAAAACTTCACAGACAGACGGTAAGAATGATGGATCGAGCCAGCAGGTGGTAAATGGTCTTGAGCCTTCGGATGGTCAGGATACAGAACGGTCAAATGATATCCAGACTGCATTTCGGATTCTGGATGGCACAACATTAAATGCGTATGAAACACAGAAGCAGTTACAGGAACTGGAAGCAATGTATGATGATATAGCAGGAAATGCAAGTGCGGAGAGTCAGATGAATGCTCAGAATAAGATATCAGATGTTATCCGTATTCGAATAAGATATGAGGGAAATGAGAATTTATCGGATAAGCAATTGGATGAATTTACTTCATATGTTGAGCAGGCGGTACTTTACGGTATAGCCGAGAAGCTTGGCGCAGATTATAACGATCAGGAGAAAAGCATTGTGCGAAAGAATCTGATACTGAGCAAAGAATATATCGATGCCTGTGCAGAGGAAAGTGCAGAAGAATACGGCATCCCGGTTACTGCCTGGTCAGCCTTTGAATACCTGAGCCTTCCGGCAGCAACCTTGAATGGCGTTGCTTATCCGGCCGGGTATTATGAAACTTTGTGTGTGACGTTGAAAAGATTATGACTGACTTTTCCACCTACCCCTAAATCCCCGGAATCCTTGAATTATATAGGTGGTTGTGGTATGATATGAGATATTTTGATTATATATTTCAAAGGAGCTCAAGGGAATATGACTAAGAAAAAACTGGTAGTTATTTTTGGAGGAAGATCATCGGAACATGAAGTTTCATGCATTTCAGTTCAGACAGTTGCCAAAGCGGTGGATACGGACAAATATGATATGACACTGATCGGAATCACAAAGGATGGCAAATGGCTGAAGGCTGACAGCATTGAGAGTATTGCTGACGGAAGCTGGTACGACAGTCAGGTTCGTGCTGTGATTTCACCGGATTCTGCAAAAGAGATTATCATAAAAGATGGCGACAGAATCTATGCGGAGCCTGTAGATGTTATTTTCCCTGTTTTGCATGGTTTATATGGAGAAGACGGTACGATTCAGGGATTGTTTGAGATGGCGGATATTCCATATGTGGGCTGTGGTGTATTTGCATCGGCTGCTGCAATGGACAAATTCCATACAAAGATCATTGCTGATCATATCAATGTAACACAGGCAAAATTCGTTCCTGTAGTAGAAGATGATTTTGATGATCTGGATGTTGCGATGGATCGGGTAGAGAGCGAGTTAAACTATCCGGTATTTGTAAAACCATCATCCGCAGGTTCATCAAAGGGTGTTACAAAGGCACATGACAGAGCCGAGTTAGAAGCTGGTCTGCATGAGGCACTCAACCATGATTCCAAGATCCTTGTCGAGGAGACGATTGTCGGTAGAGAGTTGGAATGTGGTGTACTTGGATATGGCAATCATACAAAGGCATCCGGTGTTGGAGAGATCCTTGCTGCCGCAAATGCAGATTTCTATGATTTTGATGCAAAATACAACAATGCAGATTCCAAGACGATCATCGGGGCAGATATACCGGAAGAAGCTGAGGACGAGATCCGTGCAGAAGCAATTCGTATCTTTAATGCGATTGACGGCTTTGGACTTGCCCGTGTGGATTTCTTCCTTGAGAAAGACACCAATCGTGTAATATTTAATGAAGTAAACACATTGCCGGGATTTACATCGATCAGTATGTATCCAATGCTGTGGGATGCTGAGGGATATGATATCAAGACCCTTGTAAATACCTTAATTGAGATGGCATTTGAAAGATAATTTATGACGACGAGAGATATAAAGATAAAAGTAACGGGTGTGCAGAGTGTTGCCGGAGCGGATGATGAACCGGAGGTTCTGGAGCTTGAGACGCGGGGAACATACTCTGAGAAAAACGGAAACCGCTATATCAAATATGACGAGTTCATTGAAGATGTGGAAGAACCGGTGAAGAATCTTCTGCGGTTCGATGAGCATGCATTACAGCTTACGAAACGTGGCAGCGTGAACACGGTTATGTTATTTGACCGGGAGAAGAACAGCTCGGTGCATTATGCAACTCCGGTTGGACCGATCTGTATGAATATCTGTACGGAGGAATATCATATGGAGCAGTCTGAGAAGGGAATCCGGATTGATATTCGTTACTGTATTGACTTTAACAATGATTATATTACGGATTGCAGTCTGAATGTGACTGCGGACTACGAAGGGGTATAAATATATATGGGTAGTGAGAAATCCTTCGACAGCTTTCTGGGGATTGAAACGATCGCGGAGACAGCATTTGGAGATATGGATGTATGTCTTCCGGTGAACGAAGAAGATAATAATTATGAGGTTACATATTATAATGATCTGGTGACGATGTTCGATGAGATCAGCATGGAGCCGGAAGATACGCTTGTGGATTTTGGCTGCGGACTAGGCAGAGTGCTTTTTTACTGTAATTCCAGACATTACTGCCGGACGGTTGGAATCGAGAACAATGCCAGGGTCTATGACAGACTTCTGACAAATGCCGCAAGCTATCAGAGCAAATTCCTTGATCAGGAGGAACGGATGCAGTTCCTGAATGTGGAAGCGGAGGCATATGAGATCGGAGATGAAGACAATTATTTCTATTTCTTCAATCCATTTTCCGGCGCGACCTTCAAAAAGGTGCTGGATAATATCATCGCATCGGTGCGGAGACAGCCGAGAGATATTGAACTTCTGATCTACTATCCGACATTTGAATATCAGAAAGCAATCCGTGACTGCAACCTGTTCGTTTTAAAGAAGATGATCAAATTGTCCGGTTATGAAGAAGACCCGGATGAGAAGGTTCTGGTATATCATTTGTCACGATATTTTGTAGCGTAGAATAAATAAGGCGGTCTATCTGGCGGACTAGCTTTATATTGACTTGCTGCGATTCCTATTCAATGCACATGTTCTATTCGTAAATACTCCTGTGCCAACTCGTCCTTCGGACTCAAACAGGCACCCGTATTTACTGACAATGTGCATTTCATTACGGAATCTTCGCTAATGTCAATATAAAGCTAGTCCGTCAGATAGACCGCCTTATTAATTTCATACAAATCATAATCAGGATACAGGTGATTCCGATGATTCCCCACAGTATAGAGGCGGAGATTGCTATACTTCCGATCACATAGGAAGAAGCGTTTAAGATCATATGAAGGATCATGCCTGGAATCAGGGAGCCTGACCATACGGCAAGACAGCCCAGAATGATTCCGGCCGGAACGCTGTAGCAGAACTGAACGACATTTCCATGATAACAGCCGAAACAGAATGCTGTGAACAGGATCGCACAGAGGGCGGCATGCTTCGTGTGAAATGCAGAGATAGACAGCTTCAGTGCCACTCCCCGGAAGGCGAATTCTTCTGCGATCGGTGCGAGAAGTGTGACTGTACAGATACGGATGATTCCATTGTTGATGGAAAATGACCGCTGTACCCGTTCATGGTATGAGGTTAGAAGCTCCGGCCTATAAGTGTCGATCAGACGAAGAATACAGGTTGTTAAGAGCTGAAGACTGATACCAAGGATCAGCAGTAAAATAAAGATAACAAAAGCACGCAGGAAAGGATTTTTCTTTCCTGCGTGCTTTGTTTTTGAATGATCGGACAGATAAAAATATCCGAAAATACAGATACAAAGAATATATGAAATACATGATGTGATACTGCCGACAGAATCAGTCTGACTGCCTGTAAGATCACAGATCCGGGTGCCTGCAAGATATACAATATTATGTATCAGTAATGCGGTAACCGGAACCAGACAGGTAATAACTAATTTTCTTAGGTCGACACGAGTATTTATCATGATTACTGGATCTTCTTTGCCCTTTCTTTTTCTTCCTTTGCCTTTGCTTTTCTTGCGGCTTTTTCTTCTTTGCTGAGTTTCATGCTGGCAGTTTCCTGCTCATAAGTCTGCTCGTATTTCTTCTGTTTTGCACGAAGCTTCTGGCTGAATGATTTCTTTGCAGGCTCCGGTGCTTTCTTACCACGAACATTCTTAACGCTTGTGATGTAGATACCGCTGACCATAGCTTTAACTTCGCCACGGACAGGCATAACATCAAAGATTCCATCGTCGCAGATCAGATTGATGATCTGTGGGCCAATCTTGGCTTTAACGATAGGAAGCTTGGCTTTCTGGTAACGCTTTGGAGTTGATTCCAATACCTGTTTCGGAAGATTTGCATCTTTCATAGGCAGCATCTTTTTATCGATGACCAGCATCGTGACAGGCTGTGCGGCCTGAAGCATAGCTTCTTTCTGTGCGCTCTGCTTCTTCTGCAGGCGGTTTCCTACTATGTAAAGTACTACTAAGATTACAACTAATATTGCGATGACGATTAACATCCATCCCCACCAAGGCATAATAAGTTCCTCCTTATATTTCATTATTTGTCTGTGATTGCAAATTGTATATATTATGATTACTTTTGACCTTACCAATCAGGGAACGCTTCCGCTCGTTTCTGCGCTGCATAACTTCGAACTAAGCTCGAAAATACCTCGCTAAGATCTCAGTTACCCCTGCAGCGGTACTAAGATGCCGCCTCTGCGCCATCTAAGGACCGGCGGACTCAAATGTCCCTGTATTGGCAAGTCAAAGTAATCAAATATATATACAATTTGCAATTATATTATTTTTCAATCATAGGCAGATTTTTTAACCGGGCTGCCTGAATCTTACCTGGGATTGCATCCAGAACCTCTTTACGTTCCTTCGGCTTCAATCCACGGATATCAACCGGCTCTAAGAATTCGATCACAACTTTGCTGCTGTGAAGGAAATTATGTTTATTTGCTTCCATACATTTGTCTGTTCCGCAGATAGCAACCGGAATGATCAGACATCCGGCTTTCTGAGCGATCTTGAATGCACCGTCTTTAAATGGCAGCAGTTCGTCGCCCTTATTTCTTGTTCCCTCCGGGAAGATCATCATGGAGTGACCGGATTTGATGATATCAGCAGTCTGCAAAATCGTTTCCAGACCCTTTTTCAGATCGGTACGATCCAGATAGGTGCATCCGATATCATCCATGTATTTGTAAAGCAGAGGTATATCCTTGATATTGTCTTTGGACATGAAGCCAAGAGGCATATCGATTGCATTGTGACAGGATAAAATATCAAAATAGCTTCGATGATTACCAACGAACATGACCGGTTGGTCGGTAGGAATATTTTCCTTGCCGATAATTGTTCGTTTACATCCGGTTAGGAACATAACTGCTCCGAAAAATCCTTTTACCAGCTTCTGAGCCTTGATGTAAGCTTTGTCCTGATCCTTTTTTGCAAGCTGCTTCAGATACAGATGATATGGAAAACAAAATATGATTCCAAGTACTGCAAACAGTACAGTAATAATGGTTTTCAAATATATCCTCCTGTTCTATCTGCCGTAGAGTTTTGCTGTCTCAAATAGACGTTCTTCTAATTTAGTATCCATGTCTTTATCCTCAAAGCGCCAAGCCCAGTTGCCTTCCCCTACACCCGGAGTATTCAGACGAGCCCATGAATCTAATTTCAGAACATCCTGCATAGGAACAACAGCCATATTTGCGACAGATGAGAAACATGCACGGATCATAACCCAGCAGATATCACTGGCATCTGTGCTGAAATAGCGGCGAAGCTTGTCCTTGGATGCTTCGTATGCTTTCTGATACCAACCAAGTGTTGTGTCGTTGTCATGTGTTCCTGTGTAGCATACGCAGTTTCTTGTATAATTATGCGGAAGGAAATCATTTTCTTCCGGATTTTCAAATGCAAACTGTAAGATCTTCATGCCCGGCAGATTGAATTTGTCACGCAATTCGATAACAGAATCGTCAATCTCACCCAGATCCTCAGCGATGATTGGAAGGTCATAGCCAAGATTTGCCTGTAACTGTGTGAAGAAGTTGATACCGGGAGCGGGCTTCCATTCTCCGTTGATGGCGGTTTCTTCGCCATAAGGTACAGCCCAGTACCGGTCAAATCCTCTGAAATGGTCAATCCTTAAGAAATCTGTCAGAGTGAACTGGTATTTGATTCGCTCAATCCACCATTCATAACCGGTAGCGGTATGCTTTGACCAGTTATACAGTGGGTTGCCCCACAACTGTCCGGTCTCTGAGAAATAATCAGGTGGTACACCGGCAACCTCTGTTGGGTATCCCTTTGAATCCAGCATGAAAAGCTCCTGATGGCTCCATACATCGGCACTGTCCCATGCAAGGAAGATCGGAGCATCACCTACGATGCTGATGTTCTTTTCATTTGCGTATTCCTTGATCGCCATCCACTGTGTATGGAATAAGAACTGGATGAAATCATAGTAACCGATCTCATTTGCAAGCTTCTTTTCCCATGTGGTACGCTGTCTTTTGGTAGGTGCTTTCAGGGAATCCTCCCACATATACCAAGGCATTCCTTCATGGAAATCCTTACCTGCCATAAACAGGGAGTAGTCAGCGAGCCAGGAGGAATCCTTTTTGAAAGAAGCAAATGCTGCCATCTGTTCCTCGTCTGTTGATAATCCGTCCTCGTAGTCAGGATCAGTAAAACGTTCGTAAGCGAGCTTTAACAGCTTTGTCTTAAATGTGATCAAGGTTCCGTAATCGATGTGAACGGGATCCCATTCCGGCATATCATTAAAATCATCTTCTGACAGAAGCTTGTATTCTTTTAATGCATCAAGGTCAATAATTAACGGCTGACCGGCAAATGCGGAGAATGGCTGATATGGTGAATCACCAAATCCGGTATGTCCAAGTGGAAGTACCTGCCACAGATTCAAGCCCGAATTTGCCAGAAAGTCTATAAACCGGTATGCACCTTTGCCGAGATCACCGATTCCGTAAGGACTTGGAAATGAAGTCGGATGTGCCAGAATACCAGCGTATTTCTTTGGCTTTTTTTCATGGTTGTTTTCTAACATGTTTATCCTCTTTTCCTATTATTATATTGACGTTTTTGGTCTGGTCAGATATATCTGTCTGCCCGAACATCATAAAACCTCATTTTTCCTTGAAAAATCAAGGCGGTGTGGAAAAAACACCGTACGTTTTATTATACATAAAACGAATTATTCTTACAAGCCTGAAATTGGGGGAAGTCGCAGTCCGCCTGTCCGCCTCTGTCGGTCTCCTTGGCTGGTATGGGTGGCTGGCATGTGCAACGAACGGAAATCGCAGCAAGCCATTTATAGTGGGGAGGCCAACTGCCCATGCCAGCCACCCATACCAGCCAAGGAGACCGACAGATGTAGGACGGATTTTGCGGACATTCAAAATAAAAAAGAATGTGGAGGTAACAGACAATGGCAAAATCATTATTTGAGGAACTGGGCGGCAAATACGAAAGGCAAGGGGATTATTTGATACCGTGCTTAACTGTACCCGCCGAAGAAGAACAGGCAATAGGCATCTGGGGGCAACGGCATTTAGATTATCTAAAACAGTACTGTAAAGTTACATACGCCAATCTTCTTACAAGCGGCAGGCTAAACGCCTACCTTGCCGACATCAACAGACAGGCACAGGAACGCTTTGAAAGGCTCATAGAGGGTATGAAACAGGCACAGGGCATAACGGCTAAAGGCAGAAAACGCCTTAGAACGGACAGGATGCCTCAATAACATAAGGGCTTGTGCGAGGGAGATTGTGGAAAAGGAAATTATTTTTGCATAAACAGATGATTAGTGGCAGGGGGAAATCCTGCCGCTTTTTCTGCTTTAGTTTGTCAGCTTGACAAATAAAGGGTTAAGGAATATAATTAGATTCAGTATTATACAAGGAGTTAATAAATATGCGGCAAGGTATTCTTAAATAAACTGTCAATTTGATAGTGGGAACAAAAAGTAGCAGTCCCGTTTCACTTTTAATATGGGGCTTGGTTTTTTGTACCCAGTTTAAGAATGCTTTTATCATGTAATTTTATATGCCCGAAAACATATAAGTGTTTTGGGGCTATTGGAGTTATTTACCCAGTGATAGGAGTATTTATCACTGGGTATTTTTATGCCCTTTTTTGGGTGTTGATAGGAGGAAAATCACATGAAAATAATTAACTTAGGCATTCTGGCTCACGTTGACGCAGGAAAGACAACATTAACGGAGAGTTTATTGTATACCAGTGGTGCAATTGCAGAACCAGGGAGCGTAGATAAAGGCACAACAAGGACAGATACAATGAATTTGGAGCGTCAAAGGGGAATCACTATCCAGACAGCAGTGACATCTTTTCAGTGGGAGGATGTAAAAGTCAACATTATAGATACGCCAGGCCATATGGATTTTTTGGCGGAAGTATACCGTTCTTTATCCGTATTAGACGGAGCAGTATTATTAGTTTCTGCAAAGGATGGCATACAGGCACAGACCCGTATACTGTTTCATGCACTACAGACAATGAAGATTCCGACAATTTTTTTCATCAATAAAATTGACCAAGAGGGGATTGATTTGCCAATGGTATATCGAGAAATGAAAGCAAAGCTTTCTTCGGAAATTATAGTGAAGCAAAAGGTTGGGCAGCATCCCCATATAAATGTAACAGACAATGACGATATGGAACAGTGGGATACGGTAATTATGGGAAACGATGAACTATTAGAGAAATATATGTCAGGGAAACCGTTTAAAATGTCAGAACTGGAACAGGAAGAAAACAGGAGATTCCAAAACGGAACGTTATTTCCCGTTTATCACGGAAGCGCTAAAAACAATCTGGGGATTCGGCAGCTTATAGAAGTGATTGCCAGTAAATTTTATTCATCAACGCCTGAAGGTCAATCTGAACTATGCGGGCAGGTTTTTAAGATTGAATATTCAGAGAAAAGGCGGCGTTTTGTTTATGTGCGTATATATAGCGGAACATTGCATTTGAGGGATGTTATTAGAATATCTGAAAAAGAGAAAATAAAAATCACAGAGATGTGTGTTCCGACAAACGGTGAATTATATTCATCCGATACAGCCTGCTCTGGTGATATTGTAATTTTACCAAATGATGTTTTGCAGCTAAACAGTATTTTGGGGAACGAAATGCTGTTGCCGCAGAGAAAATTTATTGAAAATCCTCTCCCTATGCTCCAAACAACGATTGCAGTAAAGAAATCTGAACAGCGGGAAATATTGCTTGGGGCACTTACAGAAATTTCAGATGGCGACCCTCTTTTAAAATATTATGTGGATACTACAACGCATGAGATTATACTTTCTTTTTTGGGGAATGTGCAGATGGAAGTCATTTGTGCCATCCTTGAGGAAAAATATCATGTGGAGGCAGAAATAAAAGAGCCTACTGTTATATATATGGAGAGACCGCTTAGAAAAGCAGAATATACCATCCACATAGAAGTCCCGCCAAATCCTTTCTGGGCTTCTGTCGGGTTGTCCATAGAGCCGCTCCCTATTGGAAGCGGAGTGCAGTATGAAAGCAGAGTTTCACTTGGATATTTAAACCAATCGTTCCAAAATGCGGTTATGGAGGGGGTTCTTTATGGCTGCGAGCAGGGGCTGTATGGATGGAAAGTGACAGACTGTAAAATCTGTTTTGAATATGGATTGTATTATAGTCCTGTAAGTACCCCCGCAGACTTTCGGCTGCTTTCCCCTATCGTATTGGAGCAGGCTTTAAAAAAAGCAGGGACAGAACTATTAGAGCCATATCTCCACTTTGAAATTTATGCACCGCAGGAATATCTCTCACGGGCGTATCATGATGCTCCAAGGTATTGTGCAGATATTGTAAGTACTCAGATAAAGAATGACGAGGTCATTCTGAAAGGAGAAATCCCTGCCAGATGTATTCAAGAATACAGGAACGATTTAACTTATTTCACAAATGGGCAGGGAGTCTGTTTGACAGAGTTAAAAGGATACCAGACAGCTATTGGTAAATTTATTTGCCAACCCCGCCGCCCGAATAGCCGTATAGATAAGGTTCGGCATATGTTCCACAAGTTAGCTTAACAGCTTGCAAAAGTCATATAAAATGAGATTTGAAAGGATTAGAGACTAATTATGATGAAATGCGAATGGATATTGTGTCCTGTTTGTGGGAGCAAAACCCGTAATAAAATTAGGAAGGACACTGTTTTGGAGAATTATCCCCTTTATTGTCCAAAATGCAGACAAGAAAGATTGATTAAAGTTGACAACTTGAAGATAACTGTCATCAAAGAGCCAGACGCTTAAGACGCAGAGCCGATGAAATTGTGGAACAATTCACGAATCATCGGCTCTTTTTGTTTCGTATTTGAAAGAACAAACTCACCAAATAAAAAAAACGATATTCGGGTGGGTTATTTTGTTATACCCTAAATTACCCTCTGAATTTGTTTTTAAATTTGGAGGGATTTTTTTATGTCCTTTTTTCGGGCAGTTATCTATCTGCTCATACGAAGCAAAATTTATCAATACATAGCATATCAGAGAACGGCAGGAAACCAGTTAAAAAAATTTCTGCCAGTGCAGCGGTACTTCCTGCCTTGAAAGTAGAAGTACAATCTCCATACAATAGAATTACTATTTCCTATAACCGTAAAGGTCACAGAGCCTTTGCGGTTTTTCTTTTGTCGATTTTTGTTGGAAAGTGCCGTAGGGCTGTTTCTGATATGCGGTGTCGTTCTCCGCCTCTCCATCTGGATTTTTTACATTTCAAAAATTCAGATGGGAGGTATTTATGGTGAAATATGCACCAAGAAAGGTATTTATCAAAGAAAGCGGCAGATATGTGGAACTGTCCTACATGGATTTCTGCCGCCGCAGGGAATCCGACCAGACCTACATGGACAAGCTGTTTATTCCCGTTCAAGGCTGTCTGCTTGAAGTCGTGAGGGAGCAATACACGGACTTCTACCGAGATAAGGAACGGTGGCGTTATCTGAAAAAATTAGATACGAAGAACAGCCTGCTTTCTCTGGATGGATTTACGGACAGCGAGGGGAAGCCTTTAGACTTTATCGCTGATGAAGCGGCGGACATTGCGGAAACCGTTGTCAATGCGGTTATGGTGGACAGGCTGAAAGCCGCCCTGCCTTTGCTGTCGGATAGTGAACAGGAATTGATACAGGCAATCTTTTTTGACGGACTTTCTGAGCGTGAAGTCGGGGCGAGGTTCGGCATAACCCAGAGCGTTGTGAACAAACGCAAAGCCAGAATCCTAAGAAAACTAAGAAAGATAATAGAAAATTAAAATTTAAGGCGTTCAGCCCCCTTGTTTTTTCCTTTGGGAAAATGAGGGGGTTTTTCTCTGCCCTCTCAATCAATTCTGATTGGAGGAAAAGAAGCATGGCATATAACCACGGACGGGAGGACAGGAAATGGCGTATCTGGAAAGAAGCGGAGGAAAAGCTGCTGCGTGAGTGCGGCGTTGATGAAGCGACCATTGAGCAGATACGCATTGCGGACAGGGCAGACTTCAATTCCAACAGGCGGTTTTACCGATGGACGAATGACGTTGCGGAATACCTTGAGGACATGGCAGACAGGGAGCGGCAGACGGAGGTGGGTACGGTTGCGGAGTTACTGGACGAGATTGAGAGCGAAAATCTTTATCAAGTATTAGTCACGGTGGACGGACGTACCTTGAAAATCGTCCTGCTGAAAATGCAGGGGTATTCCACAAAAGAAATTGCCCCGCTCGTGCATTTGACGACTGGTGCTATTTACGCAAGGTTAGACCATCTGCGGAAGAAGCTACGAAAATTTTATAGCGTCTAAAACAGCCTGCCGTCCTGCGGGCTACTGGGTGAGGGATGGAAATCCCCTCACTCATTTTTTGCAGGAGGTAAGCAGGATGACATACAGAGTTAAGGCATACACGCTTCGGGAGGAATCTACGGAAAGCAGCACAAGGTATTTTATCAGCTTTAAGGACGGGCAGGGCAAATCCCACGAGTTGGAAGTGTCGGAACAGTTCTTTATGGAGTTTCGGCAAATGGAACGCAGGAACAGGAATCTTCTCCAATGGGACGAGCGGCACAGGGAGTTTTCGGAAGTATGGGACGAAACGCTGAACAGGCGGGCGTTAAAGCTGCCTAAGAGCATTGAGGAACAAATGATTGAAGCAGAACGGGCGGAACTGCTTTGTAAAGCGGTTGACAGACTGCCAGAGATACAAAGGCGGCGTTTCCTGCTCTACTACGAGTACGAATTTAATTTTTATCAAATCGCTGCGATGGAGCATTGCACCGCTTCGGCAATACAGAAATCTGTTGCGATTGCAAAGGAGAAAGTAAAGGCGGAAATGAAAAAGTATCTCCAACCGTGACCGACACCGCCCGAAAAAGAAATCCGTTTTTTATTTGTACGGGATTGGCGGCATTACATACTCTCATTTTTTTCATGGGAGTAAATCTATTTTTAAGGAGGTCAACGCTTATGTGCAACAACAAGATAACTGCCCGAAAGGAGGAAAGCCATGCAGAAGTTACAGACAGTCAACGCCGAAACGCTCCTTTATGAGCCGCTTGAGAAGCCGTCCTTTGTGGTGGACAGTCTTATCCCGACAGGCTTGTCGCTGTTCTGCGGCTCACAGAAGATAGGCAAGAGCTGGCTCATGCTGAAGCTATGCCTATGCGTGTCGCAGGGAATCCCTTTATGGAACATGCCGACAATGGAGGGCGATGTGCTTTACCTCTGCCTTGAGGACACGTTCTGCCGCATACAGGACAGATTATTCCGCTTGACGGATGAAGCAAGCGGGCGGCTTCATTTTGCCGTGGCAAGCTGCAAGCTGTCAGACGGTCTTATCGTGCAGTTGGAAGATTATCTGAAAGACCATCCAGACAGCAGGCTCATTGTGATTGATACCTTGCAGAAAGTCCGAACCGCATCCAAAGACAATGCCTACGCAAGCGACTATGGGGACATCTCCCTAATCAAAGATTTTGCCGACAGGCACTCTCTGGCGGTCATTGTCGTACACCACATCCGAAAGCAGAATGACAGCGACGTGTTCAACAAGGTGTCTGGGACGACAGGCTTAACGGGGAGTGCAGACGCTACCTTTGTGTTGGAAAAGGAGAAACGGGCATCCGACACCGCCAAGCTGTATGTGACGGGCAGGGACACGCCTTATCAGGAATACACGCTGCGTTTCCGTGATTGCAGTTGGGAACTTGTGGAGAGAAAAACACAGGAGCAGCTTGCGAAAGAAACGATACCAGACGTCCTTTTTCGGTTGGTGGATTTTATGAGGGATAAGGAAGAATGGGCAGGCACGGCAACGGAACTGTTAGCCGCTATGGGGGAAACGGAAACCATACCCACAGTGATTACGAAATGGCTGAATGAATACCGCACCACATTTTTAAGCGAGAACCGTATCTGCTACCAGTACAGCCGCAGGAAAGACGGCAGGCAGATTGCCCTTGCAAGGAGGGCGGGTGACAGCGGTGACGGTGGTGACAGCAGTTTTGGGATACCCCCTGTTACTGTCATTGACGCTTAAAGCCATGTAAAGTTGGCGGTTCTGCCCTGCGGGTGACAGCGGTGACGGCGGTGACAGTGATTTTAGGATACCCCGCCGATGTCATCCCTGCGGGAGAACACCCCGCAAACGCAAAATGCAGGCGTGGGATTCACCCGCCCTTTTCGGGCGTGTAAAACCACCCCTGCGGTCAGAAAAATCTCTCCGATTTTTCCGACTGCGTTTGCAGGGTGTAACACACTACACTTTGCCCTGCAAAGTCGTGTGCCAGACGTTCCCTCTGGACTCCCTTAAAGCAGGGCTGTCGCCCTGCTATCCTGCGCCTTGCGGCTTCGGATAAAAGAATATCGGGGTGACGGTGACGGCAATAAGGGGGTATCCCAAAACTGCTGTCACCGCCGTCACCGCTGTCACCCAAAGGGCAGTTACTCGCCGAAGAAAGGAAGATGATGGATTATGCCCTATGCAATCCTGCGTTTCCAGAAACGCAAAGCGGGCGGCGTTGCGGCTTGCGAACGCCACAATGAGCGGAAGAAAGAAGCCTATAAAAGCAATCCAGATATAGATATGGAACGCTCGAAAAATAACTACCACCTTGTAAAACCGCCACGTTACACCTACAAGAAAGAGATTAACCGCATGGTAGCCGAAGCGGGGTGCAGGACGAGGAAAGACAGCGTGATGATGGTGGAAACGCTTATCACGGCTTCACCAGAATTTATGAACAGCCTGCCGCCAGAGGAACAGAAAGCGTATTTTACGATGGCTCTGGATTTCATTTCGGAACGTGTCGGGGAGAAAAATATCCTCTCCGCTGTTGTCCACATGGACGAGAGAACGCCGCATATGCACCTCTGTTTTGTGCCGATTACGCCAGACAACAAGCTGTCAGCAAAGTCTATTTTAGGCAACCAGAAATCATTATCCGAGTGGCAGACTGCCTACCATAAGCGGATGTCCTCACGGTGGAATCAGCTTGAACGGGGTCAGTCCTCAATGGAAACGAAACGGAAACACGTCCCCACATGGCTCTATAAGTTGGGCGGCAGGCTTGATAAACAGTATGAGGAAATCGTGTCTGCCCTGTCCGACATCAACGCCTTTAATGCAGGGAAGAAGCGTGACAAGGCACTGGAACTGATTGCGGCATGGCTCCCAGACGTGGAGAAATTCTCAAAGGAAATCAGTAAGCAGAGTGCCTATATCGACAGCCTAAAGGAGCAAATCGGACAGGAATCAGACTATGCGGGGCGTATGCGTGATGAAAAGTATGAGCAGGAACTAAAGGTGCAGAAAGCGAATCAGAAGATATTTGAGTTGCAGAGAACCAACGAGCAGATGGGGCGGCTGCTGTCAAAAATACCGCCAGAAGTGTTGGAAGAATTGCAGAAAAACCATAAAAGCAGAGTGAAAGAAAGGTAGATATGTGAATGAAGAAACAGGATTTTAAGGTGTTAAAGACCAAAGACTTGTACCCGTTTCCCGACAATCCGTTTCATGTGGCAGAGGATGAAACGTTGTCAGAGTTAGCGGAAAGCATCAAGGAATTTGGCATTGTCACGCCGATAATCACACGCCCGAAAGAGGACGGGAACGGCTATGAAGTGATTGCAGGACAGCGGCGTGTCCGTGCTTCTGAGCTTGCAGGGATAAATACCGTGCCTGCGTTTGTCCTGCCCTTAGACCGTGACCGAGCCATCATTACCCTTGTAGACAGCAATTTACAGCGTGAAAATATCCTGCCGAGCGAGCGGGCGTTTGCCTACAAGATGAAATCCGAAGCCATGAAGCGGCAGGGTTTCCGCACGGATTTAACCTCGTCACAAGTTGTGACGAAGTTGCGGACGGACGACAAAGTGGCACAGGGCTTCGGCGTGGGCAGGATGACCGTACAAAGATTTATCCGCTTGACGGAATTGATACCGCCGATTTTGCAGATGGTGGACGAGGGGAAAATCGCCCTCACTCCTGCGGTGGAGCTGTCCTTTTTGAAGAAAGACGAGCAGGAAAACCTCTTTGCCACGATGGAGAGCGAAGAAGCAACGCCCTCACTCTCACAGGCACAGCGGATGAAACAGTTAAGCCAGAGCGGGCAGCTTGACATGGATACGATATTTGCGATTATGACCGAGGAAAAGGGAAACCAGAAAGAAACATTGAAAATCAACACAAGCAAGCTGAAAAAGTATTTTCCGAAGAACACAACGCCGAAACAGATGGAGGAAACCATCATCAAACTTTTGGAGCGTGAGTTGCAGAGGAAACGGGGCAGGGACAGCCGCTAATCTTCTCTTTTCGGAAAGTAAATATGAAACTCTGGACGGATAAAAACCAGAAAGCCAAGACAGAAAAGGGGCAGGGAATGAAAGAAATCCAATATGAGATTGTAAAGGAAATCGCCGTATTGTCTGCGAGTGACAGCGGATACACAAAGGAAATCAATCTTATCTCATGGAACGGGAGAGAGCCGAAATATGACATCCGCAGTTTTTCACCGAACCGTGAGAAGTGCGGAAAGGGTATCACGTTGAACGCTGATGAAGCGGCGGCACTCCTTAAAGCATTACAGAAGGAAGTAAACAGCGGGGATTGATGGTATCTGATTGACAGGACGGGGCGTTTCCAGACGTTCTCCTGCCCTGTCTGGAAAGGAAGATTTAAGTATGGGTGAGGATAAGAAAACAGATAAAAAGAGAAAGCGTGTCGTGCCGAAAGCACCAGTGCAGATGATAATCAGCCGTGAATATGTCGGCACACAGACAGTCACAGAAGCATTTATCCCGATTATCTCCGAGGATATTCGGAAGAAGATTGCCGAGGGTGACACCTTCGACAATGAGGGGATATCCGCTTAGAATGTACGCAATGGGACATGAAAACAGATAGGACAGATACGGAGGTTTTACAGTATGGCAGGAATAAGAACGGAGAACAAGATTTATGAAGTCGGCATGTACTGCCGCTTGTCAAAGGACGATGGCACGGATAACGAGAGTGCGAGCATTGCGACACAGAAATCCATCCTCACGGATTATGTGAAAAAGCAGGGATGGCACTTAGCAAAAACGTATGTGGACGATGGTTACTCTGGTACGAATTTCCAAAGACCAAGTTTCCAGAACATGATTAAGGACATTGAAAACGGTCTGATAAACTGCGTGATTACGAAAGATTTATCACGTCTGGGGAGGAACTATCTTGACTGCGGACTGTATCTGGAAGTGTTTTTTCCAGAGCATAACGTGAGGTATATAGCGGTCAATGACGGCGTGGACACGCTCAATAAATCAGCGATGGACATCACGCCTTTCCGCAACATCCTAAACGAAATGTACTCTGCCGATGTGTCGGTCAAGATAAAATCGGCGTACCGAGCGAGGTTTCAGCAGGGGAAATTCATGGGGACGACAGCACCATACGGATATGTCAAAGACCCCGCCGACCATAATCACCTGCTGATAGATGACAAGGTTGCCCATGTGGTAAGGGAGATATTCGACCTTGCATTAGCGGGCAACGGAATCGCCAAAATCCGCAAGCACATCAACAAACAGCATATCCTACGCCCTGCCGCTTATGCAGTGGAGCAAGGGGCAACAGGCTATGAGCGGTACTTTGAGGGTAACGAGGAAAACCGTTATATTTGGAGCGAGAACAGCGTAAGGGGCATTTTAAGAAGCCCGATATATGCGGGAAACCTTGCAGGCTACAAGCGGATTGCCGCCAACATGAAAAGCAAGAAACGCCCCTCTAAGCTGCCCGAAGAATGGGAAGTGATACCAGACACCCATGAGGGGATAGTCACGCAGGAGGAATTTGATACCGTACAGCAGCTTATTACAAGCCGCAGATTACCAGAAAACAAGGGCGGCTTTGAGAACATCTTTGCAGGCGTTATTAAGTGTGCGGACTGCGGTTATGCCATGCGGGCTATGAGTGCCAACAGGAGGAAACGCCCCGACATCATCGACTGCGTACAATATTCCTGCAATAATTATGGCAGATACGGTAATATCATGTGTACCGCACACAGCATTGAAGCGAGGGACTTGTTCAACGCTGTCCTCACCGACATCAACCGATTTGCGGATATGGCGGTCAATGATGAAAAGGCGGTGAGGGCGATTGAAAAGCGGCTCACGGAAACAGACCATAGCAGGGCAAAGGCACTGGAAAAGGAGCAGAGAAAGCTGAACAAACGCCTTGCGGAACTGGACAGGCTGTTTTCTTCCCTTTATGAAGATAAGGTGATGGAGCGTATTACGGAGCGGAATTTTGAGATGATGTCGGGGAAATACCAGAAAGAACAGCTTGAAATTGTAGCAAGGCTGAAAGAGGTAACGGAAACGCTAGGCGACAGCTATGAGAAGTCGCAGGGTGTCCGTGATTTCCTCTCCCTAATCCGCAACTATCAAGGAATTAAGGAACTGGACGCAACCATCATAAACGCACTCATAGACAAGATACTTGTTTCGGAACGTGAGAAACTTGCAGACGGGACAGTAAGACAGGAAATCAAGATTTATTATAAATTCATCGGCTTTGTCGGTGAATTACATATCACGCCCACAAAGCGGTGGACAGCGTTAAAGCCTAAGAATTGTACGGTGTGCGGTGTTGAATATGTTCCCCGCTCTGGCATATCGAAGTATTGTCCTGCTTGTGCCAAGAAGATACAGAGGGAGAAATCAAACGAGAGCAAACGCAGGAGCAGGGAGCGAAACAGACAGGCATGTATTGAACTGTCCGCAAAAAATGACCGACTGAGGCGGGCAGACAGGTTGTGTTAGTTTTATAAAGTTTTGTTTATGATCTTCATAAATACATCAGAAAATAAACACAGTTTAGACACACTTCCCTTATATACTGTGTATTGTAAGAGTTTTTCATTTATTTGAATCCTCTCTCCCCTCATTTTTTGCAAGTGGTAATAAATCTTTCCCCGGTTTGTTACCACTTGTTTTTTGTTTTATAATATTGTTTGGGTGCAAAAGAGTCGTATGCGGCTCTTTATTCTTGATAAATTATTACTTTTCGGCTAAAATAAGATTTGATCTTATTTTGGCCGAAAAAAGAGGTGCAGATATATGGAATATATTCATAGAGATTTAGAAAAAAAGATAAAAGAATTAGCAGAAGACTATTCCTGTATATTAATTACAGGACCGAGGCAGGTTGGAAAAACAACTTTATTTAAAAAATTAATGGATGAGAATAGGACAGTGGTGAGCCTGGATGATCTGGAAGAAAGGAAACTGGCACAGACAGATCCTGCTATGTTTTTGCAGATGCATGATCTTCCGATTTTAATAGATGAGGTACAATATGCTCCGCAATTATTTCCATATATTAAGATGGCGATAGATAATGGAGCACCGGCATCATCATTTTGGTTGACCGGATCGCAGGCATTTCGGATGATGGAGCTTGCACAGGAATCTTTGGCGGGAAGAACTGCTATTATTCACATGTCATCTTTGTCACAGCATGAGTTGTATGGAGCAGGCGAGAATATTAAGTTTAGTGTTGATCTGGAAACATTAAAGCATCGAAGCAAAAATGGAACAAAGGTGGAGTTGCCGGAGCTATATGAGAGAATCTGGATGGGATCTATGCCGGGTTATAGAAGTGGACGATACAAAGACAGAAATGTTTTTTATTCTAGTTATATTCAAACATATATTGACAGAGATGTATCAGAGTTGATTACAAATGTTGATAAACTTGTATTTATGGACTTTGTAAGAGCTGCAGCATGCAGGTGTGCACAAATGTTAAATATACATGATATAGCAAATGATGTTGGCGTTTCAGATGAGACAATTAAACGATGGCTGCAGGTGCTTGAGAAGTCCGATATTATTTTTTATTTACGTCCTTATTCTAATAATCTGTTAAAGAGAACAGTTAAGACACCAAAATTATATTTCTTTGATACAGGCCTGGTTTCGTATCTCACAAAATATACAACTCCGGAAATACTTGAAAACGGGGCGATTAATGGGGCAATACTGGAAAATTATGTTGTTTCCGAAATTCGGAAGACATATCAAAATGAAGCGGATGAATGCCTTATGTGGTATTACAGAGATAAAGACAGTAATGAAATTGATATGGTGATTGAAAGTGATGGTATGGTGCATCCGTTAGAGATAAAACGCTCAGTAAATCCAGGAAGTGAACTGACCAGGGCATTCAGAATTCTGGATAAAGGAGCAGTTCCAAGAGGAAAAGGAGCAATCATCTGTATGCGTCCGAAACTTTCAGCTGTTGATTCAGAAAATTACATTGTTCCGATCTGGACAATATAATAAAGAATTTGTAAATAGAATGCAGAATCTGTTTATAAACACATCAGAAAATAAACACAATTTAGACACACATCCCTTATATACTATGTATTGTAAGAGTTTTTCATTTATTTGAATCCTCTCTCCCCTCATTTTTTGCAAGTGGTAATAAGTCTTTTCCCCGATTTATTACCACTTGTTTTTTTGCCTTTTCGGCGGTATACTTCCATTATTAAATTCACAACAGACGGAGGATAACAGGTATGATTTCGGAAAAATATGCAGATATGACAACCAAAGGTTCTATAATAAGAGAATTTGCGCAGTATGCATCAAAACGTGCTGCAGAGATCGGAAAGGAAAATGTATATAACTTTACGATCGGCAATCCTTCTGTTCCGGTATGTCCGGAGTTTACAGAGACATTGGAACGGA
Organism: Coprococcus sp. HCN-4056; assembly: GCF_037892645.1. Classification (NCBI taxonomy): domain Bacteria; kingdom Bacillati; phylum Bacillota; class Clostridia; order Lachnospirales; family Lachnospiraceae; genus Coprococcus; species Coprococcus sp. HCN-4056. The sequence continues at coordinate 126,281 of NZ_JBBKBL010000001.1, read as the reverse complement.
TGTTAAAAGAAGAAAATCCTTTGACGCTTCACGGATACAGTCCGACACTTGGTATTATGTCCGTCAGAGAAGCGGTTGCAGATTCTTTAAATAGAAGATTTGGAATGGAATATACAGCAGATGATATTTTCATGACCTCCGGTGCAGCAGGTGCGATCGCACATGCGATTCGTTGTGTAACAAAGCCGGGAGATGAGGTGATCACATTTGCTCCATATTTCCCTGAGTATGTTCCATATGTTGACGGAACAGGTGCGGTGCTTAAGATCGTGCCGGCGGATATTACATCCTTCCAGATCAATTTTGATGCATTTCTGGAGCTTTTAAATCCAAATGTACAGGCAGTTCTTATTAACTCTCCGAATAACCCGTCCGGTATCGTATATTCAACAGAGACGATCAAGAAGCTGGCTGCAATTCTGGAAGAAAAGCAGAAGGAATATGGACATGATATCTATATTATCTCCGATGAGCCTTATCGTGAGATCGTATTTGAAGGAACGGATTCACCATTTATTTCATCCTTCTATGACAACAGTATCTGCTGTTATTCATTCAGTAAGTCACTTTCCCTTCCGGGTGAGCGTATCGGATATGTAGCGGTAAATCCGAAATGTAAGGATGCGAAGCTGATCGTTCTGATGTGTGGTCAGATCTCCAGATTTACAGGACATAACTGTCCGCCATCCATGATCCAGCTTGGTGTGGCAGAAGTGATCGATAAGACAGCTGACCTGTCAATCTATGAGAAGAATAAGAATATTTTATATAAAGAGCTTACAAATATGGGATATGAGTGTGTAGAACCGGGCGGAACCTTCTATATGTTTCCAAAGACTCCGATCGCGGATGCAAATGCATTCTGTCGTATGACAGCCAGCAAGCTGGATCTGATCCTGGTACCGGGAGACAGCTTTATGTGTCCGGGACATATGAGACTTGCTTACTGTACCACAACAGAGATGGTAGAACGCGCACTTCCGTTATTTGAAAAAGCAATGAAGCTTGCAAAAGAGATGGAGTAATCAAAGGAGAACATCATGGTTACACAGATTCCGATCATACTTGCATCGAATTCACCGAGAAGAAAAGAGCTGCTTGAAAGAGTCGGTTATACATTTACTGTTATGCCAAGTGACTGCGATGAAGCTACCGATATCCGTTTTCCAAAGGATATGGTAATGGAGCTTGCCGGGAGAAAGGCAGAAAATGTATATAAAAAGGTATGTACAGATCGTGCCGGTACGGAAGCAGAGACACAGCCGTTTATCGTGATCGGTTCCGATACGGTCGTCGCATTAAATGGCAGGATCCTTGGAAAACCGGTTGATTATGACGATGCATATAATACGTTGAATAGTTTGTCAGGACAGACACATAATGTATATACAGGTGTTTCTATTATGTACTACGACGGAGAGAAATGCCGGACAAAGACATTTTACGAGAATACAGAGGTTACATTTTATCCGATGACGCATGAGGAGATTGTCGGATATCTTGCGACGGGAGATCCGTTTGACAAAGCAGGAAGCTATGGGATACAGACACAGGGTGGCCTGTTTGTGAAAGGAATCAAGGGCAGTTATGACAATGTTGTCGGACTTCCGCTTTCCCGGTTGTACCATGAGTTAAATGAGATGTTATATGGGCAGTAATGTGTGAGAAAACGATGTGCCGATCATGTATGATAGAATAGTAGAGATTATAAACTGCTGAAAAAAGAAAGGCAGGAGGACAGAGATATGGACGAAAAGAGAAATTTTACCTTATTAACAGACTTCTATGAATTGACGATGATGCAGGGATATTTCCGTGAGAAAGCAGATGATATCGTTGTATTTGATGCATTCTACAGAAAAAATCCATCCGGAAGCGGCTATGCGATCGCCTGTGGTCTGGAACAGGTGATCGACTATATCAAGAATCTGTCCTTTTCCTATGAAGACGTTGATTACTTAAGAAGTCTGAATATGTTTGATGAAGAATTTCTGAATTACCTTGCAGGATTTCATTTTACAGGTGATATCTATGCGATTCCGGAAGGTTCTGTAGTATTTCCGTATGAGCCACTTGTGAAGGTGGTTGCACCGATCATGGAAGCGCAGTTGGTTGAGACCGCATTGTTAAATATTGTGAACCATCAGAGTCTGATCGCTACAAAGGCATCCAGAGTCTGCTATGCAGCAAAAGGGGATGGTATCATGGAATTCGGACTTCGCCGTGCGCAGGGACCGGATGCCGGAACCTTCGGTGCGAGGGCGGCAGTTATCGGTGGCTGTGTCGGAACCTCAAATGTAATCTGCGGTAAGCAGTTCGGCGTGCCTGTACTTGGGACACATGCACATAGCTGGATCATGAGCTTCCCGGATGAATATACAGCATTTAAGAGATATGCAGAATTATATCCGGATACATGTACATTGTTGGTTGACACATATGACACATTGAAATCCGGTGTGCCAAATGCAATCCGGGTATTTGATGAGATGAAGGCAGAGGGAAAGATGCCGACCAGATATGGAATCCGTCTGGATTCCGGTGACCTTGCATATCTGTCTAAGAAAGCCAGAAAAATGTTGGATGCAGCGGGATATCCGGATGCAGTCATTGCAGCATCCTCTGATCTGGACGAATATCTGATCAACAGTTTGAAGAATCAGGGTGCAGCGATCACGTCATGGGGCGTTGGAACCAATCTGATCACATCAGCAGATAATCCATCTTTTGGCGGTGTTTATAAGCTTGCGGCGATCAAGAAGCCGGAGGATGAAGAATTCACAGCGAAGATCAAGATATCAGAGAATCCGGCGAAGATCACAAATCCAGGAAATAAGACGGTATTCCGTCTGTATAATAAGGAGACCGGAAAGATCAAGGCGGATCTGATCACACTTTCCGATGAGACATATAATGAAGCGGAGGATCTGGAGATATTTGACCAGATGGCTACATGGAAGCGTTCGACACTTCCGGGGGGTTCTTATGAGATCCGTGAGATGCTTGTCCCGGTATTCTTGAAGGGACAGTGCGTATATCAGAATCCATCCACGATGGAGATCCGCGAGTATTGCCAGAAAGAACTGAATACACTCTGGGATGAGACCAGACGACTGGTAAATCCACAGGAGGTATTTGTCGATCTGTCAAAACCGTTATATGATCTGAAACAGAAGCTGTTAAACAGCCGACATTGATGCAGAAATGGTCAGATCAGAAAATATATATTATTTTATCGTCCGACCGGCGTTATAATGGAAATCTTTAATATCAAAATTCATAGCAGAGATCTCGCTCATAGCAGCGTTGATCTCTGTTGTTGTTTTCGGAGCTGCTTTTTTGATATGAGCCAGTGTTGTTTCATATGCTAACATCTGTCGGAGAACATTTCTGCAATAGGCTTCTTCCTCCACCATGGTATGGATATTATACTTTTGCAGGTAATCTGTCATAAAATCGGGAAGCATATTGATCTGGTAAAGAATATAGGCACGAATGGTGTGACCGATCATGTATATAGTAGCAAGAATTAAAACACCCAAAGCGATCAAACCTGTGATCGTCCGCAGGATCATTCCTCCACCCATAACAATGACTGTAAGATGAAAATAATCATATCCAAGCAGAAGAATTAAGAAAATCACATTATAGATAAAATGTGTTTTCAGACTGTGCCTCCTCTTAGGAAGTCCGTCGATCTCGGCGGTATATACCATTTTATAATATTCAATCTGTTTATCGGTATTGTCGATCATATCCATCAGATCAAAATATTCCTGTGAATATGGAGGATCAGATTTCTCTGCTGCTTCAGAGAGATCTGTTTCGATTGTCGGTTTATTCTTAGGTGGTTTCTGATCATTTGCCTTTAAATTTAACATATGCAATCCCCTTATGTAACCTGTCTGCATGTGTGAATCACATGCAATGCTGCTTTTCAAGTTTGTTTATGGATTTTATTGTAACACAATTTATTGCGGGATAGGGAACTCTGTATGAAAAAGTAAAAAAATATCTAGTCTTTCAAACCATGTTACAAAGCCCCGAAAACCATGGCTTTTCTATATAGAAACTACGATTGACATTTGCTGTTTGAATCATCTATATTATAAAAAGTTAAGAAATACAGGCATTTTTGAAACTTGAAATTAGTAGAGTGTATAAGAGTTTTGAAGTGCCGGTTTACAAATAGAAAGATGAGGTTTTACCTATGAGCAAGATCAGGATCATAACAGATTCAGCTAGTGATATTTCGACTGCTGAGGAACAGAAATATAATATATTAATCCTTCCGTTTCCGGTAACGATCGGTGACAAATCTTATATGAGCAGAGTCGATTTTGACAATGACGGTTTTTATAAGTTAATGGAGGAAAATCCAAACGAGCTGCCAAAGACGGCGCAGATCACAGCATTCCAGTTCGACGAGCTGTATAAGGAGCAGTTTGATGCAGGATATACAGATATTATATTTGTCAGCATCAATAAAAAGGGTTCTGCTACCCATGATAATGCAGTCATGGCAAAGAATGAATTCTTTGAGGAGCATCCGGAGTATGCAGGAAAAGGAACGATTCAGATCTTTGATGGTGTTGGATATAGCGGTCAGTATGGATATCCGGTTGTGCAGGCAGCAAAGATGGCAGAAGAAGGAAAAACAGTGGATGAGATCACTGCTTATCTGTCAGACATTCTTCCGAAACGACGGATCTACTTCGGTATTTATGGATTGAAATATGCAGCAAAATCGGGACGTATTCCAAGTGCAGCAGCACTGGTCGGTGATGCACTTGGCGTAAAACCGATCATGAAGATATGGGCAAATGAGATCGTTACAGCATTCAAATGCCGCGGTGAGAAGAAATTACTGGCAAAAATGGCAGATGTCTCAGCAGCAGATATGCTTCCGGGTTCGCCATATCAGATCGTATATGGATGTGATGATGTATGCAGGGATGAACTGGCTGCCAAGATGACAGAAAAGGTTGGTTATGCGCCGGACGATTTCTTCCAGATCGGAGCAGCGGTTGCTTCGAATGCAGGGCCAAAGGTAGCCGGAGTTATTTTTACGGTAAAAGACGAAGCATAAACAGAATATAGATTTTCATAGAAAAGACCTTTGTTCACAGGAGCGGAAGCAGATATACAAGAATCGATGTGGATAAAGGTCTTTTTGTATGGGGATTGACTGGCATGAAAAAGATGAATTGTGTGGCATAAAGGAAGCCGATTGGCGTAAAGAATGACAACAGTTGGTTGCATATGCTGATCTTAGTAGTGTATACTTAAAAGAATGAAGAAAAATGTGCCGGCAGATGAAAGGCAGATGAGAGATATGGGTGACACACCAAAGATTGAAGAAACAACATTTTATCATATTAATTATTATTTGTATGGAAAGGCATTTAAGGGAAGTTATCAGGGCATGCGGTTCCGCCTTGCCAGAAATCCCCTTGAAAATGTATTTTTTAAACCAAAAGAAGTACAGGATGCAGGAACTCTGATGGCAACGGTCTGGCCGGAGCCGTTCAGTTACGAGAATACGGATGATGAAAAGAAGCTGACAAAGGAATTTCCATTTTCGGAAGAAGGAAAACTTGCAGCGGTAGACTGGCTCAATGAGCAGTACGAGAGCCGGAAAGAAGAATGGGATGCAGCGAAGCATACAGACTGGAGCAGTTTGAGAAAATAAATGACCGAGGAATATGAAGATGATATTTGAGACACATGGACATTACGATGATGAGCAGTTTGATACAGACAGAGAGCAGTTATTAGAAGAATTTCAGAGACAGGATATCCGGTATGTTATGAATATAGGAGCTAATATTGCGACTTCAAAGGCATCTGTCGAACTTGCGCATCAATATGATTTTATCTATGCAGCGATCGGAACGCATCCGGATGATGCACCGGAGCTTTCAGATGCGGCGATCGAGATGTATCGGCAGATGGCAACAGATGAGAAGGTAAAGGCGATTGGAGAGATCGGACTGGACTATTTCCATGAGGATGTTCCCAAAGAGGTGCAGATCCACTGGTTCCGAAAGCAGTTGGAGCTGGCAGAAGAATTGAAGCTTCCGGTTGTGATCCACAGCAGGGATGCGGCAAAGGATACCATGGATATCATGAAAGAGATGCAGGGAAGACTTTGCGGTGGCGTCATTCACTGTTTTTCATACAGTACAGAGATTGCAAGAGAATATATTAAGATGGGATATTATATAGGCGTTGGCGGCGTAGTGACATTTAACAATGGACGTAAGCTGAAAGAAGTAGTGGAAGCCATTCCGCTTACCAGTATCGTATTAGAAACGGATTCGCCGTATCTGTCACCTGTACCATTCCGTGGAAAACGGAACTCTGCCCTTAATATTCCTTATGTGGCAAAAGAGATCGCAGCATTAAAGGGAGTTACGGAAGAAGAAGTGTATGACGTGACATTTAAGAACAGTCTGAAGTTGTACAGAATGGAAGAAAATATGCAGGCAGAGGCGTAGAAAGAATGACTGCGTGATAAGATGAAAGCGTAAGAATGCATAGATGGAGGACAAGACATGGAGAAATTAAGTAACCCGCAGGTTACGATACAGACAATAAAGAAATATGAGTTTGCATTTCAGAAGAAATTCGGTCAGAATTTCCTGATCGATGACCATGTGATTACAAAAATTATAAATGCGGCAGAAATTACGAAGGACGATCTGGTACTGGAGATCGGACCGGGAATCGGAACAATGACACAGTATCTGGCAGAGTCAGCCAGAAAGGTGATCGCAGTTGAGATCGATAAAAACCTGATCCCAATCCTTGGAGAAACATTGGCAGAATATGATAATGTAACTGTTATCAACGAAGATATATTGAAGTTAGATATCAACCGGCTGGTGGAGGAAGAAAATGCAGGCAAGCCGATCAAGGTCGTTGCCAATCTGCCATATTATATTACAACTCCGATCATTATGGGCTTATTTGAAAGTCATGTACCATTACAGTCAATTACGGTCATGGTACAGAAGGAAGTAGCAGACCGGATGCAGGTAGGACCGGGATCGAAAGATTATGGTGCGTTGTCACTTGCAGTCCAGTATTATGCAAAACCGTATATTGTCGCAAATGTGCCGCCAAACTGTTTTATCCCAAGACCGGGTGTAGGATCTGCGGTGATACGGCTGACCAGATATGAGGAGCCGCCGGTGACAGTAAAGGATGAGAGTCTGATGTTCAAGCTGATCCGGGCATCCTTTAACCAGAGAAGAAAGACGTTACAGAATGGAATTGCAAACAGCCCGGAGCTTCCATATTCAAAAGCACAGGTGGAGAAAGCTTTGGAAAAAATGGAACTTGCCGCAAATGTTCGGGGAGAAAGTTTAACGCTGGCAGAATTTGCAAAGTTAAGTGATATTATTTCCGAAGAATAAAGGAATAAGTTACAGTAAAAATGCATAGATACAAGTAAGGCTTGTCTTTCGGGGAGAATGTCGGACGCAGACATGACTTCCTGTCGGACAAAAAATGTCAGATAGAAAAAAGAGACGGAGGTATCTATGGTTTACTGGAACAGATTTATATCATATATTTTCAGGTATCACGAATATGACAAATGCGAGAACACGGGATTTGCGAAGGTGCAGAAGCAGAATGAGAAGGGCAAGATGCAGGTGAATTTTAAGGATCAGGTCAAGAAAGAGGGGTTGTATTCGGTTTATCTGTATCGTGAGACGCTTGCAGATCCGGAGGAATATCCGGAGGCTGTGCCGGACAGCATGATTCCGGTTGTGTTGTATCTTGGAAAATTAAGCCTGAAATCCGGAAGAGGAGAAGACTGCTTTACCTTTGACTGGAATAATGTCAATCATACCGGTCGGCCGATCACAGCATGGAGCGGCATTATCATAAGACGGATGGGCGAAGAAGAAAGTGATATTTTCTGCTCCTCATGGACGGATAATATCGTGGATTACAGTCAGGCATTTGCCCGGCGGGAGGCAGCAGAAGCTGAACGGGAAAGAAGAGCAGATGTTGCAGCAACGGAGTATGATCGGAGAAGAATCGTGTCCGAGACGATGACGGAATCAGAAAACATGGACAGCGAATCTGAGGCGGAGACAATGGCTTCAGAAGTGAAAGAAACGACACATACAGATACAGACAACCCGGAAACCGTTTTGCCGGAAACGGAGGAGTCTCCAGATGAAAAGACATTTTCCCAGACCGATGAGGAAACAGAGAAGCGGGTAACGGCAGCCGAGGTCTTAGAAACAATGAAAGAAGACGGAAGGGCAGCAGAACTGATGGCGAACCGGGAAAAACTTCCGCTTCTGCCAAATTGCCCGGATGGAGAAAATGGAGTGATCGAGTGTGTGAAGATCAATCCGAACGATATCGGACTGCTGAACATGGATAACTGGCGGCTGGGGGTGAACAGCTTTCTGACACATGGATTTTACAGCTACAAATATCTGATGCTCGGCAGGGTGCTGTTTGACGAAGAAGATACGAATGGATACATATTGGGAGTACCGGGAGAGTATTCATCCAAAGAAAAATATCTTGCGGGAATCTTTGGATTTGATCGTTTTATACCGGTGAAGGAGACAAGGATCAAGACCGGAAGCTTTGGTTACTGGGTGGTAGATCTGAAATAAAAAGGATTGCGGCAAAAAGCAATGTTGGTTGAATGACGGAGAATGCCGGTGTGGAGAAGAAAATGGAACAGAGTACAGAAGAAAATGTAATAGAACAAAGAATAAATGATGATCAGAATATACGGAACAGAGAAGATGAAGAAAAAGATATACGTGCAGATCAACAGGTGACAGAACCGGAGATATCCGATGAAGACAGGAAAATGTATGAAGCATATATGGCAAAGGCGATTAAGCTGGCGCAGAAAGCCTATGTGCAGGGGGATGTTCCGATTGGCTGTGTGATCGTAAAGGATGATAAGGTGATCGCACGGGGATATAACAAGAGAAATCTGAAGAAGACAACACTGGCACATGCAGAGCTGCTTGCGATCGAGCAGGCATCAAAGAAACTCGGTGACTGGAGGTTAGAGGATTGCACGATGTATGTAACATTAGAACCGTGCCAGATGTGTGCCGGAGCTATTGTACAGGCAAGGATCCAGAAGGTTGTGATCGGCTGTATGAATAAGAAAGCCGGCTGTGCCGGTTCAATCCTGAATATGTTTGATATGCCTGCATTTAACCATCAGGTAGAAACCGTATATGGTATCCGGCAGGAGGAGTGCAGCAGCCTGATGAAGAACTTTTTTGCAGACCTGCGGAAAGGTGTTATTTCAAAAAAATAAACAGGTTGACGTATGTGCGATCGTCATTTATAATCAAGTATGCGTCAAAATATGGCGTACAATTTAATATGTTATAAAGTTTCCATGCAACCGGGGAAGTAGCGGTGCCCTGAACCTGCAATCCGCTATAGCAGGGGTGATAGTTTTCTTGAGGGATGTCCACTGTAGGGCTGCCCTTAGTAAGTGGCGTTGATGTCTGGGTCTTGCGCAACAGGACTCTTCGAACCGTGTCAGGTCGGAGACGAAGCAGCACTAAGGAGAATCTCCTGTGTGCCGCGAGGGTGCCTGGGCTGAGCTAACTGCTAAGGTAACGCTTATGGCGGCATTTCGAGAGAAAACTGCATGGATTTTTTTGATAAAAATATTTATAAAATTTTCAAAAAAATATAGCAAATCTATATAAAAGATGCTATCATAGATAATGATACTTTCTTTTTTTATGGGAAAGTTCTGGAGAAATGATATTTAGTAGGACTTCAGATATTCTGACAGTACGAAAGATACAAAAAAGGTAGATATCAAGGGGCGAACAGAGATGAACTACGCTGATGTAATTGAGTTTGTCAAAACGCAGACCGCGGAGAATGGCAGACCGCCAAATTATGAGTTTAGAAGTAGATTCGAGCATACAATGCGCGTGTACAGATGGGCGATCAAATTACAGTCTAAATTAGGCGGTGATTTGGATATTATTGTACTTGCGGCACTTTTGCATGATATTGGATGGGATGAGAACAGACCTCACGGAGAGGTTGGAGCAGAGATTGCAGTAGAATATCTTGACAGCATAGGAGTTGATCCGGAGAAGATTGCCAAGATCGGAGAGATCATTATGATCCATGAAGAAAAGGATACAGATGCAGACCTGTCATTGGAATGCCGTATCGTTATGGATGCTGATCTTCTGGATGAGGTTGGAGCTGTCAGTGTACTTTGGGATTCAATGGCTACAGCGCTGGAGGATGACGCCAGCTATAAGAGAGCATATTACAGAATTAAAAACTTTTACAGGATTAATAAACCGAAGATCAGACGTTGTAAAACCGATGCAGGAAGAGTGGAATACAATAAGCGTATGCAGCTTCTTGAAGAATTTATCTTTCAGTTGGAAAAAGAGCTATTTTAGATTTAATAGTGTAAAGGAAATGGGAGTGTTAATATGAAAACTTTTTTGAAGATATTAGTAGCAATTATCATTGTTGGAGCATTATGTTTTGGAATTTACTGTATTCTTCCGGAAACATCTCAGATGTATGTAAAGGGAAATATTCAGTACCGTACAAATGAAACAGCTAAGACTCAGGTTGATAAGATCAAGAAAACCAAGATTCCGGGAACTGAGAAGACATTCGGTGCAGGACTTGAAGGACTTTGTAAGAGCTGTGCATGGTACTATGAAGAAGAGGCAAATGGTGACTGGATGGTTACATTCTATGGTTCAAAGGCAACAATGGATCTGACAACAGCAGGTATGGATCAGATGTATACAGAACAGCCGATGAAGGTAACATTTACAGTTCGAAATAATTCTCAGGTTGATATCGTAATGGAGATCAAGGGAGATATTCTTTCTACAGATCAGGCGAAGACAGCCGCGTATGAAAAGATTGCAAATGCAGCGAAGTAATTTAATACATACCATATAAAAAACAGGCATATATCATTTTGATATGTGCCTGTTTTTTATATGCGTTATGCCGGCATTTGGTAACTGCAAGCCAACTGGTGCAGCGAACAGTCTGTATTTGACTGCTGCTGTGCTTATTTGTTATTTACCAGCTCCTCAATCATGCCGACTATAATTGAAGTGGAATCTGTAAGATTACTCTTCTCCATTGTTTCGATGTAAGTCTGTTTGTTGTTGTATACATCATCGATCGCAGCGAATAATGTTTCGGAGGATAATTCCTCTTCCTTTATCACATAGCTGTAGCCGCTCTTTTTGAAGGATTCCGCATTTAAGATCTGGTCGCCACGGCTTGCAGCAGCGGATAACGGGATCAGGATATTCGGCTTGCGAAGGGCAAGTAATTCACAGATCGCATTTGCACCGGCACGGGAGATCACGAGATCGGCAAGAGCGAGCATGCTGCTCAGTTCCTTCTTTATATATTCATATTGAGCATAGCCCGGCTTGTTATCTAAGCTGTGATCCAGATTATCCTTACCGCAGAGATGGATCACGTTGAAACGCTCCAGCAGTTTATCAATATTTTCGCGGATCGCTCTGTTGATCACGGCACTTCCTGAGCTGCCGCCAACGATCAGGATGACAGGCTTGTTGTCTGTAAATCCGCAGAAGTTGATCGCATCAACTGCATTTCCGTTGAAAAGCTCTTTACGGATCGGAGTTCCGGTCACAACTGCCTTGCCCTCCGGAAACATATCCTTTGTCTCCGGGAAGTTACAGCATACACGGGATGCCTTTGGAAGCTCCAGCTTATTTGCAAGTCCCGGTGTCATATCAGATTCATGGATGATGACAGGGATGTTGCAGGATTTGGCTGCAAATACGACAGGAACTGTTACAAAGCCACCCTTTGAGAATACGACATCCGGCTTCAGTTCCTTCATTAACTTCTTGGCTTCTCCCATACCCTTAATAACGCGGAATGGATCCGTGAAGTTCTTAAGGTCAAAATAACGTCTGAGCTTACCGGAGGAGATTCCATGATAAGGAATGTTCAGATCCTCGATCAGCTTACGTTCCATTCCGTTATAAGAACCAATATAATGGATATCATATCCAAGCTTCTGTAATTCCGGTATCAACGCTATATTTGGTGTAACATGTCCGGCAGTTCCGCCACCGGTAAGGATGATTCGTTTCATATATTTATGCCCCCTGAAGATAATTCTTAAGCGCCTTTGCTAACTGATCCGGACAGGATGTTGGCTTAAAGCTGCATGTTGTTCCTTCCAGTTTATCAATGACATCTTCTACTTTCATACCTTCGACTAAGGCACTGATACCTTTCAGGTTACCATTGCAGCCACCGGTGAAAGAAACATTTTTAACTTTTCCATCTTCTACTTCAAAATGAATATTAGTAGAGCAGGTTCCTTTTGTTTTGTAATCCATATTAAATTACCTCTTTTCTATTATAGTCCAAAATAACTATATACATTCTTAAATGGGTTCAAATCGAAACCAGTATACCAAAAATGAAAATAAAGGTAAACATTTGTCGTGTGATTTGGCTTGAAAAATCAAAAAATTCAAAACTATAATGGAACCACCCTGAATCCGGAGCGGGGTATCGGAACTGAAAACATGAAAAATTATTTGAAAAGGGGAAATGGTTATGTTTGGAACTATTTTGGAACAGAGTATTTTTTTGTATGTGATCGCGGCAACGGGAATATGCGGAATTACAGCAAAGCTGATAATGAATGGATTTTTAAAGGGGCTGGTCAGAGAAGTCGGAAGTATGAAAAGTACAAAAAAGAAAGCACTGGTGGAGATACGAAAAAGGTACGAGGAGTTATCGTATCTTGATGTGGGTATCCGGGATACGAGATCGTTTGTCGAGAAATACATATATAAACTGAAGCTTGGTAAGAGCTACGTCAGCTCCTGGAACAGCTTCTGCAGTAATATGATGATCCTTGCCGCCGGAACAGGCATGATCGGAACCTGGTGGGAATATCGGACAGGCAGTTCTATATTTGCAAGTACACAGATTGGCATGTGGGGCATTGTTGCATGTGGGGTTATGCAGATGGTCTACAATGTATTCAATACCCGGAGAAAATGTGAAATGCTATCAGCAGAACTTGTCAACTATATGGATAACAGCCTGGCAAACCGCCTGAAACGGGAACAGGAAAAACAGATGGAGAGCAGTAAACAGGAAGCAGAAGACAGAAGCCGGAGTGGTCTGAAACAGACAGCAGCGGCTATTATAGAGCCAAATGTGATCGATATTGATGCGGCGCTGGCACAGATGGGAGAGCAGAAGGACAGACGGAGCGAGAAACAGACAGAAGCAGAGCGTAAAAAAGGACGGGAAGCGGATAGCAAGAAGAAAAACATGCAGGAGTCTGATCCTGCACGGGAAAGAATCACGGCAAAATCGAAAAAAACAATGCGGGCAGAGCAACGCAGATCAGAGAAAAACCGGCGGCAGCCGGCAGCTGAAGAGCAGCAGTCTCTGAAACAGACCGCAAAGGCTGAAGAGCGGGAGGTAACGGAGGAACAGATTGCGGCGTGTGATGCATTATTTGACAAGCTGCTGCAGGGAATCAGTACAACCTGACAGGTATAGGTATAAACAGCAGAAGAAACAGCATATATTATATCCAAAATAACAATTGGAAGTGGTTGCAGTCAAAAAACTGTATGTAGTTTCGGGAATTATGATGTGTCTGTTTCTGACAGGCTGTGCCGGAATGGCAAAGAGCAGAGCTGGTAAAAACGGAAATGTAGCAACACCGGGAGACTGTCGGGTGCAGAAAGAGGGAAATCAGGCAGCTGATGGTTCCGGTGGACAAAATGACAGTACGGATGGACGAAAAGGAGGAAATGATAATGGAAGTGTAGAAGACCAGACAGAGGCGACGACGGAGGATATGACGCTGCTTCGGGATTATGATGCGGTCAGCAATAAGAAGTTTTCATGGTACATTGTACGGGATAAAAATCATGGGATCAGTGACTGCGATCACAGTTTTTCGATCGAACAGTATGATGCATATTATGTGGATCAGGATGCAGGAGATGACAAAGTTATGTATCTGACCTTTGACTGCGGTTATGAGAACGGATATACAGAACAGATACTGGACACGTTAAAGAAGCATAATGCAAAAGCTTGTTTTTTTGTTACACAGACGTATATCAGGGATAATGTGGAGCTGGTAAAAAGAATGAAAGAGGAGGGCCACCAGGTTGGCAACCATACCGTTACCCATCCTTCCATGCCCGGTATCAGTGTGGAGAAACAGAAGGAAGAATTGCAGACCTGTGCCGATTATATGAAGGAGGCCACGGGCTACCGGATGGATCCGTATTTCAGACCGCCAAGTGGTGAGTACAGTGAAAGGGTACTCCAACTGGCAAAGGATATGGGGTATAAGACCATCTTCTGGAGCATGGCATATTTAGATTATGATGTAAATAATCAGCCGGGGAAGGATTATGTGATCGAGCATTTTGATAAATATTATCATAATGGAGCGATCCCGCTCATGCATAATGTGTCGGAGTCAAATGCGCAGGCGTTAGATACGGTGTTGTCAAATTTAACAGAACTTGGTTACAGATTTGTATCACTTGATGAAATGTTCGAAAAATAGTTGATTATGGGGGTTCCTTTTGCTACAATTATCCATAGCTTTGAAAAATCATATAAGCAAGGAGAGATAATAAAATGGCAAAGACAGTAAGTTTCGATTTTAAGAATGTTGCTGGTATGGCTTCCGCTGAGGACATCGCAGCTATTAAGGAAGAAGTTGTTGCAGCAAAATCAACACTTGTAAACAAGACTGGTGAAGGAAACGATTTCCTTGGATGGATCGATCTTCCGGTTGACTATGATAAGGAAGAGTTCGCCAGAATCAAGAAAGCGGCAGCTAAGATCCAGTCAGATTCAGATGTTCTGGTAGTTATCGGTATCGGCGGTTCTTACCTTGGTGCAAGAGCAGCGATCGAAGCTTTAAGACACAGCTTTTATAATTCAGTAGATAAAGAGATCCGTAAAACCCCTGAGATCTATTATGCAGGAAGTAATATCAGCAGTACCTATATGGCACATCTGTTACAGGTGATCGGAGACAGAGATTTCTCTATCAACATTATTTCCAAGTCAGGTACAACAACAGAGCCTGGTATTGCATCCAGAATCTTCAAGAAGAAATTAATTGAGAAATATGGCAAAGAAGAAGCAGCTAAGAGAATCTATGCTACAACAGATAAGGCAAAGGGAGCATTAAAGACACTTGCTACAGAAGAAGGATATGAGACATTCGTAGTACCTGATGATGTAGGTGGACGTTTCTCAGTTCTGACAGCAGTAGGTCTTCTTCCAATCGCAGTAAGCGGAGCAGATATTGATAAGCTCATGGAAGGTGCTGCATCAGCAAGAAAGGATTGTCTTGCAGAGAACTTCGACGACAGTGATGCTATGAAGTATGCAGCAGTTCGTAATATTCTGTACAGAAAGGGCAAGTCTATCGAGATCCTTGCCAACTTTGAGCCGGCATTACATTTCGTAGCAGAATGGTGGAAGCAGTTATACGGCGAGAGCGAAGGAAAAGATGGTAAGGGATTATTCCCAACAGCAACTGACTTTACAACAGACCTTCATTCATTAGGACAGTTTATCCAGCAGGGTTCACAGAACCATTTCGAGACAGTAATCAATGTGTTACATCCAACATGTGAGATCGTTATGGAAGAAGAGGATTGTGATCTTGATGGTCTGAACTACCTTGCAGGCAAGACAGTAGATTTTGCAAATAAGAGTGCTATGAACGGAACAATTCTTGCACATGTTGATGGTGGAATCCCAATCATCCAGATCAACATCGACAAGATCGATGAGTTCACATTAGGTGAGCTGTTCTACACATTTGAGTTTGCATGTGGTATCAGTGGATACACACTTGGTGTAAATCCATTTAACCAGCCAGGTGTAGAAAGCTACAAGAAGAACATGTTCGCATTACTTGGCAAACCAGGAAACGAAGAACTTGGCAAAGAGCTTCTTTCCAGAATCAATGGTTAATAAAGTTAGATAGAAGATGACGATAAGCCGGCGGCATACGCATGAAAACGCGGATGCCGCCGGTTTTCAAAATAGTCGAAAGGTTTATTTTGAAGCACATGAAGATAGTATTTTATATAAAACAGGTGTTGAAAATGGCGATGCAGCAGATCTATCTGCCGATGCTCTACAAACGGTATGCCGGAAAGCCGGTCGAAAAGGGACTGGTAATTTTTGCCGATGCACATCATGAGGATCTACCTTTTTCCATGAGAAAAATGTATGAAACACTGCAGGGAGATCCAGAGTATAAGAATGAAACGTGGGTCACTGATTTTGGAAAGATGGGATATGGCAGTCTGTTAAAATGGTTGAAGCAGTTTATGAAACGGTATGCGGCCGCCGAATATGTGTTTATCTGTGATAATTTCCTTCCGGTTTCTGCCTGCACAAAACGTCCGGAGACGAAGGTTGTGCAGCTCTGGCATTCCGGAGGACTGCTTAAGAAAAGCGGATATGACACGACGGAAGATATTCCGAAGATGTATAAAGGTGATTCGGTTTACAAAAACTATGATTTGCTGACCGTCAGTGCACTATGCTGTGTGCCGGTATTTACAAAGACGATGCGGCTTGCACCGGGTGTTGTACAGGCAACCGGGATCAGCCGTTCAGACTGTTATTATGATGAAGCGTGGAATCAGGCAAACCGTGAGGAATTTTACCGGAAATATCCAGATGCAAAAGGGAAAAAAGTCATCCTGTGGGCTCCGACATTTCGTGGAAATGCAGCTATGCCGACGCTCTGTGGAATGGAAGAAATACAGAGAGCCATGAAAGAAACCTCAGACCGGTATTACTGGGTGATCAAGCTGCATCCGCATCTGGAAGAAAAGGGAATGAAGTCGAACTGCGATCTGCCATCCGAGAAAATATTTGCAGTTGCAGATCTGCTGATCACGGATTATTCGTCGGTATTATTTGACTATATGGTATATGAGAAGCCGTTTTTATTCTTTGCACCGGATTTTGATTCCTTTGACCATGCCAGAGGATTCTATGTTCCATATGATTCTTTCCCATGCCAGATCGTATCCGATGGAACGAAGCTGGTGGCTGCGATAGACCGGGAATTCACACAGGATCGGACAGATGAGATCCGGGAATGCCTGAAATACCATATGCAAATGTGTGATGGACAGGCAACGGAGCGGATTTTGGAGGTTGTGAAAAACCTATAGTTGAATTTTTTGTGAATACGTTATAATATTAATATATCTATGCAGAATGGGATAAGTATATACAGGAACATTCTGTGAGGGGATTGCCAGACGGCAGTCCGGTTTCATGAAAATAATTAGAGAAAAAAGGAGAAAACAGTAGATGAATATAGCAATTATTTTTGCAGGTGGAAGCGGAGTAAGAATGGGAGCAGGTGTCCCAAAACAGTTTCTTGAGATCAATGGAAAGCCAATTTTGATCCATACATTACAGTTATTTCAGTACCATGATCAGATTGATGCGATCTATATTTCTGTTCTGAAGGATTACATTCCTTATGTAGAGGATCTTGCAAACGAATATCACCTTACAAAGGTAAAGCATGTATTAGCAGGTGGAGCAACTTCACAGGATTCTATTTACAACGCACTTAAGATGGCAGAGTCAGAGTGCCCGGAGGATTCTATCGTGCTGATCCATGATGGCGTTCGTCCATATGTATCTTATGATGTTATTGCAAACAATATTGCAACCGTTAAGAAATATGGAAATGCGATCACATCAACAGCCTGCTATGAAACGATTATGATCAGTGAGGATGGTATCGAGATTGATTCCGTACCACCAAGAAAGGATACTTATTCTGCACAGGCTCCACAGTCCTTCTATCTGAAGGATATCATTGCAGCACATGATGTTGTCCGCGCTACACCAACCGGTTATGAAGGAATGGTAGATGCATGTACAATCATCAGAAGCCAGAATATCGTTGCACATATCGTAGAAGGCAACAGAGGAAATATCAAGGTAACAACACCGGAGGATGTATACATGTTCCGTGCGTTATTGCAGTATAAGGAAAATGAGCAGGCATTTGGTCTTGGAATTACAAACAAGATTGATACCAGAATGAGTCAGTATAAGAAAGACAATGAGAAATAGATCATAGACTCACATACAAATATGAATAAAGACAGGGCATTTTTCAGGATGCCCGGAAAGGATTATCTCCATGAATGATAACAGACATACAGACACCAGACATGAAATATATTTACAGATGCCGCTTTATGTGATCGCATTATTTGTACTTTGTGATATCTGGATGCTGACGGTCAGTGTTGTTGCAGGAATTGTAGGGATCATATTTACTGCAGTGTACTCGGTTGTGGTGATAGTCCTTTATATTTCTTCCAGAGTGTCCAGTGAAGCCGCATATGCAAATCGTGCAATGGAAAATGGGCGGGTTCAGAAAGATCTGATCCGTGAGTTCCCGATTCCATATGCGATACTGGATAAGACAGGCAGGATCGCATGGGCGAATGATGAATTTGCTCATATTACGAACACCAGCAAGCGGAAGCTGATGCGTCTGACTGCGATGCAGGTATTTGAGGGACTGACCCATGAGATGATACCGGGTGAGTGTGATGAGCCGGTACATGCGGATATTGAATACGATGGAAAAGAGTACAGGGTTGAGATTAAGAATATTCGGGTAAATCCGGATGGACCGGTAGACAGTGTCCAGGAACAGGAGACCTCAGAACATGAGGAGGAAATGGAGAATCTGCCGGTTACAGAGGACCAGCCACAGGAGAAGAAAACGATCAAACGGAAAAAACATACAGGAGTTACAAACTTCACCGCTATGTATCTGTTTGATATGACAGAACGGAATAAACTGGCAAAAGAGAATGAAGAGCAGAAGCTGGTGACCGGTCTGATCTACATTGATAATTACGATGAGATATTTGATGACCTGGAAGAGGTAAGACATTCTCTGCTGGTTGCTCTCGTCGATCGAAAGATCAATAAATATATGGCAAACGTAGATGCCATTGTACGTTCCTTTGAGAAGGACAAGTACATGTTTGTCATGCCGAAAAAATATCTTCCACAGCTTCAGGAGAATAAGTTTGCGTTGCTGGATGAAGTAAAAGCAATCAATATCGGAAATGATCTTCCATTGACGCTTTCAATCAGTCTGGGCACGGAATATAAGAGCTTTATAGAAGATTTTGAAGCTGCCCGTTCTGCAATGGAACTTGCACTTGGACGAGGTGGTGATCAGGTTGTATTAAAGTCGAATGACAAGATCACTTATTACGGCGGACGTAGTCAGGGCACTGAGAAATCAACCAGAGTAAAAGCCCGTGTTAAGACACTGGCATTCAAGGAATTACTGGAAACAAAAGAAAAAGTTATCATTATGGCGCATAAGAATCCGGATATGGATGCATTTGGATCGGCGATCGGCGTATACCGGATGGTAAATTCCATGAATAAGGAGGCACATATCGTAATCAATGAAGTGTCCTCTGCCATCAGTCCGATCTATGGTAATTTTACTGCCAACAGTATGTATGGGGATGATATGATCATCAACAATGAGCAGGCGATCGAGATGATCAATGCTGATACCATGCTGGTTGTTGTGGATGTCAATAATCCAAGTCTGACGGAATGTGAGGAGCTGATCTCCTATGCAAAGACGGTGGTTGTATTCGACCATCACAGACAGACCAAGGATGTCATTGCCAATGCAACCCTTTCTTATGTAGAACCATTTGCATCATCTGCATGTGAAATGATCGCAGAGATGTTGCAGTACATGGATGAAAAAATTAAGCTGCGTCCGTCCGAGGCGGATGCTATGTATGCCGGGATCCTGATCGATACGGATAATTTCCTGACAAAGACAGGCGTGCGTACCTTTGAAGCGGCCGCATATTTAAGAAGAAGCGGTGCGGATGTTATGCGTGTTCGTAAGATGTTCCGGAGTGATATTGATTCTTACAGACAGAAGGCAGATGGTGTCAGAAATGCCGAGATGGTTCTCGGAATGTTTGCGGTATCTGTATTTGAACCGAAAGAAGGTCCGGAGTCACCGATCGTATTGACAGCGAAGGTGGCAAACGAGATGTTAAATATAGCAGGCGTGCGTGCCTCCTTTGTCATTGCACAGCTTGGAGATGATGTTAAGATATCAGCCCGGTCGATCGATGATGTAAATGTACAGATCATCATGGAACGTATGGGTGGCGGTGGCCATGCGAATATTGCAGCCGCACAGTTTACGAATACAACAAAGGAAGAAGTAAAGGAACAGCTTGTCAATTTACTTGAGGAGATGTACAAGGAAGGAGATATTTGATATGAAGGTTATCTTACTGGAAGATGTAAAGAGTCTCGGAAAAAAAGGAGAGCTGGTAAATGTCAGTGACGGTCATGCCAGAAATTATATCATCCCGAGAAAGCTGGGACTTGAGGCAACACCGAAGAACCTGAATGATTATAAGTTAAAGAAAGCGCATGAAGAAAAGGTTGCAGCAGAGAATCTTGCAGCAGCAAAAGCGCTGGCAGCAGAGCTTGAAAAGGCATCTGTAGCCGTCGGTATCAAGGTAGGAGAAGGCGGAAGGGCATTTGGTTCTGTATCCTCCAAGGAGATCTCAGATGCGATCAAGAGCCAGTTGCATTATGATATTGATAAAAAGAAAATCGTGCTGAAGGATGCGATCAAAGCAATGGGAACATTTACTGTTAAGATCAAGCTGCATCCACAGGTACAGGCAGAGCTAACAGTAAAGGTAGAAGAGGCTGACTAATGGAAGACGCATTTATCAGGAAGAAACAACCATATAACCTGGATGCAGAACAGTCAGTTATCGGTTCTATGATCATGGATCGTGATGCGATCGTAGACGTATCGGATATACTTACGAAGGAAGACTTTTACAGTGCACAGAATGCAATTCTGTATGAGAACATGATCGAGCTGTTCAAGGAAGGAATGGCGGTTGATCTGATCACGCTGAATAACCGGCTCCGGGAGAAGAATATTCCGGAAGACGTGGCGGGTATGAGTTATATTGCAGATATCATAGCCGCAGTGCCAACCTCGGCAAATGCCAAGTATTATGCGAAGATCGTAGCAGATAAAGCGGTGCTTCGCCGTATGATCAAGATGTGTGAGGATGTTGAAAAGGACTGTTATCTGGATACGGATGACGTGGATGGTCTGCTTGAGACAGCAGAGAGTGGGATCTACAAGATCGTACAGCAGAGAAACGGTGCAAATGATTTTGCGTCGATCGATTCAATCGTATTAGATGTTATCGATCAGATCGAGGCTGCATCCAGACAGAACACCAGAGTTACCGGTGTGCCGACCGGATTTATTGATCTGGATAACATGCTGACAGGTCTGCATGGATCGGAACTGATCCTGGTAGCGGCTCGTCCTGCTATGGGTAAAACTGCATTTGTCTTAAATATTGCACATCATGTAGCTGTAAAGAAGCGTATTCCGGTAGCAATATTCAGTTTGGAAATGTCGAAGGAACAGTTGGTAACACGTATGATCGCGCTGGATTCACTTGTTAATTCACAGAAGATCCAGACGGGACAGCTTGTAGATGATGAATGGGATAAGATCATGGAGAGTACAGAGGTTATTGCTGATGCCCCGATCTTTGTTGATGATAATTCTGCGATCACGGTAGCCGACCTGCGTTCCAAATGCAGAAAATTAAAACAGAACAACGACCTGGGGCTTATCATCATCGACTATTTACAGTTGATGAGCACGAACAAGCATGTAGAGTCCAGACAGCAGTTTATTTCTGATACATCGCGAGCATTAAAGGTGCTTGCAAGAGAACTGAATGTTCCGGTTATTACCCTGTCACAGTTGAACCGTGCAGTTGACTCCAGACCGGATCATAAGCCGGTGCTTGCCGATCTGCGTGAATCCGGTGCGATCGAGCAGGATGCCGATGTTGTTATGTTCATCTATCGTGATGATTATTACAATCCGGATACCGAGAAAAAAGGTATCGCTGAGATCATCATCGCAAAACAGAGAAAAGGTGCGACAGGTTCCGTTGATCTTGTATGGATGCAGGATTACACGAAGTTTGCAAATAAAGAGCACCCGCAGATGTAACGGATCAGAAAAAAGATATTAATACGGAATGTATAAATATAAATCGAGAAAGAAAGTCCGAATAAATCGGAAGATCAGAGGAGAAAATTAAAATGGTAGTAGAACCAAGAGTAAAGGATTATATCTGTACCACCGCTCATCCGGTTGGTTGTGCAGAAAATGTAAAGAATCAGATTAAGTATGTAAAGGCACAGCCAAAGGTTGAGGGACCAAAGAAGGTACTTGTGATCGGAGCATCGACCGGATATGGACTCGCTTCCAGAATCGCAGTTGCATTTGGCTATGATGCAGATACACTTGGTGTTATGTTCGAGAAGGAATCCAATGGAAGAAGAACAGCGACCGCAGGCTTCTATAATACAAGAGCATTTGAAGAAGAAGCAAAGAAGGCTGGTCTGTATGCAAAATCCATCAACGGAGATGCATTCTCACTGGAGATCAAACAGCAGGTAATTGATACGATCAAGGCAGATTTTGGAACTGTCGATATGGTTATTTACAGCCTTGCAGCACCAAGACGTGTAACACCGGATGGGCATAAGTATTCTTCTGTACTTAAGACTGTGGGTGAGGAGTATTCCAATAAGACTTTAGTTCTGAAGGACAATACAGTAACAATGGCACATATCCCGGCAGCAACCGAGGAAGAGATTGAGAATACCATCAAGGTTATGGGTGGTGAGGACTGGATCGACTGGATGCAGGCATTATCAGATGCAGGTGTTCTGGCAGAGCATGTGACAACTGTTGCATATTCTTATATCGGACCAAAGATCACATTCCCAATCTATGCGGAAGGTTCGATCGGTATGGCAAAGAAGGATCTGTACAGATCAAGTGATATCATCAATGAGAAGTTTGCAAATGTTACATCTTATATTGCAATCAACAAGGCACTTGTAACACAGTCCAGTGCAGCAATTCCTGTTGTTCCGTTATACATCACGCTGTTATATAAGCAGATGAAGGCAAAGGGTGTTCATGAGGGCTGTATCGAGCAGATGGCAAGACTTTTCCTTGATAAGATGGCTGGAGAAGCAGAGACAGACGAGAATGGATTTATTCGTATGGATGACTGGGAAATGGCAGATGACATTCAGGAAGCAGTTGCAAAGAACTGGGATGCGGTTACCAGCGAAAATGTAAAAGAGCTTGCAGATATCGATGGATACTGGGATGAGTTCTACAATATGTTCGGATTTAAGATCGATGGTGTAGATTACAGTGCAGATGTAGATATTATGTAAGGAAACAATTGTGACAATAGACGGGTTCATCGGAAGGTGGATCCGTTTTTTACTTTATTCACAAAATATGTTCTGTAAAAAAGCGTTCCGGTCAGGTGTGAAAACCGCAAGGGTTTGGGCAAGGGTTTGGTTTTTATGTCTGAAAGGTTTGCTATACAAAAACAGGAATAAATAATATAATCTATAAGCGTCAGGGTTATGGGGGTATGTATGAAACAAATGAATAACGAGATAATTTATCCACGATCGGAAGAAGAAGTGTTGCTGATATTAGCGACAGCAAAAAAAGAAGGCCATCTGTTAGAGATTGTTTTTGATGAGTTTGTGAAGAAACCATTTTCCATGCCGGTACTTTGGGGGTGCCGGGCATATTTCTACGGGCTGAAAAAAGAAGAGCTGTCCGCACATCCGGTTCTGTTTACTCATCTTGCATTGCTATCTGCTATGGATGGGGACTTGAGTCAGGCAAAAACATATGTACAGTTTATGGGGAAGACACCGCGGCTGGTGAAAATGGATACATATGATATGATGGACATTTGTCGTATCAAAACAGAACTTGTCATGCCATATATAAGTGATGCAATGTTTTTTCGGATCGTAAGCTTTCTAATTGAAGAAGAACTGGTGCCCGTGATGGGTCTTACGCTTTCAGCATGCAGACCAAGTATACTGAATGGTTTTCGCGACTTTACAAGATATGGCAAATATCTGAAAAAAAGTAAGGACAGGATAACAGAAGCCGCATGCCGATTATATGGTGGAAGTGTTGGACAGAAAGTGTATGAGATCATGCTGGCAGAGTGGTATTATCAGAACAATAATTGTTTTGAGGCACTGATTCTTGTGACCGGAACGATTCCGTTGATCGAGCAGGAGAAGGATATGCGTTGTCTGTTTGTGGCACTTGCACTTCAGATGAAGATCCTTTTGGTAAATGGACAGACAAAAGCTGCACGTCCTTTGGTGGAAAAGATTCGGAAACGGATACAGATTACGGGATGGGATGAATTAACTTCAAGTCTGAATGCGATCGAATGTCTTGGTGCCTGTTATGATGGGCGACTACAGGATGTAGAGCGTTGGTTAGATGATATAGCACCGGATGAGAATAAGGGCATCTTCATGATGGATATGTATGCATGGATGGTTAAGGTGCGATGTTATATACAGACAGGCAAATATATGGCTGCCTATGTATTGACACACCAGCTTATTGCATTGTTGATTCCGGGCAGACGTTATATGGATTTGTGTGAATGCTATATGTTGTCAGCTATCATATATTATAAGATGAAGAATATGGAAGGCATGTGTGAGGAGCTTTCCAAGGCCATTGCGCTTGCAAAAAGGTGTGGTTATATCAGACTGCTTGCGGACACAGGCAATTGTATGGTACAAATGCTGGCAATTTATCAGAAAGAATATGAAGAAGATTCCTTCATAAGTGAGATTAAAGAACTTGCATATTCGGTCGGTACTTATTTCCCTGATTATTTAAAATCTCCATATGAATATTATGAACCTCTGACTCAGATGGAAGAAAAAGTCTTTCGTTTGATGGCACAGGGCTTAAGTAATGATGATATTGCACGACAACTGGGCAAAAAGACGGGAACCGTGAAGTTCCATAGTTGTAATATCTTTCGTAAGCTGCAGGTTCCGACGCGTCAGGAGGCAGTCGAACGCGGTCGGGAGATTGGTCTGTTATAAAACAGACGCTTTAATATATAAGAGCATTTGGCTCTTTTATATAAAAAAATAAAAAGGAGGAAATAAGATTGAAACAGAAAATTAAATTTGTGAAGCGTTTCATGTCAGTGGTAGTGGCTGCAACTATGGTGTTTGCAATGGTTGCAGGTATCGGTAACTTTTTTCCGAATATAAAGTCGGAAGCGGCGACACGTCAGACACTGTATATCTGTGATATTAAATCCGGTGGATTTGGTGCCAATTATGCAGGATATACAAGACTGTCTATTGATGGAAATGCGGGAAATGTAAACAGGGGATGTGGTAAAGGTTCAGATGAATACATCTGGGTAAAGACGACCACAGATCCGGCACAGGCATATACAAGGATATGGTCTGTATGGCAGAATAATTCAGGTACTTCAAGCAGTCTTGACGGATATAGCGTTGAGAGAAAGACGGGTGACCTGAATGATGGTGTAGGTTCAAAATCCGGTTATATCTACATCTATGCAACAAAGGACAGGAATGCTGGAGATCCAATCTCATCACTTGGTATCTGGAATGACACTGATAAAAAGCTGCAGTATGCCGGAGGAAATTCAGGAAGCAGTCTTAAAAGCCAGAATGCAGAGAGGGTCGAGAATGTTGACAGCAACTGGAACAAGATTGATGGAGATCTCAATAAAAATGCCGGAGGTGCATATATTTATCTTTATTGTAAGAGAGCACCTTATGTGATTCCAAATGATATAAGGATTACTTTTGATGGTGAATATCATAGGGGATATGTAGAGTCAAAGACATCCGGCGTATCGATCTCATATGATAATACCGGTATGTATCAGGTAGGAAGTAATACTACAAAATATGCGGTGTCAAAATCCGGTATGGAGACAGCATATGGTACATTTACAAATACGATCGCTGATCCATATGGCTATGACAAATATACGAAGCTGGAGGATGGACTCTGGCTTGGAGTAAAGAGCACAGCGGAAACAGCAACAAAAGATGACTATTCTTATTCGGAGACGGATGGACTTACGATCAAATCTGATAAGGAGATGATCCTGTTCGGAACAAAATCCGGTAAGGTTATGAAGGGTCAGATCAAGGCAGCAGGGGATATTGATGTGAATCTTGCGATCCGTAGTCTGACGATCACACGGAATACTCAGGGGGCAGCGATCACAGTAAATCCGGCAGAGGGTAAGACCGTGACGATCACTGCTTACGGAACAAACAATCTGACATCATCGGGAGCTTATGCAGCGATCCAGAAGAATGGAAGCGGTAAGCTGGTACTGACTTCTACGACGAAAGGTACTATAAATGCAACTGCCGGTAACAATGCGACATATGGAGCAGCCGGTATCGGTGGTGGTACAGACAAAACCTTAAAGGTTGTTTCAAATATTGAGATAAATGGAAATGTAATTATAAAAGCAAGGGGATCACAGCCATCAAATGAAAGCTATGCAGCATATGGAGCAGCCGGTATCGGTTCTCAGTACAATATGCCGGTTGATGGCATCCGGATCTCAGAAAATGCAGACGTAACAGCAATTGGTGCAAACGGAGCAGCCGGTATCGGTTCCGGTGCAAATGCTGATGCTGCCAATATCGAGATTGTAGGCGGAATCGTAAATGCAACAGCGGGAAGTGGAACGATCGGTTCTAAAAATATTGGCGGAGCCGGTATTGGTTCCGGTGCTTACATAAATGATGAAGCAAAGCTTGCTTCCGGTATTACCATTTCAGGAGGAACTGTAATAGCGACCGGTGGAGACGGCGGAGCCGGTATCGGTTCCGGATCTGATGTAGAAGCAACAGAGATTAAGGTAACAGGCGGTGTTGTAAAAAAAGCAACAGGCGGCACAGATGCAGCTGGTGTTGGCTCGGGAGCAAATGCAAAGGTATCATATATTATGATATCAGGTGGAACTGTAACAGCAGTTGGTGGAGCAAATGGAGCCGGTATCGGTTCCGGTCTGGCAGGTGCAGCCTCCGATATTTACATTTCAGGAAATGTAGCTGTAACGGTAACAGCAGGAACAGACGGAGCCGGTATCGGTTCCGGTAAGAATGCATCCGTTGATAATATCAATATTTATTTAGAGTATGCAGGAAATCTGACTGTCGATGGTACAGAAAACGGAGCCGGTATTGGTTCCGGAGCAACAGATACTGTATCAGAGGCAACAAATATTAATATTTCAAATACAGGTTTTATTAGTATCAGAGCAAGAGGAAATGGAGCCGGTATTGGAGCCGGTCTGAATTCAGAGACAAGGGATATTAATATTATCGGCGAGGTCGTTGAGACAAAAGGAAAGCTTATAGTTATTGCTGCAAATGGTCCGGCAATTGGTGCTTATGCAGGAGATGTTAAGAACGTAAATGTCTTAACAGATGCAACAGTCAACCTTAGTGCTGAAAATGGTATTGCAGTAGGAGCACTGAATGGCTCATCTGCTTCTGATATTACAATTATCGGTGATAATATCTGTGGAGCAAAGGCAGAGGATGTTCCTGTTCTGGGAACTGTTTCTAACTCTGTTCTGTTCGTAGGAAAGACATATGAGGTTTATGGAACAGCAACCATTCGCAAGAGTACACATATTAAAGCAGGAACAACATTAGAATTACCGTCATCATCCAAGCTGATCATTCCTAAGGACGTTGAACTTGTAGTTGATCCACAGCATGATGATGTACTTCCGGGTGCGCTTGTCTGGGCAGCTGACAGTGATGCACAGTTGATCATCAATGGTACTTTAACAGTTAATGGAACAATGGCGATGGATTCCGAATATGGTATCATTGTATTGAATGGTTCTCTTAATCTGGAAGAAAATGCTAATATTTACGGTAAGTTCTTTATGAATGGTAAATATACCGGAAATGGTGTTATCACAAAGGGAAAGAATCAGACTCCGGAGGAAGGGGAGATTGCTGTATACCTTGAACTGGATATTGATGATGGTGTAACCTACAATGCAAAGGGAAATCTTGCAGAGAACCAGTTGATCATTGATGAGTCCAGTCTGGAGGATACGGCAACCGGTACATACGCAATTAATAATATTGTTGCACATGACGGATTCCAGATCACAGATATCCTGTTGGATGGCAAGTCCATTATAAATGACAGCAGTTATGTTACAAAGAATCAGGAAACAGGAGAGTACAATGTAGTATTATCGGTATCTGAATATCGTGGTGAGACGATAAAATTTGCAGTTAAAGCAAAATCAACCGTAGAATCGATCAGCATCGAACGTTTCCCAAATAAGACAGCATTTGCCAAAGGGGCAGAGTTTGATCTGAATGGTCTGAAGGTAGTAAAGACATATAAGAATAAGAAGACTGCACCGGTTGATATTGATAAAGAGCTGAAGGTTACAGGCTATGATATGAACAGCGTTTCTGCACAGACGGTAACACTTCAGTATATTGCAGATGACAGATACAGTGATGATATTACAGCATCCTATGAAATAACTGTATTTGATTTTGCAGGTTTAAATAAGGAAAAGACCACACTTACTGCGGGCGGCGAATCATTTGTTGCTACAGATGTAGATAATGCGGAGCATGTTGTTAAGTTTGCATTAGGTAAGAATGTTGGTGATATCTCAGCACTGAAGGATAAGATCCGTCTTCAGGTACAGGGATTTACCAATTCAGTTGGTCAGATTGATTTTGTATCAAGTGAAGTAGTTGGACAGAATGCGGTTGAGGCAACATATGTAGCAGATATATATGTAGATAAAGCAAAAACAGTAGTGATCCAGTATACAATAGTGATCACACAGCCAACCTTATACTATGATCTTGCAGAGGCAGCAGTAGCAGTAAATGGCGAATATACCTATGATGGAACGCAGCAGACACCGGATAAGGAAAATATCGAAGTTACAATCGATGGCGCAGTTGTTCCGGACGATCAGTATACGGTAGAGTATGGTGAGAATGTGAATGCCGGTACCGGTAGACTTACGATCAAGGGTGATGGTATTCATACTACAAACAGTAAGGAAGAAACATTTACAATTGCAAAAGCGAAGCTTAAGAATATAGATGCACTTGTAAGATCAAATGAATTTACAGTTCAGAATGATGTGAAGCATGAGCTTCAGATAGAATTTGGCGAGATCGAAGGCCTTGCAGCAGATGAATATACTGTATCTTATAAGAAGATATCCGATCAGTCAAATATCGTGGCAAATGTATCAAACGGAGTTATCACGACTGCTTATGATACATCCTATTCAAAGGCAGGAACAGCAGAAATCGCTGTTAATGTAACAATTAAGGATAGTGCAGTAAACTATTATGCAGATTCTGAATTATCACATTCCATAAATGTTACATTAACAAAGTATGTAAAGGGAACCAATATTACGATCACTTCCGATTCTGATGATTTTGCGTGGGATGCATCAGCCGGTGAATATAAGGTGACGCTTTATAAGGGCGAAAAGATCTGGATCGATGCCAAACTTAACGATGGATCAACAGATGTTATTGACTATAAGGTCGCAGAAGGCGGCGAAGAGATAGCTGCTTGTGATGGAATTACCATTTCTGCGTTAGGCAAGGGATCGACCATTATCACTGCAAGTACAGGTAAGGGTGCTACAACAAAGAGGATTGCGGTAACGGTTCTTCCGACTATCAGACTTGAATTAACCGGTACGGAGGCTTATGAGAAGGTGTTTGGCGATAGCGCATTTACACTGGATGTGGCTTTAAAGGATACAGCGCTTGAATCCAAGCTCTCTGCATTACGGTATGTTTCGGCTGATCCGGAGGTTGCTGCTGTAGATGAGACCGGTAAAGTTACTATAATGGGATGCGGTGAGACTACAATTACAGTAACATCTTATACAGAAGAAAGAGCATATACATCTGACGAATATGTAGTAATAATCAAGGTTAAGGCACCACATACGAAACATATCAAAGATAATGGAACAAGAGTTGAGCCAACCTGTGAGAAAAATGGTTCTATCACATATAGATGTACCGAGTGTAATGAGGTTATAGATACAGAAGAATTGAAGGCAACCGGACATACATGGGATAAAGGAAAGGTTACAACACAGCCAACTACAAAGACAGAGGGTGTAAAGACATATACCTGCAGTGTCTGCAAAAAGACAAGAACAGAGCCAATCGCAAAGCTTCAGGAGCCAACACCGGTGAAGCCAACACCGGAAAAACCAATAGTAAAACCGATCAAGAAGGGGGATGTGGTTTCTGATGACAGTAAAGCTGCAAAGGTTCAGGTTATAAGCACATCCAAGAAAACAGTTGCATATAAAGCACCTGTAAATAAAAAGGCTAAGACTGTCAGCATTCCGGCAACCGTGAAGATCAGAGGTAAGAAATACAAAGTAACACAGATCGCAGAGGGTGCTTTCAAGAATAATAAGAAGGTAACAAAGGTTACAATCGGAAGCAATGTTAGTAAGATTTCCAAGAATGCTTTCAATGGAGCAATAAAACTTAAAACCGTTACTATGGGACAGAACGTAACGGAGATCGGAGCATATGCATTTAAGGGCTGCAAAGTTCTTACCGGTATTACGCTTCCGGCGAAGACAACGAAGATCGGAGATCAGGCATTTAGCGGATGTAAGAAGCTGAAGACAATTACAATTAAGTCTTCAAAGATAACCTCAAAGAAGCTTTCTAAAAATGCGTTTAAGGGTATAACCAAGGTTACAACGATCAAGGTACCTAAGAAGAAGGTTTCCTCTTATCAGAAGCTGTTTAAGAGCAAAGGCTTATCTTCCAAGGTCAAGGTAACAAAATAACAAAATAACAGTAAAAGCAAAGGACGCCGTTTGTGGTAGGAATATTACAGACGGCGTTTTCGTTTTATCTGGACAGTATGAGTCAAGGTGAAAAAAATTTTTAAAAAATTTGAAAACTTTAAAACCTTTTTCCATTTGCCCCTGTCTTATATAGTAGAAGGCAGGAAAATAAAATATTTCTCTTGCATCTGTAAATATTTATTGTAATATAAAAATATCACAAAAATGAAAAGGAGAAGAAGAATGATGAAAAACAAGAGCTTATGGAAAGGGTTAATTGTAATGCTGGCAGCAGCATTCGTTATGCTGGCAGTACCGGTGCAGAAGGTGTCTGCAGCAGAAACAAAACTGAAATGGGGCAGTACGTATAGTGGAAGTATAAATGTAAGTAAATGTTATAAATATGCATTTTCTTTGAAACAATCCGGAAATGTCACCTTTGTATTTCAGGTATCGGATGCTGGATATGCATTTACCAGTATGGATGAAATAACAGTTTTGGACGAAACAGGAAAAGAAGTATACAGGATTGATAATGTGGGAGATTGTAGTTTATCGCTGGATTTGCTGGCAGGTAATTATACATTAAGAATAGGCATGGAAGATGGTATGGATGGTTGTAATTTTACATTTACACCATCATTTAAGTCATCTAAGGAAACGAAGTCCGAGCGTGCAATGGCAAAGAATAATGAGATGGGAACAGCAACCTCTTATAAGATTGGTAAATCTGTAAAAGGACAGTTAGCGTTGAATGATGATATAGATATTTATAAGATGAGAGTAACAAAAAGTCAGTATCTGAATCTGACGGTATCTAGTAAGCTCCGTGAACTGAACATTAATTTGGTAAACACAAGTGGCAGTCGGAATGTTAGTATATCAGATATTGAAGCGGGACTTCATAAATACAGAGTATTTTTACCAAAGGGTACATATTATGTCAAGTTCAGAGGTGGTGTAAATTATGCAACGGACTATCATTATACAGGTAAGTATTCCTTTAGAACTTCTGTAACTGCAATACCAAAGCCAACTATTACTAAAACAAAACCGGATAATAAGTATAAGACGATGTATATACGGTGTAAGAAAAATTCATTGGCAAATGGCTATCAGTTCCAGATTGCAAGAGACAGAAAGTTTAAAAAGGGCAAAAAGACAAAGCAGGATGAATATACAGGAATGTATATGGTTGATTTGAAAAAAGGAACATATTATGTTCGTGTTCGTTCTTATGTGAAGATTGATAATTATGGTAGTACTCCGGATGAATATTATTATTCTTCTTGGAGTAAGGTTAAGACTGTTAAGATTAAATAATAATAAATACAACCCTACATAAATAAGTACAAAAACTGACATATGGATCATCATATTTTCGGAAGAAAAGATACCTGATCCGTATGTCAGTTTTTTGTTGCCTTTATTTTCTTCATCTTGCTATCCCCTGTGAACTACGTTACAATGAAATCTGGAGAGATTGTACTGAATATGCATAAGAAAGGCTATTCTTTGGATCAGATTGTCGAGATAACAAATCTGAATGTTAGTACAGTAAAAGCTATAATAGGTTAAACAGAAAAAACGGATCTGACATATTTCTATTAAAAGTATAAAAAAATGAAAAAACAGGCGTGTGGGAGGCTACAAATGATTTGCAAAACGTGTGGGAATGATCTGCAGGGAAATGAATATAACTGTCCGTTCTGTGGGGCGGCAGTCGATTATACAGAGGCGGTGGAGCAGGCAAAAGCCGGAAAGGAAGCAGGCTTTTCCTATCTGTATGAGATGACATATCGAAACAAACTGTATATAGCGATGAAATATATGAAGAATGAGGATGAAGCGATGGATGTTCTCCATGATTCCTATGTGAAAGCATTTGAGCGGCTTTCCGGTCTTCAGGATGCAAATTCATTTCCTGGATGGCTCAGTACCATTGTTGCAAATACCGCAAGGAATACATTGCGAGACCGCCATACAGTGAATTTTTCGGATATGCAGAGAGAAGATCAGGATGGGGAGGCATTTGAATATTCGATTGCAGATGAGAACATGACAGCCCAGCCGGAGATGGCATGTACAACGAAAGAAACGCAGGAAATGGTACAGGAACTGATCGGTTCATTGTCGGATGAGCAGAGAATGTGTGTGCTGATGTTCCATATTGAAGGATACAGCATAAAAGATATTGCGACAGTTCTTGGATGTTCAGAGAATACAGTAAAGTCCAGACTGAATTATGGACGTAAGAATATCAAGGCAAAGGCAGAGGAGCTTCAGAAGAAGGGCTACAAGCTGTACAGCTACACACCTATGGCACTTCTTACCTATCTGCTCATGGCAGAACGAGGAACTATGCTGGTAGCAGGAACCTTCGACAAGCTGGCAGGTGTTGGAAGTGTAGTCGGTGCCGGACTGATCCATGGTGGAGCAGCAGGTGCGTTATCTGCCGCCGGAAGTGCCGGAGCGACCGGGGCTGCAGGATCAGCAGTCGGAACAGGTGCAGCGGCAGGAGGAAAGACTGCGGCAGCCACAGCGGCAAAACAGACCTTTTTAAAGACAGTAGCCGGTAAGATCACGATGGCGGCAGCCGGGGTAGCAGTAGCAGGTGGAGCAGCCGGAGTAGCAATCTATAATCACAATAAGAATACCTGGCAGGATGCATATACAGAGGTGCTGAAGGAATATAGACAGGAAATTCAGGATTATGGCTGGCAAACTTCGCAGATGCGGGAGAATGAACCGACGTTGGTAGGAGAATCCAGAGCGATTACTGTTGCTGATATTATGGGAGATGATACTCCTGAACTGATCTTTGCGGTACAGGATGAATCAGATCCGAATAAAGCTGATCTTTATATATATACATATATAGATAATGAAGCAATACAGGTCTATAGTGGAGAACTTGATACAAGGTCAGATGAGAATCGGGACAAATGGGGATCAGAAGGAACACCATATGTATTAGTTTGCACTAGAGAAGTTTCAGAAAATGGATGCCGGATGTATATACTTTGCAGCGATGGACAAAGTGATAATACAGAGATTGGTGTCATAGATAAGATGATAGAATTCGATGTGGCTTCATCTAGTGGAGATTATCTGCAGCCGATTGTCTGGACCTGTCATGCAGAACAAGTGGGGGATGAAGAAACAGCACTGCTTGCAGAACGGGACGGTATATCTGTGGCCTGGGAGGAATATCAGACAAAACGCGACGAAATATATCAAGAAGTGGATAGTGAGGTTCTGAAGAACATGGCGGCGACAGCTCCTTATGGCATATATGATCAGTTGGCAGATATTAACAGAGATTCGTCAGGAAATATAACGGCAGATCGAAATTTAGGAGGAGTAAGTGACGGATGTGAAATGTCCTATGCAGGTGCATTGAAATATTTTAAAGAGAGCAAATAATAAAAAATTATTAGCGTGCCTTTGGCTGTTTATGAGGATCAGTCAAAGGCATTTTATTTTATAAGAGAAAGTTCATTCTATAAAAAAACTCTCCGACTGAAAATACCGAATCTCTCCGATTGTATTTCCAAAAACTCTCCGATTGAAAATGCCAAAACTCTCCGATTATACTTAAAAAATGGTGTCTGAAAAATTTTTAAAAAATTTCAAAAAATATAAAACTTTTTTGCAACCTCTGTGTCATATAGGTGAAACGATACAGAGGTTGCATTTTTTATGGATGAATTTCCGGATGAAATGTTCCTCAGATAAAGAAAAGGAGAATAAAAAAATGAAGAAAATGAAAAGAATCGAAATCGCACAGTACATCGCATTGGGAGCAACTTGTTTAACCGTTTTAGGATTTGTCCTTTCCGGTATTTTTGGTGGCAGGATCCCGATGACCATGATGGGGTATGGAGTTATGGCAGGTATTGTTTCCTACTTCTTCGGAGGGTTTGGAACTGCGGTGAGAATGGCAGGCAAGATAGCAAAATGGGGCTGGCTCATCGTACCATTTCCATATGACATCGTTACAGGTATGGTATCCTTCTTCATCTCGATCATGGTCTTTATCGGATTGCCGATCATCCCGATCCGTAAGGCATACAAAGAGCAGATGATGGATGTTGAAGTAGTTGAGTAAAAAGAATGTAGAAAGAGAGGACAGATTATTATGAGTAGAAAAATGAAACAGATCATGTTAGCAGTAATTTTAATGGTGATGATGTGTGCAGTAAGTCCTGCACGAAAGGTATCCGCAGAGGTGTTAAACAGTCCACAGCAGATCGTATGGGGACAGAGTTACAGTGGCGAGCTGGAGGATGCACAGAATACATATGAGTATACATTTACGATGAAGAAATCCGGTACATTTTCTCTTGCGATTGCGACGGAGGAAATTGGAAAGACCCACACCGGGCTTAATTATATAAAAGTCAGCGATATGTATGATAATGAGATCTATACAGCATCAGTCAGTGAAGGAAATGGCAGCTATAAGGCAGAATTATTAGCAGGTGATTATAAATTATCACTGTGTGCAGGTTTTTATACCGGCTGCAAGTTTACATTTACCGCATCATACAAGGCATCCGGCGAGACACGTTCCGAGGCATGGCTGTCACAGAACGATGAGAAAACGATGGCATTTACCTATAAGGCAGGTACGACCTATAAAGGACAGTTTGCATTTAACGAGACAACAGATATCTATAAGATGAAGATGACAAAGAACCAGTACATGAACATTCAGATCAACAGCAAGATCAAGGAAATGAATGTTGTGATCGAGAATACGAATGGTGACATTCACTATATTCAGACGGGTGTTACACCGGGAACCAGAAAATACACATTTTTCCTGCCAAAGGGAACCTACTACATCACGATGACCAAAGGCTGGCCATATAGTGTTGATCCAAATTATGCCGGAATGTATACATTTAAGACGACATTTACAGATGTTCCGAAGACCACTGTAAGCAAGGTAAAGAATCTTTCATCCGGAAAGTTAAAGGTAACATGGAAGTGCAAGAGCAAGGCGACCGGATATCAGATCCAGATCGCAACGGATAAGAAATTCAAAAAGAATAAGAAAGTATATGATGCGCCATTTAAGAATTACAATAACTGTACATTCTGGGATCTGAAAAAGGGCAAGACTTATTATGTCCGTGTCCGTTCTTATGTAAAGGCAGGTTCCCGCGAGAAGAAATGTTACTCTGCATGGAGCAAATATAAGACTGTAAAGATAAAGAAATAGAATATAATGTTATCCTGATTTTGTGGTATGCTATAATAAAGCAAAAAATATCCAAAAACTTAAAACTTTTTACCCACCTGATCTGTCCAATAAACAGGAGGTGAGATATATGGATGTGTGGAAGGCAGTGCGCGCGTTTGTTGCATTGTTAAGAAAAGAACGAAAGGAGCTGCCGGACGATCCGGAACGCAAGAAAGAATTATTTGACCGGATCGAGCATGACAGGCAGTCCAGATAAATAAAGGTATAAAGATAATATATAAATTACAGAAATAAGATAAAAAGCAGGAGGAGCAGGATAACATGAAGTGCAGAACATGTGGAAATGATTTACAGGGGAATGAATACAACTGTCCGTTTTGCGGAAGCTGTGTGGATTATACACAGGCAGTGGAACAGGCAAAGGCAGGGCGTGAAGAAGGATTTACGTTCTTATATGAGAATACATATCGGAATAAACTCTACATTGCAATGAAGTATATGAAGAATGAGCAGGATGCAATGGATGTCCTTCAGGATGCCTATATAAAGGCATTTGCCAGATTAGATAGTTTGCAGGATGCAAATGCATTTCCGGGATGGATGAGTACCATCGTGGCAAATACTGCGATCAATGCACTTCAGAAGAAAAAGGCAGTCTTGTTTTCTGATCTGCAGAATGAAAATGATGAAGGGGATGTCTTTGAGTATAATCTGGAAGATGAAAACATGAGTACACAGCCGGAGATGGCATGTACCGTGCAGGAGACACAGGATATGGTGCGGGAGCTGATCGATTCCCTGTCGGATGAACAGAGAATCTGTGTGCTTATGTTCCATCTGGAGGGTTACAGTATCAAGGATATTGCCACAGTACTGAACTGTTCCGAGAACACCGTAAAGTCCAGACTGAATTATGGACGTAAGAATATCAAGGCAAAGGCAGAGGAGCTTCAGAAGAAGGGCTACAAGCTTTACAGCTACACACCGATGTGTCTTCTTGTATATCTGCTTATGGCAGAACGTGGAAATATGATCGTTACGCATGTATTTGAGCAGATGGCAGGCATTGGTGGAAATGTTGCAGCCGGCATCATTCATGGTGGTGCTATGCAGATGGCAGGCAATGTTACAGGCGGGGCTGCACAGGTAGCAGGAGGAGCTGCACAGGCAGGAGCCACAGGACAGGCAGCAGGAGGAGTCACTCAGGCAGGAGCCGCAGGATCGGCTGTTGGTGCAGTAGAAGGCGGAAAGGCTATCGCAGCTACAGTTGGAAAACAGGCATTTATAAAAACGGTAACAGGCAAGATCGTGATCGCAGCCGCTTCCGTTGCCCTGGTAGGAGGTGCGGTCGGAGCAGGATTTGCATATAAGCACTCACAGGATAAGAAGAAAGATCAGAATGCAACAACAGAAGTCACTTCGGAAGCAAGTGATGATACTGTTACAACAGAGGTGACAACAAAGGCAGAGGTAACCACTGAAGTTACAACGGAAGAACCAACAGAGGTAACGACAGAGGCAGCCATTGATGAAAGTCTTTATAAAGCAGCATACAAAGAGGTACTTGAATCCTATAAGACACAGATCGACAATTATTTCTGGCAGTATGAATATGATTATTCCACAAAGACTGCAAAAGAGGAACAGACACCGATCGTATTTGCCGATGTTACAGGTGATGGTGTGCCGGAGATGATCCTGGTAAGATCGGAAC
Organism: Coprococcus sp. HCN-4056; assembly: GCF_037892645.1. NCBI lineage: Bacteria > Bacillati > Bacillota > Clostridia > Lachnospirales > Lachnospiraceae > Coprococcus > Coprococcus sp. HCN-4056. The sequence goes on along the minus strand of NZ_JBBKBL010000001.1, from coordinate 88,396 downwards.
AGAACGAAGCTTCAATTGCGCAGATGGATATATATAGCTTTGACGGAACAAATGCAAAAAGAATCTTTGGAACGGATATGGAAGAATATAGTGGCTGGGATATAAATGCCGCTTCCGGAACCAGTTATTATCTGTTTACGACTAAGAAGGGAACCTTATATGCATATAGTGGAATCGGAGATGAGGGATATACGGATCAGTATATCAAATTTGCATTAGATGATTCCGGTATGCTTCAGAAAGCAACAACCTGGGCAAGAAAAGAAGGACCAAATGAGGATTATTCGGCAACGGTTGTTTCATGTACCAAGAATGGATCTGAGATATCAGAGGATAAGTATGATACGCAGGTAAAGAAATTACAGAAGAATTTTGATACCTTGTTAATGTATAATGGCCAGGGCAAGGATAAAGCCAAGGAGGTTCTTGGTACGCTGGATGATACCGCCATGACCTATGATGAAGCTATGGAATATCTGGGAAAGATCACACAGAAAAAAACGGACAAAACGGCATCTGACAAAAAGCAGGAGAAATCTGCCGATAAGAAAGAAGTCTCTGCCGGAAATGCAGGAGAGGTAGCAATGACATTGCCGGAGGATCTGCCTGAGAGCTTTACTATGTCAAGCGGAGTAGGAGCATGGGCTTCTGGTATTAATATTAAGCCGGATGGAACATTCACGGCATCTTTCCATGACAGTAATTATGAAAGCAGTTCAGTTTCCAGTGGTTCCGGGACATTTAAGAATATTGAACAGGTGGATAAATATACCTATACGATGGAGTTGGATACTTTAAAGTATGATGATGAGATCGGTAAAGTGGTTGCAAATGATAACGGATACAAAACCACATTTACAGAACTTTACGGAATTGCGGGTGGAACGACATTTACAGTGTATCTTCCGGGTGCACCGACAGCAGATATGCCGGAAGGGATGCAGCGTTGGTTAGGTTTCCATTATTACAGTGTGCCTATACCGGAGGCACTTGACTGCTATGCAATCTATAATGTGGACACAGAATACGGATATTTTAATACAGGGTTACAGTAAATAGATAAACCTTACCCTCTCCAGTGTTTCAAGAAAGGCGATAACGCGTTTTAACATATCAGGAGCTTCTTCGGGGAACTGTTCTTCCATGATGGATACCAGATTGAATACCGTGTTGTCGCCATTTATATGAACCCATAAGGTACTGCCATATCGGTCAAGCCTGATATGGCTTTTCTTTGGTTTGTGAAAATATTTCTGGGCGATCTTGTGATAAAAACCGGTATGCGGCATCTCGATCACAATAATTCCATCGGGCGACTGTTCCCATGTATAATTCAGATTGATGCAGGGGATTTTGTCCATATAGTTTGCAGTATGGGAAAGAAAACCGGATTTTGATCTTTTTATAAAAAATTGCGAGAGGGTATCTTTACGATTATGGTTCTGTTTTGCAATGACATTTTGTATATTATATTTTTGCATGAGAAAATAAATCCTTTCCGGGTGAAGATATTAAAGTGTGTTATTGGATGATTGTTTATCCTTCGTTTTATGGATCATGTAGATCATACTGAAAAGCAGGGCAAGGAAGAACAGGCAGCCGCCCCATTTTCCAAGATGGAATCCCATAAGTCCCAGATTGATCCGATCACTTACGCCGAATACGGCAAGGACGGCAAGCAGGATTCCGACCAGCCCTTCACCTGCGATCATACCGGAGGAGAAAAGAATACCGTTATTACGGACGGTTTCGCGGGAACCCTCATCGGCAAAGCGGCGTTTCTCCACGAAAAGGCGGATCAGACCACCGATCATGATCGGAACTGTCAGGTAAATCGGAAGATACAGTCCGATGGCAAATGGCAGAACCGGGATACCTAAGATCTCGACAACGACAGCAATGCAAATGCCGACAATAACAAGTCCCCATGGAAGATTGCCATTCATAACACCTTCAACGACCATTTTCATAAGGGTTGCCTGCGGAGCAGGAAGCTCGGTAGAACCATATCCCCATGCGGCATTCAGCAGATAGAGAACACCACCGATCGTAAGACCGGATGCGATCGATCCGATCAGTTCGCCAATCTGCTGCAGATATGGGGTTGCACCGACGATATACCCCGTTTTTAGATCCTGCGAGGTGTCTCCGGCCATGGCTGCAATTATGCAGATAACAGTACCGATGCAGATGGCAGATGTCATACCCCGGTATCCTGCTATGCCGGCTTGCTTTAACAGGATCGTTGCAAATAGCAGGGTTGCGATCGCCATACCGGACACGGGGTTATTCGATGAGCCGACGACACCGACCATTCTTGCAGATACGGTTGCAAAGAAAAATCCGAAAATAATGATCAGAATGGATGTGACCGGATTGATCGGAATATTTGGAAAAGCACTCAGACCAAATGCTACGATCAGGATACCGCCGATTGCATAAGGAAGCGGAATGTCTTTGGATGTTCGCGAATTTCCATCTGTATGTCCAAAGCCTTTCAGGGCTTTGGCAAATGTGGATGCGATCAGCGGAAATGATTTTAGCAGGCTGAAGATACCACCGGCTGCCACCGCGCCTGCGCCGATATACCGCACATAATTTCCCCATAACTGATCGACTGACAGTTCGCGGATCGGAACGGAAGCGGGGAACAGGATGTTGTCACCGCCAACAAGAACGAGCAAAGGCATGATAACAAACCATCCAAGCACAGCACCGCTTAACAGATACGAAGCAACCTTTGCACCACAAATATAGCCGACACCGACCAGCGCAGGGAGGACATCCATACCGAAGCCCGATCCTTTATAAGAGGAAATCGTCCATGTGATCTCACTTGGAAACAAATGCAGACCATCAGCGATAAATTTATAGACAGCAGAGATGCCAAGCCCGGAAAATACCTGCATGGATTTGTGACCGCCGGTTTCTCCGGCGAGCAGTACTTCAGCGCAGGCAGTTCCTTCCGGAAATGGAAGTGTACCATGTTCTTCTACGATCAGAGCGGTACGAAGTGGGATCATGAACAGAACACCGATCAGTCCGCCACAGATGGCGACAAATGCAATCATCAGAAAAGATGGAGGTTTTATATCGGGATTTTCATCTGTCCACATGAACAGGGTCGGCAGCGTAAAGATAGCTCCGGCAGCCAGAGATTCTCCGGCAGAGCCGATCGTCTGAACCATATTATTTTCAAGAATTGAATCGCGGCGCATGATCATGCGCACAATACCCATAGAAAGAACGGCAGCAGGGATGGAAGCGGATACCGTCATGCCGACCCGTAAGCCCAGATATGCATTTGCACCGCCGAACACGATCGCCAGGATAATGCCTAGAATCACAGAAGTAGGTGTAAGCTCCGGCATCACCTTATCTGCCGGAATATATGGTTTAAACTGTTTCATAAACAAGCCCTCTTTAACATTTTTATTTTCCTAGTATGCACAGAGTTTGGTGAAAACATACACTGAAAATCAGATCGCAGTCGTTGTTTTTGTATTATGGCTCGTAGGCTTTGGCGGTTATGTTATTCAGACCGTTGCGTTTTCTGTTCTGTGCGCAGGTGCATGAGCGAATCAGGCATATGCATCTTGCAGAAAACTTTGTGATCTTTGATGAAGTTCCACGGGCAGATCAACTAAGTGCCGGCAATACAGGTCATCCGGGGTACTACAAATGTCCGGTAAAGCCAGCGACTTGCAACGTTCGGTATCAATGTTGTTGAGAGAAAAAAGGATCTATGCTACAATGGTGGCGTGAATTTTGAACGGATAGAAAGGCAACACTATGTATAAATACTATTTATTTGACCTGGACGGCACAATAAGCCAGTCCGAGCCGGGCATTCTCAACTGCATCCGCTATGCTCTGGATGCAGCCGGACTGCCGGAGCCATCGGAGAAAGTGTTAAAGACATTTATCGGACCATCGTTGTACGATTCCTTTACATCCAAATGTCATGTTGACCACGATCAGGCACTCTGGCTGGTAGCGAAGTACAGAGAACGATACAATGTGACAGGTCTATATGAGACATCTATCTATGGTGGAATCCCAGAGACACTCAAAGCCTTAAAAGAAAGAGGCGCAAAGATTGGAGTGGCGACATCCAAGCCTACAGCACCGACGGAAAAGATACTTGAGAAATTCGACCTTGCAAAGTATTTTGATGTTGTGGTAGGAAGCAACCCGGATGGAACCGGCTCGGACAAGCAGGTGCTGATCGCAGAGTGCCTGAAGCGGTTGAAGGAAGCCGATGCGGAAGGTACGGATATGCCACAGGCAGACCGGGAAGAGGCAGTCATGATGGACGATTCCAAGCCAGAGGTTAAGACACAGATACATGAAAAGGATGCCGTGATGATCGGTGACCGGATGTTTGACATTGATGGTGGACATGCCTGCGGAATTGATACGGTCGGTGTTTTGTATGGATATGGAAACCGTGAGGAATTTGAAAAAGCCGGCGCGGAATATATCATTAGCCGCCCGGAAGAGCTCCTGACATTGTAAGGGAGATCAGACAGAGGCCCTTTTGATATTATAAGGAGACTTTTAATGGGTATTCATAAGGATATTAAGGGTATATAGAAGGCAAATGCAGGCATATACCATAAAAGAGGAGACGAAAACGTGAGAAAATTATTGACGCTTGAGGATATCCATGAGCGTGAGAAAACAATGGTGTTCATGTTCCATGATCTGTGTGAGAAGCATGGGCTGCGGTATTATCTGTGCGGCGGCACGCTGCTTGGAGCAGTCAGACATCAGGATTTTATTCCGTGGGATGATGATATCGACATTCTGATGCCACGACCGGATTATGAGAGATTACAGGAAGTGATCAAAGAGCAGCCGTTTCTGCCGGAGCATAAGTTCCTGTCAACAAGCCTTGGCAATCTGGATGAGCCATATACGAAGCTTGCGGATACGAGGACAAGGCTGGACAAATATTATACGAAAGACAAATACGACATTTATCTATGGATGGATATTTTCCCGATGGACGGACTACCGGATGATGATGCCGAGATTGAACGGATCTATAAAAAGGCACATTGGTATCGCCGCATCATCCAATATCTGAAGATGAAGACAGGGCGGGGCGGTAATCTGGTCAAGAAGATCGTGAAGCCGATCCTGAAACCATTTGCGCATTTGATATGGGGCAAGAAGCGGACAGTGAAGAAGCTGATCCGGTTATGTACACAATATGATTTTGAATCATGCAAATATGTTGGCGGCATTGCCTGTGGCTATGGTCCGCAGGAGAAGATGCCAAGGGAAGAATATGTAAAACCAATGAAAGTGACATTTGGCGGACGGGAGCTGATCGCACCGGGTTGTACCGATTACTATTTGACATCCCTTTACGGCGACTATATGAAGCTTCCGCCAGAAGAAGACCGGAAAGCTCACATTATCAAAATGTATCAGGTAGAGTAAGCATATAGATATTTGTATAAGGAACAGAGTAAACGGTGGACAACATGAATAGTACAAGTGTTTTCCATATCAAGACGAAAATAAATAAAAATCATTCAGGAGGAAATAAAAATGAAAGATAAGATTTTAGAAGAGGACCTGTTGTATATTGCAAATGCAGGTGGAGATTATGAGAAATTATACGGCAAATCCATCTTGATCACAGGAGCAACCGGACTGGTTGGTTCACAAATCGTAAAGGCACTGCTTAAGATGAACGAAGTAAAGCATGCTGATATCACGATCTATGCATTTGTCAGAAATGCAGAAAAGGCAGACAAGATCTATGATGAATTTGCAAAGGATAAGCTGGTGTATGTGATCGGTGATGTCGGAAATCCGGTTACCGATGAGACTGTAACCCTGTCAAATGGCAAGAAGATCTCAGAAGTACAGATCAACTACATCATCCATGCAGCAAGCCCTACAGCATCCAAGTTCTTTGTGGACTATCCGGTGGAGACGATCATGACTGCGGTAAATGGTACAAAGAATATGTTAGACCTTGGTAAGGAGAAGCAGTCCGAGGGTGTTGTATATATATCATCGATGGAAGCATTTGGCGCACCGGATCCTGAAAAGCCATATGTAAAGGAAGATGATCTGGGATACATCGATATCCACAATCCAAGAAGCTGTTATCCGGAGGGCAAACGTCTCTGCGAATGTATGTGTTCTTCTTACGCAAGTGAGTATAAGCTGCCGGTTCGTATTGCAAGACTGTCACAGACATTTGGCGCAGGTATCAGCTATGAAGAGAATCGTGTATTTGCACAGTTTGCAAAGGCTGCTATGAATAAGACGGATATTGTTCTGCACACAGCCGGAAAATCCGTTGGTAACTACTGCTATACCAGAGATGCCGTTATGGGTATTCTGCTCCTTCTTGTAAAGGGAAATGATGGTGAAGCCTATACCGTAGCGCATCCGGAAGCACATATCACGATCGGAGATATGGCAAAGATGGTTGCAGAGAAACTGGCAAATAATGAGATTAAGGTTGTATTTGACATACCGGAAAGCGCCATGACATTTGGCTATGCACCGGATGTAAATATGCGCTTGAATTCAGATAAACTTCAGGCACTTGGCTGGAAGCCGGTGATCGGTCTGGAGGAAATGTATACCCGCATGATGAAGAGCATGGAGTATACAAGATAAAGATTGGAAGAAATAAGCAGAAATTGCTGCTGCAGGGGACGATCTGTTCTATGGTAGCAGCAGTTATTTGCATTACAGGAAAGTCTGGGATAAAGAAAACAGGAGGACGTGGCAGTTGGTAAACAGGATCGTAGTCGGAGCGGACAGCTTCAGTATACATGGAAAATTTGATGAGCAGGGGATGTTCCTTTTGATGGAAGAGGGCGATATCCTTTCAGATGAGGATTTTGCGCGTATCGTGACCTTTGTTGATGACCACAGGAACGGAGATATCTTTCTGTTGCCGAAGAAATACGGACCGAGTAGGAACGGCAAGAAGGGAATCATGTATGCACCGTTTTCCGCATATCGCGAGAAAGGAAAGCATGCGCCTTGGCTTGCGCAGAAGCTGGACAGAGATCAGGAATTTCATGGTGTCTATGAGCAGCTTACAAATGGTGTGATCTCTACGGAGATTTTAAGATTCCTGCACGGATTTACACCATTCGGTATGGTGTTTAAGGGAAGCCTGTTAAATCAGTTGATGGAGATCGCAGATGCCGGAATACAGAGTAGTTCTGCCGGAATACAGAATGCCGGACAGGATGCAAATGTGACATTCGGAAGCCCTGCGCATACATTGGAGGACGTTCTGGTAAAGGGATCATTTCCGGTATTAAAATGGCTGTTTGCGGTTCAGGCAAGAGCCTGTCTGGATGAGAAGCTCTATTATATCGATGGTGTTGACTATACTTTGAAAAACAGCTTTGAAGGGGATAAGACCTTTTTTGAAGGAATCTATGACCGGGCATGGTATAAGGATACCGTTGATCAGTTGATCGAATGGTTAAAGGAAATGTCCATCCATCAGGAAACCCTGCAGATGCTTGTTATGCAGCATGCACTGTTCATTGTAAAATATATGATCCAGGCAAATCTCGATAACCTGAACAAGCATTTATTTGAAGAGACCGACGGCGAGGCTTTTTTGTGGAGGCTTGGGGAAGTGCTCTCTTATATAGATGATTCGATCATTTGTGAGAATCAGGGATACCATGTGGATATGAAGAATGAAGACTGTCTGGTATGGGTATTGCTGATCTTAAAGTATAAGGACACCGGTCTGGAATTTGATTTTGCAGATGGCTGCTACAGCTATAATGATATCCAGATTGGAGAGCTTACGAAGCCGACGGCGGACATTCAGTTTATGGACAATAAAGATATGGAGGATCACACAGAGCTTACGATCGAAGGACGGTTATCGCCTATTCTTTTGATGAATGGAGCAGAGTTTGGTGTTCTGGTCGGTGACCGCTTCTATCCGGCAGAATATAATGAGCGGTATGCACATACAAAAGCATTTGGTATGTCGATCTTCAAGCTTCGGGCATTTACGATCCGGGTGGAGCTTCCATATGGACAGGAAACAGAACTGGCTTATGTAACAAGAGTCCGGGCGGATGTCTTTGAAAATGGTGAAACGATGGGAATGTCGGTAGAGGATCTTCCGGTCACTCTGGAATTCGATTCTCATTTCAGCCGTTTGTGCGACCGTTTCCGTCACAGCTATTGGAAGATCAATAAGAAGCTGTATATGTATAAGACAGAAGCCAATATCATGAAGGTTGATCCGGTAAAGCATGGGAAGATCGCAGGCAGAGAACTGACGTTATGGCGGGATATGTTTGCAACCGGACAGAAGAAGGTTATTAAGTTTATCATTGTCCGGGCGTTCTTAAAGGCAAAGCCGGTTTTAAAGCATCGTCCGATCTGGCTCTTTTTTGATAAGATATATAAGGCGGGGGACTCCGCAGAATACATGTACAAATATGCAAGAAGCAAGAAGGATGGCATCAAATGCTATTATCTGGCAGATGGGGCATCGGAAGATTATGCACGTCTGGAACGCGAAGGTATGAAGCCGGTCAAACGGAGAAGCATCAAGCACCGGTACGCATTTTTGTATGCGGATATGGTGATCGTGTCAAACTCTACCGTCTACGCATTTAATGATTTCGGTACGATCAATTCGGCACTGATCCGTGATCTGATGAACTTCCATGTAGCCTGTGTCCAGCATGGTATGTCTATCCAGAAGATTGCAGTTGCGCAGAACCGGTTGAGAGATAATACACGGTTGTATTTCTGTGCATCTAAATATGAGATTGAAAATCTGTCGAAGCCGATCTACGGCTATGAGGGTTATGATGCATTGAAGCTGACCGGAGTACCGCGTTATGATGGACTTATAAATGAAGATAAACGGCAGATCCTGTTATCCCCGACCTGGCGGATGCAGGCAGCAGTTCCGGTTACAAAGAATGAGGGTGTGAGCCGTGACTACAATCCACTTTTTAAGGAGACAACCTATTATCAGGTATATAACAGCCTTATTAATGATGAGCGTCTGATCGCTGCGGCAAAGAAATATAATTATAAGATCGTCTATGTACTTCATCCGATCGTCAGCCCGCAGATCGATGATTTTGATAAGAATCCTTCGGTAGAGATCATTCCGGCGGTTGCCGTTCATGGACATTCCGGTGTCAATTATGAGAAGGTGTTCCGGGAATCCAGTCTGATGGTTTCAGATTTCTCCGGCGTTCAGTTTGATTTCGCTTATATGCGTAAGCCGGTGGTCTACCTGCATCATCACGATATACCGAAGCATTATGAGGAAGGAACCTTCCACTATGATACGATGGGATTTGGCGAGATCTGCGAGGACAACGACGAATTGATCGATGTTCTGATCTCTTATATGCAGAATAACTGCGAGATGAAACCGGAGTATCGCAGACGTGCCGATGATTTCTTCCGGTTTGACGACCATGACAACTGTGAACGGATCTATGATGTCATGATCGACTACCAGAAGACAAAGATTCATTAAGATATAGCTTTTTCTATAGCATCAACTATGATCTCCAGGGTTTTTAACCGGGCATATTTTTTATCGACTGATTCGATGATGTGCCATGGAGCATAGGTGGTGCTTGTTTTTTGCAGCATTTCATTGACGGCTGTTTCGTATTGATCCCATTTTTCACGGTTCCGCCAGTCCTCATCTGTGATCTTCCATTGTTTTTCCGGTGTATTCTGACGCAGCGTGAATCGTTCAAGCTGGGTGTCTTTATCGATCTGTATCCAGAATTTGATGATCACAGCACCCCAGTCATACAGTTCTTTTTCAAATTCGTTGATTTCGTTGTAAGCACGTTTCCAGTCATTTTCACTGCAAAATCCTTCGATCCGTTCTACCATGACTCTGCCATACCAGGTTCGGTCGAAGATGGCTACATGACCGGAGCGTGGAAGCCTGGTGAAGAAACGCCAGAGAAAATGTCGGGATTTTTCATACGGAAGAGGACTTGCGATCGGAAATACTTCGTAACCGCGAGGATCTAATGCTTCCGTTACACGCTTGATATTGCCGCCTTTTCCGGCAGCATCCCAACCTTCGTATGCAATGATGACAGGAATCTTTTTGTGGTAAATGCTGTTGTGCAGCTCTCGAAGTTTTCCCTGTAATTCTTTCAGACGTTTGGAATATTCTTCATCAGATACCGTCTTGTCCTGTAAAGAGATATCTGACAGCTTCGGCATGTCCATAAGAGGGAATACATTCTGCGGGATCGGAACTGCCAGTGAATGATTCTGTAGGGCAACATCGATTCCCTCGGTCAGGATTTCCAGAACCTGAAGCTCCGCCCATTTCTTGGAGCGGCCATCGATGATATACCATGGCGCGCGGGAAGAATCGGTAGCATCTAAGAATTTGTCAAAGATGTCCATGTATTTGTCATAATGTTTGTTCTGTGCCAGGTCGGTATCGGTCACTCTCCATTTGGTTGCAGGATCATCGGCAAGCGTCCGGATCCGTTTCTTCTGTTCTTTCTTCGAGATGTTCAGGAAGAATTTGACAACCAGATAGCCGTTATCGGTCAGCTGCCGTTCAAATCTCCGAACATTGGCAATTCGAAGCTCGTAGTCTTTTTTTGACAATTCTTTGTGTGCGTATTCACGCGTAAGCTGATCCATCCAGCCGGAATCCATAAAGACAAAATTGCCGGCTTCCGGTATCTCTTTTACAAATCGCCAGAGAAATGGTTTCCGCCTGTCCTCTTCTCTGACCTTTTCCAGCGATGCAACCCGGTAAAAACGTGGATCGATATTGTTGATGATCCGTCCGACCAGACTGCCTTTGCCGGAAGTACCCCAGCCTTCTACCAGAACGATGACCGGAAGCTTGTGTTCCCGGACAGCCAGCGTCTGCGCCGCCAGCTTTTTCTGCAAAGCCTTTAACCGTGTATTCATTTCCTCGTCCGATGGCTTTTCCTTCATAATTCGATTATTCAACATACATAACACTCCCTGTGTAATAATGATCTGCTATGCTGGGGATACCTTTAACATTACCAATCAGGGGATGCTTCCGCTCGTTTTCCCGCTGTGTAACTTCGAACTAACCTCGGATAAACCTCGGTAAGGTCTCAGTTAGGTCTGCAACGGTACTAAGATGCCGCTAATGCACCATCTAAGGACCGGCGACCTCAAATGCCCCTGTATTGGTAAGTTAAGGTATCCCCAGCATATTCACATTATGATTATATTAAATAGTTATTTTTATTATTTTCCGGTTATATCATAAAGTCAATGGACAAAATGTTTAAATTATCTAAAGGACACGCATATAAAAAATTTTTTTAATGTGTTAACAAATTCTATTGTCATGCCGACCGTTATATTGTAGAATATACATGAGGTTAGGGTTGGATTCTTGTAGAATTTATTTTGTGCTGAATTTTGAAATAATATTGAATGAAAGCATTCTTTTTTTTTCAGAAAGAATGCACATAGGAATGATACAGGAGGGACACAGACTATGACATCAGGTGAAGAATTATTAGAATTAAGAAAGTCTACAGGAATGAACAGACGCGAATTTGCTGAGTATTTCGAGATACCGTATAGAACTGTACAGGACTGGGAACTTGGAAATAGAAGAATGCCATATTATCTTCTTCGTCTTATGGTTTACAAAGTAGACAAAGAAAATCTTGCAAAGCAGGACTGATTCAGGTAATTATTTTTTAAACAGATGATGGGCGAATAGGTATTGAAAAATCACGGGCATGTTATGTGTCCGTGATTTTTTAAGAAAAACAGAAAATAAAGCACACAAAACAGGGAGTAGAAACAGTGGCAAAGCAGTACGTGATGATCAATGACATAATCGAAGAACATAATGCGAGAATGTATAACTTAAGAAAATACTACCCGTTTTTTGTGTTATCGGAAACTGCATTTACACAGTACAAGGATGGACGATATAACAGTCTGGATATGGGATATATCACCATGGCGGTACTGCGTTTTTTTATTGAGGAAAACAACTTCAACGAGAGGGACATCACATATCCCCAGTGTGAAGCATTTATAAAAGAGCTACTGATCCGTGATTTCGATATTGAGATCGAGGACGAGGATATGGCAGACCTGATCTTATATATATTTGACAAGATCAGAAATGATGGAAAAGCATTTGAATTTACATTTTACGATCCGGGTAAGAAGCAGAAGAAGACCGGGCGTGTCAGACTGATCGACAGCCGGATCACGGATGGAAAAGTGCTCTATTACATAACTGCGGATGGGATAGAATTCTATCTTGATACCAAGGAGATCAAGGATGAGAGCAAGATCAATGTAGAACAGGTTTTGCTTGAGAAGATGATCACCGGAGAGAATTTCAAGGGAGGTATCGAGGTTGTCAAGCGGATCAACAGCGAAGTGAACCGGCTTGTAAGAGAAAAAGACGATATCGTAGATCTGCTTTCTTACGATGTATTTGCCGGGGCAGAAGCTTATGAGAAATATATGAAGACGGTTGGCAAATGGTTTTCCGAGGAACAGAAATTATTTGCGAAGAACAAGGCACTGGTCGATAAGGCAGTTGCGAAAGCGAACTTTGACCATCTGGCAAAAGGTTCTACGTTGTTGGATGAGATCAGTCAGTTGGAGCTGGAATTGAAGAAGACCATATTAAAGCATGGAAATCTGATCAACAGCACCATGGAATTACAGAATATATCGGACAACATCATTCAGAAGGCGAAGTTAAAGCGTCTGCGTCCGGTATTTGACTTTGAAAAAGAATTACAGAAGATGATCAGGGAGGATCGGCCGGATAAGATGGGCATGATTCTTGCTCCTTTATTTGCACCGGCGATCACGAAGTCGTTCTCGATGACATCGATCGACAATCTTCTTACGCTCAAATCAGAGGATGAGGCGAAGATGGTGACAGCAAAGAAAGAAGATGTAAATGCGAACTTCCGTTACGAGGACGAGATTGAAGAAGAACGCTCCGGCAGAAACTATGGCAAGTTATTCTTTGAACTGATGGATGTGCTTGCCCGCTGGAAGAAGCTCAGCCTGAAAGAATTCAACGGATTCCTAGAGATACGATTTGGAAAAGAAATCTATGAGAATGCCGATTATTACGCATTCCTTACCCATCTGGCACAGAAGAAGGAATATGATATCAGCCGGATGTTAAAGAAGCAGGATACCATGCTTGAAAAGCTGGTAGTTGACAGTATTCGGGAATATCAGAAGGTGCGGGACAGCATCGGAGAGCAGCAGATACCACAGGCTACAGCCGACAGCATTTCAACTGTAAGCGTACCGGATATTTATTCGGAAGATGCTTATGCTCCGGATATCTCATTTGAGCCATACAAAGATATGCGCTTCACGCTGACCTTTGACAGCACTGAGGAGATCCCGGTTGGAGCAGATATGTATGTTACGAACATAATATTTGAATTGCAATAAAAATACATGTGAGGAAAAAAGATGGACAGCAGAAATTTGGATAAGGCGATTGAGATCTACGCCAGACTGATACAGGGCGAAACGATCGCGAAAGCAAGCAGAGAAAACAGTGCTCTGTACGAAGATTATTATGGAAATGCAGAGGTCTACGAGATTGTAGGCAATCTGTTAAAGAAACTGAATCTGAGTATTTACGAATACAACGAAGCACTTTATATCACTCCGGGTGAAGGCAACCGGGTATTTGGTTATACAAATGACGATATGAAGCGCATACTTGGACTGCGGCTGAATAAAGAATTGTTCCTGTGCTATTTCCTCATGTATGTGATCCTGCTGTATTTTTATAAAGATTCCGGAAGCTATCAGTTCCGTGAATTTATCAAGCCGGAAAAGGTGATCGAAGAGGCGGACAAATATCTGGCAGATGTGACGAAGCGGTTGTCTGTATTTTCAGCAGAGGATGTCGGGGCAGAGAGCTTTAAAGCGGTTGGGCTGCTGTGGGATGAGCTTCCGGCAGTCAGTCATGCAGTCTATGACGGAGAAAAGACGAAGGCGTCAAAGGCATCCAAATCCGGTTATGTGAAGCTGACATTTAACTTTATGGTCAGCCAGAAATTATTTGTTGAGAATGAAGAACGCTACTATCCGACCGATCGGTTCAAGGCGTTATGTGAGAATTATTTTGAAGAATACAGGGGACGTCTGTATCAGCTGCTTGGAGGTGAAGAGGATGCCGTGCATTAACCGAATACGAGTAAATAATGTAAAATACAACTTTGGTACACAGCAGTACGATGATTTTTCGATGCGTATGTATGGAAAGAACACGCTTTATGACCTTGCAAACGGTGGAGGAAAGAGTGTGCTGATGCTTCTTCTGCTTCAGAATCTGATACCGAATTGTACGTTAGATGATAAGCAGCCGATCGAGAAATTATTCCGGAATGGCGGCGGCAATACGACTATTCATTCCCTGATCGAATGGAAATTAGACGACGCGGAGATCAAGGATGGATATCGCTACATGACGACCGGCTTCTGTGCCAGGAAAGCAAAGGAATCCGACGAGGGAGCATCACAGGACGGACAGACGGCGGCGATCGAGTATTTCAATTACTGTATTTTCTATCGGGATTATAATAAGAACGATATCATTAATCTTCCATTGTCAAATGGTAATGAAAGAATTACATACAGTGGTCTAAAATCCTACATTAAGGAGCTTGGACATAAGGATATGAGCCTTGAAGTGCGCTTATTTGAGCGGAAAGGGGAGTACCAGCGGTTCATCAGCGAATATGGTCTGCATGAGAGCCACTGGGAGATCATCCGTGGAATCAATAAGACAGAGGGTCATGTCCGTACTTATTTTGAGACGAATTATAAGACAACCAGAAAAGTAGTAGAAGATCTGCTGATCGAGGAGATCATAGAGAAAGCATTTCTGACCCGTACCGGTAGGGATGGGGATGAGAGCACGATGGCAGAAACGCTGCTTGATATTAAGGATAAATTGAACGTGCTGGCACAGAAGAAACGGGATATCGCGAACTTCGATCATCAGATCGAGCTGATCAATGTCTTGCAGGCAAAGGTCAATTCCTGTATTAACCAGTACGAGGCACATGAAGATATCACAAGGCAGCTTGCGGATATCTATGTGACGGGAAAAGAACTGACATCGAGAGAAAATGAACATCTGGAAGAACTGCTTGTGGCAAAACAGACTGCATTTGAACAGAAGGAAAGCCAGAAGAAGCGGTTGGAGAATCTGAAGATCACCAGAGATGGTTTCCGTCTGCAGGAACTCCGGGATAAGTCAGAACAGTTAAATGCAAATCTTGCTGAAAATGAACGACAGGTATCGGCATTAAAGCAGGATATGAATATGAAAGAAAGTATCAATGATTATCTGGGTTATCTGGAAGACAGAAAACAGTTATCCGAGAATCAGAAGATCATCGATCATATTTTACAGAATACCGGGGCAGACCGTGAGAAAATGACGGTCTATGCCTATAACAGAAAGCTTCGGGATGATGCGCGTTTGAAAGAGCTTCTTTTGGCAAAGGAGGAGGTCGAGCAGTCGCATGAGCATGCGGTGAAAGAGGCTGATTACTGCATGAAATGTATCAAAGAGGGCGAGATCGAGCTGGCTGTATCCGGGGATAATCGGAAAGCGGCTTCGGACAAATTACAGTCCTTAAATAACAAGATATCCGAGCTGACCTCACAGGTTGCCCTGCTTGTTGTGTCGGATGCGGCAAACGTGATCGAAGCATCCGAAGAAAAGGCAGCAGAATTTGAGGCATCCTTACAGGCACTTGCAGAGAGCATACGGGAAGATCAGGAGCAGGTATTTGAAGACCGTTACCGGTTGTCACTTGCGGAAAACAGTCTGGAAACACTGGAAAAAGAATATGAGACAAGCCATCTGGATGCAGAGGAATATCGTCAGGCAGCTAAGAAGTTAGAAAGCATTATGGCGGTATATAGTGTAGAGAAAGCAGAAGAAATCATAGATGCGATCAATGCAAGGATCACAGGAACGCTGACCGAGACGATCACCAGAAAACAGGAGATTGACCGTTTGCTCGAAAGACGCAAATATCTGGAATCCGGACGTTTATTCGGACCGAGTGCAGGAGCATCGGCAGTTATTGATTATATCGTGACCAGACATGGACATATGGCGATGCACGGAGCTGATTATCTGGCAGCACTTAAGTCGGAGCAGCGGTCGGAGATCTTGAAGAAAAACAGAGCACTTCCGTATGGAGTAGTCGTGAAGAATTTTGCTGATATTGCAGAGGATATCAATCTGGATTCGATTCAGACAGACAATGAAATGGTTTTGATCTACGATATGGATGACCTGTCTGAAAAGGCAGTTACCTTAAACGAAAATGCCGTTATGGTCTGCAGAAAAGGCGAATATTTCACAGACGATGAGATTCTGAAATCGTTAAAAGAAGAACTGACGATCCAGATTCGTGGCCTTGAGGATGAGATATCCCTGATTGATGAGAAGCTTGCAACCTACCGGGAAGATCTGGCATTTGTCAGTCATCTGGCAGATGAGAGGCACCTGGATGCGGCAGATATCGAACGAAAGTTGAATCAGGATCTGTTAAATAAAAAGGATGAGGTCCGTGAGCTTCAGGATCGTATAACAGAACGGACAAGCCGGATCACCCAGCAGAAAGAAGATGAGGCATCCGTAAAAGAAAAGCTGCATGAGCTGGAGGAAGACAAATCAATCCTGCTTCGTATTAAGGAGCTTTCTGATCTGGCAGTTGAGGAAGAATCCCGTTATACGGAGAATGTTCAGAAAGAACAGCGGATCACCGGACAGATCGAGAAACTGAAGCGGGATGCAGTCAGATGGAATACAACTGTGAGCGAGACGGAGACACGGATGCTTGCGATCGCAAACAGTATTCAGGATATACAGGATAAATGGCAGAATTATTTTAAACCTTATTACCCGGAGGATGGAAAAGTAGATGTGTCACTGGATCCAAAACAGAAGATTCAGGTGGCACTTGGACAGGAAACGGAAGATGTATCCAGACGGGATATCGAGATCCTTACGATCTCTGATGAAGTGCTGGAGACAGAATTTATGGCGATGTATGCAGTAGCAAATAAAAGTGCACCGGATGTAGAGGATAAGAAGAAGTTGGTTCAGGCATTGTCACAGTCAATGGATCGTATCCTGCATACGATCGAGAAGCGTGGCGTGAAACTCTCGGATCTGGAAGCACAGACACAGTTATTTGCCACATCTGAACAGCAGTTACAGGCACTTTCTGATGAATTGATGCGTCTGGAACTGGTATCAGCATCCATGGCGGAAGAACTGAAGAATGTATCAAAGGCTTCCGGCAGATTGGAAGGAAATATCGAATATGCGGTTGCCAGTCTGAAAAAGATTTATGGTGAAGATGCATATGCAGAAGAACAGATTTCTCTAAGTGAAGCAGAGCAGGCGATCGCACAGGGCGATCAGATCCTTGCCGAGCTGGAACAGAGTTATAAGAAGACCGCAGAGGAATATGAGACCTGTAACAAAGAGCAGGGCTATATGATCGAGCTTTATAAAGATGTAAAACGTATCGTAGATACAAATGACATCAATGTAGAAAATGGTAAGCTGTTAGAAGCCGGAAAAGAGGAGCTGCGACAGGCATTTGAGACCAGTTTGTTACGATATGACAGAAGCCGCAAGAATTTGGAAAAGACAAGAAATGAACTGATGCGGTTCAAGGGACAGACAGCGGAAGCACTCAGTGAAATGGGTGTATTCGAGATGGCAGAAACGATCCGCAGAGATGTCATCATACCTGAAAACTACTATGATGCAAAGGCGTTACTTGAAAGCCTGTTACAGATCATTTCCTATATCGATCTGGAAAAGGAAAGAGTGGAAAAGGGAATCGAAGATATGGTTGCGATCAAGGAGAATTTTTGCAGTCAGTGTTTACAGCGTTGTATGGATGTAAAGACCGAGCTTGAGAAGCTTCCAAAATTATCGAAGATCACCGTTGGAGAAGAAGTCATCCGTATGGTTGATCTGACGATCCCATATGTGAAAGAAGAATTCCTTGCACAGCGCATGTCTGATTATATTGACGATATCGTAAAGGGCGCAGATGCCTATGAGGATGAGAGGAAGCGTGTCCGTTATATCCGTGACTGTCTTGCATTGAAGCGGTTATTTGGCGTAATGGTCACAGACATGAATGCGATCAAGCTGAAACTATATAAGAGAGAGCGTATCAAGGAGCAGAGCCGGTATCTTCGTTATGAAGAAGCGGTTGGTAGTACCGGACAGTCACAGGGTATCTACATTCAGTTCCTGGTTGCGATCATCAATTATATTGCAGGTATGTATTCTTATGGTGCGGAGGGTGAGATCTCTACAAAGACGATCTTTATTGATAACCCATTTGGCGCGGCAAAGGATATATATATCTGGGAGCCGATCTTTGCCATGCTTGCAGCTAATCATGTGCAGTTGATCGTTCCTGCCCGTGGCGCAACTCCGGCGATCACCGGCAAATTTGATGTGAACTACGTTCTTGGTCAGCAGATGGTCGGTAACCGACAGCAGACGGTTGTTGTCGATTACACCAGCAAGACCTCGCAGGAGGAACTGGAATATCAGGACATCACCTACCAGCAGGCAACCTTCGACTTTATATAAGGTGTTATACCGTACAAACAAATGCCGAACATACCATTTGTTACGCAAAACACTTGCGTTCGATTCTCACGCAGCGGTGCTAAACTCACTGCTTAAGCAGTTCGTTAAGAACCGGCGTTCGAATAGGTTTGCTACACAAAGGTATGTTCGGCATTTGTTCTGATATGATTGTCAAACAGATCTATAACCCCAAAAGCAGGTATAGAACCAAAATGTTAGAATTGTTTTACAATAGCCCCATGCATATTATAGTCTGTAAGCTTTTTCTGCATTTACGCAAAACACTTGCGTTCGAATAGGTTTACTGGTGGTAGTAGCTTAAGAAATCAGCAATTCTTCCCATAGCGGTTTTAAGCTGCACGATATTTGGCAGATATACGATACGGAAATGATCCGGGTCTGTACAGTTGAAACCGGTACCACAGGTGATCAGGATCTTCTTCTCACGGAGAAGATCAAGGGCAAACTTCTCATCATCCTTGATATGGAACTTCTCCTGATCCAGTTTCGGGAATATGTAGAAAGAAGCTTTTGGTTTCACAACGGATACACCGGGAATGTCACAGAGGGCATTGTAGATATATTCACGCTGTTCGTAGATTCGTCCGCCCGGAAGCAGGAGTTCATCGGCACTCTGATAACCGCCCAGAGAAGTCTGAACGATACTCTGTGCAGGAACATTTGAACAAAGACGCATTGAAGACAGAAGATTCAGACCTTCGATGTAGCCTTTTACATGATCCTTTCTGCCGCATAGACACATCCAGCCGATACGGTAACCGGCTACACGATGGGATTTGGACAGACCGTTGAAGCTGATCGTGAACACATCCGGTGCCAGAGATGCGAGTGCAACATGCTTTCTGCCATCCATAACCAGTCTGTCGTAGATTTCATCTGCAAACAGGATCAAATCGAATTCTCTTGCAAGATCAACAATCTGTTCCAGAATCTCCTTTGGATATAAGGCACCTGTTGGGTTATTTGGATTGATCACGACGATACCCTTTGTATTTGGAGTGATCTTACTTCTCATATCATCGATATCCGGATACCAGTCACTCTGTTCATCACAAATATAGTGAACAGCAGTACCGCCTGCCAGTGTGACAGAAGCTGTCCATAATGGGTAATCAGGAGAAGGAACCAGAATCTCATCTCCATTATTTAAAAGTCCCTGCATAGACATGGTGATCAGTTCACTTACACCATTTCCGGTATAGATATCGTCAATTCCGACATTTGGAATATGCTTTAACTGGCAATACTGCATGATAGCCTTTCTTGCGGAGAATAAGCCCTTGGAATCGGAATATCCTTCGGTGTCTCTCAGATTGTAAGACATGTCTTTGATGACTTCATCCGGTGCGTGAAAACCAAATGGTGCAGGGTTTCCGATATTCAGTTTCAGAACATCAATGCCCGCTGCCTGCATGCGGTTTGCTTCGTCCATAACAGGACCTCTTATGTCATAACAAACGTTATCGAGTTTCGTTGATTTTTCGTATGTTCTCATGCGATATACCTCTCTTTATAAGAATTTATCCGGCTCCCAAAACCGGAAGTTAAGCAACCTTAAGAATCCATTCTTGTACAGGAAACTGTTGTTATGGGAATCTGCCGGACTTTATAAGATGACAATAAAAAAGCCCAAGCAAATAAATTTTGCTTAGGGCGAACTTATTATTTTTATAGTCCGTGTTACCACCTAACTTCAGGAAAAACTTCCTGCACTCTGTACGGCCAGATCTCTTAACCGTTGTTCCTGTAACGTGGAACCTTCCGTTGACTGCTAATCTAAAACCTATTTCGCAATCACAGCTCGGGGACTGCTTCCTTAAGATGTTCTACAGGCTCACACCAGCCGCCTGCTCTCTGAAGTAACACTTGCTTAAGTACTCCTTCCTGTCATAGCCTTTGATTTTTCTAAAAGTCTAGCACTGCACAGGGGAAAAGTCAACTTAATTTTTATGGAATTATAATTGTTTAAAAAATATATACAATTAATACTACAATACAACATTTGAATACAAAAAGACAAAATAAATACAATAAAATGATTAAATTGTCAAAAAATAATGTTGACAAAATGGGTATTATCACATATAATAAAGATACATTAAAGAACGGTCATCAAACAGATGCCACCTGGATAAACAGATCGAGGTCCGGTACACGGAAACTGGTCAAAAGTAAAAGGTGTTTTCCAGAAGTTCAAGGAAGGAGGAGATTCCGTTGGATACAATTGAAGAACAGTTTTATCGTAGCAGCATACATGATTGGGAAGTTGTTTCCACACGGGATGCCTTATCGATATAACTTGAAACAAGTCCCCACACAGATGCCGGTTCGGCATAGATTGAAGTATCGGGACGTAGGTATTAGATTACCGGTTATGTTCTGCTAGGATTGTTCAAAACACAAGATATAGGTAGTGTTTCAAGGGCATTAGGCTATATCACATAGACGCTTAGAAGTTGTTGGAAGGATTGGTACAACATAGTATCTGTTCAGGCAGTGACTGTTACAGATGCCACTTGTTTAGATTCGTTATAAGCAGGAGTTTATATAATATGTACCATTGCGGTATAACATTTCACATCTTTTGAAATATTGTACCATACATCTAAAATTTGAATGATGCAGTTGCATCGGGAGCATACATAATTGCTCATCCTTCAGTAGAATTTATTTATAGATTTTATATAAAATGGCGTTTTATATGGCGGGTGTGGAAACCTCGAATATTTACAGAATACTTCGACAATAATCTAAAATTAAATACATACAAAGACCCAGGTGCTTATGCATCTGGGTTTTTGTATGTATTTAAATTGATCCGGTTTCAAATATTTTAAAACTTTTAGTTCACATGATCTGTCATATAAATAGCGGCAGAAAATCTGTAAGTGGATTTTGCAAAATAAACAGTGTAGCCGCTTGCGTTTGTTTTTGCAAACGACTATATTAAATATTAGAGAAAGCGAAAGCTGAAAGACCTGCATAAGGACATTTTATTACAAAGAAGAGGAGACGAGAAAATGGCTACAAATGAAAACAATAATGTTCAGGAAACGACCGGACAGACACAGAACACGGCAACAGCGACACAGACGCAGCCGAATACAGCTGCAGCACAGAATGTGTATGGAGCACAGCAGGGCTATACATATGGAGCATATGATACGAATGCACAGAATAATGCATACTATCAGCAGAATGCCTATTATAACAATGCACAGGCAAATCCGTATAACACAAACTACTATACACAGGCAACACAGCAGCCAACTGGTGCAAATAATAATTATTATGACAACCAGGTTTCCGGGGATGTTTTTGATGAGGTATTTGTAGAAAAGGATGAGAAGCCGGTTGCAACTCTGAGCAATGGACTTGTATTGAATCTGTTATCTGGAGAAGGCCTTCGGAATGAGCAGGCAGTTCTGACAGACAAGCGCCTGTATTATAATCATCGTGAAGGATTGATCAACAGGATTTCGACCAGAGAGATCATAAATACAGATGATATTACCGGAACAAAGATTACAGATAATAAACCGTATTCCTTATTAATCTGGGCAGCATTGATCTTTATAGGAACACTTATAACATCGATTCAGTTAGATGATTCCACTGCTATTGTCTGTGGTATTATAGTTGCTATCGTAATGGTAATATTATTCCTTGTACTGATCCAGAAATGGCTGTTGGTCGAATATGCAGGTGGTCGTATCAGACTGAGTGTTAAGAAATATGGCATGAATAATATTATTGCATTCCAGAAAGCAATCTACAGAGTAAAGGCAAGCAGCAAGTAAAATATTCTTTATTTAGTCGGTGGGATAAAGATCGGGAGATTCGGTGCATTATAAGAGAAAACAGCGGTGATAAGGATAAGTCCGATCAGAAGAATATAACCGATACTATATACCCATTTTGGAATCTGGTGGAGCGAAAGCAGGTGAATCACACTTAGAAGCTGCCCTGCCAGAATACCGATGCCATAGGCTGTAAGGTCGATAGACATTCCGGTAAGTCCGAATCCGCCGGAGAACACATAATAGATGCTGACAATGATCAGATCTGAGATGCAGACGCTGGCTGAGATCATCAGGATCACTTTATGGATCGAAGGTCCACAGGGAATAAAATGCAGACCATAAAGGATCAGCATAACGATGAGCACCGGATACAGGGTAAGCTTCAGATGCTCCCAGATACTTTCATTGATCGGTGTGCACCAGGCGACCAGATTACTTTTCTCTAAGATGACATATAGAAAATGCCAGCCGCTTCCAAGTATCACAATACAGATGGAAGAGAAAACACTCCAGATAAAAAAGTTGTGTTTAACAGACTGATTCATTGAAATCCTCCATATTATTTTGTGGTATTAATTGCTGTTATATGCCAGCAATTTATGTTATTATATCTATATAATATATTCACAAAAACTAGAATATATGCAGCCATATAGAAGATGGCTTCAGATATAATAATCAATGAATAAAGGAGTTATACAAATGGATTACAATAGCCTGAGCTTAAAGATGCATGAGGAGAATAAAGGAAAGGTTGAGGTCATCTCAAAGGTTAAAGTCAAAGACAGAGACGACTTAAGTACAGCATATACACCGGGTGTTGCAGAGCCATGCAGAAAGATTCGAGACAATAAGGCTGATGTATACAAATATACATGTAAGGGCAATATGGTAGCGGTTGTTTCCGACGGAACTGCAGTTCTCGGACTTGGCGATATCGGACCAGAGGCTGCGATTCCTGTTATGGAAGGAAAAGCTATCCTGTTTAAAGAATTTGGCGGAGTAGATGCATTCCCTATTTGTCTTGATACAAAGGATGTAGATGAGATTGTAGAAACCGTAAAACGAATCGCTCCTGTATTTGGCGGTATCAATCTGGAGGATATATCAGCACCAAGATGTTTTGAGATTGAGAGAAGATTGAAGGAAGAATTAGACATCCCTGTATTCCATGATGACCAGCACGGAACAGCTATTGTTGTATCCGCAGGTCTGATCAATGCACTGAGGTTGGTAGGTAAAGATTTTGATAAGGCAAATGTTGTAATCAATGGTGCAGGCTCAGCCGGTATCTCTATCTGTAAGCTGCTTCTTCAGCTTGGCATCGGAAATGTAGTTCTGGTTGACAAGCAGGGTGCACTCTGTCCGGGTCAGGACTGGATGAATCCGGCACAGGCAGATATGGCAGAGATCACAAATAAAGACAGACAGACCGGAAATCTTGCAGAGATCATGAAGGGGAAGGATGTATTTATTGGAGTATCAGCACCGAATATCGTAACGGCAGAGATGGTAGCATCCATGGCAGCCGATCCTATCGTATTTGCTATGGCGAATCCGACACCGGAGATCATGCCCGAGGAAGCAAAGAAGGGCGGCGTTCGTGTTATGGCGACTGGACGTTCTGACTATCCAAATCAGATCAACAATGTTCTGGTTTTCCCTGGTATCTTCCGTGGCGCACTGGATGCAAAGGCTACAGGAATTACAGAGGAAATGAAGATGGCAGCAGCAAAAGCAATCGCATCAATTGTAACCGATGAAGAATTAAATGAAGAATATATTATTCCGGGTGCATTTGATGACAGAGTAGCAAAGGTGGTTGCCAAGGCAGTTGCGGATGAAGCACACAAGCTTGGTATAACAAAATAATAAAGGCTTGCAGAAATGTCCACTGGCAGAAAAGTCGTGGTAATTCTTATAAGGTAAGCAGGTTTTGACAGAAAGGAGACCTAATATGACAGATGATTTTGTGACACTTACGATTGAGAAACAGAAGAATATTGCACTGATCGCACATGATAGCAAAAAGGCTGAGATGATCGAGTGGTGTAATGATAATAAGGACATACTGAAAAATCATTTTCTCTGCGGAACCGGAACAACAGCCCGGATGATCGCAGATAAGACAGGACTGCCGGTGCGAGGTTACAACAGCGGACCATTAGGCGGTGATCAGCAGATCGGTGCCAAGATCGTAGAGGGCAGAATCGACATGGTGATCTTCTTTTCGGATCCTCTGACAGCACAACCACATGATCCGGATGTAAAAGCGCTGCTTCGTATCGCGCAGGTGTATGATATTCCAATTGCAAATAACAAGTCGACTGCAGATTTTATGATCAATTCCAAATACATGGATCAGGAATACGATCATAAGGTGATCAATTTCAAGAAGAATATCAGACAACGTGCAGAAAGTCTGTAAACGGTATATCTTATAAATTTACAGGAAAGACAAACATATAAAAATAAAAACAGTGCCTGGTTTTAATACTGTCAGATTCACGGTGGATTCGTGGAAATGGTTGTATCGGTCAGGCACTGTTTTTGTATGCAGAAAAAAATGAAAAGAAAAACGCTCTGCGCAAAAAACAATTTAGAAATTCTACTGCTGGTTAGAAAATGCTTCGTTGGTTTGTTCTATAAAAAGACAAATTTTGACAGAATACAAAAGAGAAGGTTGAAGCATATTAATCCGGAAAGCAATATGGAGAAAGATTAGTGAAGATTAACAGAACGTTTCTAGGACAACGGTTGAAAGAAGCAAGAAAGAAAAAAGGTCTTACCCAGCAACAGTTGGGAGAATTGACTGAACTCAGTGATAAATATATCAGCAGGATCGAAACAGGTAAGGCAGATATGTCACTGGATTGTTTTGTTGCATTGATCAATACGTTGGAGATATCTGCTGATTATGTTCTTCAGGACAGTTTGTATATGGATTATGAAATTGGGGATGACGAGAAGAAAAAACATATCTCATATCAGAGATTTGGGGCTGAGAAAACAGAACAGTTGTTATATATGCTTGATAAACTTACAGCAATGATGAAATAAGTACAAATTATATTATGGGGGGAAATATTATGATTCGGATTGCGGTTTGTGATGATGAGCAGCATGTTCTGGACGAGATCAGTCAGATGACAGCAACGTATATGAGAAGCTGTAATTTCAATTTTCAGATTGATACATTTTGCAGTGGCGAGGAGCTGCTGATGGAGATCGACCAGAGCGGGATGTATCAGATCGTATTTCTGGATATTGAGCTGACGGAGATGAATGGGATCCGGGTGGCAGTACAGCTTCGGAAACAGTATCCATCTATGCTTCTTGTATTTGTGTCCGGGTACAGTGAATATTATCGGGCGGCCTTTGATGTCCAGCCATTTCAGTTTTTAGATAAACCGGTAAATGAACAGACCTTTCTTCCTTTGCTTGACAGAATTATATGTCATGTCAGAAACAATATGGAAATTCTTCCATTCTATTATAATCGCACGTATTACGCTATTAACATTGGAGATATTATTTATCTGGAGAGTAACCGCCGGGTGATCACGGCTGTTTGTGTCTCCGGAATATTTGAATTTTATGATAAACTTGAGAATCTGGAAAAATATCTGGAGGAGCACCAGCAGCATTTTGTCCGGATCCACAAATCCTATCTGGTCAATACCAGTCATATCAGGGAGCTTCGATACTCAGAAGTTATCATGAGTAATGGGATGGAGCTTGCCATCAGCAGAGACAATAAGAAATATGTCCGGGAATATTATATGGACTGGATCGGGGGAGCAGGCATTTGAGTTCTATTCTGTCGCTGGCATCTAATCTTTTTTATATCTGGACAATCCGGTTATTTGGAAGTTCTGGTTGTATATCCGGAAAATGCAGGAAAATAGCCGGGAAATCTCAATATCCATGGAAACAGGCGGCTGTTACAGGCATTTATCTGGCAGTGTTTATGATCGCTGCGGAAAAGCTTGTTTATCGTTATTTTATTATGGTTGGAAGCCATGCTGATGTTGGAAAAGAAACTTTTATAAGGCTTCAGATATCTGCTGTATCTATTTCAAGAATTATCCTTTTAGTATTTATAAAATTGAATATTCTGGCGTGGAGAATGCTGTGGAGAAGTCATCATGCAAATGTTGGTGCACCCGATATGGATGAGACTTGTCCGGATCCACTACTGGTCTTGCAGTATAAGGTGACGTTTGGAGATTTTGTGGAGGTATTTTGTGTTCCGGTAATAACCTTGGCATTGTTTACACATTTTCGGACGGCATGTGGAGGAAAACATTTTCCGACCATTGTACTGCTTCTGTATGCGGTCAATATATTATCCAGTAACCTGTATCGTCAGGAAAGAAATGGACAGATACGGGAAGTGAATGTCCGGACGATGCGTGCGGAAGCAGAACAGTATAAGGCATATAGTTTTTCTCTGGGAAAGGTCTGGCAGGAATTTCGGAAATTTCGTCATGACCTGAAGAAGCAATATATGCTGGAATGTGTGTATCTGGAAAATGGTCAATATGAGCTGCTGCATCAGGAATATGAAAAGGCACTGGCAGTTGTGGTGGCAAAGGAGGTGATTTCCGGGCATGTTCTGATTGATGCAATTTTGTCCTATAAAAAGCGGGAAGCATCCGAACGGGGAATTGAGATCACGACATGGATATCAGTGCCGATCGATCTTGCGATCAATGACCATCATTTGAATATGCTGCTTGGAAATATACTGGACAATGCCGTAAAATATACGATTCGTGGGGGAAAAATAGGGATCAAGATTTTATATGACAGGAGCAATCTTATGATCGTATGCAGGAATACGATCAAGGAAATGACGGTAAACAGCATACAGATCAGCGGGTCTGTCGGCGGGGCAGAAAAGCAAATACCCGGATTGCGTAACGGGCAGGTGGAGCGGAACCCGCATGGTCTGGGCCTTCAGATTGTGCAGGAAGTAGTGGCATTTTATAATGGAACATTTGAAATAAAAAAGAGTGAATTTGAGTATGTAGTGCGTGCTTTTTTGGAATTGCAATACCAAAAGTTACATTGAGACATGCTATTTATTACATCAACGGTTTTTCGCAGGTGATTTTTTGTATAGTGATGTTACGGGATATATGAAGGGATTCCGATAAACAAAAATGGAAGGAGGGTAGTGACAACATAAAAAAATAAACCAGAAAAATTTATAAGATGTCAAAAATGGTGCAGGTCTGGAAGCGCAGCATATCGGGAGATTCGCTTAGCTGCTTCAGGTCTGCACTGTTTGTATGTATTAATTCAGACATAACGTTCAAATGTCAGATAGATCCTGCCTTTCCGGGTTTCATGTCCACAGCCTTTATAGATGAATTTGCCATATCCGCGGATGGACAGAGTATCCTCCGGTTTCAGGTTATAGCTGTTATTTTCAAGAACGCGATTGTTTAAAAATACTTTTTTTTCACGGAACAGGGCGACAGTCTGGCTTCTGGAGAGCTTCGTGATAGAAGCAATGGCAGCATCGATCCGTTCTGAGGCAGCAATGCACTGAAATTCTTCCAGTGTTGGTACAATATCCGGCAGGTCATCATCCGGGCAGATGATACAGCGGACATTGGTATGTTTGATGCGGGTAAGATTATCAGTGATGTAATCTGCGATCGAAGATACACAGAACACATAAGCGGTATTTCGTTTTCCGCTTCTGGAGGATTCTTTCATAACAATATCACCGGTCATTTCACGTTCAATACCAAGGTTCATTAGAGAACCCAGAACGTCGCGGTGAGTCAGCTCGTCTGAAAATTTGTCCAGTAATGGTGTGATCTGAAGTATGGTGATCGGAAATGGAAGTTCATATCCGGTCATATCCTCTGATCCAAAGCGGATCATAACACGGTCACATCCTTCCCGGCCACCGAAAATCTGATATGGTACATGGTTGATGTCCGGCAGGATAGAATAGAAAATATCCAGATCGGATGCAGACAGAAAATTTGTAAAGGTATAGATATTCTTCTGATAGGCTTTATTTGCCAAATCCTTGAATCGTCCCTGTAATAATGCATCTGTATTCATGTGGTTTTCCTCCTGCGCGGCTGTGTTGTGTTCTTTCAATCTATGTAGAATGATAGGATTATTGGAACAATTTGTAAAGGGGGGAAAGAAATCTTAACTTTTTTGAAATATTCTTGACAAAATCTATACAAACGTATATATTGTGTAAAGCGTCTGGCGCGATAGAAGAGGATTCCGAATACGGGGTCAGTAAGATTGTGACAGACGTTATATATTTGCATAGTATTTTTTTCGAAAGATGAGGAGTTCAGTTTTGAGCTCCTTTTTCTTTATATCTGACGGAGAAATTAGGTATTGTTACATTCCGGATTTTATTTTTTAAGAAGAAAATATAAACGCTTCGCGATATAAAAAAGTATTCTGAACAAAAAATGGCATTTTTCACAATATTTTCAAATTTTTGCTGCTGTAAAAAATCGTAAAATGTCGAAAAGTATCGCACGCAAATCAAATTTTATTTGATTGAATTTGGCTGTTTGAGTAAAGAAATAGTAAATTTGACAAAATGAGACAGGCAAAATCCGTCAAAATATTCATAAAGCTATCATATATAGTAAAATTTGTGCAAAAAGAACCATAAAACCCGGAAAACTTTATTTATTATGCAATATTTACAAATTTGAATGAATTTGTTATCATAGCACCATAAGAGATGGACAGGAAATAAAAACGAACATCTTGAAAGAAGTTACTACAGTGTAGTAAGTTAAAAAAGACAATTACTTAACATTTGAATAGATATGATGGAGGATTCCCAATGCACGAATTCGTATAATCCCTATATTACGATGTAATGTACCCCATAACCCCCAAACCCCCCCAAACCCCCCCTTTTTGGAATCCTCCATGACCTCTCCTTTAAGAATGAGCCTCAGTATTAATTACTGGGGCTCAAGCCCTTTCTATACACAATTTTAATTTCTCCCGGATTTTTATTTATGATTTAATTGATACAGCAGAAGGAATGGTATAAACCGATTGCTGGATGTCGATACTCTTTTATAAAGAAAGGAAGCCGGAATGGCTTATATACATGGCGGTTTCTTTTTGTATGAAAAGAGGAATGGGATATGTTATTTAATAGAAGAAACAGGACTGCAGATCAGGTATATCCGGGGATGCGCCAAAGCCGGAAGCATGGTGTGGATAAGAAGCGCCATTTGGGTAAACAGAAGGGCGTGGATGCGGTTCAGGCAGAACTGATGGAGCATTATCAAGATTATATGGAAGAATTTGCGGATGAGCTGTCGGCGTTTGGGGTTGTGCAGGAGATGGAGAAGGACCGGGAGATGCTGGAGGATGAGCAGTAGTTTGCCTGATTCGCATATGCTCCTGCGCAAACTCGCCTCCGGCTCAAACATGCGCCCGCATATGCTGGCAAGCTGTATTTTATAACGAAAATCTTACTGATATTCATTACAGGGGATGTTCAACTAGATAATGCATCTGTGAAAAAATATGCGTACAAAGGCAATTCGAATATCTACAAATGCAAAAACTATTTGCTTAAAATAGTATGAATTTCTGTTGGGTGGCTGTCGTTCAAACACTAAAAGCAAGAGCGCCAGCCACTTTAAATTTTTTACAAATTCAAATGTAACAAATACTATTATTGAACATTCGCATTATACAGTTCCTTAAAATAAGAATCTGTATGTAATAGTTCTTCAAAAGTCCCTTGTCCGACAATCTTCCCTTCTCTAAAGAGAATAATTCTGTCAAAACCGGCAATGGAATTTAATCTATGTGCAATCGCAATGACCGTTTTATCTTTCATTTTTTGCATAACCGATTTCATTACAATCTCTTCTGTTAAATTATCCATTGCAGATGTTGCTTCATCCAAAATGACAAGTTCAGGGTTTTCAAACCACAAGCGGGCGAAGGCAAGTCTTTGTTTTTCTCCACCTGATAAGCAGGTTCCTTTCTCACCAATTTCAGTATCTAAGCCTTCCGCAAGATTCTCAACCAAATGAGATAGTTGCACTTCACTCAATGCGTCCAGCATTTGTTCTTTTGACACGTTCTTTTCAAATACCAGATTTTCTTTTATTGTTCCATCAAAAACGGGAACATCCTGCGATATATAGCTGACTTTGTCATACAAATTATTAAGGCAAATTCCACTTAACTCCATATCACCTAAGCAGATTTCTCCCTGATTGTATTTTAGTAATCCCAGTAATATTTTAATCACAGTGGATTTTCCAGAGCCACTTTCTCCTACAAAAGCTATTTTTTGTCCCCTTTTTATGAACAGGCTCAAATCATCAATAATTTTCCGTTCTTCATATTGGAACGATAAGTTTTTTATCGCTATTTCACCAATGTCCGTATTAATTGCGTTACCATTTCTTAATTGATTATCATCTTTTAAATCTAAAAATTCTTCAAATCTCTTATAGGATGCCTTGTCCAATTTATATTGAACATAAAGTACATTAAAAATAGCGATCGGCGTGTAAGCATTTTCAATCAGCGCAATGAGTGCAACTATAGAACCCACTGTAAGATTTTTTGTTTTCCATGCGTAAAATAAAATACCAATATCTAACATTGCCACAAGTAGCGCAAATATTGTAAAAAATGCTTCATGAATCATATTCATTTTTACTTTTGATGAAACAATATTCTCTTTGGCACTACGAGTTTTCTTTATTTCACTCGGAAACTGTTTGCTCATACGGAATACCAACATTTCCATAAAGCCCCTAACCAGAAAATGATTGAATAGCTCCTCACTGTTCAAAATCTTTTCTTTTATTTTGTATAGAAACTTTAGTAGAATATTGGTTATTATAAAAATAAGCATATAGCCTACAAACAAAATATAAGTAATTATTTTATCAATCTTCCAAATAAAATATACACTAAAAACAATGGTAGGAAGTAAATCACGAATCAAACGTAACCAGAAATTGAATACTACATTTCTGCCTGCGGATGAGCCATTCTCGATCCTTTGAACAAGTTTTCCAGTACCTATTTTCTGATATTCCGTATAATCGATTGTACTTATTTTTCTAAGCGACAAAAGCTTAAAATCCAGATAAATACCATACTCCAATTTCTTTTCTGGATAATTATCCAGATAATTCATACAATAATTTACCAGCAAAATAAGACCGTAGGTTATAACTCCTGCAAATGTAAGTGTTCCAGTCGCCAATCCGTCAATAACCTTCTGAAAATAGTCCGTCTTGTAATTAGCCATAAATGCATTAAATATACCTAGTCCAATGTAAGCTAATACCCATATTCTGTTATTCTTTAGAATTTCTTTTATATAGCGCATAACTGTACTCCTTTATATATTGTAGTTCAATCATTTGGACAGTACAGTTAACGACTGCTAGCAAGTTTATTTTCACCTCAGCACAATCTGCCAACAGTTTACATCAACTGTACTGAGTAATTATCTCGGATATATTTCATATCGTTCTCACCTCTTTCAAATAAAGTATTTCCGTTAATCTTATCATATCAAGTCCCAATATTCTAGCGCCATTTCTATAATTTGTTACCAGATTTTCTTTCCCTTATTTTCCCTTATGAGAGTTCGTAAATAAGGGGAGAACGATATAACACGATACAAAATGTAATGAAAAGGACACTTAATAGTATAGTTATAGTTTGGGTGTGATTTTAAGGCTTGCTTAATTTGAAAATACATGTATAATTATCATATAGAAATACTAGGAAATAAAAGCGATGAAACAGGAATGACTGGAGAAAGAGATAATAAGCAGCGAGATAAACTGAGACAGAGTGAGAAGTTTTTATAGCATAGGATAAAGTTACAAAGAAGACGAAGATATGGCAAAGTTGATTACACCGGAGATTTTTCAAAAGAATACAGCAGAAGATTATTTGAAAGCGGCGATCGATACGGCGGAATGGATCGATACGTTGGCGATTAAGACGGAATATGGAAGAATCTGGCAGGCGTTGCCGGAAGGACAGGATGGATATCGGGAGGATGTTCCGTTATTTACGCCGAAGAGTATGTATGACGGTTCGGCAGGTATTGGTATTTTCTTTATCCGGCTGTATGAAGCAACCGGAGACACACGCTGGCTGACTGAGGCAGAGGAAGCGGCGGCGCATATCATTTCGACGAAGGTTGGTGTGGAATGGTATCAGACGACGCTTCATTCAGAGGTAAAGGGTATTATTCCGGTTCCGGGCTGGGCGGCAGGCCCTTATAATGGTCCGGTTGGTGAGGCATATTTCCTTGAAGACCTATATCAGGTGACAGGAAAACAGGAATATCGGGATTATGTATTATATGTTGCGGATGTCCTGCTTGAAGCAGCAGTAACCGATGAGAGAGGACTGCATTGGAGTGATCAGGAGGATATCACCGCAGATGGCGGATTTATCGTATTCTTAGATATCCTTTACCGTAAGACCGGTATAAAGAAATATCTGGATACGGCATGTGCGGCTGCAGACCGGATCGCACAGGATGCTCTTCCTGCACCAAATGGTGGAAAGTTCTGGAAGCTGCTTGACTTGTCGATGATTGATTTTGCGAAGGATACGACATTCCCGAACTGGTCACATGGAACGACCGGAACGGCATGGATGTTCGCAGCCTTATATCAGGATACAAAGAAAGAGGAATATCTGGAGCTGGCAAAGGAAGGACTTACATAAGCAATGAATATCGCAGTTGGAGATGAAACCGGACGATTGATTCCATATCAGGATCATCCGGTAACAGGTCCGACGTATGACAAATATTATCTCAGTACATGTCATGGCCCGGTTGGAAGTACGCTGGCATTTCGTGAACTGTATGAGATTACCGGAGAGGAGATCTACCGGAACTGGACGATCGAATTATCGCGCGGTATCGTCCGTGCCGGTGCGCCGGAGAAACATTCCTGGGGCTTCTGGAACTGCCAGTGCCAGTGCTGTGGAACAGCAGGTATTCTGGAGCATTTTGCTGCCATGTATGAATATACCGGAGAGAAAGAGTTCTATGATTATATGATCCGTACGGCTGATGTGATGCTTTCCGATTCGGATCACCGGACACCGGGACTTCGTACCTGGTATGACAGTTGGTGGAGAACGATCCCGACCAGAGTTGTGAGCTATCCGGGACTGTATGTTGGTGTGGCAGGTTGTGCATCCTCGCTACTTCGTACCTATGCGGCACTGACAGGTAAGAAGCTGACCAACCTGTACGAATATCATTTCTTTGAGAAGTTTTAAGCGGAGCCTTATATAAAAATGTAGATCATGCTTCTATGGCTACAGTGATCTCGGTAATGTAGTCTTGCGGGTCTTCGGCAGTGAAGCTATCTATAACATTGTGCTCCAGATATTCAGAGGAAGTATGGATGTTGTGTTCATGTTTAAAGGTCATCAGGCGGTCGTAAGTATCGCCGATCGTATCCCAGTGACCGGTGTGGTAGGCGGTGAGATATTTTCCTGCAGGCAAGGTATGGACAGGAAGCCCGTAAGGCTTGTTATCTAACAACAGGGCGACATTATCATAGACAGCGTACTTATCTGATTCGATATGGGAAACATGCTGGAAATATGCCATATCATAATCATTTTTGAAAGTAGAACCGACCGTTAGCAGAAGATTGATCAGGTCATCGGTTTTTCGATACAGTTCAGCATCTGTAGCGGTTGGTGCTTCTGCATAGAGATAGTAGCGTTCCGGGAAGTCGGCGATAAAGATGGCTGTCGGATCAATCTGCATGGCGAAATGGATCTTGCTCTTTTGCTGCGAGATCCATTTTTCCATAGAACGTAATTTGGCAATCTCCGTATTGATCTGATGTTCACGTTCTTCTAATATATGGAGCATCTTTGCCGGATCACGGTTGGCAAGCTGCTGTTTGATCTCTTTTAACGGCATACCGAGGTCTTTTAATAAAAGGATGGTGTCAAGGATCTCGGTCTGATAGATTGAATAATAGCGGTAACCATTTGGCTGGGTGAGCTCCGGCTGAAATAAACCGATCTCATCATAATGAAACAGGGTTTCTTTTGTTATTCGCATGATCCTGGCGAACTCGCCGGTCGTCATATATATCTTTTTATTCATTTGAATTTCCTTTCATTTTCAAAATTACACTTGACTATAGGGTTACCCTATAGTATATGCTTGGCTTTGTCAATTAGAAAAGTGTTATAAAACGGAGAGGACTTGTTAAAATGGGTAAATCATTAAATCGTCGCATTACGCCATGGTCGCTGCTGAGCTTTGCGGCACCGTCAATCATCATGATGGTATTTATGTCATTGTATACCATCGTGGATGGTATCTTTGTATCCCGATTTGTCGGAAGTAATGCATTATCATCGTTAAATATCGTATATCCCGTAGTAAATGTGGCGATCGCTATTGCCATGATGTTGGCATCGGGTGGAAATGCGATCATTAGCAAATATCTTGGAGAGGGAAATAAAAAGAGAGCATGTGAGAGCCTGACTCAGTTTGTCACGGTATGTATTCTGGTCAGTCTTGTGATCGTGGTGATCAGTCAGGTGTTCCTGACAGAAATATCCAGACTGCTGGGTTCCAATGAAGTGCTTCTGGCAGACTGTAAAAGTTATCTGGGAATGGTGAGCTTATTCATTCCTGCCTGTATGCTGCAAACGTTGTTTCAGATGTATCTGGTCACAGCGGGACGGCCAACGATGGGCTTGCTGCTTATGATCGGTGCAGGTATTGTAAATGCTGTTCTTGATTACGTATTGATCGTGATCTGTGATATGGGAGTTGCAGGTGCGGCACTTGCAACAGGAATCGGTCAGTGCATTCCTGCGATTGCCGGACTTGTATTTTTCATGTTTTCCAAAGGTGAGCTTCGGTTTACCGGATTCAAGCTTTCCTTGCGGGAGCTTGGACATGCCTGCTATAACGGTTCTTCAGAGATGGTATCAGAGCTTTCAAATTCTGTTGTAACGGTATTGTTCAATCTTGTTCTGATGCGTCTTGCAGGAGAAGCCGGAGTTGCGGCTATCTCGATCCTGCTGTATGGACAGTTCTTATTCAATGCATTTTATCTGGGATTTACAATCGGGATCAGTCCGATCGTTGGGTTCCAGTATGGCGCAAAGAATAAGAAAAAACTTCGGAGTATTTATAAGATTGCATTCCTTTTTGTGGCGGTATCGGCGGTTATTCTGACGGTTATTGCAGAGGTACTCGCGACCTGGATCATTACGGTGTTCACACATGACCCGGCAACATTTGAACTGGCGGAGATTGGATTCAAGATCTTTGCGATCAATTTCCTGTTCAGTGGATTAAATATCACATCCTCCGGTTTCTTCACAGCCCTTTCAAATGGTAAGGTGTCGGCGATCATTTCATTCAGCCGGACATTTATCTTTACGGTGTTAAGCCTTCTGATCCTGCCGCATTTCCTTAAGATCTATGGAGCATGGCTGGCTGTACCGATCGCAGAAGCGGTGACACTTCTTGTGACTGTGCCGTTTCATAAGGTGTATTTTATTGGCAGGGGGGAGAAGAATTATCTGCGGGGGTAGATTCGCTATTTTTCATTTGTACGTCCGAGAATATAGTCGGCAGATACCTGATAGAGGTCACATAATGTCAGCAGATGGTGAATTGGCAGTTCGTTTGCACCACGTTCGTATCGGGCGTACATTGTCTGGGATGTGCCAAGAACATGGGCAATGTATTCTTGTGTGTAGTCAGCGTCTTCTCTTAAGTTTCGAATTCTCTGAATATATTTCATATACTTACCACCTGTTGTTTGATAGATATAGTATATCTAGTACAAATATTTACTATTGAAATTAGTAAACATCTGTACTAAAATATTTAAAACAACAGGTGCTTTTAATCAAAAAATCTATTTGATTAAGAGCTTTATAAGGACGAAGGAGGAAAAACTATGAAGAAGCAGATGAAAGTTATTGCAATGCTTATCATTGCAGTTGCAGTTATGCTTGGCTGCAGTATTGGCAGTCCTGTGAAATGGAAGGCACAGGCAGCAGAAACAGTGGTGCCGGAGGGATATGAACCGATCAGTTCAGCAGATCAGTTGAATGGTATCCGGAATAATTTGTCCGGTAAGTATATTCTGACGGAGGATATTGATCTGACAGAGTATACAAAGGAAGGAGGCATCTTTGATACCGGTAATGGCTGGACACCAATTGATAATTTTACAGGTACCTTTGATGGAAATGGACATCGTATCATTGGTATGCATATCTATGGAAAGATTGATACGGTTGGTCTGTTTGGAACTGTCAGTGGAGCAACGATCAAGAATCTCAGTCTGACGGATGTGGATATTGAGATGAATACAAATTATGGAGACTATACCGGTGCATTAGTTGGAACGTGTGGTAATAATACTCAGATATCCGGAATCTATGTAGATGGTTTAATATCGGTTAGTGATGGCGGTGCTTGTTTAGGTGGAATTATCGGAAGGATATGGAATGCAGAGCAGAATATAGTACAAAATTGTATTAATAACTGTAGTGTTAGTAATAGTTATTCTGGGTATTTAGGTGGAATTGTTGGACGTAGTTATAGTGGTTATGCGAATTCTGTAACAAATTGTTATACAAGAGGAAATTTGCAGCAGGCTGATGATGGCTATTATAAACCAATAATGGGAAGTTATAACTATAATGATGAAATCAAAAACTGCTACTACGATCCAAAGAGCCTTATGGAATCAAAAAGAAATACACAGTATAATAATGCAACCCCTCTCACCGAAGCTATGATGAAATATTCATCTTCCTATGTAGGTTTTGATTTCAAGAATGTTTGGTTTCTGGATGAATACAGCAGTTATCCATATGCGCAGCTTAGAAGCAATCCAACGGTGCGTGTAAAGAGCCTTATGATCAAACAGCTTCCAACAAAACAGGAGTATTTCCAGGGAGATAAACTCAGTTTGAATGGATTTTCCTTGTATGCAGTGTATGAAGATGAATTAGATGCATTGATGATTCCATCAGAATCTATGCTTGGAAGTTACAATATGAATAAGATCGGTACACAGACGATAACAGTAAGTCTTGGCGGCAAGAGTGTTTCATTTTCAATTCTTGTAAAGGAGATTCCGCCAACATCCATTAAACTGAATGTATCCAGTGCAAATATTCAGAAGGGAAAAACCCAGACATTAAAAGCAACGGTTCTTCCTGCAAAAGCAACATATAAGACAGTAACATGGAGCAGTCAGAATCCAGCGATTGCAACGGTAGATGCAAATGGCGTGGTGAAAGCCAAGAAGGCAGGATCAACAGTCATTACAGCAAAGACAAAGAATGGTCTGACAGCTAGATGCATAGTAAATGTAAAAGTACCTGCAGTTAAGGTTTATCTGGATCGAAGCGAAGATACTGTAGAGCAGGGAAAGAAAATAACCTTAAAAGCAACGATTTCTCCACTTGATTCCACAGATATTGTTTATTGGGGATCGGCAGATGAGACAGTGGCAGTTGTTTCAGGAAAGGGTGTAGTAACAGCCAAGAAAGCCGGAACTACAAAGATATATGCAATTACAGACAGCGGAGCATATAAGACTTATACGATTACCGTTAAAGCATCTGTAAAGAATAAAGCGATTGAATTAAAGAACCTGACAGCGCAGAAGAATAAGAAGGCAAAAGTAAAGTATTCTTCTGTAAAAGGAGCAACCGGATATCAGATCCAGTATGCAACCAAGAAATCATTCAAGGGCGCAAAGACAAAAACAGTAACAAAGACAACCGCTAATCTTACCGGATTAAAGGCCGGTAAGCGGTATTATGTCAGAGTCCGTGCAAAAGGAAAAGCGAGTGGCAAGACTGTTTATTCCAAGTGGAGTAACGTAATGTCAGTAAAGGCTAAGAAATAGAAAAAGGATAAGAAATAAAAAGAGATCATATGGTCAACTATTTTGAAGTGTTAAATGTTTCAGAAAATGCAGAACCAGAGGTCATAAAAGCATCATACCGTGCACTATGTAAGAAATATCATCCGGATAATCAATCCGGACATAGTGCACAGGATGATGAAAAAATGCAATTGATCAATGAAGCGTATCAGGTGTTATCCGATCCGGTAAAAAGAGCGGAATATATATCAAATATTCATTTGAATTCATCAGGTGAAAGTCCCAAAGAGCAGGCTGCAGCAAAAACATATAAGTCAGCGTCAGAACATCCCCCTACAAATACAAAATATACTTATAAAGATGTAACAGATGTGGAACAGCGTAAAGATACATCGACATATTATTCTGGAATTTTTTTCAGAAAAGACTGGCAATGACAAGGACAGGCAGAAGGTATACAGGCAGGCGTGAAATAAAGAGGTGAAGGGAGACTGCTTATGAAATGTGAATGTGGAAAAGAATTTGAAGGTCGGTTTTGTCCGAATTGTGGAAAACCGGCACAATATAATCAACAGAATAATTATAATGGCATGAATGGACAAGGGATGCCAAACCAAAATTATTACAACGGCATGAACGGACAAGGAGTGCCGAATCCGGATTATAACAATATGAACGGACAGGGGATGCCGAATCCGGATTATAACAATATGAACGGACAGGGGATGCCGAATCCGAATTATAACAATATGAACGGACAGGGAATACCAAATCAGAACTATTATAACGGTATGAACGCTCAGGGGATGCCAAACCAGAATTACTACAATGGTATGAATGGTCAGGGGAATCAGACTCAGATTAAAAATGATATTCCGAATCCTTTGACAGGAATGCGTGGTCTTTGCTTTTGGGGCATTATGATTCTGGCAATTATATTTGCAATTGTATATTTTTCTGATGGAGAAATAGTAAGTGGTTTTTGTTTTCTGATTGCTGCATTTCCTTTGTGTCCCCTTGTATTAAACAGACTATCTGCCAAAAGACAGCGGGCGATTGGATTTGTAACAATTATTTTTATATTAGCCGGAATGTTTTGGGCTTGGGCATCAGATGATGAAAATGGTGGTTCTGGTAGAAAAACCACACAGGAAGGATATTTAGGAGATACGATTACCTGTGACGGATGGGAGATTGTTGTTACTGATGCATCAGAGGATGAACACTGGGTATTTGGAGATTCCGTATATGTGTATTGTGATGTTTCAATTACAAATATCAGCAGCGAAGATCAAATATTTTATCCGGATGATATTTTTGTATTAAATGATGCCGGTATTAAAGATCAAGTGGGAATCAGTTGTGATTATTATGGAAAAACCATATCCAGTGGAGCTTCATTTACGGATCACTTTGTTTTTGTTCTGCCCGAAAGTGCAAATAAAGATTTAAACAATATGACATTAGAAGTAGGGGGATTGCCGATACATCTGTATCGTTATAACTAGTATTGATTTTATAAGTAAATTAAAAAAGGAAGGTGAAGAGAATGTTTTGTAGCAATTGTGGGAAAAAATTTGAGGGAAATTTTTGCCCTTTCTGTGGGGCGCAGGCATATGATCTGCAAAAGGGACACAATGGAGGGGATGGAACCGAAACGAAAGAAAGCGGATCAAAGATATTACGGGAAGCCTATCATGAATCAAAGATGGCTCGTTTGAAATGGATGTTTATTGGAATGTTTCTTGTTGCTATTATAGCTTTTCCAATGGGACATATCCTATCGGGTATTGCATTTGCGATAGCGGGAATATTGGCAATGCCATGGTTGATAAAAAAGGCAGGATCAAAGAAAGTTCTGTTGATTATCGGCAGTACCATATTGGTGTTGATTGGTATTTTTACCTGGTACTGGGATGATGCTTTGCGGAAAGAGGGCTGTATTGAATATATTAAGACATATCCAATGGCGACCGCAGATTATACGATAGAGGACTTTTTTGGATTTGCTTATAGTGAGGATGATCTGGATTGGTCGTATGAGAAAGTTGATGATAAAGAATATGTAACAGTCAGTTTTACAGAACCGGATGGTGTGGATGAATCTGTAATATTTGGGTTTAATAGTGATGGCTATCCGGTATTACATGATGTAATTTATGATGGCAAATCAAATGAAAGTCTTTTTGAGGATTACAATAGCCGTTTGTTTGGTGAGAGTGGGGCAAAGCCGGATAAAACAGATGGAAGCGTGGTTACGACAGAGCAGCAGACTGTAAATACAACGGAGGCGGCGGAAGAAAAGAGTGAGAAGGCAGATGTATCTTCCGATGTGTATTATCTAATGGAGACTATAGATCAGGATCCATACTGGAGCGTTCAGGTAAAAAATGCGCGTGTCCGGGCAAGAAATGATGGTCAAGGGTTGGAAGTCCATTGCACGGTTTATGTCTATAATAAGGATGAAATGACATCTGGATTTGTATCATCCAATATATTTAGTGATGTTGACAATGATGGAGTAGCCTGCAAAAGAATCTGGTCAGATTGGGAATCTGGCAATTTGGCGGGAAATACAGGAGCTAATGTGGAGGTAGTTTTTGATTTCCCTGCAAATGCAAATGAAGATACCAGTCGCATCAGCATGACAGTGTGTGGAGAATATAAATTATGTCTGGCAACCCGGCCGGGATCAGATGTAACACAGGATGAATCCGTAAGTTATAACGAGAATGATCTGTATTGGTATACAAATTACAGTGCTATGTATACACAAGTAGGAAATGGTTCCAATCTGCAGGTTATTAATATGAGTGATCGTTATTTGCAGTTAATGTATAGTGGCTATACATTGTCATGGTCGTTTGAATTAATACCGGATTATATTAATGAAAATGGGGTATTTATTTATTATTCAGATGGTGCAATGCTGACATATAATCCTCAATATGAAAGAATTTATCTGGCTATATCTGACCGGGATTTGTTTAATGAATATGGAGGAATATACGATAAAAGTGAGTATGAGTATACACCATAGATAAATGAATAGAAGAAAGGGAAGGTGAAAAATATGTTTTGCAGTAATTGTGGAAAAGAATTACAGGATGGATGGGCGGTATGTCCAAATTGCGGACAACCTGTAGAACAGACCTCACCGGAGCAAATTTCCGGATCTGGTCAGTCTCAGAATATAGAATACAATACTCAGACTTTTGATTATATTCAGCCTGATTTGCAAAATGGCCATAATGATAGAGAGAGCAAGAAGGTAACAGAAACAACTTCATTGACAGGATACCAGAAGTTTCGTTTTTGGAGTGCGATGGTATGTGGCATCATAGTTGCAGTAGTGTTTTTTATTATGGGACAGTATCTGGCTGGAGCAGTTATGATGTTGGCTGCTGTATTATTTTGCCCTCTGATCTTAGGAAAATTTGGCGGATGGAAACGGGCGATATTTATATGCTTCGCTATCCTGGCAGCAGGTTTATCTGCAGAGATCTACTATGTTTCGAATGGGAAAAAGGATGAAGCTTCCGATAAAGTCACTACAAAACAAAGTGAGGTTTCCGAAGATCAGACAGAAATGATAGCAGATGCATCAGAGGATTTGTCAACAGATACATCAACAGATGCCCAGGTTACGGAGGAAAATAGTTCAGAGAATACAAGTGAGGCACAGACTGCATACAGTGCAGATATGGTTATTGATTCCGATATGTCAGCACAGGTAGAAACTGTAAATTATACAGGTGTATATTATTTGCCTTACATAAATTATGACGGTGCAGCATGTGACGAAGTAAATAAAAGAATCGAGAAGCTTGCACAGAATTACATAGAAAATACAGATGAATATGGATCAGGCTGTATGGGAATCAGTTATAAATGGACTCTGTATGGTGATATATTATCGTTGATCATACCGCTTCAATTTGATGCAGATATGGTTGAGTATAATGTGTATGTTCTGGATCTGAAAAAGGATAAGCTGCTTACGAAGAAGGATCTGCTTGCAGAACTGAATATAGATGAAGCAGATTATGAACAGGATGCACAGGACACCATGGATGCCTGCTTTTATTCATTGTATGGAAGCTTTAAAGATACAGATGACTATTATGATGTCGTTTATAATGAAACAATAGCGTCTGAAAATGTTGCAGAGGCACTTCCATATATTGATGAAAATGGAACCCTGGGAGCTGTTGCAAAGATTTATTCTATGGCAGGAGCAAATTATTATTACCATATGGTTACGGTATTGGCGTTGGATGGAGCCTGTGAATATAGCGGAGAAAGTGATAATTATAATTCTAAGGTGCTCGCCAATACAGATAACCAGTCAGGCTCACAGGAAACAGGGGATACTTCAGATTCCGAGTATATGCTTCCGAATAGTGATTCTGAATACATATCAGATAGTGACCTGGATGGGCTGACACCGGATGAATGCCGTCTCGCTCTTAACGAAATATATGCCCGCCATGGAAGAAAATTTAATGATCCGGATTATCAGGCATATTTCAATTCCAAGAGCTGGTACAATGGAACGATTGATCCGGATGATTTCGATGATACAGCAATGTTTAATCAGTATGAGCTTGCAAACAGGGATTATATCATCGATTATGAGAAACGGATGGGGTATCGTTAGAAATATGTGATCGAATAAAATCAATCAGCTCATGATTTATACGTTCATTTTTTTCTTCGTCTTCCATGTATTCTGGAAGTGGTAGATCCGGTTGGCATTCACCGCAGATATCGATGCCGCATACGGTTTCATGGCTTAAGATGATGCCAAGCAGATGTTCCAACATGTCAAGTGACATGTCGCCCTGATTCCAGTTGGTTTCTGTGAAACGGGTAGAGAGAACATCTTTATCAATAGAAATATAAAATGGGACACCTGAGAGGATGTTTGCTGATTTCTTTCGGGCAGTCCCATTTTTTAGTTCTTCAGCAGAAAAGGTCAGAAGACGGTCTTTGCGTACTGCATCAATCTGGAAAATGTCGGCTGCTTCCGGTCCGATCAGAATTAACTGTTTCAGATTTGGATTCTGGTCCAGAACAAGCCCCGCCCAGTCACCACAGCTCATCATTCCGTCAACGAGTGGTCGCTGCATATCTGTATGGTGGTCGAATACTACGAGCGAGAACGGTCGTTTGATCTGGTCGGTTGTTATCTTTGTTACATAATGAAAATTCCCGGAGTCAATAAAATGGATACCGTTGATTCCATATGGCATGATTCGTTTCCGGATCTCGGCAGCGGCTTCATCTGAACAATACAGGTCGCAGCCTTCAATGTCAGAGCAGTCGATCCAGTGAAACCGTGGGTTATCCTTCATATCTTCATCGCAGTATACATGCGTAAAATCCAGGATGTAGTTGTTTGGTTTGTTGTTCATTATCAAAACTTCTTTCTTCAATGCATTCCGCAAAATCAGCATCCTTGCGAGCAAATAATTTTGC
Source organism: Coprococcus sp. HCN-4056 (assembly GCF_037892645.1). Taxonomy (NCBI): domain Bacteria; kingdom Bacillati; phylum Bacillota; class Clostridia; order Lachnospirales; family Lachnospiraceae; genus Coprococcus; species Coprococcus sp. HCN-4056. The sequence goes on along the minus strand of NZ_JBBKBL010000001.1, from coordinate 44,477 downwards.
GTTCATTATATCATGGTTCAAAAATAATGTACAAATCTTGTATAAACGGACAAAAAATATAAAAATAACCTTGTATAAACGGACAAAAATGCAAAAATAACCTTGTATAAACGGACAAAGATATGGCATAATATATATGAAAATATGAAAGAAGGTGTAGAATGAGAAGAAAAATAAAAAATGATATTTTGAATTTTTTGAATCAGGATGCCAAAAAGAAGGCTTTGCTTGTTACTGGAGCTAGACAGATCGGTAAAACATATATAATTAGAGAATGTATAAAGGAAACCACAGCTTCTTTTGTTGAAATCAATTTTATTGAGAATAAAGAGGCAAAAAAATTATTTTCGGATTTTAAAAATACACGCGATTTTTTGCTCAGATTATCGGCATTTGCAGAAGGTGAATTAATAAAAGGTGAAACGATTATTTTTTTGGATGAGGTACAGGAGTGTAAGGAGATAGTTACGGCAATAAAATTTTTGGTTGAAGAAGGAAATTATAAATATGTATTAAGTGGTTCTCTTCTTGGTGTTGAATTAAAGGATATTCGATCAATTCCTGTCGGATATTTGCAGGTTATAGAAATGTATCCTATGGATTTTGAAGAGTTCTGTATGGCAAACAATGTGAGCCAACGGATATTGGACTCATTAAAGGATTGCTTTATAAACAAAAAAGTCGTAGATGAAGTTATACATGAAAAAATGTTGGAATTATTTCGCTTATATTTGATCGTTGGCGGAATGCCAGAGGTGGTTAAGCAATATATTGATACAAATAATCTTCAGAATGTTATTGATTTGCAAAGCCAGATTATAATGCAATATAAAAAAGATATTGCTAAGTATGATCCGGAAAGCAAATTATATTTGGAAGACATATTTGATCTGATTCCAAGTGAATTGAACAATAAGAATAAACGATTTATTATGAAAAATCTTAATGAAAATTTTAAGCTTTCCAGATATGAGAATAGTTTTATATGGCTGAAGGATGCAGGGGTTGCGCTTCCGGTATTTTGTGTATCGGAACCCATGTTACCGTTGCTTATATCCAAATCGACTAATTTATTTAAGTTGTTTCTTGCAGATGTAGGACTTCTTACAGCCATGTATGCAAATGGAATTCAAAAGAAAATGTTGATGAATGAGCTCAATATAAATTATGGTGCAATATATGAAAATGTTGTTGCACAGGAGTTGAAATGTCATGGATTTAATTTGTTTTATTATAACAATAATCGATCTGGAGAATTAGATTTTATTATCGAATATGAAAATTGCGTATTGCCTATTGAGATAAAATCAGGAAAAGATTATGAAAGACATGCGGCTCTTAATAATTGCATGAAAAATCCTAGATATAATATTCATGAGGCGTTTGTTTTCTGTAATGGTAATGTAAATAAAAAAGACAATATTATATATTATCCTATTTATATGGTAACATTTTTGAATAAGGAAAAAAAACTGGGAGATATGATATATAAGCTTGATCTAAGCGCATTAATAGAATAAAAATAATTCTATGTTCATCCCATCAGATAGACATAGACAAAAATTCCTCTGCATACATTGTAAAAATGAGATTTGCAGGGGAATTTTTTTGAGAGATTATATTGAAGAAAGAGCAGAAGAAATTGGACAATATATCGTGGAAAGCGGAGCAACGGTCCGGCAGACAGCAAAGAAATTCGGAGTAAGCAAAAGCACGGTACATAAGGATGTAACCGAACGTCTGGTAAAGATCAATCCATTTCTGGCGGCAAGGATTCGCGTGGTTCTGGATGTAAATAAAGCGGAGCGGCACATCCGGGGAGGAATGGCGACGAAGGAAAAATATCTGCATGAGCGGGAAGAACAGGAGTGTTGATTTTGCCTGGATAGGAAAAATGATGTTTGAATTTGGCTTTGCTTTAAGATTTTATAAAAAAATAGAAGGAACTCAAATTATCAGAACAAAATTTGAGTTCCTTTTTGAGTTCGTGAATATTATTTGTTTTTTGATAACATGCTGGAAACATTCTGTAAGAAGATTGTATCTGGAATTGCAAATAGAATTAGGTTACAATGAAAAGTAGCTAAAGCAAGATAGCGGTTAAGAAAATGGGTAAAAAATAGATATTGGAGGCGGTTATAATGAGACGAAAGTTATGGAGAAATAAAAAGCTTGTAATGCTGGCGGCAGTATTTTCATGTGCTGCAGCACTGACAGCATGCGGGAAAAAGAATGCAGATTATGATATAGACGGAGGAAATGCAGACGGAGGAAGTGTTCAGAGTAAATATGATATTCCGGAATCCTGTGATGTCACATTTGACTCAGGTTCGACCGGACTTAAGAAGATACAGCTGACAGATGCGGATATCACAGTACCGGAAACCGGTGCGATGTATGTGGCTCCGGTAAAAATGAAAGAGACAGATCCGGAAAGCCGAAAGGAATTGGTAGACACATTATTTGATGCGGATAAAGGGGTCTATGTTTATTATGACATGGAACATATGGACAAGCTGTCAAAGGAAGATATTCAGGCGTATATCGATCTGTATGAAGTGCAGAAAAAAGCAGATCCGTCGCATGCTTCGAATTATGACTCGGATATTGACCGCATGAATCGTTTATTGCAGACGACCTCAAAGCAGAGGGAAAAGGCGGGAGATTATTCCGCTGATGAATATATGGGTATGGTTGGAGATCTGGAGTACAGATTGAGTTTTCCACAAGAGGGAGAAGCAGATACGCTATTCCGGATCAAGGAGGATCTGCTGCAGTACCGTCCGATGGATGGGGCGACCGGAGTTATCACGTCCAGTGCAGAGGAATATAATACCAGCATGAGTGAAGAATATGGAGAATTATCAGATATAAATGAGTGTTCGCTGTCAATTGATGAGGCGCGGCAGATGGCAGAAGAATTTCTGGATAAGATCGGTGGTTCGGAGGCAGTTTTACAGAGTGAGTCAGATCTGTGCTGGTTATATCGGAATGATGGTGAATCCGACCAGGAGCTTCCGGTTGTTGTCGATGGATATTCCTTTGAATATATAAGATCTGTCGAGGATCAGCCTGTGTCAGATGTAGCGGTCTGGACCGCAGATAATCTTCGTCAGGCAAATGGATTTGTGAATGTCCCAATCGAGAAATATACGATTCAGGTAGATGCAAATGGTGTAATTGAAGCTCTCTGGAACAGTTATCTGGAAGCGGATGGCAGCCCACAGGCGGTGGAGCTGTTATCCTTTGATGAGATGCTTAAGAAAGCAAATGAGTCTATAGCAGCATATTATACCAAATATCCGACAGCATATAAACAGATTGCATTTAACGATATTACGTTGTCTTACTATCTGAAACAGAAGGAAGATGGAAGCGGGTTTGAGTATGTTCCGGCATGGATCCTTGCGGAATATGAAGATCCGGAGGATCCGGAGCTGCCGGAGCAGGTTGTCATTCTGGATGCCAGAGATGGCTCGGCCATCGACCTGATGAGTCTTGCCGAAGCAGTTGGCGGTATTTCCAGCGCAACCGAATAGAAAGCACAGCTTGTTTGTTACAGGACAGACTATGATACATGGTGCACATTCGGCTAGCCACTTCTAGTTGACGGTGGAAGTCGGCGTAATGCTCTGGCTGGTATCCCCGGCTGTCAGGGTATAGGTGCTGCCTATTGTAAGCTCCGGACAACTGACGATGATCGAGTTGTAGGATTTTGTGGTTTCGTGTGACAGGAGTACATTTTCATCGTTATCTGTCAGAGTAACCGTGGTGGTTTGGTGGTTCCACTGACATTTGAGGACAGTGTCAGTATGTAGGTGCATTGTGTGGAGTCCGAGCCGAAGCTCTGTGCCATGCCAGAATACCCGGTTGCAAGGAAACAGCCGCCGGTAATGGACGCGGAGATACTGTAATCCAATGCACTGTCGCCATTGCTTTCCGGACCTTCCACATATACAGTACCGCCATTCATATAGAAATAGCCGTTGCTGTCGATTCCATCTCCGCCTGCATTGATCGTAACAGTGCCACCATTGATCGTGAGTACACAGGATTCGTCGGCATCCATGTCAAAGCCGCCCATACCACCTGGAGTGTTGCTCTGTGGCTGGCTGGTGCTGCTGCCTGAAGTATCGGCAGAGCTATTTGATGGAGGATTCTCCGGCATCTGATTGTTGTCAGGGAACTGTGTATTTGTGTATTTTTGAAGCTTGCAGCATTGTCAGAGGAATTTGAAGTCTGGGTTTCTGAGGTGACGGCATTTGCATTCATAGTCACAACACTGTTGTTGGTTGAATTATCATATGGATCGGATTTGTTATCCTTACTATTCACACCTTTCATTTCTTATTTGATTTGCCCCGATTTATGTGGCTGTATACCACTGATCGATTCTGGTGCAAACAAGTTGCGCTTTCTATTCGGTGTATATGCCTAATTTGCTCATGCTCCTGTGCTACGAAAATGCAGCCCAATAATTGCTTATTGTAAAAAAGTTTCTATCTATAAAATAACAGCTATAACTTAAATCAACTTAAAAATATAGCCAAAGTATACCGCACCTGCTTTTATATCGCAAATTAAAAAGACTCGTAGTTTGGGATATTCCGGCTGCTGGCGCAGCGACCGGAATATCCATGTTTGCCAATCTTTTTAATTGCGATATAGGGGCAGGTGGGGTATAATCAAGAGTGAGTTGCCAGAGGTTTTTCTGGCTGAGAAACAGAAAAGGGGTTATCCTATGAGATTTATTCATATAGCGGACGTCCATCTGGGCGCCGTTCCTGATAAAGATAAAAGCTGGAGCAAAGAGCGGGCAGACGAGATCGAATCAACATTTGACCGCCTTTTGGCTGTGGCAGAAGAACGCAAAGTAGACCTGCTGCTGATCGCGGGAGATCTGTTCCATGCACAGCCATCCCTGCAGGATCTGAAGAGTCTGGATTATAAGCTGTCGAAGCTCACAAATACAAGAACGATCATGATCGCGGGAAATCATGATTATATCAGTAAAGGATCACCGGCAGAGAGTTATGAATTTACATCGAACACAGTGCTGATGCCGGCAGACACATTCAGTAATGCATATCTGGACGATATCAATGTCTGTGTGACAGGATTCAGTTTTGGACAGGTGGAATATACAGAAGATGTCTATGCGGATATCATGCCGCAGATGGAGGATGTGGTCAATATTCTGCTGGCACATGGTGGAGATGAGAAGCATATTCCGATCAATTTTCGGCAAATGGCAGAGGCGGGATTTGACTACTGCGCGTTGGGACACATCCACAAACCAAAGCATATCGTGAAGAATAAGATGGCATATCCGGGTTCGTTAGAGCCGCTTGACCGGACAGAGACCGGCAGACATGGATTTATCTATGGACAGATTAAGGATGGCGAGACAAAGATACGTTGGGAGCCATTTAACTGTCGAAGTTATATTAATCTGGGGCTTGCTGTGAAACCGGAATATAGCGAAGCAAAGATTCTGGATGTTCTTGCGAAGCAGATGGAGAATATGGGGACACAGAATATTTACCGTATTATTCTGTCCGGACATATGGCAAATGGATTGAAACCGGATTTTTCAGGTCTGATGAGAAACTACCGTATCTATGAGATCGTGGATAATACATTGTGTGAGTACGATCTGGACAAGCTTCATCTGGATAATGAAGATAATCTGCTTGGAAAGTTTATTGAACGATTCGCGGATGCAGAGGACGAGATCAGCAAACATGCATTAAAGTATGGGGTAGAAGCAATACTTGCAACTGGAGATAAGTGATCATGTATATAAATAAGCTGTTATTAAAGGAATTTGGAAAATTTAATAATAAAGAGATCCGGCTGAAAAAGGGCTTGAATCTGATCTACGGTGCAAATGAATCCGGTAAGACAACGGTGAAAGAATTTATTGTTGGCATGTTGTATGGAATTGATAAGACCAGAGGGATCGGAGCAAGGCTGGATAATTATGAGCTTCGCAAACCGGTAAACGGCGGTGGTTATTCCGGAAAGGCATACGCTGTAACAGATGACAAAAGCTATCTTCTGGAGCGGAATTTCCTTCGTACAAATAAAAATGCAACGCTGACAGAGATTGAAACAGGAAAAGAAGTACAGCTTAAGAATCCGAATTCTTATAAAGGCATCCTGTTTGATGTAGATAAAAGCACCTATACGAATACCCTTTGTATCGGAGAACATGGTGCTGCACCGGGGAAGGAACTGGCAGAGGATCTTGGCAATTATGTGGTAAATCTGACCACAACCCGGAATGCCGATATTGATAAGACAGAAGCGGTCCGGTATCTGAAAAATGAACGCCGGAAATTTGAAAATAAAAAGCTGGCAGCAGAGATCGATCAGTTAAATGAACAGATGGATGCGCTTGGAGATGTAGACGGAGATCTGGAAGCAATCCGGGAAGAACGCCGGGAAGAGCTGGATGCTTATAATATGGAGATCGCGCGGCTGAAACGGGAGGCAAGACAGCTTGTAAACGAGAAGGATGCAGCAATTCCGGATGAAGATGAAGATCGTACCAGAAGTCATATCTTCCTTGATGTGGAAGCGCTGGATGATGACGAGGAGTTCCGTCCGAAGACACAGAAAAAGCTGACTGACAATATATTTATTATAATGCTGACTGGTATTCTGGTTGTTGCCGCAGTTATGCTGGCGGTTCACTTGCTGAATTTCCAGAAAGCTATCCAGCAGTTATTTACAATCTGTACGATCGCATTTGTGGCTGTTACGATCATTGACGGATTATTCCGGAAGGGCTTCTTTGATGGAGCGGATGCAGTACCGGATGAGGCAGAATTTGACCAGATGATCTATGAGCTTGGACGTGCTACAGAATCCAGAACAGTCCGGATCGAGATCGACCGGAATTTTCAGGAAGCACATGATGCAAAATTAGAGCTGTTGAAGTTCAAAGAGCATGATGCCGTAGCAAAGCGGGATTCCTATTATGAATTAAAGGGCAAACGGGATGAGCTTCAGAAACGGTTTGAGGTGATGGAGAAGGAACAGAAGGCGATCGACCTTGCGATCCAGACTATCAATGATATATCGGTGGATATTTATAATGATTTCGGTGGCCGTTTAAATGAGAATATTTCGGAGATCGTCAGTATCATTACAGATGGCAAATATAACGATGTGAAACTGGATGAAAATATGCATATTTCGGTATTTGACGACGATCATTATATGCCGATCGAGTTCCTAAGCAGCGGAACGATTGAACAGATCTATCTGGCTGTCCGGCTGTGCATCGCAGGGCTTCTCTGCAAAGACCGTATGCCGATCATTGTAGACGATATCTTTACAGCCTATGATGAACACCGCCTGAAAAATGCACTCTACTGTATGAGCCGCATTGATACCGATCAGGTCATAATCTTTACTTCAAACAATGCCATTGGAGATATGCTGGATGATCTCTCTATGGAATATAATTATGTAGAATTATAAATGAATAGCAGAATAAATGTAAAAAACCCCTACCTACGATAGAGCTGGATGCAGGCGGGGTTTTTTAGTTATACTTAATTACATCTCATAGTTATCAGAGATGGTATGTTTTTCTTTGTACTCAGCGATACGTGCGTTGATCCGCTCAGCAGGATCTAACAGCTCGCTGATAGAAGCATCGTGATTTAAGTGATCAATGATCAGAGCGATGTACTTGCTCATATCGGCTGATTCGTACCAGTCCTTCTTGAACAGGTCAGGCATCTGGTAGGTCAGGTTGGTTGTGATGACCTTTTCGATCAGACCTTCTTCGTGGCACTTATCGAATACGTCAAGACCCTTTGTAAAGAGACCGAAGGTAGCGATACAGTAAACACGTTTTGCTTTTCTCTGCTTTAACTGTCTTGCAACATCGATCATGCTTTCACCGGAAGCAATCATATCATCGATGATGATAACATCCTTGCCCTCAACAGAATCACCAAGGAATTCATGAGCAACGATCGGATTTCTTCCATCAACAACGCGTGAATAGTCACGACGCTTGTAGAACATTCCGACATCGACACCTAACAGGTTCGCAAAGTAGATTGCTCTGTGCATAGCACCCTCATCCGGAGAAATGACCATCATATGGTTATTGTCAATTTCAAGATCCGGTGTGGTACGGAGCAGGGTCTTGATGAACTGGTAGGTTGGACGTACATTCTCAAATCCGCTCTTAGGGATGGCATTTACGACACGAGGATCGTGTGCGTCAAATGTCACAATATTGTCAACACCATAAGACTTTAATTCCTGAAGCATAACGGCACAGTCAAGAGATTCTCTGGAAGAACGCTTGTGCTGGCGGCTTTCATAAAGGAATGGCATAATTACTGTGATCTTTTTTGGTTTATCAGTCATAGCGGCGATCAGTCGTTTCAAATCTGCATAATGGTCATCCGGAGACATACGCTGTGGCTGGCCTGCCATTGTATAAGTACAGCTATAATTTCCGACATCAACCATAATATAGATATCTTTACCACGAACGGATTCATTCAGAATACCCTTTGCCTCACCGGAGCCGAAACGTGGACAATCGGCACTGATCAGGTAAGTATCAGCTTCATATCCGTGGAAAACAATGTTGTCTTTGTGTACATTGTCTCTGTTAGCTCTCCATTTTACGAGATAATGATCAACCTTTTCACCAAGGCCTGTACAACTTTTGTGAGCGACAATTCCGAGACTGCCCACGGGTATGGTTTCTAATTTGCTATCGTCTGGCATGATAAATATCCTCCATAATCTTATAGTGTAATGATTCGATACCTTATATTGTTAGTATCATTGATAGTATATATGCAAATGCAGAAGACTGCAATGCCATCAGTTAGAAGTTTTATTCTGGATCCGGTCTTTTCGTTTGGTGTAGCGGATATTTGTTCCATATAATGGAAATACCTTAAAGTCACCAATGATACGGGACATGATACGTTCCGTATACCGGTCAGAAAGCTCCCGCATACTCAGATTGGTTGAAATCAGAGTAGCAAGGGATCGGTTGTTGCGCATGTTAATGATCTCAAATAACTGGGAATTAACGAAAGTATTCGGAACCTCGGTGCCGAGATCGTCAATGATCAGCAGTTCACAGTTATAGATATAATCATATAACATCATCTTTTCTTTTTCACGCACATTACCCATTATAATGCCTGATAAAATATTTTCAAATAAATTTATTGAAGTCAGATAAAGAACTGTGTGTCCTTTGTCTAACAAAGCCTTTGCAATACAGTTGGACAGGAAGGTTTTCCCAAGTCCTGTTTCTCCATAGATTAGAATACCGGAGTGGGATTCGTCAAAATGCGCCACATAATCTTTGCAAGCTGCCAGAGTGTTTGAGGCATTCTCGTATGGCGTATGCTTATGCGTGCCATCATTCTCCCGGCTGTAGTAGTTCAGGGAAAAAGTAGAGAAATTCTCTCTCTCCAGGATCTCACGTATCGTGGACTGGTTGTACAGCTCGTCGATCACCTTCTGTGTCATACATTTGCAGGGATGGCTTCCCTGATAGCCGGTGTCGTGACAGAGCGGACATTCATAGATTGGTTCCAGATAGTTCTCCGGATATCCATGCTCTTTTAAAAGAGCTTTTTTATAAGCTGCCAGTTCCCGATTATTCTGGTTGATGTCTTCCATATTAACAGGCAGTTTTCGTATTCTGTTTCTTGCTGCCTGAATAGAAGAGGAAGCGATCTCCTGATCGATCTTTTTTATCTCAGGAATCTTTTCATATATTTCAGCTTTTCTATTGTCTGCCAGAATTTCATTTTCAAGACGCTTCCGTTGAAAGCCTGACAATATACTATCATAATCTATATTTTTCATAATTACACATAATCCTTATTTAGTGAGAATTTATCTCATCTAGGAACAACTGCTCCATTTCATCAAGCTCAGCCGACATGTCTTTTTGCTGGAATGAATTGAAAGCATTCGGTTTAGCATTGTACTGACTTGATTTTTGTGATGTATTTCGTTTTTTTGCTTCGTGATATTCTGTGCTTGCTTTGGCAATATCATCGACTGTTTTGACACCTTGTTTCTGCCATTTTTTCAGGATACCGTTGATATAGGCAAATGTTACATCGTGAGGATGCTGTGCAATTCCACGGTTGCAGGCTTCAATGATGACCGGCAGTTCAAAGCCCATTTCCTTATTCCAGGAATCCATCCATGCGACTTCTCCTGTGGTTGGAGCTTTCCGGTTGATACCAAGTGCCTTAAAGACTGCACGGTACAATGGGTTGCCATTTTCAGCAGCTTCCTTTGCTTCCTCCAGTGTGTGGATGCCGGCCTGATACCAGTTTTTGGCAATGCCCTCTGCATAACGGAGATCCGGTTTCTCAATGCTGACACAGTATTCGATCAGATATTCCATGATCTCGGTGGAGAAGCCTAACTGATCGTGAATATAGATCAGGATCTCGATATCATTCACCGATAATTCTTTTCTGAAATAGGTTTCTGCTTCAAATATCACGTCGGCAAATGCATCATCTTCCTTTGCCTTTGCTGCAAGGGCGGCAGAGTAAGGCTGTTTCTCCGGAAATACAGACGCCGGTTTCTGAACCGGTTCCGGTCCTGATATGGTATTCTTGGTATGTACCGGTTTGCTTGCTGCTGGAACAGCAGGCTTCTTTTTCTTTTCCGGAAACTTTAATAAAGAGATGCTGTCGAGCGACAGGGAGGTGTCTGCCTCTTCCTTTGTTTTTTCATGCAGAGGAAGAAGGGTAATACCTGTAAGCTGGCCGGATGCATCGTAATCCAGACGTAATACGTCCTCGCTGATCCAGTACCGGATCGCACGGCAGATATCCTTCTCTGTGAGGTTGAAATGATCTGCAATATCAGCTACCGAGATCGGTGCTTTTGAGGACAACAGTCGGATAAGATATAGATAGACCTTGACAAATTCGCCATTTGCTTCGGTCATATAATAATCAATAAAATGATTCGATACCAGGGAAAATGTTTCCTTTGCTTCTGTTGAAATTGTGATGTAACTCATGGTAACTTTTCCCGCCTTTCATAACTTTTGGATGTCTCCAAACCTTCTCTGGTCAAGAAGTGCTCACATTATAGCATGTGTTTTTTAAATTGCAAATAGAACAAATAGTCGGTTGGAAAAATGGACAGGGATGTTGATTTTGTGGATAATGTGGAGAAGTTTTGGATAAAAAAATTATTTGTTACTAACACATCGGGAACAGGTGCTAAAACAGGGCATTTGTGAAAAAAAGAAAGTAAATTTTATGTAAACAAATGAAAAGAGCTGTATGAGGAAAACTCCTTCACACAGCTCTGTGGATAATGTGGATAATTATTTTTTTATCAGCTCATTTCCAATAGAATCGACATTTCCGGCACCCATAGTTATCAACAAATCATTTTTTTTGCAATTTTTCAATAAATAATTTTCGATGTCCATAAAGGATGGCAGATAGAACGCATCGGTTCCATAAGAAGCAATCTTTTCGGCGAGCTGCTTCGAGGATACCAGACCTGTGTCTTTCTCTCTGGCCGCATAGATATCAGCAACGATAACATGGTCACAGACACTTAAGACCTTTGCAAAGTCATCGAAAAGGGCATATGTTCTGCTGTAGGTATGAGGCTGGAATACACACCATAATTCATGGTAGTCTGTATTCTTTGCAGCGGCGAGGGTTGCAGCAATCTCAGTTGGATGATGTGCATAGTCATCCATGACCTTTACATTGTCGAGGATCGTTCCTTTATACTCGAATCTCCGCTCTGCACCCTTACAATGCAGCAGACCTGCTTTGATCGCATCGATTTCGATGCCAAGCTCTGTTGCGGCAGCAATAGCAGATAAGGAATTGTATACGTTATGCTTTCCAAATACATGAAGTGTGATGTCGGTGATCTCCTTTCCGTCGATCACAAGGGTATAAGTTGGACGGCCAAACTCATCAAAGCGGATATTTGCAGCGCTGTAATGGTTCTTTGGATCTTCACCGAAAGTAATAACCTGGCACTTCAGATCTCTTGTTACGGTATCAAAATACTGCATATCACCATTTACAATGACTTTTCCGTTTTCAGGAGTCTTTGTTGCAAATGTGTGGAATGACTCCGCGATCTCTTCAATGCCGCTGAAGAAATCCAGATGATCCGCATCAACATTTAAGATAATGCTGATGTATGGTTTGAATGCGTGGAAGCTGTTTGTATACTCGCAGGCTTCTGTTACAAAGTAATCAGAAGAACCTACACGGATATTTCCACCGATATCATCGATGATTCCGCCAACGGAAATTGTCGGGTCAACGTCGGCCTCTAACATAATATAAGAAAGCATGGCAGTTGTGGTTGTCTTACCATGAGTACCGCTGACCGCGATGGAGTATTTGTAATTCTCCATGATCTGACCTAAGAGCTGTGCTCTTGTCAGCATAGGGATATTTTTGGATTTTGCAGCCTGAAATTCTTCATTATCCGGATGGATGGCTGCTGTATATACGACAAGGTCAATCTGATCTGTAATATTGCTTGCGGTTTGTCCGATATTGATCAGAGCACCCATGTCAGAAAGTTTATCTGTCATATGGGATGCTTTCATATCGGAACCGGTGACTTTAAAACCCTCTTTAATAAGAATTTCGGCAAGTCCGCTCATGCTGATACCACCGATTCCCATAAAATGTACATTTATTGGATGATTAAAATCAATTTTATACATGATGTTTCGCCTTCCTGAAAAGAATATTTGTGAGTATTATAGCATAGATAAAAAAGGAGTGGATTATTTTTTCATAAAAATTGAAAAGTTCAGAATTTAGTGTGCGATGCGGACAAAATGAAAACGAAAAATAAAAAATTATACGGTATCATGTCAAATATAGGCAGATTTCCGTGATTATTAACAGAAATTTGTCGTTTTTTTTGACATGGAAAACATAAATAGTTCACATATCGTTCATGAAATGTTCACATATATACTGTAACATACAATACGAAAGCTTTTCATATATTTGAATCCTTTCCCCCCTCATTTGGAGCCACCATTTTGGTGGCTCTTTTCTTTTTATTATCGGATGAAAAGCATTATTTATGGAGATGATAAGGGTATGTTTGGAGATTTTTTTCGATATTGGGATGAACTGCCGCAAGATGGTGGTTTTCGATTATTTGGATGGATTCATATTTGCTGGCTGGTTGGAATTATATTTGTATGTATAGTGACCGGTTATTATTATAGAAAGGCAGATGCTACTGTTCAGGACAGGATCCTGAAAATACTGACGGGGATATGTCTGTGTCTGGAATTAGGTAAGGATCTCTATTTGATATGGATCGGGGAGATGGGGATATCATATCTTCCGTTTGAGATGTGCGGACTGGCGATTTTTGTGGAACTGGGATTTGCATTTTTCCACCGGGAATTTCTGGGCGAAGTTATGTGCGTGATCAGTATGCCCGGTGCAATGGCGGCACTGTTATTTCCGGATTGGACCAGATATCCGTTATTTAATTACATGCACATCAATTCTTTTCTGATACATGGACTTTTAGTGCTCATTCCGGTGCTTGTTCTGACATCCGGAAGATACAAACCTTCTATAAAAAGGATCTGGCAGATCTTTTTGTTCTTGTTTACAGTTGTTCCCTCTGTCTATGTTATAAACAGGATCTGGGGCTGCAATTTTATGTTCCTCTGTTATCCGTCCAATGGTTCTCCATTTCTGTCTGTTTATCTGCGGCATGGCTATGTTCCATATCTGATCACGTATGCCGTTACAGTCATTCTTTGTATTTTGGTTATATATGGAATACTGGACAAAATCGCTTCCTTTTGTGGTAAAAATGTGGTATACATTAATAGGAAGAATTAGTTGAGAAAAAAGTCATAATAATAGAAAATATGCGCAGAAAGAACTGCGTATATGGAAGATAGAATACGGAGAATGAGAAAAAATGATAACAAACGATGCGACGCTTTTAAAAGTAAAACATGAAGTATTGTATGAAGTTGCCAAGCTTGCGTATGCCGGACGATTGGAGGAAGAAAGAGACAGTCTTCCTTATAAGATGGTTCCGGGACCGCAGCCGGCATTTCGATGTTGTATCTACCGGGAACGAGAGGTTATCAGACAGAGGATCCGGCTTGCGGAAGGTAAAGCACCGGGTGCTGAAGATGACGGAAATATCGTACAGGTCATTAATTCCGCCTGTGAAGGATGTCCGATCTCCCGATATGTAGTAACAGATAACTGTCAGAAGTGTATGGGTAAAGCCTGTCAGGCAGCCTGCCGGTTTGGAGCGATCAGCATGGGGCGGGATAAGTCCTATATTGATCCATCTAAATGTAAAGAGTGTGGGCAGTGTGCAAAAGCCTGTCCTTATAATGCGATCGCAGATCTGGTACGACCTTGCATGAAGAGCTGCCCTGTGGATGCGATCTCGGTGGCCGATAATGGTACCGGTATTGCCGTGATCAATCAGGACAAATGCATACAGTGTGGTTCCTGTGTCCATAAATGCCCGTTTGGCGCGATCGGTTCTAAGACATTTATCGTGGATATCATTAAGAAGATGCGTTCAGATATTAAGGTGTTTGCTATGCTTGCACCTGCAACGATCGGCCAGTTTGGTGCAGATATTACGATGGCAAGCTGGAGAACCGCTTTAAAGAAGATTGGTTTTTATGATGTTGTAGATGTATCACTTGGAGCGGACATGACTGCCATGAATGAGGCGAGGGAATGGATCGAAGCCAAGGAGAAGGGGGAGAAGAAGACAACCTCCTGCTGTCCGGCATTTAAGAACTATATTGAGAAGCATTTCCCGACATTAAAGGATGCGATCTCAGAGACAGTATCACCGATGTGTGCAGCATCCCGTTATATAAAGGAAAAATTTCCGGGTGCAGTTACTGTATTCATTGGACCGTGTATCGCGAAGAAAGCGGAATCCATGTCAGGAGAGAAGGATACTGCAGATTATGCACTGACTTATGGTGAGATCCGTGCGATGCTTCGTGCAAAGGGTGTAAAGCTGGAGCCGGAAGAAGATACGGATGATCAGGGCAGTATCTATGGTAAGAAATTTGCAAATGCAGGTGGTGTAACTGCAGCAGTTCTTGAAAGTATGAAAGAACTTGGCTGTACCGGTGATGTATCTGTATGCAAATGCAGTGGCATAACCGAATGCAAGAAAGCATTGACGCTGATGAAGGTCGGAAGACTTCCGGAAGACTTCATCGAAGGTATGGTATGTGAAGGTGGCTGTGTCGGCGGTCCATCGAGACACCGGGATCCAAATCTTGCAATGCGTGACAGAAATGCAGCACTTGCAAAATCATCGGATATATTGATCAAGGACAATCTGGACAAACAGAATGCAGAAACGGTTGATATGATCCGTTAGATATAAGAAGGTAATTGTAATATCGGATGTGGGGACTTCTGATATTACAGGGAAAAGCAGAAACTATTAACAACAAAAGAAAATAAAGCAGAAAGTAAGAAAATTAAATGTCGCCAGACGAAACATAAAATAAGCCCGGCGGCATTTTTTTTCGATGGAGGTTACACGCATGGTAGCACAGATTTTGGCACTTGCCATTTTTGTAGTTATGTTCGGATTGATCATATCCGAAAAATTTGAGCGTCATGTTATCACATTGGTATGTGGACTGGCAACACTTGTTCTGGTATTTGGTGTAGCAATGCACAGCATGGATGCGATACTTGAAACATTAAATATCAGAAACATTTTTACACTTTCGTTCTGGTATGAGGCAGGAGCCTCATCCGAGAGTACGGGTGGTATCAACTGGGCCACGATTATCTTTCTTGTGGGAATGATGGTTATGGTAGAAGGTATGGCAAAGGCGGGTTTCTTTCGCTGGCTATGTATGACGATCGCGAAAGCCGTTCGGTATAGGGTCATTCCGATATTTATTACATTCATGATCATGTCATTTGTCCTTGCTATGTTCATTGACAGTATCACGGTTATCCTGTTCTTAGCAGCAGTTACGGTGGAACTGGCGCAGCTTCTGGACTTTGATCCGATTCCGCTGATCCTGTCTGAGATCTTCTGCGCAAATTTGGGTGGATCGGCAACAATGTGTGGTGATCCTCCAAATATCATTGTCGGAACATCCCTTCGGTATTCGTTCTCCGATTTTATTACAAATACCGGCCTGATGGCGGTACTTTCACTGGTGGTTATTATTTTTTACTTTTATTTTTGTTTCAGGAAAGAACTCACTGCATCTTCGGCGCCACAGACTTCGGAGAAAGATCATCCATCACCGGTATCTGCGATCACGGATAAACGGGCATTTGCCATTAGCTGTGTGATCTTTTTATGTGCGGTTGCCTTACTTATCACACATGCACAGACCGGACTGACAGTTGCATTTATCGGTCTGTTTATAGCAATACTGGTTCTTCTGACATCAGGAAAGAATATCGGACATATTTTAAAAAATGTAGATTATAAGACGATCCTTTTCTTTATTGGTCTGTTTGTTGTAGTCGGTGGTCTGGAGCAGACCGGTATTCTGGAACTGGCAGCCGGATTTATCGGGAAGGTAAGCCATGGAAATGCCAAGGTAATGATAGCCATTATTATCTGGGTATCCGCGATCGCAAGTGCATTTGTAGATAATATTCCATTTGCCGCAACCATGATCCCGGTTATCAAGACTCTGGCAGCATCGACAGGTGTGGATCTCTCGGTTCTTGCATGGACACTGGCAATGGGTACAGATATCGGTGGAAGTGCGACTCCGATCGGGGCATCGGCAAATGTTGTCGGAATGTCGATCGCGGCAAAAGAAGGTCATCCGATCTCTTGGGGCAAATATTGTAAGGTATCGGCTCCGGCATCCGTTATCGTTATTCTGATCTCAATGGTCTGCATCTATCTGCGATATTTCTAGTATTTTTACAGAAACGGGAAATGGCATCACCTGTTATGTAGCAAGCCTTTTTCAACGCCGGTTCTTAGCGAATTGCCAAAGGCGAAGAGCTTAGCACCGTTGCGTTGGAATAGAGTGCAAACGACTTGCGAAATAACAGGTGATGCTATTTCCTGTTTTTTGTAAATAAAAAACTACAAAGGAATTGAAAGCAAAAAACTGTTGACAGATAAGTGAAATATGGTACTATAGGTAAAGTAGTTTTTAAAACTACGTTTGAAGTTAACGAAAAACTTGGAATAAAGTCTGGAAAAACCGAGAACGAAGTTGCAAAAACTTGAAAAAAGGAAACATATTTTTCATTATATAGATCATTATTTTACGGAGGAACAGACAGTATGATAACAGAGTTAAAACCGGAAGAAGGAATTGCCGGAAAGTTTGTCAAGACAGCATTTGATGAGAATGGTGTATTAAGCAAGATTGAATTTACAAATGATGAGACCTTTAATTTTGCATTTGATGTAGTGGATGCATTAGCAGAAAAGACACCGGATAAGACAGCATTGATCTATGTGTCCAGAGATAAGGAAGAAAAGAAGTTTACATTTAAAGAGATCAAAGAGTATTCCAATATGGCAGCAAATTATTATAAGAGCCTTGGTATCAAGAAGGGCGACAGAGTGCTGCTGGTATTAAAGCGCCATTATCAGTTCTGGTTTACGATCCTTGCACTTCACAAGATCGGAGCAGTAGCAATTCCTGCAACCAATATCTTAAAGGTAGAAGATTACAGATACAGAATTGAAGCTGCAAATGTAAAGGCTGTTGTATGTACAGCTGATGACAAGATTCCGGATGCAATGGCAGCCATCGATCCGGATGATAAGGTGATCAAGGTTATCGTAAATGGTGAGAGAGAGCATTTCCATCCATTTGATAAAGATATCCTTTCATTCAGCAAAGAATTTGCACGTCCGACAGGTGAAGATACAGTCTATGCACATGATACCATGATTATCATGTTCACATCAGGAACAACCAAGCATCCAAAGATGGTTGCACATAATCATCTGTATGCACTTGGACATTATATTACAGCAAGATATTGGCATAACGTAAAGACGGATGGTATTCATTTTACAGTATCCGATACCGGCTGGGGTAAGGCTCTCTGGGGCAAGCTCTATGGTCAGTGGTTATGCGAGACCTGTATTTTCGTTTATGACTTTGATGTATTCAGTGCAGACAATATCATGAAGCTTGTAGAACAGTACAAGATCACAACCTTCTGTGCGCCACCAACCCTTTACAGAATCCTTGTTAAGATGGATCTGAGCAAATACGACCTTTCCGCACTGACTTACTGCACAACCGCAGGAGAAGCCCTGAATCCGGAAGTATTCTATAAATTCAAAGAGATGACAGGATTTACGATCTTTGAAGGCTTTGGTCAGACAGAGACTACACTTGCAATAGGAAATCTGAAAAATACAACACCGAGACCGGGTTCCATGGGTAAGGCAAGCCCACTCTATGATGTTCACATTATGAGACCGGACGGAACACTTGCTGATGTAGATGAGACCGGTGAGATCGTTATTAAGATTGCAGATGGCGAACCATATGGTCTGTTCTCTACTTATAATAATGATGAGAAAATGACAAAAGAAGTTAAGCACGACGGTTATTACCACATGGGTGATACCGCATATATGGACAAGGATGGATATTTCTGGTTCGTAGGCCGTGTGGATGATATCATCAAGGTTGCCGGATACCGTGTTGGACCTTTTGAGATTGAAAATGAGATTATGAAGATCCCATATGTTCTGGAATGTGCAGTTACAGCTATACCGGATGGAACCAGAGGACAGGCGATCAAGGCAACGATCGTTCTGACAGAAGGAACGGTTGGCGATGATAACCTGAAGAAAGAGCTGAAGCGTTATTTCAAGGAGAACATGGCGAGCTACAAACGTCCTCGTGTGATCGAATTTGTCGATGAGATGCCAAAGACGATCAGTGGTAAGGTAAGACGTGTAGAGATCAAAGAGAAAGACTGGAAATAAGTCTGGACGATTATCTGCTGGGATAGATTACAGGCAGATGAAATGACATAGCCTGTGAGAAGCAGGCAGGAAATGGAGATGTTCATAAAATGATAGATATGGAAATTAAGCCATATGAGCGTATGGTTTATTACTATGAAACTGACAGAATGGGAATTGTTCATCATTCTAACTATATCAGATGGTTTGAGGAAGCGAGACTGGACTGGATGAAGCAGATTGGATGGGATTACAAGACCATCGAGGACGACAATATCATTATTCCGGTATTGTCGGTATCTGCGGAATACAAAACCATGTCCAGATATGGAGACAACATTGTGATCTATGTAAAGCTTGCAGAGTACACAGGCATCCGTATTGGATTTTCCTATGAAGTACATGACAAGAAGACTGGAGAGCTTCGGTGCGTCGGCACATCCTGCCATTGTCTGCTGGATGAGAACAATAAGCCGGTGTTCATGCGGAAACGTTATCCGGAGAAGGATGCGTTCTTCAAGGAGCTCATGAAGCAGCAGGCTGAAGAGAATGCGTAAATTACACAATATAACAAGGGGATAGTCAATATCCATTTTACAGCACACTTGCGTTCGTGTCTCACGTAACGGTACTAAATTCACCGCAGGGGCGGTTCATTAAGGACCGACGTGAGACAAGGTCTGTAAAATGGATATTGACTATCCTCTTTTGTTATATTGTGTAATTTTATATAGTGGATTGCTGGGCAATACTGTAAAGCATCCTCACCATGTCCAGATATTTCTTTTGGCAGACCTTTTTTCACGTTGGTTCTTGATGAACCGCCTAGCGGTGAATCTAGTACCATTACGTTAAAATAGAACGAAAGTGCTCTGCATAAAGAAATATCTGGACATGGTGTGGGTTTTATAGAATTGCCAAGTTCCCCTGCCAGATCCTCGCTGTTGACACATTGTTTTATAATTGCTAGTATAGGCTTGATATAAGGGATTTCCATGCGGAATCAGGTATTATGTATGAGCATTATGGATGAGCTTGTTAGGAAAACTTGTTAAGAAAGATTATGAAGATCATGGCTGCAGGGCATGATGTATTTTGAAATGATATGAGGTTAGAATGAGAAAGATAAAAGAAAACAGAGAGAAAATGTATAGATCGCGTTGGACGAAAATTGTTAGTTATATGTTGGTAATGGTGATGGCTGTTTCCTTGTTTGGACAGGTTGCTGTGAATGGAGCATTTGATGGAACTGGTAAACAGGCAGGCACAGGTGTGATCGCGGGGCTTAGCCAGGTAGAGGCAGCTTCGGATACTTCTATTGATTATAAGGCGGCTTTGAAGGAAACGTCTGTTGCAATCGAGAAAAAGCTGACAACCTATAAGGTGGAAGTGGCAGATGAAACAGGCGGAACTTCTGTCGTAGACTGGTATGGCCCTGCAAATGCTTCAATCGGTGGCGAGTGGGCTGTGATCGGAGAAAGCCGTTATGGACGGAAGAATGTATTGTGGTATCGTGCCTATTATGAGAATCTGGTACGGGTATTACAGGTAGCCGGAGAAGCACAGGCATCTGCTGATGGAACAACTACAGGCGGAAGTGCAAAGACTGTGCCATTGAAGCTCGACAGCAGAAAGGGAACGGAAAATTCCAGAGCCATTCTTGCACTGACTGCTATGGGGATAGATGCGTCAAACGTAGAAGGGTATGATCTGACAGCAGCTTTGTCGGATATGACATATGTAAAAAAACAGGGCTTAAATGGACCAATCTGGGCGTTGATTGCGTTGGATTCCGGTAATTATGAGATACCGCAGATCTCATCGGGTAAAACAACAGCCCAGGTATCCAGAGAAAAATTGTTATCTTATATATTAAGCAGTGAGCTTACAGATGGTGGATTTAATCTGACGAAAAGTGATTCACAGGGGGCAGATCCGGATGTGACAGCAATGGCATTGCAGGCATTTGTACCATATTATACCGGACGGATAACTGTTGGAACAGAGCTTCAGAAGCAGATCAGGGAAGCAGTGGACCGGAACATACAAGTTCTCTCAGATATGCAGAAAACCTCCGGGGCATACAGCTCATATGGAAGTGAGAATGCAGAAAGCACGGCACAGGTGCTGGTGGCTTTATCCAGTCTTGGAATTGATGGAAGAACGGACAGTCGTTTTGTAAAAAATGGAAAGTCTGTGCTGGATGGTCTGTTGTATTTTTATATACCATCAACCGGTATGTTTAAACATGTAGACACGGAAAAATCCGGCAATCAGATGGCGACCGAGCAGTCGTTTTACGCATTGGTAGCGTATCAGAGGTTCCGGAATAAAAAAGCAACCTTATATGATATGACAGATGCGGATAAAGCATGTGTTATGGAGCTGGCAGATTGCAGCGTAACCATTTCAAAGACCGCATACACATATACCGGAAAGACGATCAGACCTGCAGTGACTGTTACCTGTAAAAAGCTGGATGGAACAACGATCACTTTAAAAAAAGACACAGATTATACAGTCACATATAAGAATAATAAAATGCCAGGCAAGGCAACGGTCGTAGTAAAAGGTAAGGGTGATTATACCGGAAGCGTAAGCAGAACGATCACGATCGCACCGACGGCAACGGTGATTTCTTCGGCGACAAATACAGAAACCGGAATCCGGCTGAAATGGAAAAAGACGACAGGCGCAGAGAAATATATCATATATCGTAAAGCGGGAAATGGCTCCTGGAAGAAATATAAGGCGGTAAAGGCGGCAAATGGATGTTCCTTTACAGATACTAAAGTTACAAATGGAAGCAAATACGCATATAAGATACGGGCGTATGCGGATGGTGTATATGGAGCATACAGTTCCATACACACAGTATACCGGGTAAAACAGCCGGCCCTGAAAGTGAAAAAGACAGGAAAAGGCAGACTGAAGTGTTCCTGGAAGAAGAATACGAAGGCGAACAGTTACCAGATCATGTATGGAACGAAGGCATCCATGCAGGGGGCAAAGACGATCGCGATAAAAAAAGCCGGAACCGTGAAAAAGACTATAACCGGATTAAAAGCCGGAAAGAAATACTATATACGGATCCGGAGCTGTAAAACGGTGAATAAAAAGAAGTATTACAGCAGTTGGAGCAAGACCGTAAATATCCGGGCATGATCGGGATCGTAGAAGATGAATAAACATGCAGATGCCCGGAAAGCAGAAATTACAGGTACAATAAATACCATATGACAGAAAGCAGCAGCATATGAAGTTCATTAAAAAAAATATAAAAAAAATAATTGGTATTCTGGCGGTGGTGCTGATCCTTACCGTGGCATTCTGGTATGGTGGAAATGCACCGGGTTCCAGAGGCTTTTCCGGATTTGGAAAGCAGCATACGGAATTCCGGAATTCGACCGAGCTGGCAGAAACTGAAACCGGTCAGGAGAAAACCGGAAGGTCATCGATGACGGAATCGGAAACAACAGACGGTCAGGACGCTGATAGTCAGGATACAGACCGTACAGATGAGACATCAGAAGGAGTGGCAACAGAAGATGGACAGGATCCATATGGTCCGGATGGACAAGGCTCCTCAGGGACGACAGAGGTTCTGACCGAACAGCCAACGACGGAACAAACGACTGAAACAAAAGAACCGAAAACAACGGAACAGCCAACGACGGAAGAAGAATCGGGGCAGAATACGACAGAAGCTCCAACGACGGAACGGCCGGCGCATCAGAAACCGGAGAAGCCTGCAACAACGGAAGAACCGGAAACGACAGAGCAGAAGCCGACCGAGGAGCAGACATATACCTGCACGATATCGATTAATTGCGATAATATTCTGAAAAACTGGAATATGTTAGATAAGAGCAAGCAGTCCTGTGTACCTGCCGATGGCTGGATCCTGAAGGAAGTCGAGGTAGAATTTAAAAAGGGACAGACCGTATTTGATGTATTAAAGGATATTACGAAAAAAAAGAGTATACAGCTTGAATATTCCTTTACTGCATTATACGGAAGCTACTACATTGAGGGAATCCATAATCTGTATGAATTTGACTGCGGAGAATTATCCGGTTGGGAGTATTGTGTCAATGGGAAGTTCCCGGCATTTGGATGCTCGAAATATGTATTGAAAGATGGAGATAAGATTGAATGGAAATACACCTGTGACCTTGGAGCAGATGTAGGAAATCCATATTTTGAATAACAGACAGGAGAAACAGGTGAAGAAGATCAGAAGGGATGCATTTGCAGACAGTCATCCAATCGTGAATTTGATATATTTTATATTTGTCATCGGATTTGCAATGATGTCGCTTCATCCGGTTAGTTTAGGGATCGCTTTTTTGGGAGCGGTCTCATATTCTATCTGCCTGAATGGCAGACGGGCACTATATCAGAATCTGCGCTATATGCTGCCGGTTGTGATATTGACGGCACTCATTAATCCGGCATTCAGTCATCAGGGGGTGACGATCCTGCGGTATCTGCCGTCCGGCAATCCGCTGACGCTCGAATCTATTCTGTATGGTATAGCGGCTGCTGTAATGCTGGTGACAGTACTGTGCTGGTTCTCATCCTTCAACAGGATCATGACTTCTGATAAAATGATCTATCTGTTTGGGCGGCTGGCACCGTATCTGTCGATCGTTCTGTCTATGACGTTGAAGTTCCTGCCGGAATTTACCGCAAGGATCCGACAGGTATATCAGGCACAGAAAGCGTCAGGCTGTGTGATGTCTGGGAAATATTTTAAACGGCTTCGAACCGGTATGCGGGTGATCTCTTCGGCAGCAACCTGGGCGTTAGAACGGGCGGTCATAACAGGTGACAGTATGAAGAGCCGGGGATATGGGTTAAAAGGCAGGACAGCATATTCGTTATTTCATTTTAGAAAAAGTGATGGCTGCTGTCTGGCCGTGATTCTGGCAGCGGGAAGCTTTGTTGCGGCAGGAATGATCCAGGGCGTGATCGACTGGCAGTATTATCCGGATATAACAGGAAATGAATCAGGCGGAATGGGAACTGCGGTATTTGCAGGCTATCTGTTATTAGTAAGCCTGCCATGTGTGATGCATTTGTATCAGGAAATCCGGGAAAGGAAGAAAAGATGAAATTATATGAGATCGATAATCTGACATTTGCATATCCGGATATTGCATCGGAGAGGGATGATGTTTATCTGAAGCCGGTATTAAAGGATATCGGCCTTTCCATAGAAAAGGGCAGTTTTGTCATTGTCGCAGGTGGTTCCGGAAGTGGGAAGACGACATTGCTCAGACAGTTGAAATCCGTTTTGACACCTCGTGGAAAACGGGAAGGAACTGTCTGTTTTCAAGGGAAAAAACTTGGAGACATAGATGATCGTGTACAGACGGAGCAGATCGGATTTGTTGTACAGGATGTAGATGCACAGCTTGTAACGGATAAGGTATGGCATGAGCTTGCATTTGGGTTGGAAAGTCTTGGATATGACAATGCCTTTATTCAGAAGCGGGTAGCGGAAATGTGTTCGTTCTTTGGTCTGGATGGGATTTTTCACAAAAAGGTAAATGAATTGTCCGGCGGACAGAAGCAGTTGGTAAACCTGGCGTCAGTCATGGCAATGGCGCCCGAGGTGGTGATCTTAGATGAGCCGGCAAGCCAGTTAGATCCAATGGCAGCGAGGGAATTTTTCCAGTGCCTGTATCGTATTAACCGGGAACTTGGAACTACGGTGATCCTGACAGAACACAGACTGGAGGAAATCTGGCCGATGTGCAGCCAGTTCATTCTGATGGAAGATGGCAGAGTGATCTATGATGGAAGCATTGCAGATGGCGTGGTGCTGTTGGCACAGAATGCACCGGCAATCGAGATCCCTGCGGCATGCAGGATAGCATTTGGATTGTCTGGTTATGGAGTTTCAGACTGTCCGGTTACAGTTGCAGAGGGCAGAGAATGGCTGCGGCAGTATGATGAAGACCATGAACAGGCGATAGCAAAGGGACAGGCAGAGCGGGCGGATACACAAGGGAAAAACCAGACAGCGGAGAACGTGATCGATATTAAGGATGTATTTTTTCATTATCCATCCATGGAGAAAGAGGTATTGTCCGGACTTACCTTGTCGGTAAAGCGGCAGGAGATCCTTGCCATAAATGGTACAAATGGATGCGGAAAGTCAACATTGTTATCCCTGATCGCAGGGAACTACCGGCCGGACAGAGGCAGGATCCGGCGGGAGAAGCAACTCCGGATCGGATATCTTCCACAGGATCCCAAGCTGTTATTTACTGCAAATACAGTTGGAGAAGAACTGGGACTGATCCGCAGACATGGGACGTTTGAGGTGGCGGAGCAGGAGATTTCGAAGGAAATGATCTGGAAAAGTATTCATTTCTGTCGGCTGGAATCTGTACTGACGCAGCATCCATATGATCTATCAGGGGGAGAACAGCAGAGACTTGGACTTGCAAAGGTACTGCTTGCTGCTCCGGATGTGATACTGATGGATGAACCGACAAAGGGCATGGATGCAGCATTTAAAAAACGGTTTTCGCATATGATGAAGAAGCTTAAAGCTTCCGGACATACGATCGTGATGGTAAGTCATGATATTGAATTCTGCGCAGAAACGGCTGACAGGATCTGTCTGATCTTTGATGGCAGAGTGGCAACGGTTGCGGGAACAAACGATTATTTTTCAGGAAATGAATTCTATACGACTGCGGCAGCCAGAATAGCAAAAGGAACAATCCGGGGCGCTGTAACGGTTGGGGATATCCTGCATGCATATGGCAAAACCGGTGCATGGGATTACCCGGATGACGATATAGATGACGGAACTGTATGGACAGATGCCGGGAACAGACAGGAAAATGACGAAGTAGAGACAGAAGAAGATCGGATAGGAAGCGGCGTTCAAAGCGAGATATCAATACAGGAGAAAAAAACGGAAAAAATGTCATTTGTCCGAAAACTGGGACTTCTCCTTACAACGGTTATCATGATGTTCTGCTTTTATAAGACAATGACACAGGCGGATCTGACGCGTCTGATCGAGGATGGAGTGGTGACCGGAGAAGGTATACAATATCTGATCTTGTATGGTATATTTATATTAGCGACGGTCATATATATTCTGTTGCTGCGTCCGGTCGGAAGAAACAGGGATCAGGATATTGACCTGCGCAGAAGGAACCGGATCAGCAGAAAAAAATTGATCATAACGGTTCTTTGTATTGCAGCAGTGGCAGGAACGATCTGGTTTGGCAAGACGGTTCTGTCAGACCGGAAGTATTATTTTATTTCCCTTCTGGTTCTGATCGAAATGATGATACCATTCCTTGCAGCCTTTGAGACAAAGACACTGGGAGCACGGGATATTGTAACGGTGGCAGTTCTGTGTGCACTTGCTGCGGTCGGAAGAACAGCTTTTTTAATGATACCGAATTTTAATCCGGTTATGGCGATCGTGATCATCAGCGGGGTAGCATTTGGATGCGAAACCGGATTTGTGACCGGAGCGGTGACGATGCTGGTATCGAATATGGTATTTGGACAGGGACCGTGGACACCATGGCAGATGTTTTCGCTTGGCCTGGTTGGTTTTGCGGCGGGACTTGTATTTAATAACAGCCGGGTCAGAAGTCAGAATGTGACGAAACTTGGCCTGTGTATCTTTGGCGGCCTGTGCTGTATTCTGATCTATGGCGGTATCATGAATCCGGCATCGGTGATCATGTGGCAGCCGGCAGTGAACCTTAAGATGATCGTGGCAGCGTATGTAACCGGCTTTCCGTTTGATGTAGTACAGGGATTTGCGACGGTTCTGTTTTTGTGGATCATGGCCCGGCCATTTCTGCTGAAACTGGACCGGATCAAGATAAAATATGGAGTATTGTGTGAGGTAAAACAGCATGCTTAGAAATTGTAGTCTGGAAGAGATATCGGATGGTCGTTTATATGATCAGACGGATATGGTAAAAGCATATTGTAATGAATGTAAAGGGTGTCATGCCTGCTGTGAGGGAATGGGAAATTCCATCATCTTAGATCCGTTGGATGTGAGCAGACTGACAAAGGAGACAGGGAAGAGTTTTGAAGCTCTGCTTGCCGATACGATTGAGTTAAATGTTGTAGATGGGCTGATCCTTCCAAATATCAAGATGGTAAATGGAGCATGCACTTTTTTAAATGAAGCAGGCAGATGTGGGATCCATGCGGCAAGACCGGGATTCTGCAGACTGTTTCCGCTTGGCAGATATTATGAGGATGGCGGATTTAAATATTTCCTTCAGATCCACGAATGTGATCGGGCAGGCAAGGTGAAGGTCAAGGTATCGAAATGGATCGATACCCCGGATCTGCCGAGATATACAGAGTACATTAATGCGTGGCATGATTTTCAGAAGCAGGTGCAGGAGGCATTTGCACGGATCCGTATGCAGGACGGGGAAGAAGAAAGAAAAAATGCACGGATCAAGCAGATGTGTATGTATATTCTGAATATCATGTATGTTGCAAGATATGAGGAGAACAGGGATTTTTATGAGCAGTTTGAGATGCGATTGGAGCATCTGAAGGAACTGCTTGAGTCAGGAATCTAGCAGACAGATCCTGATCGGGAACGGTATAAATGCGGATAAGAGGCGGGGAGTGTGAACGATGGTAAAAAGAGCATATAAAAGACTGGTATTTTATATAAGTATATTTGTGATCCTTATGGCAGGCGTGATCCTGATCTTCTGTGCAAGAGAGATCCGGGAGACAACGGAACAGGTGGATGATGAGATGAACAATAATATGGATTATGCCGCCATGTCCTGTCAGAACTGTCTGTCGGATGCGGTCGATATTCTGACAGTGAATTATTTCACCGTGCAGTATATGCATGAGTCAGGACATAATATGGATGAGTTCCGTGCATATTTTACCGAACAGACCGATTATCTGAAAAATGAAGAAAGTATGCAGTATCTGGGGATTTATGGATATATTGACGGAGAACTGATGTTAAGCACTGCATGGGAACAGCCGGATGGGTATCAGGTCGAGAAACGTCCCTGGTATCAGGAGATGAAGCAGAATGGTACAGAGCTTACGATCACGACACCATATCTGGATATGAAGACGAACCGGCAGGTGGTATCCGTTGGACGTATGTTCCGGGACGGTTCGAACCTGATCGGTGTAGATGTTGATCTGGAGGAACTGTCAGATCTTCTGAAAGAGTTGGATGCAGGAACGGGTGAGATCTATATTGTTGATCAGACCGGAAGCATTATTGCAGGCGGAGAGCCTGCATATATGGGAAAGACGCTGGACAGTATGTATCACAGAACGGACGCATATGAGACTTATGTTTCAGATATTGATAAGGAACTTGCGTTGAAGACAGAAGGTACTGTCAGCTATAAAACAGACAGTGCATGGATATCTGTGAAGCCAATCCTGGATAACTGGTATGTGGTTGCGATCGTGGATAAGAATGAAGTCAGCATGCTGGCAGCAAAAAATGCGATCCCTTCTGCGGTGACACTGGCTGTTGTATTGCTGGTATTCTTTATGCTTTATATGAACCTGTTTGTTCGTGTATACCGGACGGGAAAAAAAGGCAGAGATTCGATCGAAGTTGAGAGATATGCTTCAGGTTCTGTTCTGCAGGATGATAAACGGGTGAAAAAGGTTGTGTTTTATGTATATATCCTTTTTGCCACATATTTTATCATGATGTTTTATCGGTTTCAGAAAGCCCCGATGTTTATTATCATGACATTGGCAACTATGTTGGTCAGCTTTCTTGTGACTTTTATCAGAAAGACTACGGTAAAGATACATGGATTATGTATGTCGGGCTGCCTGTTCGCGATCGTTGCGATGTACGGACTGATTCCGGGTGAACATAACCGCCTGACTGATATGTTTCTTGCGGCAGCTGTTGTTGTGTCATTGTACCAGAAGATGGAACTGAATATATTTATGCTGATCAGTACCATTGTTTATTATTTGTATATGGTTCTTGCCGGTCGCTATATATCACAGACAGGTTCATTCGATGTCAGCGAGACGATTTTGGATCTGCTTATCATATTGATTGGCAGTCTGATGCTTCTTGTGGTGATCGCATGGAACAAGCAGCTTCAGGTTCGTTTGAAACAGAAGGCAGAAGAAGCAGAGACTGCGGCGAACAGCAAATCTGCATTTCTTGCAAACATTTCACATGAGATCCGGACTCCGTTAAATGCGATCCTGGGTATGAATGAACTGGTGCTCCGGGAGAGCAGACAGCCACATATCAAGGAATATGCCATGTATATCAAGAATTCCGGTAAATCGTTGCTTACGATCATCAGTGATATTCTGGATCTGTCCAAGATCGAATCCGGAAAGGTATATCTGGTGAACGAGAACTATTCACTGAGCAGCCTTGTAGAGGATGTCGAACGATCCATCCAGAAGCGTATTATGGAAAAAGGGCTGGAACTTAAGATCTATGTAGAACCGGAGCTGCATGAGAATCTGAAGGGTGATGAGGTGCGTATCAAACAGATTATCATGAACCTTTTAACAAATGCAGTAAAATATACAGAAAAGGGTGAAGTTCGTCTCTATATCACAGGAACCGTTGTGGATAATAAACAGGACCTGACGATTGAAGTTTCCGATACTGGAATTGGTATGCGGAGTGAGGATATGGATAAGCTGTTTACAAATTTTGAACGACTGGATCTGAAGAGGAACCGCTCAGTTGAAGGTACTGGACTGGGACTTCCGATCACCAAGAATCTGCTGGTTGCAATGGGTGGAGATATTACAGTCAGCAGTGTATATGGTGAAGGTTCCACGTTTACGGCAACGGTTGGACAGGAGATCGTAAATGAAGAACAGATCGGGGATTACAGAAAGAAATACAAAGAAAAGCTTCATCATGAGGTTCGTTATCATGAGTCCTTCCATGCAGAGGATGCCCGGATCCTGGTTGTAGATGATAATGAGGTTAATCTGAAGATCGTGGTCGGACTTGCAAAGAATACAAAACTTCAGATCGATACGGCACTTAGTGCGGCGGAAGGCCTGAAGCTGATTCGCCAGCATTCCTATCAGCTTCTGCTGATCGATCATATGATGCCGGAGATGGATGGAATCGAGATGCTCCAGCATGTGAAGACCATGGATGGCGGTATCTATAAGGATATTCCGGCAGTTGCGATCACGGCAAATGCATTATCGGGTGCAAAGCAGACTTATCTGGATGCCGGTTTCTGCGGATATCTGTCGAAACCGATCGATCCGGAACGCTTTGAACAGATCATAAAAGATAATCTTCCGCAGGAATATGTAACGGAATGTGGAGATGGGAATGGAGATACTGCCACAGAAGGACAGGAAACAGACGGCACATCGGATCCAAAGCAGGAAGAAGAATGGAGCATACCGGGAATTGATATCGCGAAAGCCTTATCCTATATTGGCGGAAGCAGAGAACTGTATATCAGTCTGCTGCAGACTTATCTGGATGGAAGTGAAGAACGGATCCGGAAGCTTGAAGAATGTAAGAACAAAGAAGACATCTTTAATTATGATATAACGATCCATGGTCTGAAGGGAATATCCGCAAGCATTGGTGCAGATTCTATGGCGATAGCCGCTGCAGGGCTGGAAGAAGCCTGTAAGGATCCACAGACGGCAATGACGTACATTCAGATGAATCATGACCAGGTAGTAAGCCGGTACCGGGAGCTTCTGGAGCAGATAAAAAAATGGCTTGCGAATATAGAAACAGATGGTAAAATAGAAAAAGAAGCGGTCACAAATATAACGGAGATGCTTACGATCATCAGTGATTTAAAAACTGCTGTTTTTGAGTATAAAGAGAAAGCTGCATGCACCTGTCTGGAACGATTGTACAAGACAGAGATACCGGAGTTAGCAGATGAAATGGGTGCAAAGTATTATGGAATACTCGATAAGCTGTATCAGTATGTTTCGGATTATGATATGGATAAAGCTTATGAACTGGCAGAAAAACTGGAAACGGATATTAGGAGGATACTTAAGTGAAACGAACAGTATTGGTTATAGATGATGATAAGATGATACTTGATATGATCCAGGGAATCCTGGAGGACAAATTTGAAGTATCAGCCGTGAATGATGGACAGAAGGCGTTCCGTGTCCTGGAACGGATTCATCCGGATGTCATCCTGCTTGATCTGAAGATGCCGGGTATGGATGGATATGATGTGATATCCAGACTGAAAGTAAATCAGGAATATAAGAGTATTCCGGTTATTTTCCTGACGGCAGTTACAGACGAGTATTCAGAGACAAAATGCTTTGAAGCAGGAGCGGAAGACTACATCTGTAAACCATTTACAGCGAATGCATTAACAGCACGGCTCGAACGTGTTCTGAATATTCATGAGTGTGTAAGGATATAAGAAACGATGGGAAAAGAGACAAAGACAAATGCGATGCGGATTCTCGATCGTATGAAGATTCCGTATACGCTCAATCAATATAACTGTGAAGAGTTCATTGATGGTGTGCATATTGCAGATATGCTCGGACAGAGTTATGAGGAGAGCTTTAAGACGATCGTAACAGTTGGAAAGAGTCAGGGCTATTATGTATTTGCATTACCGATCGACAAAGAGATCGATCTGAAAAAAGCAGCCAGAGTGGTTGGCGAGAAGAACCTGGAACTGCTTCCGGTGAAAGATATTAACAAGGTTACCGGCTATATCCGTGGCGGCTGTACACCGATCGGCATGAAGAAAGCATATCCGACCGTGATCCATGAAAGTGCGGAAACACTTCCTCAGATGATCGTATCCGGTGGACGCCTGGGTGAACAGATCATGCTGAAACCGGATGATCTGCTTCGTGCGGTGAATGGCAGGTATGCGGATATTATTTCGGAGAAATAAAAAAATATCGGATAAAGAAAAAGAACGGGTTGTTATGACCTGTTCTTTTTAATTACAAAAAACTTGAATAATAACTAATAAAATGTTATTTTATATAAAAATATGTTACTAAAGGAGGCACTTTATGATAAATACAATGAATCAAATGTTTGGAACTGATTTTGAAATGAAAAAAATTGAAAAAATAAAGGGACTTCCGGTTTATATGCTGTCCCAAAGAAGCATTTACGAGGTATTGGATAAAGAAAATGCATTTATATTAGTTAAATTAGCAGATTCTGAAAAATTTGGCGTAATTGCTTTAAAAAAACAGCAAATGCAATATGAAGAAAAGACAAATCTGCCTGTTGCTTATTGGTTTGGAAATATTACCAGAGCTCAGCGGGATGCACTTATTGGGCATCGGATTCCTTTTGTGGCGGATGATAAACAGATGTACCTTCCATTTTTGGGAATCGCAATACACAATTCATTCAGGAAAAAGAAAGAAATAAAAACCGAAAAAATGATGCCTGTTACACAGAGCTTATTTTTGTATTTAATATACGAGTGCAAAAATAAGAAAATTATGAAAAAACAGGCTGCAGAATATCTGAATGTTACAAAGACATCGATTACAAGAGCCAGTGAACAACTAGAAAAGATGGGACTGATATGTCAGAAAACAGATGGAAAAGAATGTTATATGTGGACCGAGGATAGTGGCTATCAATTATTTATAAAAGCAAAACGATATCTGATCAATCCGGTGCAGAAGTCGTTTGTAGTAGAGAATCTGAATCAGTTTACCGACATGCCTGTATCAGGCGAAAGCGCTCTTTCTAATTATTCGATGTTGAATCCTTCGGTTATTGAAAGTGTTGCCATTGATAAATCTATGGCAAAAGAATATACATTTAAAAAAATAGATGAAAGATGGGAAGATAATAAGGATATGATAAGAAT
Organism: Coprococcus sp. HCN-4056; assembly: GCF_037892645.1. Classification (NCBI taxonomy): domain Bacteria; kingdom Bacillati; phylum Bacillota; class Clostridia; order Lachnospirales; family Lachnospiraceae; genus Coprococcus; species Coprococcus sp. HCN-4056. Next base: position 11,625 of record NZ_JBBKBL010000001.1, on the reverse strand, counting down.
TGAATTTTGGAAATATAATCCTGATCGGTTTTCAAAAAATGGCATGGTAGATCCTATATCTTTATGTATGTCTTTATCAGATGTAGAAGATGAAAGAGTTGAAGGCTCGATTGAAGAAATGTTGGAGGAATATGCATGGTAGTTGGGATAGATACATTTCGGGAGAAATTAAGGCATATGTAGATTGTTATACAATTATTGGAGGAACAGCTTGCGATATTATTAAATGATGATTTTTATAATTTTATGTTACAGGGACGTAAGATTATAAATGACATATGTGTTCTGGGAGCAGAATATCTGATACCTTTTAAGATGTATGCCTGGTTAGACTTGAAAAATAAAAAACAAAACGGTGAGCATGTAAATGAGAAAGATTTGAAGAAACATAAATATAAAGAAGAGGCAATTACAATTCTTCATGAGTTATATTCGGTATAAAAATATATTATATATGAATACATAATAAGGAAAATAATATTTGTATAGAAAAAGGAGAATGAGTATCGAAAACTCATTCTCCTTTTAAAATCTAAAATTCAGATCCTGTTATTTTGCATGATGAATAGCGGGTATGCGGATCTTGGTGATAAGATTTGTCAGGCGGTTTAAAATCAGCGCCAGTACGATGGATATAGCAACCATGATCAGTTCGTATCGTCCATAACAGGTATGGTAGCCGTAATCTCTCATAATGCCTCGTACAGTAACGTGCGTCAGATATAATTCCAGGGAATATTTGCCAAACCACTCAAAAAACTTTTTTATGCAGTTATGTAATTTCTCAAAACGCTTCAATTTACCAAATAGAATTGCAATTAAGATACATGCACTGATATTAAGAAAAGCAGCAGAATATCGCGCAAATATAATTTTGCTGCCCTTCCGAAATTGGATTGCGAATAAAGATAAAAGCATCAAACCATATGTACCATAGGATATAGGGCGCTTTTCATAGGAGTATTTACCAATAAAGCAGCCAAGACAGAAAAATGGAATACGTAATAAAGCCAGATTGATATTGCTGAAAAAGCCTTTATTTGATAATTGGACTACTATGGCTATCATAGTGAAAAATGTGAAAAGATTGATCAGACGCATTTGTTCGGATTCTTCATCTGGCGCTTTATCCAATACCCGGAATATGAATGGAAAAATAAGATAACAAAAGCATATTAACAGGATATACCAGAACCATGCCATTCCCCGTGTAAAAAATGAATAGAAAAATATATCAGAAAAAAATGCCTTTATTCCTGTTTTTTCAAAGAAAAGATCATTCCAGCAAAGAGCGGGTATAGATACCAGAAAATATGGAATCAGGATTTTGGTAAATCTCCGCTTATAAAACTGGGAAATATCCGGATGCTTTTTCATTGCGTAGTACAAACCAAAACCGGATAAGAAAAGAAAACCGTCTACACTTGAACTGGTGATATAGTTACGGAAAAATTCTACCCATCCGTTTTTGTGGACGTGATAGATGCCACAGTCCTCCACATAATGAAATACTATAATGCATATAATAGATATTCCCATCAGAACACCACGGTAATCGGAGATGATATCCCATGTGTTTTTCTTTTTTGTTGTAATTGTTTTCATAGATAAAACCCTCTTTAATATATTTTTAAGTCAAATAAGTAAAAATAATCATACAGCAAAAAAAGCGACTTGTACATAGGTGGAATCTTAATAAATATAACAGGTACTTGTATGCAACAGGGATATGATTTATAATAAATTCAATTATGTTTACAAATAATAGAGGAGTTAGGAAGAGATGCGTTTAAGCGGATTGAAAAAGTTTTTTAGTAGAGATACAGATAAAAAAGATGAAAAACTTGAAATAGAGATTAAAACAGAAGAACGGGATATAGAGCAGGAAAAACAGGCACTGGAGCAGGAACGCCTGGAGGAAAAGGAACGTCAGCAGGCATTGATCGATGAGGAAAATGAGAGAGAGGTAGCAGAGGTTCACCAGATCTGCGCGGGAAAAGAAAAGGACAAGGTATGGGCGTTCTGTGCCGGACAGTACAGTAATGATTTTCGGGGGAATCCAAAATATCTGTTTTTGTATATCAATAATTATAGAAAAGATATTGTTCCATACTGGCTGTGTGATGATGTAGAACTGATCGAGATGATCCGTGGTATGGGCTTTCATGCATATCGCATGGGAACACCTCAGGCAGAAACGATCATCAGCTATACCGGCGTACTGGTTTCTGAGCAGGTAAAGGCATTTATTCCGGATGGACTGGAACAAGCAAAGTATCTGAATCTCTGGCACGGTGTTGGCGGTGTAAAGGTTGTAGAGCGTAAGATCAAAGAAGGACGTTTACTGCCGGAACTTGCAAAGAAATATATTGCAAGAAATGAATATTATCGTACCTATGAATTATATCTGGCACCATCTGCATTTATCGAGAATATAGCAAAGGCGGAGCTTGGATTAACGGAGAAGCAGATCGTAAGAGCCGGATATCCAAGATGCCTGTATCAAGCGAATTATAAGAAGATTGAAACATATGATCATGATCTGATCGGACAGAAGGGGCTTCCGGAGGATACCAAGATTGTTGCATATACACCAACGTATCGGAATAATCCGGATGGTGAGCTGTTCTCCAAGGCAATTCCGGATATTGACCGTATCATAGAGGTATGTGAGAAAGAGCATCTGTTGATGATATTTAAGATGCATCCGCTGCTTGAAAAGGAACAGGGCTTCCTCTGGGCAAAGCAGAGATATGCAGATTGTAAATGGCTTTTGTTCTGGGATAACACCAATGATTTCTATGAGATCTTGGATAAGATCGATCTGTGTATCATGGATTATTCCTCTATATTTACAGATTTTATTGCGGCAGGCTGCAAGCATTTCCTGCGGTATGCGTTTGACTTTGACAATGACGATCTGGATTTCCCGATGGATTATGATGAGGTTACACCGGGCCGAAAATGTAAGAATTTTGATGAATTGGTTCAGGCACTTTCGGAATATGAGAAAGACGACATCAGCGATAGTCTGGATCGGATCAGTAAGCTGTACTGGGAGTATTCTACTTCAGACAGTATGGATAAGATCATTGACAGCACGATCGCATTTGTACCGGAGAAGGTAGAGCTTCCAACTCTGTATAGCTTTGATATCTTTGATACGCTGTTTTCCAGAAAGGTACTCGATCCGGTTGGCATCTTCTACTATGTACAGGAAAAAATGCAGGAGGATGGAGGGTTCCCAAGAGCGCTTGTTCTGAATTATCCATCGATCCGTAAAACATCAGAAGCAAATGTAAGAGAATATTATAATAAATCAATTGCACTTCGTGAATCAGAAAAGGTTGAGATTCAGTTTGATGAGATCTTTGCCCGTATGGCATCCGTATATAATCTGACAGATGAGCAGGTACAGAAGCTAAAGGCTTGGGAGCTGGAATGTGAATATGACAATGTAATCCCGTTGCCGGAGCAGATCGATATGATTAAGAAATATCTGGCACAGAAAGATACGGTTATTCTGGTCAGTGATATGTATCTGCCGAAGGATGTGATCCTTGAGATGCTCCGCAGAGCGGAGCCGATGTTAACAGAACTGCCACTGTATCTGTCCTGTGAATATGGAGTCCAGAAGGTATCACAGCAGTTATTCTTTGAAGTATTTGCAAGTTTTGAACCATATTATGATTTTAAGAAGTGGGTTCATTATGGTGATAATCCGATTGCCGATCACAATCCGCCAAGAAAGATTGGAATCGAAGTAAGACAGGTTGCAAAACCGGAATTTTCCGATATTCAGACACAGTTGGTAGAACAGCTTGGAACGTATGATTCCTATCTGGTGGCTGCACTTCAGACCAGAATGGCTGCAAAGGCAGTATATACAAGAGATGAATTTGTATCCACATTCGTGACGATCTGCATGGTTCCATATGTAGACTGGGCGCTTCGGGATGCAATCAGAAGAGGATATCAGACGTTATATTTCATTTCCCGTGACGGACATCCATTAAAACGGATCGCAGATGCGATCATTGAGGCGCGGGGACTTAACGTAAAGACAAAATACATCTATGCATCCAGAAGAACATGGAGAATCCCTTCTTTTATCCATGAGGTTGACCGTGAATTCTGGGAGCCATATGGCAGTTTTGGAAATATCACTTCTAAGGACAAGCTGTTAAAAGCAATGGATCTGACGGACCGTCAGTTCCGTAAGTTTTTCCCGGCGGTTGTTTTGGATGGAGTTAATTTTACAGATAAGAAAGTATTAAATGGTCTGATCGACATATTTAAAAAGTCTGAAAGCTATAATCAATATTTGATGAAAAAGGGAGCAGAAGAACGTGTACTTGTCAGCAGATATCTGGAGCAGGAGATTGACCGGACAGAGAAATTTGCCTTTGTGGAATACTGGGGCAGAGGTTATACACAGGACTGCTTTGTCAGACTGTGGCATGATATTGTAGGGGAAGAAGTGGATGTACCTTACTATTACAGTAGAACGGTACTTCCGACGATTGGTCATTCCGTACGATATAATTTCACGACCAATAATACGGCACAGTTTTTTATGGAAGGTATCTTTGCCAATATGCCATATAAGAGTATTGAGAAATACCAGGTTGTAGATGGTAAGGTAGAACCGGTCATTGTTCCGGTTCCACACGATACGAGCCTGTTTGACTCCATGCAGAGACTTCTTCCGGAATTTGCATATCAGTATGCGAAGCTTCCACTTCATACACCGGAAGATACAGACCGGATGCTGTATGAATTTGCATTGAATTATTATAGAAATAATCTGGAAAATGAGGAATTTGCTGAGCAGATCGGTGGGCTGGTAGATTCGATTTCCCTCTATGGTAAGAAGCGTGAATTTGCACCGCCATTTACCATGAAGATGTTAGACAGCTTTGCGTCGAAGGAGAAAACCCGTGGAATGGGAAGTGTTACGACGAGTATCACCATGTCTGTAACCCGTGCTTCGGAAGAAGTAAAGAGACGGTATTTTGAGATGTACCAGATCATGCCGGGTGATGGATATGCTTCCGGCAGACTGTTATCAGAAGGAGAACTGGAAGAGAACAGAAAATACAAAGAGAAATACGAAGAGATCAAGGAGCGTGCAGAGCGATTTGCCGAATTATATGACGAGGCATCGGATGTATACGGTATTGAGAACAAGATCGTATTTGTAACAAATGCGAAGAATTTTACATCCGGATATCTTGGCAAGATGGCAGAAATGATGAAAGCACATAAGGAATTTTCGGTTGTTTTGCTTCGTATGGGTAACACCAAAAAGACGGATGAAGAGATTGCAGCGATTGTTGCATCTGCAAGATACATTATTGTTCCGGCAGCGATCCACCTGTTCTGCCGGACATCCTTCAGAATGGGAACAGATATGATCATGCTTCGTGATAATGCATTTAACCTTTATAATCAGGGGTATGAGGTTCGCTATTTCCTCAAATGGAAGCAGAAATATTTTGATTATGTCCTGAATAATGATACGGATATCCTTCAGGTTCCATCGGAACATCAGAGAGCGGAATTTGATAAGCAGTTCTCGCCAAAGGAAATGGATCGGGAAGTTCTGTATGGAAACTGCAGTACGGATATGTATTTTGATAAGGACTTCATCAGTGAGGCAAAACAGAAGCTGCAGGATCTTTTCCCGGAGACAGCAGACAGAAAGGTTATCCTGTACATGCCAACGCTTCGTAGAGTGAATTCCAGCAGCATATGGGCGAGAATCTTCAATATGCAGGCATTAAGCAAACTGATCGGTGATAAGTACTGTGTGGTTGTCAGCCTGAATGCGATCCAGAGCAAGAATGGATTTAAGAATGAACTGGAAGTAGAAGGCTTCAGTAAATGTATTAACAAGAACAATGGTATGACGATCCGTGCCTTAATGGTAGCAAGTGATGTGATCGTAGGTGATTACAGAGATTCCTTCTTTGAGACAACGATTCTGCGTAAGCCGGCATATTCGACCGCCTATGATTATGAGAAGATCATCAAGGGGCTGAATATGTCCCTGCATGCAAATGCATTTGATCAGAACCTGTTCTGCCCGATCGTCAGAACCGAACAGGAGCTTGCGGATCAGTTGAAGCAGATCGATCACTATGATTATCAGAAGATGGATCAGTTCCGGGAGAAGATGTTTGCAAACTGCGACGGACATTCCATGGAGCGTGTGCGTGATTATCTGCTTGCACATTACAAGGATTACGATAATCTGGTTACAAAGGATGAGCAGAAAAAGAATAAAGAATTTTATGAGAAATATCAGGAGCTGAAGAAGGTTGCGGATGAATTTGCAGAGGCATATGAGCTGGTCGTTCCGGAAACGGATATTGTAGATCAGATCGTTCTGTTATCTGAAAGAGCACTCACAAAGAATGATCCATTGTTCCAGTTGAAGGAATATCTGAAGGAACAGAAGATCTCCTGTAAGGTATTAATGCTGGATCAGAAAAAGAAGGATCTTCTGCTATTAGCAAGGGAGCTTGCAACAGCAAGATATATTGTGACTTCAAAACCTGTTTCGATCCTGTGTCGCTGTGAACTTCGGGAGAAAACAGAGCAGATTATGTTGCCGGAGCTTGCATTTTCATTATATAAGAAAGAACTTCAGGCTGTTGATGAGATCAGGTGGAAGAGAAAGGGTGCGCATCTTGCTGCACAGAATCCGGTTTCGGTGCTTCAGATTCCGTCTGAAGGACAGGAAGATCTGTTCCGTAAGACCTATTCCGGAAATGGAAATGTTTATTGTGGACTGAAGGGAAGCTGCAATACGGATCAGTATTTTGACCAGAAGCTGATAGAGGAATCCAGAAATGCACTTATGAAGTTGATACCGGAACTGAATGGACGTAAGATCATTCTGTATATGCCAAGCTGGAGAAAAGATAAAGAAACCAGAAAGACGGCGATGCTTTCTCTGAGCAAAATGCAGACAGCGCTTCAGGATAAGTACATGGTTGTGCTTCATTTTGATCAGGCAGTTCAGAAGGAAAAGAACCTGAAACAGTACGAGATCCCTGGTTTCTGCAAGGTGCTCGAAAAAGAGATTCCGGCACGAAGACTGCTGATGGCAGCCGATGTGATCGTAGGAGATTACAGTGCTTTATTCTTTGAGAGTGTGCTGCTTGGAAAACCGATGTATTCATCTGCATATGATTATGAGACATTTATAGAAAAAGACAGCATTCAGATGACAGCAGAAGAATTTGCAAATGAAATGTTCTGTCCGATCGTGAAGTCTGCAGAAGATCTGGTGAATGAGATCCGACAGATTGAATCATATGATTATCAGAAGCTGGAAGTATTTAGAAAAGATGTATTTGCTGACTGCGATGGTAATTCAGTCAGACGAGTTGCAGAATATCTGCAGCAACAGAGATAGAAAATGTGACAACAATACAGGAGCCGTTCCCGATTATGGGGAGCGGCTCTTTTTACTTTATAGGAAAGTTTGTCTTATAAAGTAAAAAACTTCAGAAATTTGTTATGCGAAGAGAGCGTTTCTTTACGGAATAAACGAAATATGGGATTCCTGTTTATATTTATAAAGAATTAAGGCGAAAATATATTGAAATGAAGATCCGGTTGTGTATAATATTAAGTATCTATATTCAGGTATAGTAGTTTTCTGCGCTCAAAATTAAAGAGGTGCGTATAATAATATATCTGAAGGAAGCAACAAAAGAGCAAAGAACAACAAAGAAAAAGTGAACAAGAACAACAAATGGAGGTAAAGAGAATGGGAAGGAAAAGCAAAAAAGTAGTTGCGCTTTTACTGGCATTGCTCATGGTCTTCTCAGTTTGTTCACCAATCAGTGGTGGAGCAGGTCTTGGAAGTACCAGTGCAAAAGCTGGAAACAGTGCACAGCCAGCAACGGCATCGGATGCGGAGGAAAGTGAGAAAGGAATCACGCCCTTGGCAAATCCGGATGGCTTGACGCTTAGTGATTTCACGATCAAGGTGAATGGAACTACGGTTTCAGACGATTCCAATGTTAAGAATGGTGATAAGGTTGGAGTTTCATTCAAATGGGCAATCGCAAATAATTCCAGACTTAAGAGTTTTAATGTAGATCTGGCAGCACAGGGAATTACGATTAATGATTATGCAGAAACAGAATTGTATGATGAAACCGGTGTTGATGTTGGTACCTGGTATATTCAGGACGGAAAATGTTATATTACATTAAAAGATGAATTCCTGGATGAAAGTGAGATCAATGGATGGGCAAATATTGATGGCTCTGTTGATTTTGCAGATACTGATCTGGATACAGAGAATAAAGGAACGATCAAGATCGGAGATGCCAGCTTTACGGTCAATGTTGATCTGAATGAGTCAGAAAGCTATGCAGGCTCCAACAAGAGCAAGGGTACTGTAACATGGAATCCGGATGGTTCTATCACACAGTCCTATGAAGTAACGGTCACAGCATATAATGGCAAGGTTACGCTTGGGGATGCAACAGAGACGATGGGTTCTGCGCTTACGAATATATCAAATATACAGGTAAACGGAACCGGTTACACAAGCTGGTCAGATGCACAGGCAGCAATGTCAGGCATGGTTCTTGATTCGAAGGATGAATCAGCAAAAACAGCGAAGATCATCTATGATGTAACAGTCAGTGCAGCAGATGTAAAGCAGGCATTTGCGGAAGGTGATGTGAATATCTTCGACAATAAGTTCTCAGTAAAATATAAGACGAATAAGGACAATGACAAGGATACAGGCAGTGTTACAACAGGGCTTAATATCAGAAAACCATCGTTGTCCAAGAACGGAACCTGGAACACGGATGCATCCGGCAAGAAGACATCGATCACATGGACAGTTGAGCTTCAGTTGGGAGATCTGACAAAGGATCCAACCTTTGATATTAATAACGTAGCGATCAAGGATACATTAGGACAGTATCTTACAGCTTCCGGTCTTCCGGCAGGGGTAAGCCTTGCTGATCTGAAGCTTAGTGACTTTACCAAGAATGGTGATACATACAAATTCACATATACAACGGATGTAGCAGATACTGCCTTGGATTCTGCACTTCCGACAGTGCTTACAAATGATGTAGATGTAGATTTTGATGGAACGAAATATAAAAAGACCGGTACCATGCAGACAGATGGCAAGGGTATTCTGGATAAGGAATTTGTAAAAGCAAATGCAGATGGTACATTAACATGGAAGATATCGATCAATATACCTGCATCAGATACGATCACAGAAGTGTCATTAAATGAATCCGATAAATCAAATGGAAGCTGGCAGTCATTTGTGTCTAATGTGGATATTGAGGGAACAAATGTCATCAACAATGGTTCTCTGGTAGCCGGAAATGGAATTGTAGCTTCTGTCACGAAAGCAGATCAGTGGGGTATCCAGTTCCGATTTGATGATGCGTATATCGCATCAAAGAAGGGACAGGTTATAGAGGTTACAATTATTACCAAGCCGGAAAATCTTACAGATGGGGCAAATTTTATTAACCATGCAAATCTGACTTATAAGGATAAGAATGATACAAAGTTCTCTGCGGATGCAGAAGCAAATTATAAATATACAAATAGTCTGGATAAGACAGGAACGGTCAGCACAACAAAACTGAATACGATCGATTATTCGTTATCTATTAATTTATCTGAGATTTCCGATGATCTGAAGGTTGGCGATGTGATCACAGTTACTGATACGTTGCCTGATACGCTGCAGTTTAATGATGATGCTGAGCTGCAGCTGAAAAAATGGGCAAACCAGTGGTATTCACAGGCAGATGGCAGTGCAGCAGCCATCACGGGAAGCATCAGCGGACATACGATCACATACTCGATCCCTGTTACACAGCAGATATTGGATGGTATAGCAGATGTAGCATCGAATACTTCATTTACCAAGTATGTGGCAGAGATTACATATTCTGCATCGGTAGCAGATGATATATTAACAGATTATGTTAAGAATGGAGCATCGATCAATGTTACAAATAATGCAGAGGTTTCCTACAACGGAGAATCCAAGGGAAGCAGCTCCACAACAAATACGATCACACCTGGAGATACAGTCAAGAAGTCAGGTGTATATATTCTGGAACAGAAGAAGAACAACGGCGAATTAACATCTGTCAAAGATCAGGTTGTAGAATATACCGTATATGTCAATACAAATGCGGCTAAGCTTGCAAATGGAGGTACGATCCATGCAGAAGATACAATGGGAAGTGCCTTGTTGTTCCAGGCAGACTCTCTCCATGTCTATGCATATAATGGAGACGGTAATCCGGAAAAGGATGCTTCCAACTGGACAGATATCACATCAAACTGTGCATACTCCTATGATGCAGGAAGCAGAACAGTAAAGATGAATCTGCCGGATGGCAAAGCATTAAAGCTTGTATACCGTGCAGAAGTGAATCAGGTGGTTGGAGGAAAGCTGGATGCATCAAATGCATCAAACAGCTTCAGCCTTACAGGTTACACAGGCTCAAAGGGATCAACAAGTTCAACTATTTCAACAACTGTTCAGGAGCCACATGCGGGCGTAGAATCAATATATGGTTCTATTACATTATATAAATATTGGACAAATGGCAACAATCAGATGCAGATGTTAAATGGTTCAGTATTTGCATTATATAAATGTAAGACAAATGCTGCAGGCGAATGGATAAAAGATATTGAGCCTGCTCCGGTTATGAGTAATATCTCATTAGGCGCAGATGGAACTAAGGAAATCAACAGACTTCCATATGATCAGGTATTTGCATTGTATGAAAAGACGGCGGATGATGGTTTCTCTGTTCAGAAGGAGCCATATTACTTCATGGTCAGCAAGAGTAGCAGTGATGTCGTAGCTCCAAGCTGGGTTGATCAGCGGTTTAACAGCGGATATCTGTATTATGAGAACAAGCCGGGCAGCTTTACAGTAGAGAAAACGGTAGATGGAGATATAGATTCTCTGCAGAGCTATGAAGAATTTACATTTGATCTGATGGAGATCAATGCTCCAAGTATGGCGGACGGAAAAGTAGTATACAGTGGAAAATCAGGCGGTGTCAACAGACAGACCACCTCCAGCAAAACGACCGGTGCCGGAAGCTTTGGTGAGATTCAATATACAACAGCAGATATAGGAAAGACCTTCTATTATAAGGTGTCAGAGCAGAAGGGCTCTGTCGATGGAATGACTTACGACACTTCTTTCTATATTATATCTCTTGATGTTGATGCAAATGCAGCCCAGGGTATTTATACGAAGAATGTGTCAGTTAAGAAATATAAATCGGATGGTACGCCGATTGCAGGAACTTATTCTGCAAGTGCCTTAGGATTTGACAATTCAACTGCACCACAGAAGGGCGATCTGAAGCTTGAAAAGATAGTAAGCGGTGATTATACACCAACAGCGGGAACAGTCTATAAGGTTTCAGTAAAAAATAAGGCAACAAACAAGTATTACGATAAGGACAGCAAAGAAAGTACTTCTCAGGTATATATCGAAGTACCGGCAAATGGAGAAGTAACGATCAAGGATCTTCCAATTGGAGATTATACAATAGCTGAGAATGAAACGGATGCAGCAAA